>NZ_JBEUJY010000001.1:0-739615 GCF_043356775.1 Salmonella sp. SJTUF15581 | reverse complement strand
CAAGAGGCCCGAAGGTCCCCCTCTTTGGTCTTGCGACGTTATGCGGTATTAGCCACCGTTTCCAGTAGTTATCCCCCTCCATCAGGCAGTTTCCCAGACATTACTCACCCGTCCGCCACTCGTCAGCAAAGCAGCAAGCTGCTTCCTGTTACCGTTCGACTTGCATGTGTTAGGCCTGCCGCCAGCGTTCAATCTGAGCCATGATCAAACTCTTCAATTTAAAAGTTTGATGCTCAAAGAATTAAACTTCGTAATGAATTACGTGTTCACTCTTGAGACTTGGTATTCATTTTTCGTCTTGCGACGTCAAGAATCCGTATCTTCGAGTGCCCACACAGATTGTCTGATAAATTGTTAAAGAGCAGGTGCGACGCGGCTTTCAGCTCACCGTCGCGAGGTGGCGTATATTACGCTTTCCTCTTTCAGAGTCAACTCTGAATTTCAGGATTTTTCTCTTCAACCGACCGGCTGTTTGTGTGAAGTGATTCACATCCGCTGTGTCGATGGAGGCGCATTATAGGGAGTCGGTTCAGGAAGACAAGCGGAAAAATGCATTTTTGTTTTAACCGCTCATCTTTTATCCATAACGCTTATTTTTGCTGCTTTTTTATCGCTGATGGCAGGTCAGCAAGGCTGTTTAACACCCAGTCCGCCGCGTTTTCTGCTTCTGCCGTGACCGGTTTGCCCGTACGCACCAGCACTTTTGTCCCGACATTTGCCGCCGCTGCCGCCTGCATATCTTCCAGCTTGTCTCCTACCATATAAGAAGCCGCCATATCGATATGCAGGAAATCACGCGCCGAGATAAGCATTCCTGGATGCGGCTTGCGGCAATCACATACCTGACGGAACTCTTCTATACTGCCCTGCGGATGGTGAGGACAATAATAGATGCCGTCCAAATCAACATCGCGATCCGCCAACGACCAGTCCATCCATTCGGTTAACGTTTCAAACTGCGCCTCAGTGAATTTGCCGCGCGCGATTCCGGACTGGTTCGTCACCACCACCAGCGCATAGCCCATTTTTTTTAGCTCGCGCATAGCGTCAATAACGCCGTCTATAAACTCAAATGCATCGATTTCATGTACGTAGCCGTGATCCACATTAATGGTGCCGTCACGGTCGAGAAAAATTGCGGGTATAGACTTTGCCACCTTTTATAGCTCCTGAGTAAAGCAAGTGGCGCTAGTATCGCATGTTTCAGCAGGCAAGAAAGTGCTCATCGTATAAAGCCTGATTGATTTAGACGTCTGGATGCCTTAACATCCATTCTGTTGACGGCGTTGACCGTATTAGACAGACGAAAATGCCACGGCTAACTTAATTACGATAATAAATAACCAATGATTAAACTTTCGAATATTACCAAAGTGTTCCAGCAGGGGACGCGCACCATTCAGGCGCTAAATAATGTCAGCCTGCACGTGCCTGCCGGGCAGATTTATGGCGTCATTGGCGCCTCCGGCGCCGGTAAAAGTACGCTTATCCGCTGCGTTAACTTACTTGAACGTCCTACTGAAGGAAGCGTAATGGTAGGCGGTCAGGAGCTGACAACGCTTTCAGAGTCTGAGTTGACCAAAGCTCGCCGTCAAATCGGCATGATTTTCCAACATTTTAACCTGCTCTCTTCCCGTACCGTGTTTGGCAACGTCGCGTTGCCGCTGGAACTGGATAACACACCAAAGGAAGAGATCAAACGCCGTGTCACAGAGCTGCTGGATTTAGTCGGTCTTGGCGACAAGCACGACAGCTATCCGGCAAATCTTTCCGGCGGTCAGAAACAGCGTGTCGCGATTGCCCGCGCGTTAGCCAGTAATCCAAAAGTGTTGCTGTGCGATGAAGCCACCAGCGCGCTTGATCCCGCGACGACCCGTTCGATTCTGGAATTGCTGAAAGATATCAACCGTCGTCTGGGGTTGACGATTCTGCTTATCACTCATGAAATGGATGTCGTAAAACGTATCTGCGACTGCGTTGCCGTTATCAGTAATGGCGAGCTTATTGAACAGGATACGGTCAGCGAAGTCTTCTCGCACCCTAAAACGCCGCTGGCGCAGAAGTTTATTCAGTCCACTCTGCACCTGGACATTCCGGAAGATTACCAGGCGCGTTTGAAAGCGTCGCCGGAAACTGACAGCGTGCCGATGCTGCGCATGGAGTTCACCGGGCAGTCTGTGGATGCCCCGCTGCTTTCTGAAACCGCGCGTCGTTTCAACGTGAACAATAATATTATTAGCGCGCAGATGGATTACGCGGGCGGTGTGAAGTTCGGCATTATGCTAACGGAAATGCACGGCACACAAGAAGAGACGCAAGCCGCAATTGCCTGGCTGCAGGATCACCATGTGAAAGTAGAGGTACTGGGTTATGTCTGAGGCAATGATGTGGTTACTGGTTCGTGGCGTCTGGGAAACGCTGGCGATGACCTTTGTCTCCGGTTTCTTCGGTTTCGTGATTGGCCTGCCGGTTGGCGTATTGCTGTATGTTACGCGCCCGGGGCAGATTATGGAGAACGCCAGGCTGTATCGCTCCCTCTCTGCGGTAGTCAATATTTTCCGCTCGATTCCCTTTATCATCCTGCTGGTGTGGATGATTCCTTTTACCCGAATAATTGTCGGCACCTCCATTGGTTTGCAGGCCGCAATTGTACCGCTGACCGTCGGCGCCGCGCCTTTTATCGCCCGTATGGTGGAAAATGCGTTGTTAGAGATCCCTGCCGGGCTGATTGAAGCCTCGCGAGCGATGGGCGCCACGCCGCTGCAAATTGTACGTAAAATCCTTTTACCGGAAGCGCTGCCTGGTCTGGTGAATGCGGCAACCATTACACTAATCACCCTGGTCGGTTACTCCGCAATGGGCGGTGCCGTCGGCGCTGGCGGCCTCGGTCAAATCGGCTATCAGTACGGTTATATTGGATACAATGCTACCGTGATGAATACGGTGCTGGTATTACTTGTCGTTCTGGTTTATTTAATTCAGTTATCCGGCGATCGCATCGTCAGGGCTGTCACGCATAAGTAACGTTAAACACAACACAAATACTCATTAAGGAAATAAGCATGGCGTTCAAATTCAAAACCTTTGCGGCAGTGGGTGCTCTGATTGGTTCTCTGGCACTTGCGGGTTGCGGTCAGGATGAAAAAGATCCGAATCATATTAAAGTCGGCGTAATCGTTGGCGCAGAACAGCAAGTTGCCGAAGTCGCACAGAAAGTCGCGAAAGAAAAATACGGCCTGGACGTGGAATTGGTGACCTTTAATGATTATGTTCTGCCTAATGAAGCGCTGAGCAAAGGCGATATCGATGCCAATGCCTTCCAGCACAAACCGTATCTGGATCAGCAAATCAAAGATCGCGGCTACAAACTGGTTTCCGTTGGTAAGACTTTTGTCTATCCCATTGCAGGATATTCCAAAAAAATCAAATCTCTGGATGAGCTCAAGGACGGTTCCCAGGTCGCTGTGCCTAACGACCCGACCAACCTTGGTCGTTCCCTGTTGCTGCTGCAAAAAGTAGGGCTGATTAAACTGAAAGACGGCGTCGGTCTGCTTCCTACCTCGCTGGATATCGTGGAAAACCCGAAAAATCTGAAAATTGTTGAGCTGGAAGCGCCGCAGTTGCCGCGTTCGCTGGATGACGCGCAGATCGCGTTAGCGGTCATCAATACGACTTACGCCAGCCAGATTGGCCTGACGCCAGCGAAAGACGGTATCTTCGTTGAGGATAAAGATTCTCCGTACGTTAACCTGATCGTGACGCGTGAAGATAACAAAGACGCCGAGAATGTGAAAAAATTCGTTCAGGCTTACCAGTCTGATGAAGTGTACGAAGCCGCAAATAAAGTTTTTAATGGCGGCGCGGTGAAAGGCTGGTAAGTTTTAGGCTGATTCCACAATCTGTAATATTATTCAGGACGGGCTATTGCCCGTCTTGTCATTTATGCAAGCTCCTGATTCAATATCTGGCAATTAGAACATTCATTGAGGAAATATTATGCGTGCTTTACCGATCTGTTTATTGGCACTCATGCTGGGCGGTTGTTCCATGCTAAGCAGATCCCCTGTTGAACCCGTTCAAAGCACCGCAACCCCGCCAAAAGCGGAGCCGGAGAAACCTAAAGCGCCGCGTGCCGCTCCCGTCAGGATTTACACCAATGCTGAAGACTTAGTCGGCAAACCTTTCCGCGATCTTGGCGAGGTTAGCGGCGAATCCTGCCAGGCGACAAATCAAGACTCTCCGCCTAACATTCCAACTGCGCGCAAGCGTATGCAGATTAATGCATCTAAAATGAAAGCCAACGCCGTCCTGCTGCACAGCTGTGAAATTACCAGCGGCACGCCAGGCTGCTATCGTCAGGCGGTTTGTATCGGGTCCGCCCTGAATATTTCGGCGAAATGAGCAGCTTTCAGTTTGAACAAATCGGCGTTATTCGCTCCCCCTATAAAGAAAAATTCGCCGTTCCGCGCCAGCCTGGTCTGGTCAAAAGCGCCTGCGGCGAACTGCATCTGATAGCGCCTTACAACCAGGCCGATGCCGTTCGCGGCCTGGAAGCGTTCAGCCATTTGTGGGTACTTTTCGTTTTTCATCAGACGATGGACGGCGGCTGGCGGCCAACAGTTCGTCCGCCCCGTCTTGGCGGTAACGCCAGAATGGGCGTTTTTGCCACGCGCTCCACGTTCCGCCCCAATCCGATTGGCATGTCGCTCGTTGCGCTAAAAGGTATCGAGTGCCGGAAAGAGAGCGTAATTCTGAAATTAGGCAGTCTGGATCTGGTGGATGGCACGCCGGTGGTGGATATTAAACCGTATTTACCGTTTGCCGAGGCCTTACCGGACGCCGCCGCCAGCTATGCGCAACAGGCGCCGATAGCTGAAATGCCCGTGAGTTTTACCGCTGAGGTGGCTCAACAGCTTACGACGCTGGAAAGGCGTTATCCGCAGCTACGGACATTTATTTGCGATGTGCTGGCGCAAGATCCTCGCCCGGCTTATCGTAAGGGTGAAGAGACGGGCAAAACCTATGCCGTCTGGCTGCATGATTTTAACGTGCGCTGGCGTGTGGTTAACACCGGATTTGAAGTGTTTGCGCTGGAACCACGGTAATTTCACGCCCTTCTCTTTTGACATCTCTTGCACGCTGGTAAACTAAATCACTTTTTTTGTATCAGGCTCACATTGAGCCTGTTCGATCGTTCAACTGGAACCGTAACAACATGCGTACTAGCCAATACCTGCTCTCCACTCTGAAGGAGACACCTGCCGACGCCGAGGTTATCAGCCACCAGCTGATGCTGCGCGCCGGGATGATCCGCAAGCTCGCCTCCGGGTTATATACCTGGCTGCCGACCGGCCTGCGCGTCCTGAAAAAAGTCGAAAACATCGTGCGTGAAGAGATGAACAACGCCGGTGCTATCGAGGTGTCGATGCCAGTCGTTCAGCCAGCCGACCTGTGGCAAGAGAGTGGTCGTTGGGAACAGTACGGTCCGGAACTGCTGCGTTTTGTCGACCGTGGCGAGCGTCCGTTCGTACTCGGCCCGACCCACGAAGAAGTTATCACCGATCTGGTGCGTAATGAACTCAGCTCTTATAAGCAGTTGCCGCTGAACTTCTTCCAAATCCAGACCAAATTCCGTGATGAAGTGCGTCCGCGCTTTGGCGTGATGCGTTCGCGCGAATTCCTGATGAAAGATGCTTACTCTTTCCATACCTCTCAGGAGTCGTTGCAGGAAACCTATGACGCCATGTACGCCGCGTATAGCCGTATCTTCAGCCGTATGGGGCTGGATTTCCGCGCGGTACAGGCCGATACCGGTTCTATCGGCGGCAACGCCTCGCATGAATTCCAGGTGCTGGCGCAAAGCGGCGAAGACGATATCGTTTTCTCTGATGTTTCTGATTACGCGGCTAACATTGAACTGGCAGAAGCTATCGCGCCGCAAACGCCGCGCGCAGCGGCGACGCAGGAAATGACTCTGGTCGATACGCCAAATGCCAAAACCATCGCGGAGCTGGTGGAACAATTCAACCTGCCAATTGAAAAAACGGTAAAAACGCTGCTGGTGAAAGCGGTGAAAGACAGCAAGTCTCCGCTGGTGGCTCTGCTGGTTCGCGGCGATCATGAACTGAATGAAGTTAAAGCGGAAAAGCTGCCGCACGTTGCCAGCCCGCTGACCTTCGCTACCGAAGAAGAGATTCGCGCCGTAATTAATGCCGGCCCTGGCTCCCTCGGCCCGGTCAATATGCCGATTCCGGTCATCATCGATCGTACCGTTGCCGCCATGAGCGATTTTGCCGCTGGCGCCAACATCGACGGTAAACACTACTTTGGTATTAACTGGGATCGCGATGTGGCGACGCCTGTTGTTGCCGACATCCGTAACGTAGTCGCCGGCGATCCGAGTCCGGATGGTCAGGGAACGTTGCTTATCAAACGCGGTATCGAAGTGGGTCACATCTTCCAGTTAGGCACCAAGTACTCAGAAGCGCTGAAAGCCTCCGTTCAGGGCGAAGATGGCCGTAACCAGATCCTGACAATGGGCTGCTACGGTATCGGCGTAACACGTGTCGTTGCCGCGGCTATCGAGCAGAACTTTGACGAGCGCGGCATTGTATGGCCTGACGCCATTGCGCCTTTCCAGGTCGCTATTCTGCCGATGAATATGCACAAATCCTTCCGTGTGCAGGAGCTGGCGGAAAAGCTGTACAGCGAATTGCGCGCGCAAGGCATTGAAGTGCTGATGGACGACCGTAAAGAGCGCCCGGGCGTGATGTTTGCCGATATGGAGCTGATTGGTATTCCACATACTATCGTGATTGGCGATCGCAACCTGGATAACGACGATATTGAGTATAAATACCGTCGTAGCGGTGAAAAATCGCTGATTAAAACCGGCGATATCGTTGATTATCTGGTCAAGGCGATTAAAGGCTAAACGACATTTTGTTGGCATTGCCCGGCGCCACCCGGCAGATATGTAAAGGCCTCGCACCCTGCGAGGCCTTTTATTAGTGAGTGCAATCTTTACCCGGCGCAAACTTCACATTTTTATCAGCTATTAGCGTTTTTACCGGCTCGCCCGTGTCCGGGTTCGCGGCTAACACAAAATGCCCTTCTACCGTCAGCAGCACCGGTTTTTCCGCTTCACCTTTCGCCGCCAGATAGCCGCGCTCAAGCTGGGCGTTACTGGCGACCGGGAGCCGTTTTCCGGTCGCACAATCGGTAAAGGTCGCCGCATCGGCCCTGTATACATACATACCACGCAACGGCATTGGCGTTACCGGCAGGCTGGCGGTAACAGGCACAAGCGTATAATTAAGCTGCGAAGCCACCGGATTGCCTTCTCTGTCGAGCATCTCCAGCGCATTGCCCTTCGCGCGATAATACGATTTCTCGCCATTGCTGTCGGTTAACACCAGTTTATCCGCCGTCCGCGCCCAGGTACCGTATGACGCAAAAGAGGAAGGTTCTTCACGCACGCCCTGATAGCGCTCGTTCATCACCCATGTGCCGTCTTTTTCCAGAAACAGTGACGTTTCAATACCTTCACAATCCGCACAGGGCAGCACGCCGCGCCAGCTTTGCTGCATGGGTTTTAATTCCGCCGCCTGCGCAGGTTGCAGGGCGTCAACTTCCGCACGGTTATTACACCCTATCAATGCAAATAGCGTACAGGCTGCCGCTACTGACAATATTGCTGTTCTCACCATAAAATCCTTATGAAATTGCTATTCCTGCCCGTCAATCCAGTGGACGACGAACTTTGCCGCGAAGCGCCTTTACAGAAGATTTTTGCGCCTTTGAGGACAAGCGGCGCTCTTTCGAGGCACGCGTCGGACGGGTTGCGCGACGGCTTTTCTGCTCCGCGGTTAATTCTTTTATGACGGCAACCAGCCTGGCGATAGCCGCTTCCCGGTTGAGCTCCTGGCTCCGGAACTCCTGCGCCTTAATGATAATGACGCCATCATCGCTTATCAGATGGTGGCTGGCCGTCAGCAAACGCTGTTTATAATACTCTGGCAGGCCAGAGGCCCGAATGTCAAAGCGCAAATGAATCGCGCTAGAGGTCTTATTTACGTGCTGACCACCCGCGCCCTGCGCGCGAATGGCCGTAATTTCCAGCTCATTATCGGCTATGGAGACCGTCCGGGAGATGGCAATCATGAGGGCTGTTGCCAGGCGGTTAGCTGTATTTCCAGATTATTCCGAGCATCAGAAAGCCAGATTGCGCCGTCCTGAATCGTCGCCTGTAGCGTCATGGTACGATCGGCAAATTCACTGAGCTGCGCCAGTTGCCCGTCATCCAGATACCAGACGGACAGGTTAGCGAACTGCGCGCACTTGCTTTGATGCTGCTGCCACCAGATTTGCGCCGCCCGGGAGTTATAAGCAAAGAGCGCGACATCGCTTGCCTGAGTACAGGCTTTCTTAATACGGCGCTCATCCGGCAGCCCCAGCTCTATCCAGAGATCGATGCCCAGATGATCGTTGCGCAGCCAAGCCTCCGGCTCATCTTCCGCGCTGAGCCCGCGTGTAAACTGCAACCGTTCATCAGCATATTTTATCCATGCCAACAGGCGCAGCATCATGCGCTCCTGCGTTTCAGAAGGGTGACGCGCCAGCGTCAATGCCGCATCCAGAAACCGGTTGCGATCAAGGTCAGCCACATTGACGACGGCTTTATAAATTGTCGCTTTAAGCGCCATGAGAAAACTCCTTTCGAATCAGGCGCCCATTGTAGCGAAAACCGCGCTAAAAGGCTGTTAACGAATCTTTTACCCACTCGCGTCAGGCGCTGATATTGCGCAAATGAGTATGGTATAGTCACCTTGCTAAACAAGATTTAACTTCGTAGGCTTAGACTTGCATCCACGGTTAAGTCAGAATGCTGACAGGAGGGCATGTGGAAAAATATTGTGAGTTAGTACGCAAGCGGTATGCGGAAATCGCCAGCGGAGACTTAGGGTATGTCCCGGATGCGCTGGGTTGTGTATTGAAAGTGCTTAATGAAGTGGCGGCAGATAGCGCCCTTTCAGAGTCGGTCAGGGAAAAGGCAGCTTATGCTGCCGCGAACTTACTGGTGAGCGATTATGTCAATGAATGAAACGTATCAACCCATTAATTGCGATGACTACGATAGTCTTGAGCTTGCCTGCATGCATCATTTAATACTGACGCTAACGTTAAAAGATGGCGAGGTTTTGCAGGCAAAAGCGAACGATTTGATCTTACGTAAAAATGTAGAATATCTGCTTGCCGAGGTTTCCGGCGAGTCTTGTGAGCTTCGTCTCGATAAAATCGCCAGTTTCAGCCACCCGGAAATTGGTACCGTGGTAGTTAGCGAATCCTGAGTATTTTGTTGCCGGATGGTGGTGCAAGCACCTTATCCGGCCTACGTTCCATGCGATACGTAGGCCTGATAAGCGCAGCGCCATCAGGCATGCCAAACCAGACTCACCCCTTCTTTATCTTCTGCTGCTCCCTCACGCGTCACAAAAACACCCGCAGCCGCAATCAGCGTTTCGCCGTAAAACAACAGCGGCGTGGTGTCTCGTCGCCAGGGCGGGATCCCCTGCTCCTGCCAGATTTTCTTTAATTTACGTCCACCGTTACGCCCGACAATATGTAACACGCCTGGCGCTTTAAACCGAATGCTGACGGATTCTTCCTCTCGCGGTCGGCGCAGTTCGCCGCCAGGAACGAGCTGTACCGTCCCTAAGCCGGCAGGCAGCGCCAGCGGCGTTTGCCAGGCGGGCCAGGCCACCGTCGTTTCGTGTTGTCCGGCCACGGATTTAATCCACCACAGTTGCGACTGATAACGGCGAATCTCGCGATCGCCAAAGCGTAAACAGGGAGAGGCATCGTCGCGCGCCAGCGCCACCTCCTGCCAGATACGTTCCAGCGCGTCGCGAGAGGGCATCGGCGCATTACGCATCGCCAGCCAGCGACGCAAAATCGCCGCCCGCCGTACATCGCTCATCGACATTAATGGAGAGAGCCGCAATGTTCCCTCCGCCGTGATACAGTCCGTAAGATCGCTGGCCAGAAGCTCGTCCAGCAGCCTTTCTTGCTCGGCGCAGAGCGTCGCGCTACGGGCTACCGCCGCAGGAAAATGCGGCCAACGCTGCTGCAAGAGCGGAAGCGCGCGCAGGCGTAAAAAATTGCGATCGTAGGCGTCATCCTGATTGCTTTCATCTTCAATCCAGCATAAGCCATGACGCACAGCCCACTGTTCCAGCGTCTTCCGCGTTTCTCTCAACAGCGGGCGAAGAAGCAGAGTTCCGGCAAAAGGCGAGCACTCTCCCATCGCGGAAAGTCCGGCCGGACCGCTGCCGCGCTTTAACGCCAGCAGGAATGTTTCACACTGATCGTCAAGGTGCTGCGCGGTTGCCAGCACTTCGCCAGGCAATAGCGTCTGTGCGAACGCCCGGTAGCGCGCTTCACGCGCATGGGCCTCGATACCCAGGCCATTATCCGCCAGCGTCACCCGCTCCACTACCAGCGGAACCTGCCAGCGTTCGCATACGGTTTCGCAATGCCGCACCCAGCTATCAGCATGAGGGCTTAAACCGTGATGAATATGGATAGCACGCAGCGTGACGTCAGGATGGCGTTCTCGCCACAACACCAGTTGATGCAGAAGCACCGTAGAATCCAGGCCGCCGCTAAAGGCAGCCAGAATACGGCGAGAAGAGAGTAACGAGGTATTCAACGTGAGAGTGGTCATGATCCATGCTTATAGTGACTTAGCCCGGCAACGTTACCTGGCGAGCGTCTTAATGACAAGCCTTACTGCTCATACAGCTCAAGCGGTAAACCGTCCGGATCGTTGAAAAAAGTAAAGCGCTTCCCGGTATACGGATCGATGCGTATCGGTTCGCACTTAACCTGATGCTTTTCCAGATGCGCAACGGCGTTTTCCACATTTTCCACGCTGAAAGCCAGATGGCGCAGGCCGCAGGCTTCAGGTCGGCTTGGACGCGCCGGAGGGAAGGGAAAAGAGAAAAGCTCAATCACATACTGCCCGTTTAGCGCCAAATCGCCCTTCCACGAGTCACGCTCTTCCCGCCAGACCTCGCTTAGCAGATCGAACCCCAGAATATCGCAGTAAAACGCCTTGCTCACCGCATAGTCTGTCGCAATGATCGCGATGTGATGAACCTGTTTTAATCCCAGCATAGCGTCTCCTTTATTGATTATCAGTACGTTACTCGTCACATTCCCGTCAGGCAAGCTAACAGGCGTGTTTTAAGACTCGTACCTGGTACACCCCGTCTTCATTCCGTTTCGCGCCGTGAATATCCGTTTCAAAACCGGGATAATGCTGGCCAATCGAGCAGAGCATCAGCAGAAAATCGAGCACGGCCCGACTCTGTTGCGTGATCCTCTCGCCGGGCATCAACAGCGGAACGCCTGGCGGATAAGGCAGGATCATATTCGCGGAAACGCGCCCTGGCAGTTGATCGAGCGCCACGGTTTCCACCTCGCCTTTGATCTGACGCTGCCAGGCCTGGTGCGGGGTCATGATCATCTCCGGTAAAACCTCGAACGCCCGCAGCATCAGCCCCGGAAGATCGTGCTGGCGGATCAGTTTATGGATCCCCTGCGCCAGATCCTGAATGCGCATATTGCGATAAAAATCCGGATCTTCCGCATACAGATCCGGCAACATATTTTTGACGCGCAGGTTAAGATCGTAGGCGCGTTTAAATTCCGTCAGTCCGCGCAGCAGCCCCATCGCACGGGTCTTATCAATCCCTATGCTGAACAAAAACAGCAGATTATACGGCCCGGTTTTTTCCACCACCACGCCTCGCTCATCGAGGAACTTCGCCACCAGCGCGGCGGGTATCCCCTCTTCGCTCATGTTGCCCTGTTCATCCATCCCCGGCGTCAGGATTGTCACCTTAACCGGATCGAGAAACATATGATCGTCATCGGCATCGGCGAAGCCATGCCAGGTTTCTCCCGGCGTGACCGGCCAGCATTCGGCCTCATCAACCTCTTCCGGCTGCCAGATATCAAAGAACCAGCTATCGGACTCTTCACGTAGCCGCTGTACCTCTTTACGAAAATGGAGTGCCCGCTCCACCGAACGATTAATCAATCTTTTCCCTGGATTACCGCGCAGCATCGCCGCTGCGGTCTCGATAGAGGCGACAATGGGATAGCTCGGCGATGTGGAAGTGTGCATCATAAACGCTTCGTTAAACGTCTCTTCGTCATATTCCCCTTTGATATGAATAAGCGACGCCTGCGAAAAAGCTGCCAGCATTTTATGGGTGGATTGCGTTTCGAAAATCACTTTTCCGGGCACCCGATCGCCGCTCATCCCGCTTTTCCCCTGGTAGATCGGATGGAAATGGGTATAGGGTACCCAGGCGGAATCAAAATGGATCGAGGGAACGTCCAGCATCTGCTTGATCCAGTTAGTGTTATACAGCAGACCATCGTAAGTCGAATTGGTGATAACCGCATGAACCGGCCATTGCGCCTGCGCGGTTTCCGCCACCTTACGCGCAATGCTGTCGCGGGTAAATTCACGCTTAGGAATACCGCCGAGAATACCGAGCGCATTGCGCGTCGGCTTCAACCAGAGAGGCACCACATCGCTCATCATCAGCAAATGCGCCAGCGATTTATGGCAATTACGATCAATAAGTAGCGTACTTCCCGCAGGCGCGGCATACATACCGACAATTTTATTCGAGGTCGACGTACCGTTCGTCACCATATAACTCTGCTCGGCGCCAAAAGTACGGGCGATATACTCTTCCGCTTCCAGATGCGGCCCGGTGTGATCCAGCAGCGATCCCAGTTCAGTCACCGAAATCGACACATCGGCCTTTAAGGTATTGCCGCCAAAAAAGTCATAAAACAGACAGCCTGGCGGGCTTTTCTGATACGCCGTTCCCGCCATATGACCCGGCGTACAAAAGGTATATTTTCCTTCTTTGGCGTAGGTAAACAGCGCTTTGGTAAACGGCGGCGTAATATTATCGAGATATTCGTTTGTATATTGATGAATGCGCGTCGCGATATCTTCAGCCAGCCCCAATGCATACTCAAAAAACCACAGCGCCATGCGCATATCGTGAACGCTAACGTCCAGCGTGGAGTTGGTATTGATAAAGGCGTAGAGAGGAAGGTATTCATTTAGCTGGTTGATTTCGCTACAAAGGTCGAGACTGTATTCATCCCAGTCAAAAATAACGCCGCAGATGCGCGGGTTATGTTCAATAAACTTCAACAAGTCAACGCTATTTTGCGGCCAGATAATTTGAAATCCCAGGGATTGTAATGCACGCTCAAGCTCCTTGATGGGTTCATCTTTATAATAAACCCCGTGCGGCCCCATAATGGCGATGATGTTCATGCTTTCTCCTGAAAAAACCTGAGATAAGCATAGTAACAATCCTGCCGATGCAAAGCACCGACAGGATTTATCTTATTACAATGCGTTCCATGCATCGGCCCAGGCAATCCCTACGCCGGGCTCATAGTAGGCAGGCGCAACATTACACCATGAGCCTTCCGGGAACGGTTTGCACTGGTACAATGCGCCATTACTGTTGACGATGTCGCCCGGATTCCATTTCTGGCTGCTGCTCCAGGCAGGATAGCTGGTGGTCTTATCTTCGTCATCCGCAGCGGCGGCCTTCGCTTTCACATTCAGCGTATAAACCGCAGTGCTGGAGAGCGTACCGTCGCTAACGGTCAGATTCACCACATACTGGGTGTTCTGAGTGACATCCGGCGCGTTGAAAATCACAACGGCTTTATCCTGGCCGCTCAGCGTTTTGCCATCCTGCGACATCCAGGTATAGGTGAGCTTGTCGCCATTCGCGTCGGTCGATCCTTCCGCGCTGAGTGAAACCGGGCTACCAGCTTCCACCGCCCCGACCGGCCCGGCAATGCGCGCGACTGGCGCCACGTTTTCATCCGTCACTGGCGCCGGAGTTGGCGTGACATCCGGTTCAGTGGTTCCGTTATCATCGACGACATTAACGTTGAAATAATGCTGTACACATTTCGTGTAGTCACCCTCTTTAAAGGCGGTATACGGCGTCTGATATCCCACTAACTGGCAGGAATAGGTTTTACCGTCCGCAGTATCGGCGCTCCAGCCCCAGTCTTGTTCCCAATAGATCGGTAACGCGCCAGCGCCGCCTTCATCGAACTGCTTCATCTTTTTACAGCCCAACACTTCGTCCGCCGGCACCGGCACTTTCAGGTAGTTGGCAAACTCTTTGTAGTAGGCGATACGGTTAAGCGACTGCGCATTCTCATCTGCGCCGCCGCACTCCACGCCGCCATTGATGATCTGAATGGTGACGCCGAAACCTGATACCAGGCCGTTTGCTTTATCGCGATCGTTTGGCTGCCAGGTACCGTCAATCACATGTAGCATAGACGGCTTCGGCGGCTGCGGGTACACAAAGAAGAAGACGGCGCTCGCCAGGTTCATCCAGGTATCCGCCACCAGCTCGGGTTTATCCAGCAGAGGGCGAACGTCGCCATACATCGCGTCAGAGAAAGGCCCATAGTTGTAGTTATAAGAAAGCTGTTTTGCCCCGCGACCAAAATAGCTGAGGAAATCGCCGTCCTTATCTTTACCGCACGGCCAGGTCTGGCCCTGCCATACATCCGGGTTACATTCGCCGTTGTAGCCGCCTTTCTGCCCTTCTGTCCAGCCGACTTCGCGCAGATAGACCAGCGCCTGACGCCATTCCGGAATGTCACGCCAGCTTTCGTGACCGCCCGTCTCCTGGGCAAAATGCGCAAACATAGTAGCCAGGGTTTTACGGCAGATAGCGTCGCTATCGCGTCCATCGGTGTAGGTACCACAAACCGCCGGGAATTTACCTATCGCTTTCAGGAAGTTAGAGTAAGTGTATTCCGGCGCGCGCATCGGGAACAGATAATCCCAGTCGGCCTCTTTCAGAATACTTTCAACGCGTTTTACGTTTGCCGGGTTAGCGGCGCGCCCCGGTTCGATTTGTTCGACCGCGCTGTTATCCAACGTCTGGATAGAGGATTTCACTGCCTCCATTAACGGAAAATCCGTCAGCGCTTTCTCTTTCGCCGCCAGATCGCTGGCGTTGATGGTCATTGGCTCACTACTGCTAAGCAGCGGCGCGGCCTGCGCACCGGATAAGCTCAACATGATTCCTGCCGCCACGGCGCTGAGCGCCAGTGTTTTTTGCAATCCCATAATTTTCTCCTTGAAGGGTAGTTCACTGCCTGCCCTGGCCACACGCCTGGCAGTTGATACAGTGTCAGGGAGAACATGCCGTTGCGTTTAATCACATCAACTCATCGGCGTCTCATTTTTCCTCGTCCAAAAAAAAGAGGCCGGATTATCCGGCCTCCTGGGAAAAATGAGGTAAATGATTAGGCGTAACCGTAGCTCATCAAACGCTGGTAACGACGGTTTTTTAAATCATCGGTGCTTAACACATCGAGATCGGCTAAATCTTCCAGCAGCTGCGCTTTTAGCGATGCCGCCATCGCTTCCGGATTACGGTGCGCGCCGCCCAGCGGCTCCGGAATGATGGAATCGATTAGCTTCAGCTCTTTCAGACGCGGCGCGATGATGCCCATTGCTTCAGCAGCCAATGGCGCTTTGTCGGCGCTCTTCCACAAAATAGAGGCGCAACCTTCCGGGGAGATAACGGAATAGGTGCTGTATTGCAGCATATTCACTTTATCACCCACGCCAATCGCCAATGCGCCGCCGGAGCCGCCTTCGCCAATCACGGTGCAGATGACCGGTACGTTCAGACGAGACATCTCACGCAGGTTGCGGGCGATGGCTTCAGACTGACCACGCTCTTCCGCGCCCACGCCAGGGTAAGCGCCCGGGGTGTCGATGAAGGTGATAATCGGCATGTTGAAGCGTTCAGCCATTTCCATCAGGCGCAGCGCTTTGCGGTAGCCTTCCGGCGCTGGCATGCCAAAGTTACGACGAATTTTTTCTTTGGTTTCACGACCTTTCTGATGACCAATGATCATCACCGGCCGCCCTTCCAGACGCGCGATACCGCCGACGATGGCTTTGTCATCAGCATAGGCGCGATCGCCCGCCAGCTCATCAAACTCATCAAACGCCAGACGGACATAATCCAGGGTGTACGGACGCTGCGGATGGCGCGCCAGTTGGGCTACCTGCCATGCGCCGAGATCGGCGAAGATTTTGCGCGTCAGTTCTACGCTTTTTTCGCGCAGGCGATGGACTTCTTCATCGATATTAATATCCAGTTTCTCATCCTGGCGGCTTACCGCAGTCAGAGAATCGATTTTCGCTTCCAGCTCTGCTATCGGCTGTTCAAAATCAAGGAAATTCAGACTCATAGTATTCCTGTATTAGTCAAACTCCAGTTCCACCTGCTCCGAACCAATGAGGCCACGCAGATCGTTAAGTAAACGATCGCTCGGAGAGACACGCCACGTTGCGCCAAAACGCAGCCGCGCACGCGCATCCGCCCTCTGATAGTAGAGATGTACTGGAATGGTCCCCGAGCGGTGGGGTTCCAGAGACTGACGGAGTCGGTTTAAAAGCTGGTCATCAATTTGCCTGTCCGTCAGCGAGATAGCAAGCCCGCGAGCGTATTTTTCGCGAGCTTCGTCAATATCCATCACTTCGCGGGCGGTCATTTTAAGCCCCCCGCTGAAGTCATCAAAGCTGACCTGTCCGCTGACGATAAGTATGCGGTCTTTTTCCAGCAACTGCTGGTATTTATCCAGCGCGTCGGTAAATAACATCACTTCCAGACGCCCGGAACGGTCATCCAGCGTACAGATGCCGATACGATTGCCGCGCTTGGTGACCATAACCCTTGCGGCAATCACGAGCCCCGCAGCCGTGGTGACTTTACCACGTTCTGTCGGATGCATGTCTTTGAGCCTTACCCCGCCGACATAGCGCTCAATTTCTTTTAAATACTGATTGATGGGGTGGCCCGTCAGGTACAGCCCCAACGTTTCACGTTCCCCATCTAACACCACCTGCTCCGGCCACGGCTGGCAGCTGGCATAGGATTGTTCGATTTGCTCCGGCTCTTCCGCCAGCACGCCGAACATATCCGCCTGACCGATAGCTTCCGCTTTAGCGTGCTGGTCGGCGGCTTTCAGCGCATCGCCCAATGAGTTCATCAGCGCGGCGCGGTGCGGCCCCAGGCGGTCGAACGCCCCGGACATGATCAGCTTTTCCAGCACCCGGCGGTTGAGCTTTTTGGTGTCGGTCCGCGCGCACAGATCAAACAGTTCGCGGAAATAGCCGCCCTGATTACGCGCGTCGATGATCGCTTCGATCGGACCTTCGCCGACGCCTTTGATCGCGCCGATACCGTAGACGATCTCGCCCTCATCGTTAACGTGGAAATGGTACAATCCGGAGTTAATATCCGGCGGCAGAATTTTCAGTCCCATCCGCCAGCACTCGTCCACCAGGCCGACGACCTTCTCGGTGTTGTCCATATCGGCAGTCATCACCGCCGCCATAAACTCTGCCGGATAGTGCGCCTTTAGCCATAGCGTCTGGTAAGAAACCAGCGCATAAGCGGCGGAGTGCGATTTGTTAAACCCGTAACCGGCGAATTTCTCCACCAGGTCAAAGATTTTCATCGCCAGTTCGCCGTCGATACCGTTCTTTTTCGCGCCCTCTTCAAAAACGGAACGCTGTTTGGCCATCTCCTCCGGCTTTTTCTTACCCATCGCACGACGCAGCATATCCGCGCCGCCGAGAGTATACCCGGAAAGTACCTGGGCAATCTGCATCACCTGTTCCTGATACAGAATGATGCCGTAGGTCGGCTCCAGTACCGGCTTCAGGCTTTCATGCTGCCACTGAACGTCCGGGTAAGAGAGTTCTTCACGGCCGTGCTTACGGTCGATAAAGTTGTCTACCATCCCTGACTGCAACGGACCGGGACGGAACAGGGCCACAAGCGCGATCATATCTTCAAAGCAGTCTGGCTGCAGACGTTTGATCAGATCTTTCATGCCGCGCGATTCAAGCTGGAAGACCGCCGTGGTTTCCGAGCGCTGCAGCATGTCGAAGCTTTTCTTGTCATCCAGCGGAATGGCGGCGATATCCAGCGGCGGCTCGCCGTTTTTCTCGCGCCGCTTGTTGATCATCTCCAGCGCCCAGTTGATGATGGTCAGCGTACGCAAACCGAGGAAGTCGAACTTCACCAGCCCGGCATATTCCACGTCGCTTTTATCAAACTGGGTAACCGGATGCTTGCCCTCTTCATCGCAGTACAGCGGCGCAAAGTCGGTAATTTTGGTCGGCGCGATGACCACGCCGCCAGCGTGCTTACCGGCGTTACGCGTGACGCCTTCAAGCTTACGCGCCATATCGATCAGCGCTCTGACCTCTTCATCCGCCTCGTAAATTTCCGGCAGTTGCGGTTCCGCTTCAAAGGCTTTTGCCAGCGTCATGCCCGGATCGGGCGGCACCAGCTTCGAGATACGATCGACAAAACCGTACGGATGCCCCAGCACGCGGCCCACATCGCGGATAACGGCTTTCGCCGCCATCGTACCGAAGGTGATAATCTGCGATACCGCATCACGCCCGTACATGTCTGCGACGTGCTCAATCACCTGGTCGCGTTTCTCCATACAGAAGTCAACGTCGAAGTCAGGCATCGAGACACGTTCCGGGTTCAGGAAACGTTCGAACAGCAGGTCAAATTCCAGCGGATCAAGGTCGGTAATTTTCAGCGCGTAGGCCACCAGCGAACCAGCCCCGGAACCACGTCCCGGCCCTACCGGCACGCCGTTATCTTTTGACCACTGGATAAACTCCATCACGATGAGGAAGTAGCCAGGGAACCCCATCTGGTTGATAACCTGTAGTTCAATATCCAGACGCTCGTCATATTCCGGGCGACGCTTTTTGCGCTCTTCTTCGTCCGGAAACAGGAAAGCCAGACGCTCTTCCAGCCCCTCTTTCGCTTTTTTGACCAGATAATCTTCGGTGGTCATATCGCCGGTCGGGAACTGCGGCAGGAAATATTCACCCAGACGCACCGTTACGTTGCAGCGTTTGGCAATCTCCACCGTATTTTCCAGCGCCTCCGGAATATCGGAGAACAGCTCGCACATTTCTTCTTCACTGCGCATATACTGCTGCGGTGAATAATTGCGTGGACGTTTAGGATCGTCGAGGGTGAAACCGTCGTGGATCGCGACACGAATTTCATGGGCGTCAAAATCATCGCTTTCAAGAAAACGGACATCGTTTGTCGCAACAACCGGCAAACCACGTGCCTCAGCCAGTTCAACCGCAGCATGGAGATAGGTCTCTTCATCCTGTCTGCCGGTGCGGATCAGTTCCAGAAAGTAGCGATCGGGAAAATGCGTTTCATAGAAAGCAACGCACTCCTCCACCAGCGCCTGGTTGCCGCGTAGCAGACAGCGGCCTACGTCGCCCATGCGCCCGCCGGAAAGCAGGATCAAACCTTCTTTAAGCTCTACCAGCCAGTCGCGCTCGATAATCGGGCCTGCCGCGCCGTAGCCGCGCTGATACGCTTTCGAGATCAGCAACGTCAGGTTCTGGTATCCCGTATTATTCGCCGCCAGTACCGTCAGATGAGTCAGCTCATCTCCCAGCAGTTCGTTGTGAACATTAAAGTCCGCCCCGACGATGGGTTTAATGCCCGCGCCATGACCCGCTCCGTAGAACTTCACCAGACCGCAGAGGTTGGTAAAATCGGTGATCGCCAGCGCAGGCATACCTAATGAGGCCGCCTTTTTCACCAGCGGCCCGGTCTTCGCCAGCCCATCGATCATAGAGTAGTCGCTGTGCACCCGCAGGTGAACGAAACGTGGTTCAGACATCTTCAGATTTCTCGATACAAGAATCAGGACACAAGTCCCAGAGCGCGTTTAACAGGCGCAAAACTGCGTCGGTGGTGCGCCGTCGCGCCATACTGTGCCAACTTTTCCAGATGAAAAGCGGTTGGATAGCCTTTGTGCTGCGCAAAGCCATACTGAGGAAAAACGATATCCAGCGCCGCCATTTCTGCGTCGCGGGTGACTTTCGCCAGAATAGACGCCGCGCTAATCTCCGCCACGCGGCTGTCGCCTTTCACCACGGCCATTGACGGCACAGGCAGCGCCGGACAGCGATTGCCGTCGATCAGCACATATTCTGGCGCAATATGCAGACCAGCGACAGCGCGCTGCATGGCGAGCATGGTGGCGTGCAAAATATTCAGCTCATCAATTTCATGCGCTTCCGCGCGTCCCAGACTCCAGCTTAACGCCTTTTCTTTAATCTCGTCATACAATGACAGACGACGCTTTTCAGACAATTTTTTGGAATCATTCAGACCGACGATCGGACGAGCCGGATCGAGGATCACGGCGGCGGTCACTACGGCGCCCACCAGCGGGCCACGGCCCACTTCATCCACACCCGCCACTAAATGGGTGTGTGGATAAACAAATTCGATCATTGCGCTAACTCCAGGACGGCATCTGCCGCCTGCTCATCGGCATTACAGCGGATCTGCTGATGCAATTCACGGAAGGTGTCGTGCATCGCATGGCTGGTTTTACCGTTCGCCAGTAGCGGCAACAGCGCTTCGGCGAGTTTTTGCGGTTCGCACTCTTCCTGCAACAGCTCTTTGACTAATTCTCTTCCCGCCAGCAGGTTAGGCAAAGACACATACTCCGTTTTCACCAGACGTTTCGCCAGCCAGAAAGTGAAGGGCTTCATACGATACCCCACTACCATCGGGCATTTTGCCAGCATACACTCCAGCGCCGCCGTACCCGAGGCCAGCAGAGCCGCGTCGCTGGCGATCATCGCCTCGCGCGCCATGCCGTCCAGCAAATGAACGGCGAGATCCGGCGCAACCTCCGCTTTAATTTTTTCAAACTGCTCGCGGCGTTTGGCATTGACCAGCGGCACGACCACTTCCAGATCGGGATAGCGCTGTCGCAGCAATTGTGCGGTTTTCAGGAAGTCGGCGCTGAGCATTTCCACTTCCGCGCCACGGCTGCCTGGCAGTAGCGCCAGACAATGGGCGTCATGCGGGATACCCAGCACGTCGCGCGCCGCATTTTTATCCGGGTCCAGCGGCATGGCATCCGCCATGGTGTGACCGATAAAGCGGCACGGGACGTTAAATTTATCGTAAAACGCTTTTTCGAAAGGCAGAAAAGCCAGCACCATATGGGTGGATCTGCCTATTTTGAAAACGCGTTTCTGTCGCCAGGCCCAAACGGACGGGCTGACATAATGAATGGTCTTAATCCCTTGTTTTTTCAGATTACCTTCGAGGGTAATATTGAAATCAGGGGCGTCAATCCCGACAAAGACATCGGGCTTGAGTTCGGTAAAACGGCGGGTCAGATCGGCGCGGATATGCAACAAACGGCGTAAACGTCCGAGCACTTCAACAATGCCCATGACCGCCAGCTCTTCCATTTCGTACCAGGCTTCACACCCTTCGGCCTGCATACGCGGCCCCGCAACGCCCACAAAGCGGGCGTTGGGTACGCGCGCTTTCAGCGCACGAATTAAGCCTGCGCCAAGAATATCGCCGGACGTTTCACCGGCGACCAGGGCAATCGTTAAAGGACGCTGTGCCGCCATTAACGAATCGGACCGCGCGTTGAACGCTCAAAGAACTCGGTAAACGCCTTCACCTCCGGATGCTTTTCAGCAAGTTCAGCGATTTCCAGCTTCGCTTCGTCGAGCGTTTTACCACTGCGGTACAACAGTTTGTAGGCATTACGAATCGCCACCAGCCCTTCACGGCTAAAGCCGCGACGCTTCAGCCCTTCGATATTTACCCCGAACGGCGTCGCATGGTTACCCTGCGCAATCACATACGGAGGGACATCCTGCGCCACGCCGGAGCAGCCGCCGACCATCACATGCGCACCGATAATGCAGAATTGATGAACTGCCGTCATACCGCCGATGATCGCAAAATCATCGACTGATACGTGCCCCGCCAGCGTGGCGTTGTTGGCGAGGATACAGCGATTACCTACCGTACAATCATGTGCGACATGCGCATTGATCATCAGCAGGTTATCGCTACCCACCTTCGTCAACCCACCGCCCTGCACTGTACCACGATGAATGGTGACGCTTTCGCGGATGCGGTTACGATCGCCAATTTCCACACGGGTCGGCTCACCCGCATATTTCAGATCCTGGTTCACTTCACCGATGGAGGCAAACTGATAAATCTCGTTGTCGCGGCCGATTTTGGTTTGACCATTCACGACCACATGAGACTTCAGTACGGTTCCCTCACCAATTTCGACCTGCGGCCCAACAATACAAAAGGGACCAATGTGGGCATTAGCGCCAATTACAGCGCCGTCTTCCACAATGGCGGTAGGATGAATAAAGGCGGATTTATCAATCACGAATCAGGCCTCCCGGCTACGAGCACACATCATGGTTGCTTCGCACACAACTTTACCGTCGACCAGCGCAACCCCTTTAAAGCGGGTCAGGCCACGGCGCGTTTTCTCGAAAGTGACTTCCATGATCATCTGATCGCCTGGCACCACCGGACGCTTAAAGCGCGCTTCATCAATACCCGCGAAATAATACAGTTCGCCAGGTTCCAGTTTACCAACGCTTTTAAACGCCAGAATACCGGTTGCCTGCGCCATCGCTTCCAGAATCAGCACGCCTGGCAAAATCGGTTTGCCCGGGAAGTGCCCCTGGAAAAACGGCTCGTTGACGGAGACATTTTTCACCGCACGCAGAAAACGACCTTCTTCAAAGTCCAGCACGCGATCGACCAGTAAAAACGGAAAACGGTGCGGCAGAAGCTCTAAAATCTCTTCAATCTGCAGAGTATGAGTGTTAGTAGTCAAAATACTCTTCCTGTCCAAATATACAAAAAGGCAATAATAACACGGCCTGCCGCAATCGTATGAATGTGACAGGCCGGAAAAGAATGGCAACTACAAGGCGGAACGTTAGTCTTGTTGATTAACCTTGCGCTCAATCGCTTTGAGACGCTTGCTCATATCATCAATGTTCATCACCAGTGCAGCAGTTTTACGCCATACTTTGTTGGGTTGCAGCGGAATGCCTGAGGAGTAGACGCCCGGTTCCGTGATGGGACGCATCACCATACCCATGCCAGTTACCGTGACTTTGTCGCATATTTCCATATGCCCATTGATCACGCTGGCGCCGCCAATCATGCAGTAACGGCCAATCTTCAGGCTACCCGCCATAATGACGCCACCGGCAACTGCCGTATTGTCGCCAATCACGACGTTATGTGCAATCTGGCACTGATTATCAATAATCACGCCATTGCCAATAACAGTATCATCCAACGCGCCACGGTCAATGGTGGTACAAGCGCCGATCTCGACACGATCGCCAATAATGACCCGGCCCAGTTGTGGGATCTTCACCCAGTTGCCACGATCGTTAGCGTAGCCAAAACCGTCCGCGCCGATCACCGTACTGGACTGGATCAGGCAATTCTCACCGATCTGAATGTCGTGGTAAATCGTTACGTTCGCCCACAAGCGTGAACCCGCCCCGATTTTGGTATTTTTTCCGACGAAACAGCCTGCGCCGATAACCACGTTATCGCCCAGTTGTACGCCAGATTCAATCACCGCATTCGCGCCGACTGAAACATTGCTACCCAGCGTTGCCGTCGCATCAATCACGGCGCTTGGCGCGATATTCTGCGCGGGCTGCGGCGTAGTATCTAAAATTTGCGCCATGCGCGCGTAGGCCAGGTAGGGATTTTTAACTACCAGCGCCGCGCTCTTGGCAAAAGGAAGATCGTCCTGCGTCATGACAACCGCAGAAGCCTGGCACAAACCTAAGTGTTCACGGTACTTAGGATTTACCATAAACGTAATGTGGCCTGTTGTTGCAGATTGCATGGACGCAACGCCGGTGATGACGATATCGCCATCACCGTGTAATTCTGCATCCAACTGTTCTGCTAAGTCAGCCAGTCGAATTGAAGGCATTACTTATTTAACCTGTTTCAGTACGTCAGCGGTGATGTCTTTCACATCGCTGCTGTTGTAAGCAACGGTGTTTGCGTCTACCACCAGATCGATACTCTGGTCGTTAGCCACTTTTTTCACCGCAGTCTGGATACGAGTCACCAGTTTGTTGCGTTCTTCGTTGGAACGACGAGCGCGATCTTTCTCAAAAGCCTGCGCTTTTTGTGCGAAAGTCTGGCGCTGAGACATCACGTCTTTTTCCAGCTTAGTACGATCGCTACCTGCTTTCATGGATTGCAGACGCTGCATTTTAGATTGCAGATCGGTTTCCATTTTTTGCAGTTCAGCCGCACGGCCTTTAAATTCGTTTTCCAGTGTATTGGATACACCCGTCTTCTGCGCAACCTGTTGGAACAGATTACCCATGTTGACGATTGCAATTTTGTCAGCAGCCTGTGCGGACGTTACCATCGCCAAACCAAGACCTGCAGCTAATAACCACTTTTTCACAATAAACTCCTTACCATCCCATTTGCACCCGAAGGTACAGCTCTTTGCGTGGCCTGGCGATCCCTGGGGGCATCGCCAAAAGTCATCGCTACACTACCAATGCATTCCTTTGCAGTGAACAATTACCAGGTTTTACCAATGTTAAACTGGAACTGCTCGGCTTTGTCTCCATCGTACTTTTTAAACGGCTGGGCGTAGGAGAAGACCAACGGCCCCAATGGGGACATCCATTGTAATGCGATACCCGCGGACATACGGATGTTGCCTGGATCGCTGTAATCCGGTACATCTGACGGCGCAGATGACGGATCCCAGTTCGTATCCCAAACGGTACCCATATCCCAGAAGAAGGAGGTACGAACCGAGTTGGCATACTTTTCGCTGATGAACGGCGTCGGGGTAATAAATTCCAGGCTGGCGACAGCCATGGCATTACCACCTACCGCATCATCTGATTTACAGCCTGATTCCTGAGTACAGTCTTCGTAATCATCATTATCGTCCCAACTAGTGTGGGCGCCATTTTTATAGACCGCTTTCGGGCCGATAGTATTCGACTGGAAACCACGCACGGTACTGGAACCACCGGCATAGAAGTTCTCATAGAACGGCATTTCCTTGCCGCCTAAACCATCGCCATAACCCCAACGAGTACGCCCCAGAACCACCCACTTGTGATCGTTATCAATAGGCACATAGGTCGCGGTATCCAGCGACACTTTGTAGTATTCGTTGTCGGAACCTGGGATCGTCACCTTACCCGTCAGGTTGACTCGCGAGCCGTCCGTCGGGAAATAACCACGGTCAAGCTTGTTATAGGTCCAGCCGTAGTTAAAGGTGAAGTCGTCGGCGGCAAAATCGCTGGCATCAGGGTCGCCCATCGACTCAAGATAACGATCCATCGCAATCTGCGGCTGCATGTTGGACAGTTTGTTATGGACATAACCCAGACCAGCACGCAACGTGTTGTACTCGTTGATGGGGAAGCCAAGCGTCACATCCGTACCGTAACTCTTGTTGGTATAGTCGGACAGGTCGGCATCATCCGCTTCAAAGTCGTTATAGAAGATACGACCACCGAGGCTCACGCCATCAACGGTAAAGTATGGGTTAGTAACGGACAGTTCGCTGTAGGTCTGGTAGTCGTTTTTGGTGCCGTTAATCCCCACGGAATAACCGGTACCTAACCAGTTGTCCTGCTGAACGCCGGCCTGGAAGCTAACGCCGCTTTCTGTACCGTAACCGATACCGAAGTTAAAGCTACCGGTGTTGCGCTCTTTCACCTTGTACACCACATCAACCTGATCCGGGCTACCCGGAACGCGCTGCGTGTCGGTGTCGACGGTTTCAAAGAAGCCGAGACGGTTCAGACGCTCTTTCCCCTGGTCAACCAGGTCGCTGCCCAGCCACGCCCCTTCCATCTGGCGCATTTCACGGCGCAGAACGGAATCTTTTGAGGTGTCGTTGCCTTCAAAGCGGATCTTACGCACGTAGAAACGGTTGCCCGCATCGACGTTTACGCGCAGTTTTACGGTTTTGTCAGCATCGTTAATTTCAGGCTGTGACTGCACGCGCGGATAGGCGTAACCATAGCGACCCAGAAGCTTTTTGATGTCATCTTCCATTTTGGTCACTTTGGTGCCGTTATAGAGCTCGCCCGGTTCAATTTTCGTCAGTTTCTCAATTTCAGCGGAATGTCCGGCCAGGTTACCGCTCACCTGAACCCCGGAAAGCTTGTACTGATCGCCTTCGGTGATATTGACGGTGATGTAGATCCCTTTCTTATCCGGCGTCAGACTCACTTGCGTGGAGTCAATATTGAAACGCGCGTAGCCGCGATCCAGATAGTAGCTGCGCAAGGTTTCAAGGTCGCCCGCCAACTTCTGTTTCTGGTATTTACGATCGCCGACGACGTTCCACCACGGCACTTCGTCACGCAACTGGAAATGAGAAATGAGTTCTTCGGTGCTAAAGGCATGGTTACCGACGATGTTGATCTGTTGGATCTTCGCCGATACGCCCTCCTGGAACACCAGTTTAAGATCAACACGGTTGCGCGGTAGCGGCGTGACGACCGCCTTAACGCTGGCGCTGTATTTACCTACGCTATAGTAAAAGTCTTCCAGACCTTTTTCGATATCAGACAGCGTGGTGCGATCCAGAGACTCGCCAACACGTACGCCAGACGCTTCGAGGTTTTGCTTGAGCATGTCATCTTTCACCGACTTGTTCCCGGAGAAAGTGATGCTGGCAATGGTCGGACGTTCTTTTACCTGAACCAGAAGGGTATTACCATCGCGCAGGACGCGGACGTCCTCAAAGTTGCCGGTGGCGAACAGAGCGCGAATGGTGTTACTGATATCTTCATCATTAACCGTGTCGCCTGTGCGCACCGGCATACTGAGGAGAGCCGCACCAACGGCGACTCGCTGCAGGCCTTCGAAATGAATGTCCTTCACTACGAACCCTTCAGCACCGTATACGGTGGCGCTGCTGAACAGCAGCGACGCTATGAGCAACTTTTTCATCGCCATCGTTATTATGCGTTCTTCCTAACTAACTCTCTTACAACCGAGAGAAATCATTGAAAAGTGCAAGCCCCATTAACAACACCAGCAAAATCGAGCCAATGCGATAACTAAAGTCTTGAACCCGCTCGGATACCGGCCCGCCCTTAAGCTTTTCAATCGCCAGGAACAGCAGATGACCCCCGTCAAGAACGGGCAGCGGAAACAGGTTGATTATCCCTAAGTTCACGCTGATTAGCGCAAGGAACATCAGGTAATAAATCACCCCGAACTCCGCTGACATCCCAGCCCCCTGAGCGATAGAAATCGGCCCACTGAGGTTGTTCAGTTTCACATCACCGGTTATCAATTTACCCAGCATACTGACCGTCAGCTTCATCAACTGCCACGTCTTATCCGTGGCTTCGAGGATGGCGCTAAAAGGCCCATACTGGCGTATAGTCTTGTACTCTTCCGGCAGAGGAATAATTTTAGGCACCACGCCTGCAAACCCTTCCGCCTTTCCGTTAACCGATTTCGTATCCGGCGTTAACGTCAACGACAAGGCGCTCCCCTGCCTTTCAATCTCTAACGCTAACGGCTTACCGGGATTATCGCGTACAAACGTCACGAATTTCATCCACTGCGTTAACGGCTGACCATCGACTTTAACGATCCTGTCGCCCGCTTGCAAACCCGCTTTACTGGCTGCGGAATTCGCCTGCACTTCTGACAGTACTGGTTCAATCTGTGGCCCGCGGGGCCGAATCCCTAAAGAAGATACAGGATCTTGCTTATCAGGCTCAAATGCCCAGTGACGTAAATCAAGCGTTTTGTCCTGCCGCTGGTCGCTACCAAACGGCGCGACGCTCACCGTCGTCTGCTGATCGCCAATTTTGGACACCAGTTGTAAACGCACGGCATCCCAATCAGGGGTTTCGATACCATCAACGGCTTTAAGTTCCGTACCAGGCGCAATTTGCGCCTGCGCAGCAATCGAGTTGGGCGTTATTTCGCCAATGACCGGACGAACGCCAGGGACGCCGATGATAAAGACCAGCCAGTAAGCAAAGATAGCAAAAATGAAGTTCGCAACCGGACCTGCGGCAATAATTGCGGCGCGCTGGCCCACCGTTTTGTTATTGAAGGCGTGACGACGCAATTCCGGCGCTACCGGTTCGGCGCGTTCATCCAGCATTTTGACGTAGCCGCCCAGCGGGATCAGGGCGATGACATACTCGGTGCCGTACCGATCGGTACGACGCCAGAGCGCTTTGCCAAAACCGATGGAAAAGCGCTCAACTCGCACACCGCAGCGCCGGGCAACCCAGAAATGACCAAATTCATGCACAGTGATCAGCACGCCCAGTGCGATGATGAATGCAGCCAGATTCCAGAGAATACTCAGCATAAAACCTTCCGTTAGAGCGTCCTGAACACCAGTAACAACAGGCAAGCAAAGACCGGTACGGCAGCCGTCAGGCTGTCAATTCGGTCCAGAATGCCGCCATGGCCTGGAATCAAGTGGCCGCTATCCTTAATTCCTGCTTCGCGCTTAAACATACTCTCGGTGAGGTCGCCCAGTACAGAAGCCAGAGCCGCCACCACAGAGCAAATCAGCAAGATAACAGGCGCAACATTCAGATTCGCCCACATACCGTAACCCCATGAGATCACGGCAGCCGTAGCAAGCCCGCCGATAAACCCTTGCCAGGTTTTACCCGGGGAAACCTTCGGCGCCAGCTTATGTTTGCCAAATAATTTACCAAACATGTACGCGCCAGAGTCCGCTCCCCAGACCAGGATCATGACATAGAGTAGCCATATTGCGCCACTGTAATGATTCTCGTCATAGTGCCAGGCGCGCAGCGCCAGCATGCCCCAGAAAAATGGCACAATAGTTAACAAACCGAAAATGAGACGCAATGTTTTTGAGTTGCGCCAGATTGCCGCCGAACCGGGATAAAATAGCACCAGCAGTAGCGCGACAACCCACCATCCTAACGATGCCCAAAGCGACATCTCAACCAGCGGTTGACGAATGTTGTGATGATACTCAGGCAACAAAAATAGCATCAGCGCCAATAACAGACCACACAGCACCGCCAGCCAAACCCGCTGTGAACGCGCGGCGAAACCGCTTAACTGTCCCCATTCCCACGCGGCCAGCATACAGACAACCAGCGTAATAATAGCGAACCCCACCGGCGGCAATAAAAAAAGCGCAGCGATGACCGCGGGTATTAACACAAAAGCAGAAATCAGGCGATACTTCAGCAAAAGCAACCCCCATCAGGCTTTGTCATCACCAGGCTCGGTACCGCCGAAACGACGCTCTCGATTAGCAAAGGCATGCAGCGCACCTTCAAAGTCTTGTTCATCGAAATCGGGCCAAAGAACATCCGTAAAGTAAAGTTCGGCATAGGCAATTTGCCAAAGCAAAAAGTTACTAATGCGATGCTCTCCCCCAGTCCTAATTACTAAATCCACAGGCGCCAGCTCATGCATACAGATTTGCTGGCCTAGTCTCTCTTCATCAATCTGATCGGGGCGCAGCACTCCAGCCTGCACCTGTTCCGCCAGTTGTCGGACTCCCTGGACAATATCCCAACGTCCGCCGTAATTCGCAGCAATATTCAGCGTTAGACCCGTATTATGGGCGGTAAGCGCTTCTGATTTGCGAATACGTTCTTGTAAACGTGAGTTGAATC
The DNA here is from genome assembly GCF_043356775.1 of Salmonella sp. SJTUF15581. NCBI lineage: Bacteria > Pseudomonadati > Pseudomonadota > Gammaproteobacteria > Enterobacterales > Enterobacteriaceae > Salmonella > Salmonella sp. SJTUF15581. Next base: position 709,917 of record NZ_JBEUJY010000001.1, on the reverse strand, counting down.
GACTGATATCGCCGATAATACGCAGGCGAACGTTATGGCGGTGCAGGCTTTTGACTTCGCTATCCAGCGCCCACACAAACAGCTCCATTAACGCGCTCACTTCCTGCGCCGGTCGGTTCCAGTTTTCACTACTAAAGGCATACAGCGTTAACGCATCAATACCGTTATTGGCAGCAAAAGAGACCGCTCGCCGGACGGACTTCGCTCCGGCTTTATGCCCAAAGGCCCGGATCTTCCCTTGCTTTTTCGCCCAGCGACCATTGCCATCCATAATTATTGCAACATGACGGCAGCCATGCGCTGGCAAATTTTCGCTTACTGGTTGAGTTGCAGACAACATAACGCGTTTTTTGTCCCTGAAAGGATTTAGCGGTACTCAGGAATACTGAAGCCTTTATACACATTCTCTTCGGTCCGCTTCGCGGATGGCTGCGCATTATCGCCCCTGTCGTGCGCTGTCTGCGCACGCCGGGAACGTATTCGCCTGCCGTCCCGATGCGTCCTGAATGATTTTGTGTATCCACAAAAAAGCCGTGTAAAACCACGGCTAACCTGACCGAAAAAAGCCAAAAACCTGCGATCAGGTGGCGCAGACTATATCACCGAAGCCCAACGCTAACAAATAGCACGATCTTCTGTCGCGGGATAATCGTCAGCGTGAGAGCCGTATCACTTGTTTTCTGGCTACTTCACGCGCGATGGCGTCAACCTGCAATACGTCCTCAACGCTTGCCGGTTCCTGTAAATCCATCCTCTCCAGCACCGCTAAATTGAGCCCGGCGATATCGGTAAAACGAATCTGTTGCGCCAGAAACGCGGCAACGGTGATTTCGTTTGCCGCATTGAGCGCCGTCGTTGCCGCCTGACCTTGCTCAAACGCCTCCATCGCCAGCTTCAGGCACGGATAACGCTGATAATCTGGCGCGCTAAACGTCAGCGCGCTGAGTTTGCAAAAATCAAGCGGCTGCGCGCCGGACGTGACGCGATTCGGCCATGCCATCGTATGCGCAATAGGCGTACGCATGTCAGGTTCTCCAAGCTGCGCCAGGACGCTGCCGTCCTGATAACGCACCATCGAATGAATGACCGATTGCGGATGGATCAACACTTCCATCTGACGTGCGCTGGCATTAAATAACCAACGCGCTTCAATGTATTCCAGACCTTTATTCATCATGGTGGCGGAGTCGACGGAGATTTTTCGCCCCATCGACCAGTTCGGATGACGACATGCCTGATCCGGCGTCATCGCTGCCAGATCGCACATTGGCGTTTCACGAAACGGGCCACCAGACCCGGTAAGCAAAATCGACGTTACGCCATTTTGCTCAAGGTCAGCGTATCCCAGATTATGCTGAATAGATTGCGGCAAACTCTGAAAAATCGCGTTATGTTCGCTATCGACGGGTAAAAGCCGGGCGTTGCTGCGTTTTACTTCGTCCATAAACAGCCGCCCGCAGGTCACCAGCGATTCTTTATTCGCCAGCAGAATCGTCTTTCCTGCGCGAATCGCCGCCAGGGTCGGCAGTAAACCAGCCGCGCCCACAATGGCCGCCATCACATGCCCGACCTCATCAAGCGCCGCCATCTCACAGGCAGCCTGCTGACCGCTCAGAACCTCGGTGCGGCTGCCATGCTGCTGAAGCATTATTTTGAGCTGTTCTGCGCTCGACGTATCGTCCATCACGGCATAACGCGGCGAGAATTCCAGGCACTGCTCCGCCATGCGGGCGACATTTTTACCCGCCACCAGCGCGATAACGCGGAAGCTATCAGGATTATGGCGCACCACGTCCAGTGTGCTGCAACCAATAGAGCCGGTCGAGCCCAGAATGGTTAATTGCTTCATGAAACGTCCAGAAGTGTTGAAACGGAATAAAAAGCAAAACGCCGCACAGGAGACCTGATAATGTCTTCTGCGCGGCGCTTTGTACACCACTCATCCGCCAGGTTTAGCGGGGGAATGAGTTTATATCTGCGTACAGATCAATCAGAACTGCATCAGTTCTGCTTCTTTATCTGCCAACGCCGCATCAACTTTCTTAATTGCCGCGTCGGTCATTTTCTGTACTTCTTCCTGAGAGCGACGATCGTCATCTTCACTGATCGCTTTATCTTTCAGCAGAGCTTTTACTTTATCGTTCGCATCACGGCGGACGTTACGAACGGCGACACGCGCCTGCTCCGCTTCGCCACGGACAATTTTCGTCAGATCTTTACGACGTTCTTCGGTCAGCGGCGGCAGCGGAACGCGAATATCGGTGCCCGCAGAGCTTGGATTCAAACCGAGGTCTGACGCCATGATCGCTTTTTCAACGGCTGGCCCCATAGAACGGTCAAACACGTTAATTTTTAAGGTACGGGAGTCTTCTACCGTTACGCTTGCCAACTGACGCAGCGGGGTCGGAGTGCCATAGTATTCTACGACAATACCATCCAGCAGGCTGGGAGAAGCACGACCCGTGCGCACTTTGCTGATTTGGGTTTTGAACGCTTCAACGCATTTTTCCATGCGTACTTCAGCATCTTTTCTGATATCGCTAATCACGTTACGAATCCTTGAAAACTAGTCTCAGTCAGACCAGACGGTCACACAATACAAAGATGTGCTAAGTATAGTCTCGTTTAATTTCTGCCAGGTAATAAGACCCGTCAATAGAACAGAATCTTACCCGTATTTGGCGCTCACGGGAATTATTCCGTGATTAACGTCCCTTCTTTTTCGCCCATCACCACACGACGCAGCGCGCCCGGTTTATTCATGTTGAAAACACGAATCGGCAGTTTGTGGTCACGAGCCAGCGTGAACGCCGCCAGATCCATCACTTTCAGCTCTTTATCCAGCACTTCGCTGTAGGTCAGCTGATCGTACATGGTCGCGGAAGGATCTTTTGCCGGATCGGCAGTGAATACGCCATCCACTTTGGTCGCTTTCAGTACGACATCCGCTTCAATTTCGATCCCGCGCAGACAGGCCGCAGAGTCGGTAGTGAAGAACGGGTTACCCGTACCTGCAGACAGAATCACAACACGGTTATTACGCAGCAGGCTAATCGCCTCGGCCCAACTGTAGTTGTCGCACACGCCGTTTAAAGGAATTGCCGACATCAGGCGGGCGTTCACATAGGCGCGGTGAAGCGCATCACGCATTGCCAGGCCGTTCATGACGGTGGCCAACATGCCCATGTGGTCGCCCACAACGCGGTTCATCCCCGCTTTTGCCAGACCCGCGCCACGGAACAGGTTACCACCGCCAATCACCACACCAACCTGAATACCCAGTTCAACCAGTTCTTTGATCTCCTGAGCCATACGATCCAGTATGCTTGCATCAATACCGAAGCCTTCCGTACCCTGCAGAGCTTCGCCGCTTAATTTAAGCAGAATGCGTTTATAGACGGGTTTTGCATTGGTAGCCATGTTTCTTTCCTGAGACTGTCAACGATTGATATGAGTTAATTCCGGCGACATTGTACGTCGCATTTCAGCGCAGACGCCAGGCGTCGGCTGATTTTACAAGAGAGGCGCAAAAAGAAGCCGCCCTCAGGCGGCTCCTCAGGAAAATCAGGACTGCTTAGACATCGCAGCAACTTCTGCTGCAAAGTCAGTCTCGACTTTCTCAATGCCTTCGCCCACTTCAAAGCGGATGAAGCCAGTCACGTCAGCGTTGTGCTCTTTCAGCAGTTGGCCAACAGATTTGCTCGGTTCCATGACGAAAGGCTGACCAGTCAGAGAAACTTCGCCGGTGAATTTCTTCATGCGGCCTTCAACCATTTTCTCTGCGATTTCTTTCGGCTTACCGGACTGCATCGCGATGTCCAGCTGTACCTGGTACTCTTTCTCTACCACGTCAGCAGACACGTCTTCCGGCTTAACGAATTCCGGCTTGCTTGCCGCAACGTGCATCGCCAGCTGTTTAACCAGCTCTTCGTCAGCGCCTTTAGCGGCAACCAGAACGCCGATGCGCGCACCGTGCTGGTAAGAACCCAGAACGTCGCCTTCCAGGGAAGCGACGCGACGAATGTTGATGTTCTCGCCGATTTTCGCAACCAGAGCAACGCGCTCTTCTTCGAACTGCGCTTTCAGGACTTCTACGTCAGTGATTTTGCCAGCAACAGCGGCGTCCAGCACTTTGTCAGCAAATGCCTGGAAGCCAGCATCTTTAGCCACGAAGTCAGTCTGGCAGTTAACTTCCAGAATGAAAGCGACGTTGCCGTCGATTTTGGTTTTGATTACGCCGTCAGCAGCCACGTTGCCTGCTTTTTTCGCTGCTTTGATAGCGCCGGACTTACGCATGTTTTCGATTGCCAGCTCAATGTCGCCATTCGCTTCAGTCAGCGCTTTTTTGCAATCCATCATGCCTGCGCCGGTACGCTCACGCAGCTCTTTTACCAGGGATGCGGTAATTTCAGCCATTCTAAAATCCTCGAAAGATTTGATCTGCCCGGCATCAAACCGCACAGATATAAAAGTGAAAAAGGGGGCCATATACAGGCCCCCTAACCAAACGTGATACTACCTGGTCTATAAGGGCTCTCCCCTTCATATTTCGAGCCGCAGGCGCGTTGCCTTCACTCGCTCATCCCGGTCACTTACTGATGTAAGCTCCCGGGAATTCTCGAGCTTGCCGCCTTCCTGCAACTCGAACTATTTTAGGGAGTTATCAAGCCTTATTACTCGGCTTCTACGAAGCTTTCTTCCGCCTGGGAAGCCAGATCCTGAGAACGGCCTTCACGAACGGTTGCAGCGACAGCGCCCAGGTACAGGCTAACAGCACGGATTGCGTCATCGTTACCCGGGATAACGAAGTCAACGCCGTCCGGATCAGAGTTGGTATCAACGATAGCAAATACCGGGATACCCAGGTTGTTCGCTTCTTTGATAGCAATGTGCTCGTGGTCAGCATCGATAACGAACAGAGCGTCCGGCAGACCGCCCATGTCTTTGATACCGCCCAGGCTGTTTTCCAGTTTCTCAAGCTCACGAGTACGCATCAGCGCTTCTTTCTTGGTCAGCTTTTCGAAAGTACCGTCCTGAGACTGAGTTTCCAGGTCTTTCAGACGTTTGATGGACTGACGAACTGTTTTCCAGTTAGTCAGCATACCGCCCAGCCAGCGATGGTTCACGAAGAACTGGTCGCAGCTGTTAGCAGCTTCTTTCACCGCTTCGCTTGCAGCGCGTTTAGTACCAACGAAAAGGATTTTACCTTTACGAGCAGAGATCTTGTTCAGTTCAGCCAGAGCTTCGTTGAACATCGGTACAGTTTTCTCAAGGTTGATGATGTGAACTTTGTTACGCGCGCCGAAGATGAAAGGCTTCATTTTCGGGTTCCAGTAACGGGTCTGGTGACCAAAGTGAACACCAGCCTTGAGCATATCGCGCATGGAAACAGTTGCCATGATTTAAAACCTCTATAGATTAAGTTGGGGTTATGCCTCCACGTATCCCATATTACCGACCCCAAAGGGCACCCCGGAATATGTGCCGATACGTGTGTGTTGTTACACAAAGTGAGATTTGTCGCTCCCGTCCATCGTGTGTAGTCTTCGAATGGATCGGAAGTCCGGCGCGCTTTATACCACAAATACGCCACCGACACCAATAATTGTTGGCACTCAATGCTGAATTGAACGATGAATTTCGTGTTACAAGCAGGCGGCAAATTTTTGCATCCCCGGGAGCTTACGGCCAATAAGTGACTGGGGTGAAAAAATGTCGCCAACGCACCTGTGGCACGAAAGGCGAAGTTCAGAATGATTCTCAATTTGGCAGGGTACACCCCTGACTGATACCATTGTCAGCACTTACACAATTATTGCCGAAATCATCGGCACTGATGGACAGAATTCATGGCTATCTCTATCAAGACATCTGAAGACATCGAAAAAATGCGCGTCGCGGGCCGTCTGGCAGCCGAAGTGCTGGAAATGATCGAACCGTATATCAAACCGGGCGTCACCACCGGCGAACTGGACCGTATCTGTAACGATTACATCGTTAACGAACAACACGCGATCTCCGCCTGCCTCGGCTACCACGGCTATCCGAAATCCGTCTGTATCTCTATTAATGAAGTGGTGTGCCACGGCATTCCGGATGACGCGAAACATCTGAAAGATGGTGATATCGTCAACATCGACGTGACCGTGATTAAAGATGAATTCCACGGCGATACCTCGAAGATGTTTATCGTCGGCAAACCGACCATTCTGGGCGAGCGTCTGTGCCGCGTCACGCAAGAGAGCCTGTATCTGGGCATCAAAATGGTGAAACCGGGCATCCGCCTGCGCACCATTGGCGCCGCCATCCAGAAATATGCCGAAGGCGAAGGTTTCTCCGTGGTACGTGAATACTGCGGACACGGTATTGGTCGCGGCTTCCATGAAGAACCGCAGGTGCTGCATTATGATGCAGACGATGGCGGCGTCGTGTTGCAGCCTGGCATGACCTTTACCATTGAACCGATGCTGAACGCCGGGGATTACCGTATCCGCACCATGAAAGATGGCTGGACGGTAAAAACCAAAGACCGCAGCTTGTCTGCTCAGTACGAGCATACTATTGTGGTAACGGAAAACGGCTGTGAAATTCTGACGCTGCGTAAAGATGACACCATCCCGGCGATCATCACACACGACGAATAATGTTTTGCCTGATGGCGATGCCTTCGCATCTTATCAGGCCTACAAATTACACCTTTACTCAAAATCATTCGAGTTGCCTCAAGGCGGCAAGAGAGTGAATCTTCAGGAGCGTACATAAGTACGTGACTGGAGTGAACGAGCGCAGCCAACGTAGAAGCAACTTGAAGGATGAAGAGTAAATACGTAGGCCGGATAAGGCGTTCACGCCATTATCCGGCTTTTTAATGGGTGGCGCATATGAATACTCTTCCTGAACAGCACGCGAATACCGCACTCCCCACCCTCCCTGACCAGCCGCAAAACCCTGGCGTCTGGCCGCGCGCTGAACTGACCGTCGCCGGTATCAAAGCCCGCATCGACATCTTTCAACACTGGCTGGGAGAGGCATTTGACAGCGGCATTTGTGCTGAACAGCTTATTGAAGCCCGAACCGAATTTATCGACCAGTTGTTGCAACGCCTGTGGATTGAGGCCGGTTTCGGTCAGATTGCCGATCTGGCGCTGGTCGCCGTCGGCGGCTATGGACGCGGCGAACTGCATCCGCTTTCCGATATTGATCTGCTCATTTTAAGCCGCAAAAAGCTGCCCGATGAACAGGCGCAAAAGGTCGGCGAGCTGCTGACTTTACTTTGGGACGTCAAGCTGGATGTCGGGCATAGCGTACGTACGCTGGAAGAGTGTCTGCTGGAAGGTCTGTCTGATTTAACCGTTGCGACAAACCTCATCGAAACGCGCCTGCTGATCGGTGATGTCGCTCTGTTTCTGGCACTACAAAAACATATTTTCAGCGAAGGTTTTTGGCCGTCCGACAAATTTTACGCCGCCAAAGTAGAAGAGCAGAACCAGCGCCACCAGCGCTATCACGGCACCAGCTATAATCTGGAGCCGGATATTAAAAGCAGCCCCGGCGGCCTGCGCGATATCCATACGTTACAGTGGGTCGCCCGACGTCACTTCGGCGCTACCTCGCTCGATGAGATGGTGGGATTCGGCTTTTTAACCCCGGCTGAGCGCGCGGAGCTCAACGAGTGCCTGCATATCCTGTGGCGCATTCGCTTTGCGCTACATCTGGTGGTCAGTCGCTACGATAACCGCCTGCTGTTCGACCGCCAGTTAAGCGTCGCTCAACGCCTTAACTACAGCGGCGAGGGCAATGATCCGGTTGAGCGGATGATGAAAGACTACTTCCGGGTTACGCGTCGGGTGAGCGAACTTAATCAGATGCTGCTTCAGCTATTTGACGAGGCGATTCTGGCGCTACCTGCGGATGAAAAACCGCGTCCTGTTGACGATGAGTTTCAACTGCGCGGCACGCTCATTGATCTGCGTGACGACACGCTGTTTATCCGCGAACCGCAAGCGATCCTGCGCATGTTTTATATGATGGTGCGCAATAGCGCGATCACCGGCATTTACTCTACGACGTTACGCCATTTGCGCCACGCCCGCCGCCACCTGAGCCAACCGCTGTGTTACATCCCGGAGGCGCGCACTCTGTTTCTTAGTATGCTACGCCATCCCGGCGCGGTCAGCCGCGGCCTGCTGCCGATGCATCGCCACAGCGTACTGTGGGCTTATATGCCGCAGTGGTCGCACATCGTCGGACAAATGCAGTTTGACCTGTTCCACGCATACACGGTGGATGAACACACTATCCGCGTAATGCTCAAACTGGAGAGCTTTGCAAAAGAAGAGACGCGCCAGCGCCATCCGCTATGCGTCGATCTCTGGCCGCGGCTTCCCCATCCGGAACTGATCCTGATCGCCGCGCTGTTCCACGATATTGCGAAAGGACGCGGCGGCGACCATTCGGTACTGGGCGCGCAGGATGTACTCACCTTCGCCGAACTGCACGGTTTGAACTCACGCGAAACGCAACTGGTCGCCTGGCTGGTGCGCCAACACCTGCTGATGTCGGTCACCGCCCAACGCCGCGACATCCAGGATCCGGAAGTCATCAAGCAGTTTGCCGAAGAGGTGCAAACCGAAACACGGCTGCGTTTTCTGGTCTGCCTGACCGTCGCGGACATTTGCGCGACCAACGAAACCTTGTGGAATAGCTGGAAACAGAGCCTGTTGCGCGAGCTGTACTTCGCCACTGAAAAACAGCTCAGGCGTGGAATGCAAAATACGCCGGATATGCGTGAGCGCGTGCGTCACCATCAGCTTCAGGCGCTGGCGCTGCTGCGAATGGACAATATTGATGAAGCCGCGCTGCACAAAATCTGGACCCGCTGTCGCGCTAACTATTTTGTTCGTCATAGTCCAAATCAGCTCGCCTGGCACGCACGCCATTTATTGCAGCACGATCTGCGCCAACCATTAGTGTTGCTCAGTCCGCAGGCCACGCGCGGCGGAACCGAAATTTTTATCTGGAGTCCGGACAGACCCTATCTGTTTGCCGCCGTCTGCGCCGAGCTGGACAGGCGTAATTTAAGCGTCCATGACGCGCAGATCTTTACCACTCGCGACGGCATGGCAATGGATACGTTTATCGTTCTGGAACCAGACGGCAGCCCGCTGGCGGCGGATCGCCATGACGTTATTCGCACCGGTCTTGAACAGACCATTACGCAGCGTAGCTGGCAGCCGCCGCAGCCGCGTCGGCAACCGGCAAAGTTACGGCACTTTACGGTCGAAACGGAAGTCAATTTTCTGCCCACCCATACCGACAGAAAATCATTCATGGAATTGATCGCGCTCGATCAACCTGGTCTGCTGGCCAGGGTCGGACAAATTTTTGCCGATCTGGGAATTTCGCTTCATGGCGCCCGAATTACAACCATTGGTGAACGAGTAGAAGATTTATTCATAATCGCCACAGCGGATCGGCGCGCGCTTAATAATGTGCTGCAACTTGAGGTACAACAACGGTTGACAGCGGCCCTCAATCCAAACGATAAAGGGTAGTGTGTTTATTTATATGAAAGAGTTTAACAATGCAGCAGTTACAGAACGTTATTGAGACCGCTTTTGAGCGCCGCGCCGATATTACGCCGGTTAATGTAGATACCGTGACCCGAGAGGCGGTAAACCAGGTCATTTCTCTACTTGATTCCGGCGCGCTGCGTGTCGCAGAAAAAATCGACGGTCAGTGGGTCACTCACCAGTGGCTGAAGAAAGCGGTTCTGCTCTCTTTCCGTATTAACGATAACCAGGTTATCGACGGTGCGGAAAGCCGCTACTTCGATAAAGTCCCGATGAAATTCGCTGATTACGACGAAGCGCGTTTTCAGAAAGAAGGCTTCCGCGTCGTTCCGCCTGCGGCCGTTCGTCAGGGCGCATTTATCGCCCGCAACACCGTGTTGATGCCGTCTTACGTTAACATCGGCGCCTACGTTGACGAAGGCACCATGGTTGACACCTGGGCGACGGTGGGTTCCTGCGCGCAGATTGGTAAAAATGTTCACCTTTCCGGCGGCGTAGGTATCGGCGGCGTACTGGAGCCGTTGCAGGCTAACCCGACCATCATTGAAGACAACTGCTTTATTGGCGCGCGTTCTGAAGTCGTGGAAGGCGTCATTGTCGAAGAAGGTTCCGTCATTTCCATGGGGGTATACCTCGGCCAGAGCACCAAAATCTACGATCGCGAAACAGGTGAAGTTCACTATGGCCGCGTACCGGCGGGCTCCGTTGTCGTTTCCGGCAACCTGCCGTCAAAAGACGGTAAGTACAGCCTGTACTGCGCGGTGATCGTGAAAAAAGTCGACGCCAAAACGCGTGGTAAAGTGGGCATTAACGAATTATTGCGCACTATTGATTAAGCGAGTGAAAAGCGGGGGCGACAGCCCCCCTTTGCATTACGGCGAATGCGGTAACACGGTTTCCGGCGCAATCTTTGCTGCAAACGCCGAAGCCAACGCAGTCAAAACGACATAACCGGCAACCAACGTCCAACTGTTATCATAGACTGCGCTTAACGCTTTAGCGATAAACGGCGTGAATCCCCCTGCCACAACCGCCCCCAACTGAGCGCCAATTGATGAACCGCTGTAGCGTACAGGCGGATGAAACAGTCCGGCGAAAAAAGAAGGTTGCACGGCATTCAGTGAATTATGACCAATGTTAATAAGCAGAACGTAGCCCATTGTCATCAGTATGAGCGAACGGCTTTCCAGCAGCCAGAAAAAGGGAAAAGCCATTGCCGCGACAAAAAGCGCGCCGAAAATATACACCTGACGGCAGCCACGCCGATCCGACATGATGCCAAATAGCACGTGCATGGGATACGCCAGCAGACAGGTGAACATTACAATGTACAGAATAGTCAGGCTGGCAATCCCAAGCTGCGTTGTCGCCCAGGAAACCGCGAAGACGGTAGCAAGAAAAAAGGGAACGCTTTCCGCAAAACGTAGAATTATAATCAGCAAAATGCTGCGCCATTGTTCTCGTACCACTTTGACCACCGGCCTTTCTTCTTTTTGCTGCCTATGATTAATGGCCTGCTGCTTTTTAAACGCACGGAAGACAGGCGTCTCATCCAGACGATGACGCATATATAATCCAGGCAGCACCAAAAGCGCACTGAGCAGAAAAGGAATACGCCATCCCCATGATAACAACGCCTCCTTCGGTAATTGGGTCACGACTATAAATACGCCTGTCGCCAATAATTGTCCCGTGAGTCCTCCTGTTTGCGATAGCGCGCTTAACCGCCCCCGGTGCTTTCCAGCAGCATATTCCACGACCATCAACATGGCGCCTCCCCATTCGCCTCCAACCATAAATCCCTGTAGAAAACGCAGAATAACCAGTAAAGCAGGCGCCAGCGCGCCGATACTGGCGTAAGAAGGCAGGCAACCGATGAGAAACGTGACCGCGCCCATCCCCCCTAACGTAATTAATAACGTGTTTTTACGCCCAAGCGTATCTCCCCTGTTGCCAAAAAATAGCGCGCCCAGCGGCCGGGAGATAAATCCCACGCCGAAACTGGCAAAAGAAGATAACGTTGCAGTCAATGGGCTGGCGCCAGGAAAAAAAAGCGGGCCAAATACCAGCGCGCTTGCCAGGCCGTATAATAGAAAATCATAATATTCAATGGAGTTTCCTATCCAGGCGGAAACCACCACCCGGCGAATAGTAGCATTATACGTTCCGGACATAGACTCCGCCTCTCAAGGTTATCGACCACGGCCTCCGGTCAATTTCCCACACTGACTTCAAACGCTTTCTCTATAAACGGAATATCGCGTTGAATTACTTAAGCTATCAATAACCGCCGCCCTTTTGCTCATGACGTTGCCGAGACGTCTTCTGCGATCAACCGCGCTTTTTTTGTATACATTGGTGGCGAAAAACCAATTTTTCGTTAATTATTCAAAAGTTATAGTGTGATGAAGGATACCGCTATGTATGACAATCTAAAAAGTCTGGGCATTACCAATCCTGAGGAAATCGATCGTTACAGCCTGCGGCAAGAAGCCAATAACGATATCCTGAAAATCTATTTTCAAAAGGATAGAGGTGAATTCTTTGCTAAAAGCGTGAAGTTTAAGTATCCACGCCAGCGTAAAACGGTGGTGGCCGATGGCATCGGTCAGGGTTATAAAGAAGTACAGGAGATTAGCCCTAACCTACGCTATGTGATTGACGAGCTGGACCAAATCTGCCAGCGCGACCGCTCAGAACTCGATCTCAAACGTAAGATCCTCGACGACTTGCGCCATCTGGAAAGCGTCGTCGCGAATAAGATCAGTGAAATCGAAGCCGATCTGGACAAGCTTACCCGCAAATAAAAAAGCTGCCGGGGCTTCATTTCGAGCCCCTATCACTCTGCTGCTCCCTCTCATCCGCCTCACGGCTACCGCCATTTTTCATCACTATGCCTCACAGCGGCTCAATACATATCATTTCGTTATCCTGCTGTATTTATTAATAAAAATAAAAAGCTATGTTCATCCTCCCTATTTATGGAGGTTATATGACTCAGGAAATCACGCTAACATGTTATTCGCTGCCTGCGGCCCCCGGACTGGATAACATCAAATTTGAAAAGGGGCGCGAGCACGACCGCCAGGCGCTGGGATTTATTCTGCCAGCGAATACGCAGCTGCAAATCCGCCAGCCAAATAACAACGCCGGTAACGCCAGACTCCGTCTGCTGTGCAATGACTCAGCGTGTGAGAAATCGCTTACGCTGAACGGCAACTGGCAAACGATCAGCACAACGGTCGATTCCGTTCCCTTTATTGATACCCTCTTTTTTGCGCAGGGCGGCGAGTTTTCGGTGATCTACCGACAGCCAACCAGCAATAAAAATTTGCCATACTGGCGTAAGGGGCAATCCGAAGACACTTTTTTCCAGACCTGGGAAGAACAGGCGTCGCCTTTTGCCCTGCTGGAACTGGACCGCGTGCGTTTTCTGCTGCCCTGGGCGGATCGCGCTAATGTCATCAACGCCGGTATCACCGCGCTGGATGCGTACTATACGCGAGTGATCGACGCCTATAATGACTGGACTGGTCTCAGCGATAGCCCTGCTTCGCCGCTTAATCAAAATGTCGCTAACCGCTATTTTATTAAAGCGGATAAACACGGCGTCGGCGCGGCTTATTATCTCCCCTGGTGGTGCGCGCAAACGGCTGCAACATTAAGCCAGGGGTGGATCGATAATGTCGCCACGCAGTGGACGATTCTGCATGAAATCGGTCACGGCTATCAGGGCGTCTTTATGAATGACGTCGACCTGCCAGTCGGTGAGGTGTGGAACAACATTTACGCCGCGTTTTTCCAGCAGCTTAACCTGAACCAGGGGAACCATCTTTATACCGACGGCTGGCTCTACAATTACGGACGGCAGTCTGAGCAGGAATTGCAATTCATTACCTATCTGCGGAATCGCACGCCGGTTAGCGCCTGGGGCGTCCGCCCCCGCCTGCAATTTCTGATGCTGATGTTATTTAAAGGCGGAACAGAAGCCTTTCGGGTGTTTAACCAGAACTACCGCGAGCTGGGTGCTGGCGAAAACTTTTTGCCCTGCGAGCATCGTCTGACCGATCTGCTGGCGGACGCCATCGCCACAGCCTCAGGTTATGACGTCGCGCCGTTTATTCAGCTGTGCGGCTTACCGGTCGATGCGTTCACCCGCGAGCAGATCGCCGCACAGGCGGTAAAACCCGTCTGGCCGCTTTACGATCTGTTGCCGGAGCGCGAATGGGAAAGCGCGCGCCAACATTTAGGGCTGGACTCTTTTGTCTGGCTGGTTGAAAACGCCGAGCTGGCGGCGCTGAACAAAACGGGAACGCTCACGCTAACGCTGAATATCGATCAGCCGGAGCAACTTTATGGACGCGCCTTAACGCTACACGACAACGCCGGCAGCACGTATACATTGCCCGTCAACGACAGTACGCTCACGTTAACTCACCTGCCCATTGGCATTTACCATCTCACCCTGCCCAAAGGGCGATCGCAGAAATACCGCCCGGACACGGACTATGTGGTTATCCGCGAAGGGGAAAACGCACTTACCGTTAATTTCACCGCCTTGCAGGACAGCGCCGCGCATAACGAGCAGTTGATTTTCCTCGGCTACGGTGACATGCCCTTCGCCCGTTTAGCCGTGGATCATGAGGCCAGACAATTAGTTCTGGATATCACGAACGCCACGCCGCACAGCTACTTCGCGAATACGTTATACGCCAGCATAACGGTGTTAACCGCCAGCGGCGAAAAGGTTTTTGAACGTAAGATGAACGGAACAAACTGCGCCACCGGAAAAATTGTGGTGCCGTTTAGCGACCACTACCACCTTTATCTTTATCATGCCGAGCCTGGCCGCCTGAAAGCCTCGCCGGGCTATCTGACATTGGTCTCGTCGACGAAATATCAGTTACTGCGTCTTGACAGCGAAGGGCTTTATCATTTTTCGCTCAACAACGATCCTGCCGCAGATCTCCAGGCTATGTTTACCCATCGCGCAGATGCTATCCGCGCCTGCCCTTTATTAATGGCGCAACCTTATGCCGCTTGCAAAAACGATCTCTGGCTGATGCTCTCCCACATTGAAGAGCCGACCCGTAGCGCGTTAATGCGCGACAGCGTTGATGTGCTGCCGGCGGATAACAGCGAGCCGGGCGAAGGCATCGGTAAAGGCGTGACGTTGCAGTTACGCGGACAAGGCGACAGAACGTTTTGCCAGCTTGCTTACGATAATCGGCAACAGCGCATGACAATAGAAACACTGGCCGGGCAGCCTCATCCCTACTATACCGCGACATACAGCACGCTCACGGTAAAGGAGGAGTCCGGCGAGGTTATCTATAGCCGTCATTATGATGGCATCACCCACTATTCAGCCGATAGCGAGACGGTTGTTTTGCAAGCGGGAATGTACATTGAGCTCTTCCATGACGAACCTTACCGTTGCAGCGCCATCAATGAAACGACCGGGCAAAACGTCACGCTGAAAAAACACAACCGCTGGCGCGTGGTGAGCGATGGGCTGGAGGTCGACTCACCGGAACAAACGGAAGAGAAAAATACCGCCGATGCTGCCGCATTATATGGCGATAAATTCAGCTGGCAGCTTATTGGCAAGGAAGAAAATGGTTTTGCCAGTATGGAAATAGACATCCGTGCGCAACAATTTATCTTTACCGCATACCCAATTGCGCCGCATAGCGACTTCGCAACGGAATATGCGGCAGTGACGATTTATAATACGCGCGGTACGGTGGTTTACCGTCAGTCGATAAAAGGTTCGGTGCAGCTTGGCGGCTATACTGACGTCTGCGGGCTGGATGAGGATTATACGATTGAGGTCTTTCATGCCGAGGGCGCAGACCAGTCGGTTATCCGCAACCCGCTCAATGGCGAAAGCTGGCCGCAGCCGCAACACGTGATCTGGCAGGTCACGGCGCGGGGATTACAGCGCCTGACCACGAATTAACCCCACCCCATCACAGCGTCTTCGGGCGCTGTGAGATTACGTTGTCGGATGGCGGCTTTGCCTAATCCGGCCTACCACTTCGCCCAATTTCCCTGCTCTGATAAGCGAAGCGCCGCCGGGCTTAACGCTGTTCATCCAATTGTAGCGCCACATACAGCAACAGCCGATCGTCAAAATTTCCCAAATCCAGCCCGGTCAGTTCCGAAATACGATTTAGCCGATATTCCAGCGTGTTACGATGAATAAACAGCGCCTTAGAGGTCGCCAGCGGCTGGACATTATGGCGAAACCACGCCGTCAGCGTCCGACGTAATAACCCGTTGTTATCCATCGCTTTGAGTTTTACCAGCGGGCGCGCCAGCTCATTGGCCTGCCAGCCGCCACGCAGGCTATCTAACAGAACCGGCAGCATCAAATCCTGATAAAAATAGCTGCGGCTTTCTGGCATCCGCTGTTTGCCGACCATCATCGTGGTGCGCGCCGTGCGGTATGAGCGTGCAATACTGCCCGGCCCGGTAAAGTAATTGCCCAGCGCTACGCGAAAACGTAGCTGACCATTCTCTTTCATTCGCGAGATAAGCTGCTCTACGCGCTTACGATGATCTTCAGCATCCCAGCGACCAAACGAGTTTAAGGCGGGTTTGAGCACCACCATCTCGGTGAGAGAAACAATGGCTATCAGGTTGTTACGCTCCGGCGTGGTAAGCGCATTCTGCAACTGCTGAAGTTCCGCCATTGCGCTATCGACGCCAAGCTGGCCGCTGTCGACTTCCACCACCGCCGCCACACGCGGCTGGTTCAAATCGATCCCCAAACGCTGCGCCCATTCCACCAGCGCCGGCGTATTTTCTTCGGCCTGAATCAGGTTCATCACCAGCTCTTCGCGCAAACGGCTATCCTGCGCCAAAAGGTGCATTAACCGCGACTGTTCCAGCATCATCTCGGCAGTCATACACACCAGTTCGCCATATTTACGCAGATGCTCTGGTTCGCCGGTGAGGCCGATCACGCCGACAATTTCGCCCTCAAGGCGTAAGGGAAGATTAATCCCCTGACGCACCCCGTGCAGGTGTCGCGCCACGGCGTCGTCGATATCCACAACCCGGCCCTGCGACAGCACTAACAGCGCGCCTTCGTGCAATTCACCAATACGTTCCCGATCGCCGCTGCCGATAATGCGCCCGCGGGCATCCATTACGTTGATATTGGTATCGATGATGCGCATAGTGCGCGCCACGATATCCTGCGCCATTTTGGTATCAAGATGCCAGCCAGCCATAAATCCCTCCTGTGAGCAGAGCACAAGCATAAGGAAGATGACAGGTCTCGACATTGTGCAAATGCACAAAACGGTGCAAATAAGTATGGAGTTGTGGGGGGTTTCACAGAAAAGTGTTGCCCCCTTCCATGGCGGAAGGGGGACAAAGGTGATTACTGCATCAGCAAATAAATAGAACTATCACCACGCTGAATATTCAGCGCCAGAACCGACGGTTTGCTGTCGAGAATCTTACGCAGCTCGGCGATATTTTTCACCGGCTGCTGGTTAGCGCCGATAATGACATCGCCTTTTTTGAGGCCAATTTGCGCGGCGGGTGAATTCGCTTTCACGCTGCTCACCACAACGCCTTTATCCTGGCCTTTATTGCTCATTTCAGCGCCTTCAATCCCGCTGAAGATGGTGCTGGAATCAACCTGACTCTGGCTGCTCTGCTGCAATTCCAGATTAACCGTAATCGCTTTACCTTCACGCAGCAGACCGAGGCTGATTTTGCTGCCGACCGGCATAGTGCCGACCTGAGCGCGCAGCGCCGCAAAGCTGCTGATCGGTTTACCGTTCAGCGAGGTAATGACATCCCCGGCTTTGATACCCGCTTTCGCCGCGGACGAATTCGGCATCACCTGGCTGACGAACGCGCCACGCTGGGCGTCGACTTTCATCGCTTTCGCCAATTCGGAATTCAGCTCAGTCCCCATGATCCCCAGTTCGCCGCGTTTCACCTGGCCGTATTCCACCATCTGCGACGTCAGGTTTTTCACCATGTTACTGGGGATAGCGAAGCCAATACCGATGTTGCCGCCGTCCGGCGCCAGAATCGCGGTGTTAATACCGATCAGCTCACCGTTCAGGTTCACCAGCGCGCCGCCGGAGTTACCACGGTTAATCGCGGCGTCGGTCTGAATAAAGTTCTCGTAATTTTCTACGTTCAGGCCGCTACGCCCCAGCGCCGAAACGATACCTGACGTCACCGTTTCGCCCAGACCAAACGGGTTACCAATAGCGACGGTATAATCCCCCACGCGCAGCGCGTCGGAGTCCGCCAGCTTAATCGCCGTCAGGTTCTTCGGATTCTGAATTTGAATCAGCGCGATATCAGAACGCGGATCTTTGCCTACCACTTTAGCATCGAATTTACGCCCATCGCTAAGCTGTACTTTAATCACGCTGGCGTTATCAACCACGTGGTTGTTGGTGACGACGTAGCCCTTCGCGGCGTCAATAATTACGCCGGAGCCCAGCGCCATGAATTTCTGTTGTTGACCGCCGTTGCCGCCGCTACCGCCGCCCTGGCAGAACGGAGAATTCTGGAACGGAGAACCGTCCTGGCAGAACGGGGAGTCATCGCCAAAGAACTGCTGGAAATTACGCGGCATACGCGGCGTATTCACCGTGGTGCTACCTTCTACATTAATACTGACCACCGATGGCATCACTTTTTCGAGCATCGGTGCCAGGCTTGGCATCTGCTGGGCAGTCATTGCTGAAGAGGACGTTTCAGCCGCCGTGGCAGACAGAGGCGACAATGCCAAACCTAAACTCAGAGCCAGTGCACTCATTGCTAATGTGGTTTTTTTCATGTGTTTCAATCTCGATTAACAGGTAACGCAAAATTGCTGTGTACGTCAGATTCATTTTATAACGCGAAGTTCCGGAATAAAGTTTCTGGAAAAAGTAAAAATTTATTGTCCATCTTTACAAAAGTCCATTTACTGTTCGACCGCCATCAAACGCCGATATTCATCCCATGCGTAAAGGTCAGTCATCCCGCTGATATAATCCTGAATCAACCGACAGCGATAATAATATTCCAGTACCGGGTACTCCGCCGAATCCGTGGGTAATTTACTGACGACTTCCACGTAGGCCAAACGATGGCGCGTAGAAAGTTTCTGAAATAAGCGCGATTCTATGGGGAAGCGTTTCAACCGTTCTTTTTCCACCAGCTCGCGAAAGTCGTTAAGCGACAGGCTTAATAGCGGCTGATAGATATCTAATAATCCGCTGATCACCCGGTATCCCTGTAGTTCAAGCTGTTCTACATCCGGATGGCTAAACACATGTTCAACCGCCACATTCTTATAGAGTTCAAGCAGGCGGCTAAAACCGCTGGCATCTTCCAGTAACGCCTGATTGAAGGTACCGGCAAAAATCTGCGGCAAATTATCAATAAAACGCTGAGCGGCATAGGGCACCAGTTTATTTAATGTATTTACCCGTAAATACATAAAAAACTGATCTTCGGTACTGCGGCTTAATGTATTGGCGCGTGATTTTTCCCACGCATTTCCTACCACCAGCTCAAACAGCGAATCCTTCTCATGGTGGCCCCACGCGTGATATAAATGGTGATAAAGCTGCTCAACGCTAAAGATTCTTTTCTCTACCGCGTCTTCAAGATCGGCGACACAATAAGAAATATCATCTGCGGCTTCCATAATCCACGTTAATGGAAAGCGACTGTAAGGCGCTAACTGAAGTTCTTTACGTAACCTCGCAATATACTTCTCTTCAGAAAGATAATAGCCCGGTTTCTTCATTAAATAGCGATGGGAATCCGGCACCGGCCCTCGCCACCATGCCGGACGGGTATATTTTAAAATTCCGCCAACCTGCGCCCAGGTAAGATTCATCCGCATGAGCGTATGCACCAGACGAATTCCCTGTGCATTGCCTTCAAAATGGCAGATATCCTGACGTACCTTGCGGCGAATATCGTTCAGATTTTCTTCGCCTTCCTGTAACCGTAGCGAGGAAACCACACAACGATCATGCGTGAGCGGCTGACTTTCCGCATCTTCCGGATGCAGCCGCTGACGAAACCAGTCATTGATCGCCGCCTCGCCAAAATGACCGAACGGCGGATTACCGATGTCGTGCATCAGGCAGGCCATTTCCACAATACTTTCAAAGGGACCGGTCAGCGTATCCAGACCGTACTCCTCCAGTCGGTTTTGCTCTTTCAGGCGGCTTAAAATCTCTTTCGCGATATAACGCCCTACCTGCTGCACCTCCATCGAATGCGTCAGGCGAGTACGCACCGCGGCATTGCGCTCCAGCGGGAAAACCTGCGTTTTTTGCTGCAAACGGCGTATAGCCGGAGAGTTGATAATCCGCCCGCGATCGCTTTCAAAAATCCGCAGGATCTCATGCTCCGTCTTTACACCCTGCGGTGAACGATAACGACGATGCCAGTTAATTTTATTTCGGAAATCGATCGATGCCATATCCTCTCCCCGCCTGAGAAATGCGCTTCCCCATAAGCGCATGATAAACTATGCCCCCAAAACTGACTTATCGCGAGTAAATCTATGAAAATCGGCATCATTGGCGCAATGGAAGAAGAAGTTACGCTGCTGCGTGACAAAATTGACAACCGTCAGACGATTACGCTGGGCGGCTGCGAAATTTACACTGGCCAGTTGAACGGCACCGAAGTGGCGTTGCTGAAATCCGGTATCGGTAAAGTCGCGGCAGCGCTGGGCGCAACGTTGCTTCTGGAGCACTGCAAGCCGGACGTGATCATCAATACCGGTTCCGCAGGCGGTCTGGCGTCCACGCTGAAGGTCGGCGATATCGTCGTCTCTGACGAAGCGCGTTACCACGACGCTGATGTGACCGCTTTCGGCTATGAATACGGGCAATTACCGGGCTGTCCGGCCGGATTTAAGGCCGATGACAAACTGATCGCCGCCGCGGAATCCTGCATCAGGGAGTTGAATCTGAACGCGGTACGCGGCCTTATTGTTAGCGGCGACGCGTTTATTAACGGTTCCGTCGGGCTGGCGAAAATTCGGCATAACTTCCCCGACGCGGTCGCCGTAGAGATGGAAGCCACCGCTATCGCCCACGTCTGCTATAACTTCAACGTGCCGTTCGTGGTGGTACGCGCTATTTCTGACGTAGCCGATCAGCAATCGCACCTCAGCTTTGACGAATTCCTCGCGGTGGCGGCGAAACAGTCGACTCTGATGGTCGAAACGCTGGTACAGAAACTGGCGCATGGTTAAGCAAATGTTCAGGGCGCTGGTCGCCCTGCTGCTTACGCTCCCGGTGTGGCTTTACGCTGCGCCGCGCGTCATTACCCTCTCTCCCGCCAATACGGAGCTCGCTTTTGCCGCCGGGATTACGCCCGTTGGCGTCAGCAGCTATTCCGACTACCCGCCCGAAGCGCAAAAAATAGAACAGGTCTCTACCTGGCAGGGAATGAATCTGGAACGCATTGTGGCGCTGAAGCCGGATCTGGTCGTCGCCTGGCGCGGCGGTAATGCGGAACGCCAGGTAAACCAACTGACGTCATTAGGTATTAAGGTCATGTGGGTGGACGCGGTAAGCATCGAACAGATCGCCGACACGCTCCGTCAACTGGCCGCCTGGAGCCCGCAGCCGGAAAAGGCTCAGCAGGCAGCGCAGACATTGCTAAACGAGTACGCCGCGCTCAACGCCGAGTATGCCGGTAAAGCTAAAAAGCGCGTCTTTCTTCAGTTTGGCATGAATCCTCTGTTTACCAGTGGTAAAGGGTCTATTCAACATCAGGTTTTGACGACCTGCGGCGGAGAAAACGTCTTTGCTGACAGCCGCGTGCCGTGGCCGCAAGTCAGCCGTGAGCAGGTGCTGGCAAGGCATCCCCAGGCCATTATCGTGGCCGGAAAAGCGGGCGAAATTCTCAAAATTGAACAATACTGGGGAAACCTGTTAAAAATTCCGGTTATTCCGCTTAACAGCGACTGGTTTGAACGCGCAAGCCCGCGTATTATCCTCGCCGCAAAACAACTCTGTAATGCGCTTTCACAGGTGAATTAGAGCCTGTCTTACCAGGCTCCCAGTGGGGATTCGACAATGCTCGTCTATTGGCTGGATATTGTAGGCACGGCTGTATTTGCTATCTCTGGCGTGTTGCTGGCCGGGAAATTACGTATGGACCCGTTCGGCGTCC
The DNA here is from genome assembly GCF_043356775.1 of Salmonella sp. SJTUF15581. Classification (NCBI taxonomy): domain Bacteria; kingdom Pseudomonadati; phylum Pseudomonadota; class Gammaproteobacteria; order Enterobacterales; family Enterobacteriaceae; genus Salmonella; species Salmonella sp. SJTUF15581. Next base: position 688,168 of record NZ_JBEUJY010000001.1, on the reverse strand, counting down.
TGGTGCTCGGCGTCGTTACTGCCGTCGGCGGCGGGACAATCCGCGATATGGCGCTGGATAACGGCCCGGTATTCTGGGTTAAAGATCCTACCGATTTGGTCGTCGCCATGGTCACCAGTATGCTGACCATCCTGCTGGTTCGCCAGCCAAGACGTCTACCGAAATGGATGTTGCCGGTACTGGATGCGGTCGGGCTGGCGGTGTTTGTCGGCATTGGGGTGAATAAAGCCTTCCTCGCTGAAACGGGGCCATTAGTGGCTGTCTGTATGGGCGTGATTACCGGCGTCGGCGGCGGGATTATTCGCGATGTTCTGGCACGCGAGATCCCCATGATCCTACGCACCGAAATCTATGCCACGGCCTGTATTATCGGCGGGATTGTTCACGCTACCGCGTTTTATACGTTTTCAGTACCGCTGGAAAGCGCCAGCATGATGGGTATGGTGGTCACGCTGTTCATTCGGCTGGCGGCCATTCGCTGGCATTTGAAATTGCCGACGTTTGCCCTGGATGAAAACGGACGTTGATATTGTTTTGCCCGATGGCGCTACGCTTATCGGGCCTACAGGAAAGATGTTGTAGGCCGGATAAGACGCTCGCGTCGCCATCCGGCACAACGAACAGCAATCAAATGCTGAAGGAAGAGCCACACCCGCAGGTACTTTTCGCATTCGGGTTGGTTACAATGAAGCGGGAACCTTCCAGGCCTTCGGTATAATCTACCGAACCACCCACCAGATACTGCAAACTCATCGGGTCAACCACCAGGCCAACGCCCTGTTTTTCGATGGTCATATCCCCTTCGTTCACCTGATCGTCAAAGGTAAAACCATACTGGAAGCCGCTGCAACCACCGCCGGTGATATACACGCGCAGTTTCAGATTCGGGTTATCTTCGTCAGCGATAAGGCTTTTTACTTTATTCGCTGCTGCGTCGGTAAACTGCAGCGGCAGCGCTACGTCATCACTCATATTTTGCTCCAAACGACATCGGTAATTGGATAAATTTTCACCCAATATTGGCAGTCATTATCTAATACCCTGGTAATTCGTTCAAGTATTCTCGCCCGCAGGCGCATTCTGGTTTTTCGCCGCCTGTTCCGCATCCTGCTTCGCCAGAGTGCGCGCCAGGATGGTTGAGTATAACGGTTTCCCGCCCAAAAACTGGGCTAATAGTGTCGCGCCAAGACAGGTGATAATCATTGGCAAAATGAGCTGGTAGTTATCGGTCATCTCCAGCACCAGCACAATCCCCGTCAGCGGGGCGCGCACCGACGCCGCCATCAGCGCCCCCATCCCGGCAATCGCAAAGGTACCGGCCTCCAGGTGATACTGCGGGAAAAGCACTGCCGCCGCCATACCGAAGGCCGTACCAAGCAGCGTTCCCAGCGCCAGCATCGGGGCGAAAATGCCCCCCGGCGCGCCGGAAGAAAAGCAAAGCAGCGTCGTGACCACCCGGGCAATAAAGATGAACAGCAGTAGCCCGACGCTAAAATTACCTGCTGCGGCGATAGGAATAAGGTTAAATCCGCCGCCTGCCGCTTCCGGCTCAATCAACCCCAGAATACCGCACAGGCCGCCGATCGCGCCGCCCATAAGCACCCATATTTTAATTTCGCCGCCATGAAAGCGCTGAAACATATCCTGGGTACGCAGCACCAGCGAATTAAATACCGGCCCGACGCAGCCAAAAATAATACCGAGGATAAGGTATAACCACAGCGTGTTAACCGGCGCATCAGACAGTTTGCCGACTTCAATAATCGGCGCTTCGCCGTTAAATATGCGGAACACAATGCTCGACATGATGACGCCGGTAAACACCGCTTTAATCGAAATCAGGTTGTAGCGAAACTGCGGGCGCATCTCTTCAATAATAAACAGGATACCCGCCAGCGGCGCGTTAAACGCCGCAGAGAGCCCCGCCGCCGCGCCGGTCGCCAGCAACGTATGCCGCGCTTCGGCGCTGCGCATACGAAAAACATCCAGCACCATGCGCCCCAGGTTGCCCCCGATTTGTACCGTTGGCCCTTCGCGCCCTAATACCATTCCTGCGCCCAACGTTCCCATCCCACCGATAAATTTCACTGGCAACACGCGCCACCAGCGCACCGGACGTAACTCCTCCAGCGCGCCTTCAATTTCCGGGATACCCGAGCCGCCGGCTTCCGGCGCAAATTTTCGCACCAAAAAGTAGCCGACCATCGCCAGTAACGCCGAAAGGATAAAGGCCAGCGGCCAAAGCAAAAACGCATGGTCCGCGACCTGAACCAGCGCGCCAATGCGCATGTTTTGTACCCAGGAAACCGCCTTTTCAAAGGCGACGCCAACCAGTCCGGTAAGCGTGCCGACAACGGCCGCCATGAACAGGATGGCCAGCGGCGTTTTATCCCGCTGCATTAACCGGCGAATCTGATCTCTGCGCCGTAAACGCACAATTTGCTGAGCTAAAAAGGTGGAAGTGTCTGTTTTCATCAGAAGATCATTAATTGGTAATACAAATCTAAAGTCGGCATTCTACTCGCCAACGCCGCGAAAATCCCCTGCAAATCGTATTGTTTCAAATGCGTAAAACTTTCATAACCTTCTCTGAATAACTTAGAATAGCGGGTATTCACTTTTTCTACGAACCAGGAATCTTTCCATGAGTAAGTCTGAAAATCTCTATAGCGCGGCCCGCGAGCTGATCCCCGGCGGCGTGAACTCCCCTGTTCGCGCCTTCACTGGCGTGGGCGGCACCCCGCTGTTTATCGAAAAAGCGGACGGCGCGTATCTTTATGATGTCGATGGCAAAGCGTATATCGACTATGTCGGTTCCTGGGGGCCAATGGTACTGGGGCATAACCATCCGGCTATCCGCAATGCGGTGATCGAAGCTGCGGAGCGCGGTTTAAGCTTCGGCGCGCCAACCGAAATGGAAGTGAAAATGGCGGAACTGGTCACCAACCTGGTGCCGACCATGGACATGGTGCGCATGGTGAACTCCGGCACCGAAGCGACCATGAGCGCTATTCGCCTGGCGCGTGGTTTTACTGGCCGCGATAAGATTATCAAATTCGAAGGCTGCTACCATGGCCATGCCGACTGCCTGCTGGTCAAAGCCGGTTCTGGCGCGCTGACGCTTGGTCAGCCGAACTCGCCGGGCGTGCCGGCAGATTTCGCGAAACATACGCTGACCTGCACTTATAACGATCTGGCGTCAGTACGCGCGGCGTTTGAACAATATCCGCAGGAAATTGCCTGTATCATCGTCGAACCCGTGGCGGGCAATATGAACTGCGTCCCGCCGCTGCCGGAATTTCTGCCAAGTCTGCGCGCCTTGTGCGATGAGTTCGGCGCGCTGCTGATTATCGACGAAGTGATGACCGGTTTTCGCGTTGCGCTGGCCGGAGCCCAGGATTACTACGGCGTCGTGCCGGACCTGACTTGTCTGGGTAAAATCATCGGCGGCGGGATGCCGGTAGGCGCGTTTGGCGGTCGTCGCGATGTAATGGATGCGCTGGCGCCGACGGGCCCGGTTTACCAGGCGGGCACCCTTTCCGGCAACCCGATTGCGATGGCGGCCGGTTTCGCCTGCCTGAATGAAGTCGCCCAGCCCGGCATTCATGAAACGCTGGATGAGCTCACCACCCGCCTGGCGGAAGGTTTGCTGGAAGCTGCCGAAGAAGCGAATATTCCGCTGGTGGTTAACCATGTCGGCGGCATGTTCGGGATTTTCTTCACCGACGCTGAGAGCGTAACCTGCTATCAGGACGTGATGGCGTGCGACGTTGAACGCTTTAAGCGTTTCTTCCACCTGATGCTGGAGGAAGGCGTATATCTGGCGCCATCGGCGTTTGAGGCGGGCTTTATGTCGGTCGCACACAGCATGGACGACATTAATAATACTATTGACGCCGCGCGTCGGGTGTTTGCGAAATTGTAAAAGAGAACGTCCAGAAACAACATAGGCCGGGTAAGGCGAAGCCGCCACCCGGCTTTTTTTGGTTCATCGCAGGTTAGCCTGAACCGCACCAGACAACCTAAAGCTCATCAATAATATACTGAAAGCTACAGGTCGACGTGAACTGCCCAGAGCCAATGTTGCGGGTGTTCACCGCTACATTAATGTCATGAAGCTCAACATCGGTTATCGGATGATCAACGGCGCTGGTCGTGACGCTCGACTGGTCGCAGCCCAGCACATTGAGCGTAATACCCGATGAGACAAAACGGCAATAAGCGCCACGGTCGTCAAATTTGCTGCCATCGCAAAGTTTTCCCCCCTCCATCAAATAGGTATGTAACGTGCGATTCACCGTGCCACCGGTGGCATCAAGCATGAGGGTTGTTTTCTGTTTCGAAACGTTCGCATCCCAGGAGATATCAAAAGTATCAACGGGAACTTTCGGGCAAACTGAGCTGCGCGTATCCGGCGGGGAGTACGTTTCGCCAGAGATACCATCAGCAGCAGTGACACGACTCGTTGCCAGCCAGGGGCAACCATAGTCATCGCTTTGTACCGTAATATCCACGGTAAAAGAGCCACAATCGTGCCAACTCGCTGGCATATTCTGGCAACTGGAGCGCGCAACGCTGTTATCGAAATCGCGTAACACAACCGTCGGCGCGGGCTCTGGCCCCGACCAGGATTGTAAGGGTACCGGACGATTTTTAAAAACCCCTCCTAGCTGCCAGGTGCCATAGTATACTCCGTCATGCGTATCCACCATCACATTCAGCAGAATCGAGCGATCGAAGGTACTCGGACCTATGCCGTAATAGAGCGTGGTACTTGAAAACGTCGCTTTCAGCATGGGTTTAGCCACTACCGAACTGCCATAAACGGCAATCAGCAGCAAAAATAAAGTCCGTATTATTTTCATCATAAATACTCAAATGTAACTAGTGCGCTTGCGAAGAACGTTCCCGGAACCAGATCTTCGCCAGGAAGACGTTGTACCCAGGCATTCAGGCTTAGCGCGTTATTCCCCGTCACCAGCGTGAATATCGCCCCCTCTTCATCGTTCATGCCCACGGGAACGCCGGATAGCGTTTCAATACCAATCCCGATCCCGGAAGCGCCTGAATGGCTATCGATGGCCAGGATACCGCGCATTCCGGTCGCTTCGGTTCCAGTGAAAGTCACCTGCACCCCGTTACTCAGCGCCGAATCGCAATCCGTGAGCTCAAACACCAGAGGCTTACGAGCAGACTGGCCGTCGGGAGTGAAATCAGAACTGTCAAGCGACGAAAAATCGACTTCGGCAATCCCCGTCCCCTGCATCGTGAGCGTGCAAGGACTGGCCACCAGGCTACCGGAAAAATGCAGATTATCTGCCGCTGAGACCGGCAATATCAGCGCCCCACAGAGGATGCAGGCCGCGCCGTGTAATAACGCCTGTCTTTTAGCCATTACTGATAATCCACCTGTAATGTTGCCGTCGCATCGAAGCCGCCTTCTTTCAGCGAAGCACCGCTCTTTTTAACCGGTATGGCTTTCAGAACAGGTATCGACTGTTCATTCACCGTAATGGTGGACCCCAACGTAAAGGGTTGGTCGTTCTGCCTGAGTTCAATCCCCAGCCCCGCCACGCTGGTGTTTACCGCCGCCGGATTAAAATCACTCACGGAACCGCTTAGCGTCAGGGTCATCGCCATCGTCTCATCGCGTACCGTTGAATCACAGGTGATCTCATACGGAACATTCTGCGCATAACGCGTACCATCTATTTTATTAATCAGCAGGTTACCGAACTCAACGTCGATCGTCTGATCATTGTTAATCGTACAATTCGGCGGTGAAATTAATGTGCCGTGAAACTTAAGGTTCTCAGCCGACTGCGCGGCAAAACTGCTGCTTATTAACACTATCAAAGCCATTTTTTTCATTGGTAATCCACCACCAACGTGGCGCCTGCGTTAAACGCGCCACCTGTTAACGTTACGCCATTATTTTTGACGGGAATTGCCTCAATGGCCGGACCGCTGCCGCCGCTGTATTGAAATGACAACCATTGCGTATTGCCGGGTGAAATCAGCGCGCCATCCGTGGCGGTTTGCAGTCGGATACCCAATCCATCGACATCGGTTTGCAATACCGACTCGCCATTGATAGTCACCGCATTCCCCTGAATCTGTAACTTCAGGTAATCGCTCACTCTGCCGTTACAGCTCAGGCGATAGCCCACCGCCTGCCGGTAATTCACTCCGTCCACTTTCGTCGTCAACACATTGCCAAATTCCACCTCACCGCCGGTCACAGTACAGGGCGGCGCGGCATTAACGACTATCGTCAGCGTCATGTTGACCGTCTTACTTCCTGCTGCCAGCGGCATACTGACCGCACTCAGCATGGCCGCACACGTTACCGTGCCCAGCCGTAACCGCCATTGCCTCATCTTGCGTCTCCTTGTCGGTTACGACTTTCTGCTTTTTGCTTCATCTACCGCACAACTGTTGTCAGTACAGTTAAAAATCAGCGGTAACCGCGCGCCATAATCGTTGACGTAAGTCAGCACAGGCGAGTGACCTAATTCACTGGCGTCCCCTCCCAGCGTCACGTTGCTTTTTGGTGCAATCACTAATGGGCTAAAGCCTCTGGCCGGTGTGCCGTCCATGCGGTTGCTGGCGTTGCTTAACACCACGTAGTAACCGGTCGGATTGCTCACCTGATAGCCATTGCCCTGACGCTGAAGGGTGATCTTGTATTGCCATGGATGCTGCATATCGATTTTCGATAGCGCCTGCGGACGGTAAAAAACTTTGATGCGCGTTTGCAGGGCGATTTGCAGTGTGTTGGGCTTGTCGCTTTGCGGCGGAATTTCGCGCACGTTGTAATAAAAAAGGGTTTCCCGATCCTGGGGGAGCGACGCCAGCGCCGGCATCCCCTGAATTTTGACCTGTCCGATTGCCGACGGCTCAATGCGCTGGACCGGTGGGACGACGATTAAAGGTGAGGTAATTTTGACGCCCTTCTCATCTTCCACCCAGGACTGCGCCAGATAGGGCAGTTTGCTGTTGGCGTTTTTCAGATCGACGCTTATCGATTTATCTTCGCCGCGAAACACCAGGCGGGTGCGATCGGGCGCGATGGCGGCCTGGGCGCTATCGTAGCCGCCCAGCAAAAGCAGCAAAACAGCGGCCAGGTTATAATGTTTTAATGGCATCATGAATGCGATTTCCTGAATCAATGTGTTGGATAACGAGAAGAGAGCGCTTCGGGTTGCGTTGAAGACGTCAGCCGCTGCGTATGAAGCTGGAGTAATGGTTTCTCTGCGGGCTGCGTTGCCTCAGGTGATGAAGCGTCGCCGATGCACGGCAGCAGCAGGCCGCTAAACAGATCGCCCGGCAGCGGGTCGGGCAACGCCGCTTCACACTGCGTTTTACCTTCCCATGTCACCTGCAACCGCTCGCCGGGGTTAATGCCGATCAGATAAACGCTGCCGTCTTCACCTACGATCCCTAACTGTTGCTGGCGACTGTTGTAAACCTCCGCGCCGAAGGGCGGCGTGCCGCCATCGCGCAAGCGGATACTGGCCATGGCTTTTTTACCGCTGAGCACCTCCAGGCGGCGATAACCGATCGCCCCTTCCGTCAGGGTCGCCTGAGCGATGGAGAGGGTTGCTTCCGCGTCTTCCGGCAACTGGGTAATGTCGATTTTCACCTGGTTGCGGTAGTAGTCGTTGACGTCGACAATGACGGCTTTACCAAACGCGTTGGTATATACCGGTGTGCTGTAGCCGGAGATGGGTACGTTCGCTTCATCGCCGACATCCACCATCAGCCGCGAGCCGCCGTTGACGCTGGTACGGTGCAGCGCCCCGCCTTTAGCAGTCAGCGTCGCGCCGCCCTGGATGTTCAGCCCGCCGGAGGTATAGTCGCCTTCCTGATAGTTCGCACTGACGTCAATGTCGGCATAGCTCGCTTGATGACGGTAATAGCCGTCGAGAGTCGCGCCGTTATCCGCGCGGCCAGCGTTGATCTGGTAGTTATTGCGATCGTCAATGCGCTCGTAATAGCCGACCTGATTGCTGTTGTTGTCATCGCTAAAGGAGCCGTTGTAGCTCAGCGTGCGGTTGTTGCCCCACGGAATACTCAGCGAGACGTACACGCCGTCATCACGCTCATTGTCATATTCGTTGCGAAAACCGTTCACCGACAGACTGATCCCGCGCACCTCGCCGACATCGAAATAGTGCGACAGCGTCAGGTTATAGCTGTCCTGGTTGGGTTGATTCCAGTAGGTGCGATGGGTGTAGTTGATATAAGCGTTGACGTTTATTGCCGAAAAGTTCTGGCTGTACGTCAGGGTATACATCTCTTTATCGTGGCCGGTGCGCTGACGATCGTTATCGTCATTATGCGTATCGATAAACTCGTCCATCGTCATGTAGTTTTCTTCGGAAAAGCGATAACCAGCAAACGTCAGACGGCTGTCTATATCATCAAAATCTTTAGCGTAGCTGGCACGGAACGAGTTACCCTGAATGGTGCCGTAGCCGTAGGCGCTCCCCTCTGGCAGCGTCGCACGGGAATGGGTAACATCGACGGAAAACGCGCCCAGCAGCGCCAGATCGCGCCCCAGTCCTAACGCCAGCGCCTGATAATCCTGCTCACCGATGGCGCCGCCGTACAGCGACCAGCCGTTAGCGATCCCCCAGGAGGCTTCGGCTGAGGTGAAAAAGCCGCCTTCCATATTGTGATCCCAGTCCTGCGGTCGCCCGGCGGCCAACTTGTAGCGCACCTGGCCGGGACGGGTCAGAAACGGAATGGAGGCGGTGCTGACGTCATATTCCTGCACCTGACCGCTTTGTTCTTCAATTTTGACGTGTAGATCGCCGGATACCGTTTCATTAATATCCTGAATGCGAAACGGCCCTGCCGGGACCTGCGACTCATAAATCACCCGCCCGCGCTGGGTCACGGTGACTTTGGCGTTGGTGCGCGCCACGCCTGATATATCCGGGGCGTAGCCGCGCAGATTAGGCGGTAACATCTGATCGTCGGTAATAAGGCTGCCGCCAACATAGTTAAAGCCGTCGAAAATATCGGATTCCAGCGATCCTTCGCCCAGCGTTAGCTGTGCCCGGAGCTGCGGGATCGCCCGCCAGGCGTAATAGCGGTTCCAGTCCCAGTTCTGTTCGGAACTGGAGCCAAAGTTGTCTTTATCTTCGCTGTCATTTTCGTGACGATAGTTAGCCTGCCAGTCCGCGCGCAAACGCCACGCGCCGAGGTTGGCACCCACCGTGCCGTTGCCGCTGATGTCATATTCATCGCCGTCATCATGTTCAGCATGTCGCCACTGGCTGTTAACGTTGTAGTCAAATAACACGCCGGGAATCCCTTCATCCCAGCGGGAAGGTGGATCCCACTCTTCATCGCTGTATTCCAGATAGGCCTGCGGAATAATCACCGTCAGCGTTGACTGGCTTAAATCCGTTTGGGTTTCCATCCCTTCCAGTTGTTCTGGTTGCAGACACTGACCGGCATTTATCCAGATCATTTTATCTGCTATTTCAGGTTTTAACCCCAGCAGCGATACCAGTTCAGGCGATAAACAGGGATAGGTGTTATCAGGATCGTTATTATCAACGGAATACGTAATAATATTGTCCTGGGCAATTTGACTCTGATTGACCAGCACCTGGAGATGATAGCTCCCCGGCATAATGTAGCCTTTACGGGAAAAACGGGAGAGATCCAGGCTGGCATCATCTTTAACATCAAGAAATCGGGTATTAAATTGAATGGGCGCTTCCGCGTAGCTATTTTTCGGACCGACAGCCAGAACAATACCCACCACGGCCGCAAGCGTGCTCAGACGAAATTTTTTATAGTGAGCCATCAGACAATCTATCCCTGAAATATATAATCTATTTTTTTACTTTGAGCATTATCCTGCGGCAGACTGCCGCAGGATGATATTTCACTTACAGATAGCTGATCGTGAAGTTTACGGTGCTGCTGAATTCGCCGGTATCGATAGTGGTGGCAGCGGAATCGCCTTTCACCCAGGCTTTGAAGTTAAGAGTCTGTTTCGCCGCCGCAACGCTGCCGTTCATCGTCAGGTTTTCGCTGTAAGCGTCGCCCAATTTGATCGCGGAACCCAGGTGGTTGCCGATGACAATGCTGGAACCCGCCATTTCGCCGCCGCCGATGCGCATCAGCGCAACGCTGCCCGGATTAGCGCTGGATTCGTTACCGATGGCAGAGAAAACGGTAGACGCTTCTTTCTCAGTGGTGAATGCGCAGTTTTCCAGACCGATATGGAAATCGACTTTTGAAGATTCTTTACCGCCCATCAGAGAACCGGTACCGATATGGCCCAGGTTAACGGTCTGGTGTTCGTCGCCAACCACGATTGAACACGGTGAATCTTCAATAGTACCTGTAAAAGTCACCGTACCAGTATTACTGCCCGCAGCATTGGCAAAGCTGGAAACACCCATAACCAGTGCGGCAGCAACCGCAGCTTTTACTGCTGTATTCATTTTTCATCCTTATTAAAAGTTGGTGAGTATTTTTACGCTATTCACACGGAGCTATACTCAATACCCCATGTTTATATGGGTAGATATATATTATATGACGAGTTATGAAATTCCCGATGCAACATTCAAAAGAAGCAAACAACACGTTAATAAATAACATCCCTTAGGCGCGGCAAAGTATTTTCCATTAAAAACCCAAAGACAAGTGTTTTTTATTTAAAGGATCATCAGCATTAAATAATAAATATTTTTTACCGTTCAAAAAACAAACAAAACAAGCAAGACGGGAGAGCCCAAAAAACAGTAAACATGTCAAAATGAATAAAAAAAGATCAGAATTACAGTACTGAGTGTATAGCAATGATGCATAAGATTTATTTTTGGTATAAATTCCATTAAAAAAATCAAAAAATGCTAAGTTACATTTTTTTTGTTTACTCGTGGCAATTAATTTATTTTAATAGAGTTGTTTTTTATTACTTCGATAAAAAAACAATATTTTATTATCGAAGTTTTATAATGAAAACTTATTATTAAATTAAAATTGATTTACGAGATGCATTAAAGATGCGGCATCCGCATCTTAATATTTAAAAAGGCTTAATACCGAAACCGGTAATTCTTATTATTGGATAGATCATGCCGCAATTTATCATCAACGTTTCGGGCCTGGATATGTTGAAATTAGTCACCCTGTTCAGGAGACAGCGGCGCGCCACTGAAATAGCACATGACTTATCGATACAGAAATAACCCCTGCTTCTTGCTGAACATAAAAGCAGAGTTCCCTCGATAAAACGTGACAGGACAGCTTTCGCACGCTGATAGCGTTCAGCTATTTTTAGGTCTACAAAATATTGCCACAACATATTGATATTGTGTAATTTGTAGGTCGGGTTGAGCATGGCCGCCACCCGACATAAATGTGGCACAGCTTTTTTTACCGGCTCTGTTTACGTAGCAAATAGATAAAGTACGGCGCGCCAATAAAGCTTGAAAGCAGTCCCGCCGGGATCTGATACGGAAATAGCGCCATCCTGCCGCACCAGTCGGCAAAGACCAGTAAAACGCCCCCTGCCAGCGCCGAGATGACCATATGCGGCATCGTCCGGCGAAAACCGAGCATCCGCGCAATATGCGGCGCCATCAGTCCAACGAAACTCAGCGGCCCAATGGTCATCGTCGCGGTTGCCGTCAAACAAGCCGCCAGCGCCAGCAGCGCGATACGCGACGGCGTAAGCGCCATGCCCACCGCGCGCGCGGCATCGCCGCCCAGAGGCAAAATCGTTAACCAGCGGCGGCACAACGGCACAATGGCCAGCAAAATCACCATCACGATCGCGGTTCGCGTAACCTGCCCGCCAGTGGCGTTATAGGTAGATCCTGCGATCCAGGTCAACACTTCCGCCATCCGCGGGTCGCCGCTCGCCTGGAGCATCATTAGCAGCATGGTAAACGCGGTGCTGAGCGCCATCCCCGCCAGCAACATCCGTTGCGGTGAGAAACCGCCGCGCCCGGCGGCTATCATAATAATCAGCAGTGTCGCCGCCGCACCCAGGCTTCCGGCAGGCAGTAGCCAACCGAAAGCATTCCCCGGCACCAAAAACAGCATCAACACCACGCCAAACGCGGCTCCGGAACTGATCCCCAGCACTTCCGGGCTGGCCATTGGATTACCGGTCAGACGCTGAATAATGCAGCCCGCCACCGCCAGCATGACGCCCGCCATTAACGCCGCCAGTATCCGCGGCCAGCGCCACGGCATCAGTTCCTCAAGCAGCGTTCCGCTCGCCCACGTCCAGCCGTGCGCGTCGCGACCAAAAGAGAGCGCGACCCATGTTGCCAGCAGCAGGAGCGCGCCACCGGCAACGGCAAAAGCGAGGACATGCCGACGTTCCGCCGCCACACGATCGCTGGCGTTCATATCCGGCGCGCTCATGCTTTTAAGCCGCGGCAGCAGCCACAGGAGCAGCGGCGCGCCGATTAACGCCGTCACTGACCCGGTGGAAACCTCCATCCATACGCGGGTGAGCCAAAGGATAATCTGATCGGATAGCCACAAAATAAGCGCCCCAATGAGCGGCGCCAGCATCAGGCGCGCCAGCAGACGTCTTGCGCCAAGCATTTTCGCCAGCAGCGGCGCAAACAGGCCGATAAAACCGATAATGCCCACCGCGTTGACCAGCAGAGCGCTCAACACAATCGCCAGCGACAGCGCCGCCAGACGCGCTAACGACAGCGCCAGACCCAGATTACGCGCAACGCCGTCATCCAGCCCCATCAGCGTCATCGGGCGTAACAACAATAACGTGAGCATCACACCGCCCAGCAACTGCGGCCACAGACGCTGCACGCCGCTCCAGTCGGTTTGCGTTAGCGTTCCGGTGCTCCATAAAAACATGCTTTGCAACTGATCGTGGTGGAAAATCACCAGTAACTGGTTGATTGCGCCACAGTAAAGGCTGACCACCAGCCCGGCGAGGATTAGGGTTACCGGCGACAGGCGTTTGCCCCACGCCACGCCGAACACCAGCGCGCCGACGATACAGGCTCCCGTCAGGGCGGCAAACTGCGTGGCCAGCGCGCCGGGAATCGCCCATAGCGTAGTCACCGTGATCCCCAATTGCGCGCCGGTCGCCACGCCCAACGTGGTCGGTTCCGCCAGCGGGTTACGCAATACTTGCTGGAACAGGACGCCTACCAGCCCAAGCCCCGCGCCCACCAGCAGCGAAATCGCCAGTCTTGGCAGCAGGCTGTAATGAAAAATCATCTGCTCAATGATGTCGATATCCGGTGCCCAGATAGCCTGTTGCCACTGGCTGCGCGGTAGCGCAACGGAGAAGTTAACCCATGTCAGCCAGCAGGCGGCAACAAACAGCGCCAATAACAGCAACGCCGGATGGCGGCTTCGCCTTATCCGGCCTACAAAGCGCCCGAACCGTAGGTCGGATAAGACGCTTTTCGCGCCACCATCCGGCATTTCACGTTTTCTGCTCACGCTTTGCCTCCCAACACGTTATTCAGGATGCGGACAAAGTGCATCGTGGAGAGGGTCGCGCCATAGAACCAAACGGCGGGCACCCGATGAAAACGCCCGGCGCGGACAAACGGCATGGCCTGCCACAGCGGCGTTGCCACCAGCGCGTTCATATCGGTGCTATTCCCGTGATCGAAGCAGATCACATCCGCTTCTTTATACATCGCCAGCCGATCGATGCTAACCGCCGTACTGCCCCAAAAGTTGGTTTCACCCTGCCAGGCATTGACAATGCCATACTCGTCCAGCACCTCCTGGAACAAGCAATTCGGGCCTAGCACCAGCATATGCCGCGGATCGATAAGCGTCGTCATCAGTAACGGACGCCCCCCGCGGCGGATAAAATGCGGCTTCTGGCTGGCGATGAAGCGATCGTATTGCGCCAGATGTTTTTCTGCCGCAGCTTCCAGATTCAGCGTCTGCGCCAGTTCAACCAGCGAGCGTCGGGCTACCGCCAGCGGCTTTTTGCCGTCGCTAAAATCGAACCCGCGCCCCGGCGCGATCCGCGCCAGTTTCTCCGGCGAGGGTCCGTAACCTGCCGACCAGACCATAAACGACGGCTTCATCTCCGTCAGCAGTTCGAGATTGGGTTCAGTGCGAAGACCCACATCAATCACCGAATCCGGCAACGGCGGTTCGCTAACCCACAGCTTATAATTTGGCACATCCGCCACGCCATACGGCGTAATACCGAGCGCCAGCAGCAGCTCAACCGGCAGCCACTCCAGCGCCACAATCCGGCGGGGATCGATAGCGGCAGCCTGCGCCGTATTCATTTGCCACAGCAGCGGCGAGAGTGCCATCGCCGTTAATAAACGGCGGCGAGTAAGAGGATATAAATCACGCATTAATACACAAAACTCACAGGTGCCGCGCCCGCCGGATGCGGAAGGATACCCATCGGGATACCGTAAATCTTCTCCAGCGTGTCACTGCGCATCAGTTCCGCAGGCGTTCCTTGCGCAATCATTTCACCGCCGCGTAGCGCGACTAAATAATCACAGTAGCGGGCCGCCATGTTGATATCGTGCAGCACCGCAACCACCGTCAGCCCACGCTGCTGGCTTAAGCGATGCACCAGCGCCAGCACGTCAACCTGATGGGCGATATCCAGCGCTGACGTCGGCTCATCCAGCAGCAGACAACGGCTATCCTGCGCGACCAGCATGGCAATCCACGCGCGCTGGCGCTCGCCGCCGGAAAGGCTGTCTACCAGACGATGCGCCAGCGGTTTTAAGCCGACCAGCGTAATCGCCTCTTCTACTTTTTCCCGGTCCGCGACGCCAAAGCGTCCCAGCGCGCCGTGCCACGGATAGCGGCCAATCGCTACCAGTTCGCGCACCGTCATTCCTTCCGCCTGCGGCAATTGTTGAGGCAGATAGGCAACTTTGCGGGCAAACGCCTTGCTGCTCCAGCTCGCCAGCGGCTGATTGTCGAGCAGAATATCCCCTTCGGAAGGCGGCTGATGGCGGCCCAGCATTTTTAACAGCGTGGATTTACCGGAACCATTATGACCGATAAGTCCGGTGACGCGACCTGCGGGAAACGTTAACGAGAGGGGGTGTAAAAGCGTGCGGCCCGGCACACGAAAAGCGACGCTTCGCAGCGCAAAGGTGGTATCGGAATGAATGTGGTTTTCCTGCATCGCAGCCAACTTGTAAAACGGGCACGGCAAGCCGTGCCCAAAAAGAAATTAGAAACGGAAGGTTGCCGTTGCAACGACCTGACGTTCTGCGCCCCAGAAACAGCCGTAGGTCTGGAAGCAGCTGGCGACGTATTCGCGGTCGAGCAGATTATTGACATGAAGGGCAACGTTGGAGCCTGCCATGCCTACGCGCGCAAGGTCATAACGTACCAATGCATCGACAACCGTATAACTCCCTACTTTAAAGGAGTTTGCCGGATCGCCATAGCTTGACCCCGTGAAACGCCCGCCAGTCCCCAGCGTTAAACCGGACAATGGACCATCAAAGAAAGTGTAATCGCCCCACAACGACGCCATATGCTTTGGTACCTGTGCAGGAGTATTACCTTTATAAGTCGTATCCGTCGTGTATTCGGCGTCAGTATAGGTGTAAGAACCCACGACGTTGATGCTTGCAGAAAGCGCCGCTTTCGCTTCTAGTTCCACGCCGCGGGCGCGAATTTCACCGCCTTCAACCGAGAAGAAAGACCCCGCCGGATCAGCCATCAGGTTGTTGGTTTTGGTCAACTGATAGACCGCACCGGTAATGACTATCGGCCGATCATTCGGTACATATTTAACCCCCGCTTCATACTGCTTACCTTTCGAAGGTGCAAATATTTTCCCGTTCTCTCCCGTCTGTGAAGCCGGCTCAAACGACTCACTATAACTGAAGTAAGGCGTTATTCCATTATCAAACAGATAGTTAACACCACCACGCCAGGTAAACTGCTTATCATCACGTTTAGATGTGATGCCAGTAGTGCGGTTAAGAGACTCTTGATCGGCCCAGTCATAACGTCCACCCAATGTTACCAGGACTTTATCCCACTGTGCCTGGTCCTGGACGTACAGACCCGTTTGCTTTTGCTTATTCAAAATCTGGTACGGGCCGGATGTTGCTGGATCTCGCGAAGCAAAGTCGAAATCAGTGTACACCGGGTTATAGAGGTCAAGCAGAGGTACGGAGTCGTCGTAGCCAAACCAGGCATTAATATCGTTACGCATACGCATAAAGTCGACGCCGGTCAGCAGCGTGTGATCCACCTCACCGGTGGCAAATTTACTTTGCAACTGAGTATCAACGGAGAAGTTTTGCAGTTTCTCGTCGTCAACAACATATTTACGAGCCAGATAATGACCTTTGTCCGCTGGCGCTAATGCCGCGCACTGCTTGCTGTCACGGTTTGCCGGATCGGAACAAACGCCGTAACCATAGACGCTATTTTGCGAGACTTTATTCTCGGCATAGCGCAAATTCTGGCGCACGGTAAAGGTGTCGTTGAATTCATGATCGAAGCTGTACCCTACCATCTTCTCATTACGAGAATAGGTATTGTTTTTCGCCCCTTCGTTGAAATCTGTTGGCAGACGTTTACCGTTTGGCAGCGGCTCAACCGTTCCCTCTTTCGGCAGCCAGCCGTAGTAACCCGTCTCTGGTTCATTCTGGAAGTAAGAGAGAAACGTAAAGTTCGTCTTGTCATCCGGACGCCAGGTGAACGCTGGCGCAATCGCATAGCGCTGCTCTTCCGCGCGATCCTGCTGCGCATTGGCGGAACGCGCCAGACCGGTCAAACGATACGAATATACGCCCTCTTCATCCAGCGCGTCGCTGAAGTCAAAACCAGTCTGGAACAGACTGTCAGTACCCATCTTGAACTGAATTTCTTTCAGCGGCTCCGTCGTCGGGCGCTTGCTAACCATATTCAGCAAACCGCCAGGGCTACTTTTCCCATACAGAACGGAAACCGGACCACGCATCACTTCCGCGCGTTCCAGCATATAAGGGTCTATCACCGCATCATTATAGAAGTTGCCCTGCATTTTCAAGCCATTCAGATAGTTATTCTGGCTTTGGCCATCAGCGGCGAAACCGCGAATGATCAGGTAGTCGTAAGTATTGGACGCGCCACGAGTGCCCACGGCAACGCCAGGGGTATAACTCAACGCTTCTTTAACCGACTTTGGCTGATGCAACGCCATCTCTTCGGCGGTAACAACGGAAATAGACTGCGGCACCTTTTGAATCGGCGTGTCCGTTTTGGTTGCCGTGGCGGATTGTCTTGCAGCGATGGTTGCCGCCGGTCCCCAGGCACTTTCCTGCGCGGCAGGCGCTGCGGTTACGGTAATGGTTTCTTCTTTCGGTTGAACCGCCGCCTGTGCATAGACAGACATGCCGCTAACCGCTGTGGCTACTACAACTGCGATTTTACGCAGTGAGGAGTTTGGCTGAGCAGTTTTAAGACGCGCCATTGGTATATCTCTGATGAAAGTGAATGATAACGTAAACGATAATTATTATTATAACCGCAGCATGATAGGCGAAATATCGTCGCAATGGCAAGCGATACGCGGCCCTACGAAAACTAAGGGGTTAAGAAACAACCAGATGAAAAGGAAGGGTTAATAAATTAGACTGAAATGTTATTTATAGGGGATTTGCCGGATGGCGACGTAAGCGTCTTATTCGGCCTACGTCGCACATAATGGGGTCGTAACGGTGTAGACCGGGTAAGCACAGCGCCACCCGGCACTATTACCGTGATTAATTGCCGCCGAACATCTCCTTAATCCAGCCGGCAACGCCGTCGCTCTTCTCTTCTTTCGGCGGCTGTTGCTGCGCAGGCTGCTGCGGCTGAGACGACTGATCGAACGGATTGCCTGACGGCTGCTGTTGCTGCTGCATCATCTCGCCCTGCTGGCACAGCGTATTTGGATCGTCCGTCCAGACCGGCAGAGTGCGCATACCGCCGCTACAGACAAAATTACCGTCGTAATCAACGCCCATATCCACCACATCTTCCGGCGGCGTCAGAACTAAAGGCGTCGGCGTCTGGTTCGCCAGATAGCGCTGGTAAATCGCCATCGCGCCGCTGGCGCCGTACAATTTCGTCGGCTGGTTGTTATCACGGCCTACCCAGGTGATAGTCACCTGGCTGCCGTCGATACCGGCAAACCAGGTATCGACATTGTTGTTTGTCGTCCCGGTTTTACCCGCCAGATGCAGACCTGGATATTTCGCGCCAAGCTGACGCCCCGTACCACGCTGGACGACCTGCTGCATTGTCCAGAGCGTCAGGTAAGCCGCCTGTGCCGGTACGGCGCGTTCAGCTTGCGGATAACTTTGGTATAGCACTTTACCATCTTCCGCAATAACCGAACGCAGCGCTGATAACGGCGCGCGATTTCCGCCGCTGGCGATAGTCTGGAACGCTTGCGCCACTTCGATCGGCGTCAGGTTCAGCGCCCCTAACAGCATCGCCGGAACCGGATTGAGCTGATCTTTCGGCACGCCGAGCTTCGTCCAGGTATCGGTTACCGCCGGTAAACCTAACGCCATCCCCAGATTGACCGTCGGTACGTTCATTGAGCGAGTTAACGCATCCACCAGCATCACTTTCCCGCTTTCGCTGTAGCGACGATCGTCGTTCTGCGGCGACCAGACCTGACCATTCGGCTGGCGCAGAGAAATCGGCGCATCGGCAATCCAGGTGTTCAGACGGTATAAGTTCGGCTGACTTAACGCGGTCAGATAGGTCGCCGGTTTCGCCAGCGACCCGATGGAACGGCGCGCCTGCATGGCACGGTTATAGCCGGCATACTGCGGCTCCGCCCCGCCAACCATCGCGCGCACCTCGCCGCTAAAGCGATCCACTACCACCATCGCGGTTTCCAGATCGCTCAATTTACGCTGCTTCTTCAACGCCGGAATGCCTTCGACAACGGCTTTTTCTGCGGCATCCTGCGCCACGGAGTCAAAGGTGGTGAAGATCTTCACGCCGGAGAGATCTTTAATTTTATCCCCCAGCTTCGCCTGCAGTTCCTGACGAACCATCTGCATAAACGCTGGCTGCGGTGAAATAACGCCGCCGCGCGGCTGTACGCCAAGCGGACGCGCGCTCAGCATGTCATAGAGTTCCTGATCGATGATTTTCTGCTGCTGTAACAGGCGTAGCACCAGGTTACGACGCTCCAGCGCCAGTTTCGGGTTGCGCCACGGGTTATAAATCGACGCCCCTTTTACCATCCCCACCAGTAACGCCTGCTGATCGAGGCTCAGCTCCTCTACCGGACGACCAAAGTAATACAGGCTCGCCAGCGGAAAACCGCGAATTTCATTATCCCCGCTTTGACCGAGGTAGACCTCGTTCATGTACAGCTCAAGAATACGATCTTTACTGTAACGGGCATCCATGATCAGCGCCATGTAGGCTTCATTCGCTTTACGCCAGTATGATCTTTCGCTGGAGAGGAACAGGTTCTTCACCAGCTGCTGGGTCAGCGTACTGGCCCCCTGCACCGTGCGTCCCGCCGTCAGGTTGGCCAGCACCGCACGCCCGATAGAGTAAAGACTAATGCCATCATGCTCATAGAAATGACGGTCTTCCGTCGCCAACAGCGTATCGACCAGCAGATCCGGGAAACCGCTGCGCGGGACGAATAAACGCTGCTCGCCATTTGGCGAAGAAAGCATGGTGATAAGCCGCGGATCGAGACGGAAGAAGCCAAACTGGCGGTTGTTATCCAGATTGACGATGGTTTCCAGACGCCCGTCACTGAACGTCAGCCGCGCGCGCACCTGCCCTTCTTTGCTGTCCGGGAAGTCAAACGGACGACGGATCATCTCAATGCTATTGGCCTGCACGGTAAATTCGCCGGGACGGGTCATCTTCGTCACCAGACGATACTGCGTCGCTTCCAGTAATTTCACCATCTCGTTTTTGCTGACAGGCATGTCTGGCTCAAGGTTCACCATCCGGCCATATACCGCCGCCGGAAGCTGCCAGACCTTGCCATCAATACGGCTGCGGATTTTTTGATCCAGATAGACGCCGTAAATGGCGAACAGCACCACAAAAACGATAAACAGTTTTAGCAATAGCCACAGCCAGCCGCGCTTGCCACGAGGCTTACGCCCTTTGCCCTTACCTTTACGCGGCATCGGTTCTTCATCCTCATAGTCATCATCATAATCGTCGTCATGCTGCCGACGACGGCTCACCTTTTGTTTCACAGGACGTGACGGTTTCCCCTTACGTCCAATCGGCTCGCGGTCATTCCCCGCCATGCTTTTTCTCCGCAACATACAGGCGCAAAGGCCCGATTCTCTATTCTTCCGCCAGACGACAGAAGAAGAAATCTCTCAATTTACCCTTTTGCCGGATGGCGATTAACGCCTTATCCGGCCTGGAGGCAACGTATAACACGTCACGAATACTTCTTCGTGCGCCGCGTTGGGGCCGTATTCGCCGGATCGTCCGGCCAGACATGTTTGGGGTAACGACCCTTCATCTCTTTTTGCACTTCGCGATACGCCCCCTGCCAGAAAGCGCTTAAATCGCGCGTAATCTGTAGCGGTCGCTGCGCAGGCGAAAGCAGCTCCAGCACCAGCGGCACGCGGCCCTGAGCGATGGTTGGAGTCTTCGCTTCGCCAAACATTTCCTGCATTCTGACCGCCAGAGCGGGCGGGTTATCTTCATGATAACGAATCGTTATTCGGCTTCCCGTCGGCACAGTGTAATGCCCAGGCAGTTCACTATCCAGACGTTGCAGCATGGCATAGTCAAGCAGTCCCCGTAACGCCTGATTAACGTTCAGGGATTTTAGCCCTCGTAACGACTGTACGCCTGTCATGTGCGGCAGCAACCAATTTTCCAGAGTCGCCAGCAGCGACGCCTCATCCACGGCAGGCCAGTCATATTCCGGCAGCCATTTCGCCGCACAGTGCAGACGCAGACGGAACTGCTCCGCTTCCGGCGTCCAGTTAAGGACGGACAGACCTTTATCGCGGATGCCGTTCAGCATCGCCTGATGAAGCTCCTCTTCAGACGGCTTCGCCAGTGGCTGAACGCTAACCGTCAACTGTCCAATACGCATTCTGCGCCATGCTTTCAACGTTCCCTGCGCCTCGTCCCATTCAACCGTGTCGGACTGGCGCAGTAAATCAGGACACGCCTGAATCAGCGAGGCAATATCCAGCGGCTGCGCCAACAATATTCGGGCGTCCGGCGAGGCGCTACCTTGCAGTAACAGCGGCGCGATCAGCCATTCATGACGTCCCAACGCGTCATCCGCATCTAACATCGCGCCCATACCATTGGCTAACTGATAGCGCCCTTCCTGACCACGACGCCGCGCGATGCGGTCGCTAAACACTCTGGCCAACAGCGGCATAATAAGCGCGCTATCCGGCTCGCCATTACGCACCTGCAGCCGTTTTAAAAGCTGCTGGCTACGCTGCTGCCAGCCCGGCTGTCGCCGCGAAAATACTACGCTTAAATCCGTACCGCCGCCGCGCGGCGGGTCCTCAAGGATGGCCGCGAGCATGGCGGCAGTGGCGGCGCTATCGCCCTCGCCGGCGTTGACTAACATCGCCGCCAGGCGCGGATCGTTACCCATTGCCGCCATTTTCCGGCCCCGCGCGCTTAACCGCTCGCCCTCCAGCGCGCCTAACATCAATAATAAACGGCGGGCGGCCTGAAGATTCACCTCCGGCGGCCTGTCCAGCCAGAAAAGCGATGCCGGATCGTGACATCCCCACTGCAACACCTCCATCAATAAACCGGAAAGGTCGCTGTGTAAGATTTCCGGATCGCTTTGCGCCGCCGCCCGCTCCGCCTGTTCTTTGGCCAGCAGATGTAAACAGATACCCGGCGCCAGTCGTCCGGCGCGCCCCGCGCGCTGCGTCATTGATGCCTGACTGATACGCTGCGTAACCAGCCGCGTCAGTCCCGTTCGCGCGTCAAATCGCGCCACGCGCTCCTGAGCGCTATCGACGACCAGACGAATCCCTTCAATCGTCAAACTGGTTTCGGCAATGTTAGTCGCCAATACCACTTTACGCATCCCGGCGGGGGCGGGAACAATCGCTTTGCGTTGCGCTTCCAGAGACAATGCGCCATACAGCGGACAAAGCAGGACATCGCTGCCTACCCGCGACGCCAGATGTTCATGAACGCGCTGTATTTCGCCTACGCCGGGTAAAAATAGCAGCAGCGAACCGTTTTCATTGCGCAACAGTTCCGCTGTCGCCATCGCGACGGCTTCATCAAAACGCAAATGCGCCGCAAGCGGCTGATAACGTCGCTCCACGGGAAACGCGCGCCCCTCCGAGACGATCGTCGGCGCATCAGGCAGTCGCTGACAAAGCCTGTCGTTATCCAGCGTCGCTGACATGATTAACAGCCTGAGATCGTCACGAAGCCCTTGCTGGATATCCAGCAACAGCGCTAACGCTAAATCCGCCTGTAAACTGCGCTCATGAAATTCATCCAGTATCACCAGTCCCACGCCGCGTAATTCGGGATCGCGCTGAATCATTCTGGTCAATACGCCTTCTGTCACTACTTCCAGCCGGGTACGCGGCCCCACGCAGCTTTGCGCGCGCATCCGGTAACCTACCGTTTCGCCAGGCTTTTCATTCAACGCTTCCGCCAGACGCTGCGCGACATTACGCGCCGCCAGACGACGCGGTTCAAGCAGAAGGATTTTTCCAGCAACCGGACCTTGTTGCAGGAGTTGCAACGGCAGCCAGGTGGATTTCCCCGCCCCGGTAGGCGCGGACAACAAAACCTGCGGCGCGGTTTTTAGGGCTGTCAACAATTCAGGCAATACGGCGGCAACGGGCAATGACGTCACAAACGGCTCCACGGGGTTAACTTTCTTTGCGCCGCATTGTAGCATCGTGTTAATCCATAACCGAGTATCCCTATGTCTGAGCCAAAACGGCTGTTTTTTGCGATTGACTTACCCGACGACGCGCGCACGCAAATTATCGCCTGGCGCGCCGCTCATTTTGCGTCTGAAGACGGACGCCCCGTCGCAGCGGCGAACCTGCACCTGACGCTGGCCTTTTTAGGCGACGTCAGTAACGATAAGCAGCGCGCGCTTGCGCAACTGGCCGGACGAATTCGCCAGCCGGGCTTTACGCTACATCTGGATGACGCCGGTCAGTGGCTGCGTTCACGCGTGGTGTGGCTGGGGATGCGCCATCCGCCGCGCGGGTTGTTGCAGTTGGCTAATATGCTGCGCGCGCAGGCCGCCCGCAGCGGTTGTTACCAAAGCCCGCAGCCTTTTCACCCGCATATTACGCTGCTGCGCGACGCCAGCCATACGGTGGCTATCCCGCCGCCGGGCTTTTGCTGGTCATTTCCGGTCACGTCGTTTGCGCTTTACGCCTCTTCGTATGGGCAAGGCCGTACCCGCTATGCCGAGCTGCAGCGCTGGACGCTGGGCGAATAATAATGAAGGAATGTCGATGCTATTCTCCCCCCCTTTACAACGCGCTACGCTGATTCAGCGCTATAAACGTTTTTTAGCCGATGTGATCACCCCTGACGGTACGACGCTTACGCTGCACTGTCCTAATACCGGCGCAATGACCGGCTGCGCCACGCCAGGCGATACCGTCTGGTATTCGACATCAGAAAATACTAAACGCAAATATCCGCATACCTGGGAATTGACTGAAACGCAATCCGGCGCATTCATTTGCGTGAATACGCTGCGGGCGAACCAGCTAACGAAAGAAGCGATTCAGGAGAATCGCCTGCCGGCGCTGGCGGGGTACAATATTCTGAAAAGTGAAGTCAAATATGGCGCCGAGCGCAGCCGTATAGATTTTATGTTACAGGCAGATTTCCGCCCGGACTGCTATATTGAAGTGAAATCGGTCACGTTAGCGGAAAAAGAAAACGGTTATTTTCCCGACGCCATCACCGAACGAGGGCAAAAACATCTTCGGGAGTTGATGGGCGTTGCGGCGGCAGGTCATCGCGCGGTGGTGGTGTTCGCGGTGCTGCACTCCGCCATTACACGTTTTTCACCCGCACGTCATATCGATATAAAATACGCGCAGCTATTGAGCGAGGCTCAGAATAAAGGCGTGGAAGTTTTAGCTTATAAAGCAGAACTTTCAGCCCAAAAAATGGAACTGAACGAACCAGTACCCATAACGTTGTAGTGGAATAACAGCCTGATTATTAAGTATTCTGGCCGCGTGCGTAAATACGCTTTTCCTCACAGGGTTGTCAAGTGTTACGTTTAGATAATTGCTATCCGGAAAAGCATCTGCTATTTATAGCGACCTGATTTTCCCCCGAACATGGGGATCGATAGTGCGTGTTAAGGAGAAGCAACATGCAAGAAGGGCAAAACCGTAAAACATCGTCCCTGAGTATTCTCGCCATCGCTGGGGTGGAGCCGTACCAGGAGAAACCGGGCGAAGAGTATATGAACGAAGCCCAGCTATCGCACTTCAAGCGTATTCTTGAAGCATGGCGTAATCAACTCCGGGATGAAGTCGATCGCACTGTGACGCACATGCAGGACGAAGCCGCCAACTTCCCCGATCCGGTCGATCGCGCCGCGCAGGAAGAGGAGTTTAGCCTGGAGTTACGTAATCGTGACCGTGAGCGCAAACTGATCAAAAAGATCGAGAAGACGCTGAAGAAAGTGGAAGATGAAGACTTCGGTTATTGCGAGTCCTGCGGGGTGGAGATTGGTATCCGCCGCCTGGAAGCGCGTCCAACAGCCGATCTGTGCATCGACTGCAAAACGCTGGCTGAAATTCGCGAAAAACAGATGGCGGGTTAATCCCGTTCGTTTCTACCCTATTTATGACAGGCGGGAGTTTTCCCGCCTTATTCTTTATTGCCCGCAGCATGACTGACTCACACTATATTGGCCGTTTCGCGCCGTCGCCATCCGGCGAACTGCATTTCGGCTCGTTAATCGCCGCCCTCGGCAGCTATCTACAAGCCCGTGCGCAACGCGGAATTTGGCGCGTTCGCATAGAGGATATCGACCCTCCACGTGAAGTTCCCGGTGCCGCAGCGACCATTCTGCGCCAGCTGGAACATTACGGCCTGCACTGGGATGGCGAGGTCTTATGGCAATCACAGCGTCATGAGGCTTATCGCGAGGCGCTGGCCTGGCTTCACGAGCAGGGACTGAGCTACTACTGCACTTGCCCCCGCTCGCGCATTCAACGTCTGGGCGGTATTTACGACGGCCATTGCCGGACGTTATGCCACGGGCCGGAGAATGCCGCCGTCAGAATTAAACAGCAGCATCCGGTGATGCATTTCTATGATGCCTTGCGCGGCGACATCCAGGCTGACCCACAGCTGGCGAGCGAAGATTTTATTATCCACCGCCGCGACGGACTGTTTGCTTATAATCTGGCCGTGGTGGTCGACGATCATTTTCAGGGGGTGACGGAGATCGTCCGCGGCGCAGATTTAATCGAACCCACTGTCCGACAACTTTCGCTGTATAAACAGTTTGGCTGGCGTGCGCCTGGTTACGTGCACCTTCCGCTGGCGCTCAACGAACAAGGCGCTAAACTTTCCAAGCAAAATCATGCCCCTGCGCTTGCGACAGGCGATCCGCGCCCGGTACTGGTCCAGGCATTGCGCTTTTTAGGCCAACGCGACGTCGTAGCGTGGCAGGAGATGTCTGTTGAGGAGTTGCTGCGCTTTGCAGTGACGCACTGGAGGCTTACAGCCGTACCCACATCGGCTAATGTAAATCCGGCATTCTCAAATGCGTCTCGCTGAGCTATGATTAGCCGCTATTTTTGCTCATCGTCTTTCGCATTGCTGCGGCGTTAATGATGCTTACAGCCCAGGTCGCGTTGCTCTCTTACGCCCGTCTGCCGTAATGCGAAAGACATAGAGTAAGTTGATCTTATTAATGTATGACACTACCGAGGTGCGCTATTTTTACCCGAGTCGCTAATTTTTGCCGTAAGGTGTTAAGCCGCGAGGAGAGCGAGGCAGAACAAGCCGTCGCCCGTCCACATATGACGATTATCCCGCGTGAACAGCACGCTATCTCCCGCAAAGATATCAGTGAAAATGCCCTCAAGGTACTGTACAGGCTGAACAAAGCGGGCTATGAAGCCTACCTGGTCGGCGGCGGCGTCCGCGATCTCCTGCTCGGCAAAAAGCCGAAGGATTTCGACGTGACCACCAACGCAACACCGGATCAGGTACGGAAATTATTCCGCAATTGCCGTCTGGTGGGGCGTCGTTTCCGCCTGGCTCACGTGATGTTTGGCCCGGAAATTATCGAAGTGGCAACGTTTCGTGGTCATCATGAAGGCAGTGAAAGCGACCGTACGACCTCCCAGCGTGGGCAAAACGGTATGCTGCTGCGCGACAATATCTTCGGTTCTATCGAAGAAGATGCCCAGCGCCGCGATTTCACCATCAACAGCCTTTACTACAGCGTAGCGGATTTTACCGTGCGCGATTACGTCGGCGGGATGCAGGATCTGCAAGAAGGCGTGATTCGCCTGATCGGCAATCCGGAAACGCGCTACCGCGAAGATCCGGTTCGAATGCTGCGCGCCGTGCGTTTCGCTGCGAAGCTCAATATGCGTATCAGCCCTGAAACGGCTGAGCCAATCCCGCGTCTGGCTACCTTGCTAAACGACATTCCTCCCGCGCGCCTGTTCGAAGAGTCGCTGAAGCTGTTGCAGGCGGGGAACGGTTTTGAAACCTATCAACAACTGCGGGAATACAACCTCTTCCAGCCGTTGTTTCCTACCATTACGCGTTATTTCACCGAAAACGGCGACAGCGCAATGGAACGCATCATTGCGCAGGTGTTGAAGAATACGGATAACCGCATCCGTAACGAGATGCGCGTTAATCCGGCATTTTTGTTTGCCGCCATGTTCTGGTATCCGCTGCTGGAGATGGCGCAAAAAATCGCTCAGGAGAGCGGTCTGGCCTATTACGACGCTTTCGCGCTGGCCATGAATGACGTGCTGGATGAAGCCTGCCGTTCACTGGCGATCCCGAAACGCCTTACCACGCTTACCCGTGATATTTGGCAGCTTCAGTTACGGATGTCGCGACGTCAGGGCAAACGCGCCTGGAAACTGATGGAACATCCCAAATTCCGCGCCGCGTTTGATTTACTGGAGCTGCGCGCTCAGGTGGAAAATAATACTGAACTGCAACGTCTGGCGCAGTGGTGGGCCGAGTTTCAGGCTTCCGCGCCGCCGGAACAAAAAGGGATGCTCAACGAGCTGGACGACGATCCTGCTCCACGCCGCCGCCGTTCACGTCCGCGCAAACGCGCGCCGCGCCGCGAGGGCACCGTATGACGATCACGTATATCGCGCTTGGCAGTAATCTGGCCTCTCCGCTGGAGCAGGTCAATGCCGCCCTGAAGGCTATCGCCGACATTCCCGATAGCCGTATCGTCACGGTGTCTTCGTTTTACCGCACGCCGCCGCTTGGTCCACAGGATCAGCCGGACTACCTGAACGCCGCGGTGGCGCTGGATACCGCCCTCGCCCCCGAAGAATTGCTTAACCATACCCAGCGCATTGAGCTGCAACAGGGCCGGGTGCGCAAAGCCGAACGCTGGGGGCCGCGCACGCTGGATCTCGACATTATGCTGTTTGGCGATGAAGTCATTAACACCGACCGTCTGACCGTACCGCACTACGACATGAAAAACCGCGGTTTTATGCTGTGGCCGTTATTCGAAATCGCTCCTGATCTGATCTTTCCGGATGGTATCAGCCTGCATCAGCATCTCACCCATCTTGGTGCTGCAAAACCCGCCCACTGGTAAAACATCGCCTCCCCTTTAGCGTTTACTGCTTTAGCGCCAAACGATTGCTTAAATCAATTGCCCCCCTGAATATGACTGTTAGAATGCCGGGAAATATAACTTTTACCATCAGGAAACGTTATGAAACCCACCACTATTTCACTGCTGCAGAAATGCAAGCAAGAGAAAAAACGCTTCGCGACAATTACCGCCTACGACTACAGCTTCGCTAAGTTATTTGCCGACGAAGGTATCAATGTGATGCTGGTTGGCGACTCGCTGGGCATGACGATTCAGGGGCATGACTCCACCCTGCCGGTCACCGTGGAAGATATCGCTTACCACACTCGTGCCGTGCGACGTGGCGCGCCCAACTGTCTATTGCTCTCCGACCTGCCGTTTATGGCTTACGCCACCCCGGAACAGGCGTTTGAAAACGCGGCTATCGTGATGCGTGCGGGGGCCAATATGGTCAAAATTGAAGGCGGCGCCTGGCTGGTTGATACGGTGAAAATGCTCACCGAACGCGCCGTGCCGGTTTGTGGTCATCTGGGACTAACGCCACAGTCGGTGAATATCTTCGGCGGCTATAAAATTCAGGGCCGCGGCGATGCCGGACAAGTACTGCTGGATGACGCGCTGGCTTTAGAAGCGGCTGGCGCTCAACTGCTGGTGCTGGAGTGCGTGCCGGTTGAGCTGGCGAAGCGCGTCACGGAAGCGCTGTCGATTCCGGTGATCGGCATCGGCGCGGGCAACGTCACCGACGGTCAGATCCTGGTGATGCACGATGCGTTTGGCATCACCGGCGGCCATATTCCAAAATTCGCGAAAAATTTCCTTGCTGAAGCAGGCGACATGCGCGCCGCCGTACGGCAGTATATGGCTGAAGTGGAGTCCGGCGTTTATCCGGGCGAAGAACACAGCTTTCACTAATTTTTCTGACCGTGCCGGATGGCGACGCGACGCGTCTTATCCGGCCTACCGATCCTCAACGGATGTAGGCCTGATAAGCGCAGCGCCATCGGGCAGGATCATCAAGCAACTCAAGGAGTTTTGTTGTGCTAATCATTGAAACCCTGCCGCTGCTGCGCCAGCATATTCGTCGTCTGCGTCAGGAAGGTAAACGCGTCGCACTGGTTCCCACCATGGGCAACCTGCACGATGGCCATATGAAGCTGGTCGATGAGGCAAAAGCCCGAGCTGATGTGGTGATCGTCAGCATTTTCGTCAACCCGATGCAGTTTGACCGGCCGGACGATCTGGTGCGTTATCCGCGCACGCTGCAGGAAGATTGTGAAAAGCTGAACAAACGCAAAGTCGATTATGTCTTTGCGCCAGCCGTTGAGGAAATCTACCCGCAGGGGCTGGAAGGCCAGACGTACGTTGATGTTCCCGGCCTCTCTACCATGCTGGAAGGCGCCAGCCGTCCGGGCCACTTCCGCGGCGTCTCGACTATCGTCAGCAAGCTGTTCAACCTGATCCAGCCGGATATCGCCTGCTTTGGCGAGAAGGATTTCCAGCAACTGGCGCTGATCCGCAAAATGGTGGCGGATATGAGTTATGACATTGAGATCGTCGGCGTGCCGATTATTCGCGCCAAAGACGGTCTGGCGCTCAGCTCACGTAACGGTTATCTGACCGCAGAGCAGCGCAAAATTGCGCCGGGTCTACACAACGTGATGAATAGCATCGCTGAAAAACTGATTGCGGGTAATCGTGAGCTGCAAGAGATTATTGCCATTGCCGAACAGGAACTGAATGAAAAAGGCTTCCGTGCCGACGACATTCAAATCCGTGATGCCGACACGCTGCAGGAGCTGACGGAAACCAGCAAACGCGCAGTGATTCTGGCCGCCGCCTGGCTGGGTCAGGCGCGTCTGATCGATAATCAAAGCGTTACATTAGCCCAGTAGACAGGGGTTAAAAATCGGGCAATACTGCCTGAGAATTTCCAAAGCAGGCCACAAGCGCCTGCTTAGCCAAGGTAAACGACAGGGTAAAGAAGTTATGATTCGCACCATGCTGCAAGGCAAGCTCCACCGCGTAAAAGTCACGCAGGCGGACCTGCACTACGAAGGTTCCTGTGCCATTGACCAGGATTTCCTTGATGCCTCCGGTATTCTGGAGAACGAAGCGATTGATATCTGGAACGTGACCAATGGGAAACGTTTCTCAACCTATGCGATTGCGGCTGAACGCGGCTCCAGAATCATCTCGGTGAACGGTGCGGCGGCGCACTGTGCTGAAGTTGGCGACATTGTGATTATCGCCAGCTTCGTCACCATGTCTGATGAAGAAGCGCGTACATGGCGTCCAAAAGTGGCCTATTTTGAAGGCGACAACGAAATGAAGCGCACCGCGAAAGCTATTCCGGTACAGGTTGCCTGATTTTCAATAATAGGACAATCCTTCCAGAAAAACATATTTTGGGACGGGTTGTCTTTTTTTTAAATCACCAATAAATAATATTATTTATTATTTATCTTATTGCTTAAATAATAAAACATTAGTTTTACTTAAAAGAACATAAAGTATTTCTAATGGATAACTTTATTCCTTTTCATCGCAACTCTCTATAAAATCCGCCTCGAAATATAATATTTCAACAAATAAGATATATAAATAATATATTTTATTTATATTTATCACTAAAATATGGATATTCTAAATGTTTTTCAGAAAATATAGCGTAGCCGCTTTTATTGCAATGACTTTGGGTGCCGGGTCTGCAATGGCAGCAGATCCAGATACGGGTACTATTACTTTCCACGGTCTGGTTTCTAACAATACCTGTAAAATCTCTCTTGATAATAAAATAGATCAAGACGGTAATGATTTTGACATTACTCTGGATACCGTTTTTGTTAAAAACTTCGCTACCGCACTGGGTGCTAACAGTACTCTGGGCGAAAAACAGTTCACTCTGAATCTGAGCGAATGTGATAACGCAACGGTAAAAGATGCCTCCGCTCAGTTTAATTCCTGGGGCGGTTCCAGTTCAACGTCAGGTGGTCTGTTAGTACCACCGGCTAATCTGCAAGGAGCAGCAGAAAACGTTAACCTGGTGCTGGCTAACAACGGTAACGGCGCTACCGATCTGATCAAAATTGACCAGACTAACAACACGCAGAAAGCCACTATTTCCGCTGATGGCACCGGTGACCTGTTCTACCGCGTAGCCTACACCCAGGGCCAGAAGTGGAATGCAGACACCAGCCCGGTAACGGCAGGAACCGTACAGGCACAAGTTGCCTTCACTGTTATTTATAACTAATCCTTTGTATTTAAAAAGATTAGCCAATCCCTCAGCGGCTGTGCTGGGGGATTTTAATTTTAAAGTATACCTACAGGGAGGGTAAAATGGTCAATACGGTTATTACAAAGGGATTTAAAACCACCTGCTTCGCTGCCGCGGCCTTCACGGCATTTGCCACATTCCAGGTAAACGCGGATATCGTCATATCCGGAACACGTATTGTGTACCCAGCGTCATCAAAAGACGTGATTGTGAACCTGGATAACCGGGGCAATAAACCTCTACTGGTGCAAACCTGGCTGGATGACGGGCGTGACGGTGTTGACCCGCAGGAGCTAAAACTGCCGTTTGTCATTACGCCTCCGGTATCTCGTATCGATCCACAAAAAGGGCAATCCTTGCGTATTACGTATATGGGTAGCGCATTACCTCAGGATCGGGAATCGCTGTTTTGGTTTAACGTGCTGGAAATTCCGCCAAAATCAAAAGCGAAAGAAGGCGAGAGTTTAAATCAACTTCAACTCGCCTTTCGCACGCGGATCAAATTATTTTTCCGCCCGGATGGCCTGAAAGGCACGCCTGGCGATGCGGCGGCAAACCTGAAATGGTCGCAGAAAAAAGAAGGCAATACGCTTTCACTATTTGCCCAAAATGACAGCGCGTACAACGTTTCTATTTCCAACGTAAAATTTAAAGTGGGCGGTAAAGAATATACCGTCGACAGCAAATCCGTTTTACCCTTTAGCGGGGTCAGCATGCCCGTAAAAGGCCTTTCGAATAATATTAACGGTACCGTTATCTATAACACCATTAATGATAATGGCGGCACAAATAAACGAGAAGCCAAAATAGACTAATCAATTATAACAATTACGTACCAATGTAGTGGGCCATTCTGGCCCACGTTAATTATTCGGAAAAACAATGCTATTTCAACGCTCATTATTATGTCTTACTATTGGCGCTGCACTCCCTTTTTCCGTTTCTGCTGCAAATTCAGTAGCAGAAAAAACCGTTGCTGAGTCGGACGAAGCCGTAGAATTTAACGAACAATTTTTACTTAATAGCAGCGCTAATATCGATATTAGTCGCTATGCATATGGCAACCCGGTGCTTGCCGGAACCTATCGTGTGAAAGTGAATCTTAACAATGCGTTGAAATCTACCTCTGAAATTACCTTTAATGAAAACGGTACGCCACGCGCCAGTGCATGTCTGACGCCGCTTTTACTCACCCAGGCAGGCGTTGATCCCGCCGCAATGCGCGATGACGTCGAGGTCGACGACAACACCACGTGTCTGGATATAAAAAAATACTACCCCGGTGCGACGGCGAATTACGATTCCGGCAAACAGGCCATGGATCTCAACTTCCCGCAGATTTATATCCTGAAGCGTCCTGCCGGGTATGTTGACCCCTCACTGTGGGAAGATGGCGTTCCGGCGGCCATCGTCTCTTACGATATGAACGCCTGGCACAGTGAAGGCAATGGCACAACGTCCGATACCGCTTACGTGGGGCTACGTTACGGTTTAAATATGGGACCGTGGCGTTTGCGTTCCCGAGGTAGCCTTAACTGGAACAAAGATACCGGTAGCGAATACAACAATCAGGACGTTTATTTACAACGAGATATCACCGCGCTGAAAGCGCAAATGGTGATAGGCGACTCCTACACCCGTGGCGATGCGTTTGACTCCTTCAGCCTGAGCGGGATACGGATGTATAACGATGACCGCATGTTACCGATGGGCTCCAGCAACTACGCGCCTGTTATCCGCGGCGTCGCCAACAGCAATGCCAAAGTCACGGTGATGCAAAGCGGCAATAAAATCTACGAAACCACCGTACCGCCGGGGGCGTTCGAGATTAACGACCTTAGCACCACAGGTTATGGTAACGATCTGCTGGTCACCGTAGAAGAAGCGGACGGCAGCAAACGCAGCTTTACCGTTCCCTTTTCGTCAGTCACCCAAATGTTACGCCCCGGCGCGACGCGCTGGGATATCGGCGTCGGCGAGCTGAACGATGATTCTTTGCATGATAAACCGCAGGTGGGTTACGCGCAGTTTTACTATGGCCTGAACAACACCTTTACCGGCTATATCGGCGCGCAATATACCGATATGAATTTCTATGCTGGGTTATTAGGTCTGGCAATGAACACCGGTATTGGCGCATTCGCCTTTGATGTGACGCAATCTCACGCCAGTATTGATGATTTAGGCACGCTCAGCGGGCAAAGCTACCGGCTGACCTACAGCAAAATGATCGAGGCGACCAATACCTCATTTAACGTCGCCGCTTATCGTTTTTCTACTGAAGACTACCTCAGCCTGAATGACGCCGCGTCTTTGCAAGACAGCGTTAAACATCAGCAATATGCGCAACAAAGTTATCGCTCAGGCGATGAGTTATATGACGATTACCAGCGTACCAAAAATCAGGTGCAAATCAGCATCAACCAGCCCTTAAACCAGGGAGAAACAACCTGGGGTTCTGTGTATGTCAGCGGAACATGGCAGGACTACTGGAATGATGCGGGCTCCACGGCCAACTATAGCGTGGGTTACAACAACAGTTTTGCCTACGGCAGCTATAGCGTGTCATTACAACGCGCCTATGACCAGAACGGCAGTAAAGACGACAGCGTCTATATAAGTTTCAGTATTCCGTTGAGTATGTTCTCGCACAACGGGGAACGCTCTGGCGGTTTCTCCAATATCAACATGGGCCTGCGTTCTGACATGAAGGGCGGTACTAACGTCAACTCCACCGCCAGCGGTAATACCAAAGATAGCGACATCAGCTACTCCGTGAGCGCCACCTCCAGCAGCGGTAATTACGGCAACCTGAATCAGGTAAGTGGCTTTGGCTCCCTTAACAGCAGCTATGGCCCATTAGGGATTTCCGCCTCGTTTGGCGACGACAATAGCCAGCAATATTCCGCCAGTTACAGCGGTGGCATGGTGCTGCATTCTGGCGGCGTGGCGTTCGCGCCGGGCAGCATTGGCGAAACCGACGCCGTCGCGCTGGTGAAAGCCAGCGGCGCACAAGGCGCAGGACTGGGCTACAGCAGCAGCGAAATCGGCAGTTCGGGCTATGGCATTTTACCGTATATGTCAGCCTACCGCGAAAACCGGGTGTCGCTGGATATCAGCACACTGGAGAACGATGTTGAAATCAAAAGCACCAGCACGGTTACCGTACCGCGTAGCGGCGCCGTCGTGCTGGTGAATTTTGAAACCGATGAAGGTCGCTCACTGATTCTGGAATTACTGCGTAGCGATAAAGGCTTTATTCCTTTAGGCGCAGATGTCCTTAACGAGAAAAATGAAACTGTCGGTACCGTAGGCCAGGCCGGACAGGCGTACGTGCGCGGCGTAGAACAGCAAGGCGAACTTCGCGTGGTGTGGGGCAGTGGTAAAGAAAGCACCTGTACAGTGCGTTACCAATTAGCTGAAACCACGGCAAAAGCGGGACTCACCCCCGTACTGAGCAATCAACTTTGTCACATGTAATGACCTGTTTAGGGAAAAACTAATGAGAGTTTATATGAAAAGAAACCGCCTCAGTCTTCCCATCGCGGCGCTTGCCGTAATGGCAGCTTCTGGAAGCGCGCTTGCCGCTAACTCCACTAACCTGGATGTTAATTTCACGGCCACAATTTTAGAGACGACGTGTAACATGAAACTGGTCGGTGGTACAGGCTCCGACACGGTACAGGAATTAATCATTGGTAATAGTAGTGGTGAAGTTCGTATTGATGATGTAAGAGCGGGAACAGCAACGGCAGATTTTAAATTAGTGATTGTTGAATGCCCGGCATCGCTTCAATCATTAAAAACATCAATCAACGGAACGCCATCCGGGTATTCAACAAAAATATTAACGAATGGAACAAAAGGCTCAGCCGACTATATGGGGGTGTCAGTAGCGCGCGCATCCAAACCAGATGAACCTTTTGTTATTAACTCCACCGCCGATTCAGAACGTCTGGTCTGGAGTGAGGTAGAAATTAACAGTAAAGAGGTTCCGCTGATCGCCATCATGAAAGAGACCAAGGCAAATTCGGCTACCACCGGGGCTTTCTCAGCCGTTGCGACTTTCGTATTTAGCTACGAGTAATTAACGCAGATCTACGGAGCATCACTATGAAATTTACATCAGCTTTAATCACATTATCCGTTTCTGCCGTCTTATTCTCTGGAGTGGTCAGAGCCGCTATTACCGGTACCGACAGTGTACAAATGACCTTTAAGACCACAGTG
Organism: Salmonella sp. SJTUF15581; assembly: GCF_043356775.1. Taxonomy (NCBI): domain Bacteria; kingdom Pseudomonadati; phylum Pseudomonadota; class Gammaproteobacteria; order Enterobacterales; family Enterobacteriaceae; genus Salmonella; species Salmonella sp. SJTUF15581. The sequence continues at coordinate 652,874 of NZ_JBEUJY010000001.1, read as the reverse complement.
ACAACCGGTACCTGTAAAGCTATCGTCGTTAATGGTGACGGAAAAAATGTCAGCACCATTGGCTATGGTGAGACATATAAATCGGATCTTAACAAGAAAGCGATGCCGCTGAGCATTGTCTTGAGCAATTGTTCCGGCGTAACCATCGCTGAAGTAGAAGCAAAAGCGGGCACCGGCGGCACCTGCTCCGGTGATAATTTAGACGGCGATTCTTACGCGGCGGGCCTGAATACCGCCTTCGAAATTTGGGGCGGCGATGCAGACACGGGGGTGAAACTGTCTTGTAAAACGCCACCAGCCGCACAGAAGGTGACCATTACCAACGGTGCGGGTACCTACCCAATGACGTCACGCATTGTGGTGGCAAACGGTAAAAGCCTGAGCGACGTCACCGCCGGCGATGTCACGGCTCCGGTCACCTTTGTTGTGACATACCCTTAATTTTCAGGTGCTTTGTTCATGCAACAATTACTGTTTCTTTTACGCCAGCCCGGCCTTGTGTTGCTTATGGGTCTGACGGGCGGGTTTTGGTCTGGCATCAGCCAGGCGGGTTCCAATTTGGATATCAATCTGACCGCCAGTATTGTTAACAGCACCTGCAAACTCAGTCTGGAAAACGGGGGGGAAGTCTACCTTCCCAACGTCACGCGGGCATGGTTTTACAATAACGACGGCAGCAGTAAATATGCGCCTACCGACGAAGCGGGCGGCACGCCTTTTAACGTGCGTCTCGAAAACTGTGCAGATAACAGTAGCATCAAGCAGTTGATGTTCAGTTTTACGCCGCAATCCGGTTTTTGGAGCAACCAAAACCAGGTTTTCAAAAATGATGCCACAACAGGCGCGGCGCAAAACGTTGGTATCGTCATTTTCTCGGCAGACTATAAAACTAACGTCTTAAACAGCGATGGCAGTTCTAACGTGGTTTACGACGTCAGCGGAAAAAGCAGTTCGCTGTATTTAACGGATTATCAGTTTTACGCGCGCTATCAGAATACGGGCGCAGTTGTCAGCGGCGTTGTCACCAGCAACGTGTTGGTTGACGTCAGCTACGAATAAAAGGATTTATGATGAAGCTATCCCCTTATCTGGCCGCACTGTTATTGTTGAGCGCATCCGGCGCAGCCTATGGTGCTATGGAATGTAAATTTTACAATGGCGATACACGACAGATAATGTCGCCAGGCGTTCAACCAATCATTACCTTTCACCCCTCGGTGCAAACCGCCACGCTGCTGGCTAGCGGTATTACGATGGAATTAACGCCGGAAATGCACAGCCACTGTGCAGTGGGGGATGATGGAGAGAACATTTACCAGATGACGGACAACACCTTACTTGAAGGGTATGTCGACGGTAAAGCGTTGTTTCGCACCAATATACCCGGCATTACGTATGCCATTGGGTTATACCCCGCAGGGAAAGGCATTACCGGATGGTTTCCCGTCAATTCCGGTCAATATTATATGACCGCTTATGCTGACGACAACGAAGGCTATTTCGACCATGAAAAAAAATGGTACGCCGTGATGGAAATCTACCAGATGCCCGGCTTTAATGGCGTGCCTTCAGGAGTCGGCTTTATTAGCTCAATCGGCGGCCCATTGGGACGCATTGTTCTCGGAGACCCCGTAGGTTCTGAGTCTGACCATCCTCGCCCGCTAATCACCATTTCTGATATGATGTTTAACATTCCATTCTCCGAACCGACCTGTATTCTTACCGCGCCCACCACCGTGAATTTAGGTGATTGGTACCGAAGCGACCTGGAGAAAGATCAGACCACCGAAGTGCCTTTTCAGATTACCGGAACCTGTACCGGGACGATTGAAGTCTCGTTCGTGGCGAAATCCTCATATACCAATGCGGATAAGAACCTGTTCACCAACTCGATTACCAGCAACTCAAGCGTTACCGCGGCTGGCGGCGTCGGCGTAAAAATAAGCTCACCGGCCTATCCGCAAATTCATGCCGACAGTACGCCAGAAGTCATTGCCGTGGGCGAGATAATCGGGAGGCCGGTGACCTCAGTAAACGCCAACTTTAAGGCAAAGCTGGTCAAAACAGGGACGGAGGCCGTGACACCCGGTATTTTCGGATCGTCTGTCACCTTCCAGGTAACCTACGAGTAAACTACCCTTGCGGCTGGTTGCTGATCAGCCGCGACATGGTTTCCAGCGAATCCGTGCGCAGAATATACAGCCTTTTGAGCAGCATCGGATTATCTCCCGGCTTCACCTTCCCTCTCACCGTGGTGACCGCCAGATGGAAACCGGCGTCTTTTGCTGCTTTGATCGCGGTCGCGTTATAGCCGCCAAAGGGATAAGAAAGATAAAATACGTGCGGAGTAAACTGTGCGAGTGCCCGCCGCGAGCGTTCAAAATCAAACAGAATATTATGGTAGCTGCGGCTATATAAAATCGGGCGACGATGCCCATCTATCCGGTGTAAAAAGTGGGTATGCGACTGAAAATCAAAAACGTCGCTTATCTTGCGCAATTCGGACACGCTCATAAATTGCAGCGATCTGGGATTCCATGTTTGCGGATGGCGCTTAATACGCGATGAGATAATAAATGCCGTCGCTTTCATACCGTACTGCTTTAATACCGGATACGCATAGCGACTCACCGATTTAAGGCCATCGTCAAAGGTGATAACCACCGCGCGCGCCGGGAAATTGGCGCGGTTATGGATGTAATCCTCCAGTTGGTACATCGTCAACGTGGCATAGCCGCGATCGCGAAGCCAGGTCATTTGGTTGCTGAATGCCCGAACCGAAGTCGTGGTGGACGTATGGCGAAAACGGGTATTCTCTTCATCACGTAAGATGTGATGATAGGTCAAAATCGGAATGCCGTTGTCTTCCTGCGCATCCATGGCGCTGACATAAGCCAGCCTGTCGCCAATACGGATCTGATACCAGGTTTGGTGTAGCCGGCCTTGCAGCTTGCTAATAATGGGGTAACGCAAATTATCCACCAATACGCCAAACGGGGCGCTACTGATGTCCGGCGCGTTATACACCGGCGTGTCCTTCCAGGTCACCAGATTCTGATTGCTGAGCGGCTTGTTAAGATCGCCCAGGCCATCTTCCACTTTTTGTTTTCCCTGCACGGATTCCAGATGGCCTTTATCGATAAAGCCCACACCGAAGCCGAATTTAAAGGCATAATAATCAGCCGCAACAGGCGTTACGGAAAGAATTTGTCCGGCGCGGATATTCCCTACGGTCACCATTTTGTCGCCAATCTGCGACCAGATGGCGGCATCTTTCGTCGTTTGCATATAACGAGCGGGCAAGGCAGCCAACACATTACCGGCGAAAAAGAACAGCAAGATAAGAACAACGCGCATAACCATATATCATAACCGAGGCGAAAAAACGCCGTCATTGTAGCAAAAGCGTCGTCAATGGTATTGATCAAAACTCATACGAATCATGCAGCAATACAAAAGGCGGATTTTTCTGCTGCTGATGCCAGAGACTGGTGACATCCGGCGCGCCAAGCGCGACAATCTGGTCGCGAAATGCTGAACTGCTCATTGACTCTCGCCATGGAATCATTTCCTCCATCAATGAATAGCTGACACCGGAAATAACTTCACATTGAGAATGTTTATGGCTCATCAGCGACGCTACACGATAAGGCGCCGCGCCGGAAATGTCGGTTAAAAATATCACGCCTTCACCGGAGTCGGTGGCATGGAGGGCGTCACACATCATGCGGCTGAGCATATTTACGCTTAACCCACGCCAGAAATTGACCGCCCGACACTGCGCCAACGGCCCATATTTCTTTTCAAGACCTTCGAGCATTTCCTGCGCCCGATCGTCATGACAGGAAATGACCCATCCCAGCATAACTTCTCCTCCATTGAGCTCCAATCCTGCATGATGTCAGCATGTTTTTTTGGCCGACAACACACTATGACCACGATCATTTTTTATTCAAAAAAATTTGCATTATTTTTAAAATTGTTAGCAGCCTTCATAGAATCTGGCCCATTAAAGGGTAATCACGGCGATTCAATTAAACAAACACTCACCAAAATAATTGATTAAATATATATTATAAATATTTCATATTTATGTATTCTGAATTTTTCTTCGCGCCGCAAAAATCATCGGACATTATATTTACTCATTCGGCAATAAAAAGAACAATAACTTCCCACACTATAGATATTGTTACTATGTCAATATTTATAATATCTTAAAGGATCAAAGATAATGAAACTCACCTTAAAAACACTCACTGTGGCACTGGCTGCCATCACCCTCTCCCCCGCCGCGCTGGCCGACACCGCCAAAGACGGCACCGTACATATCACCGGCCTCATTAAGCAAAACGCCTGTACGGTAAAAACGGATTCAGTAGAGGTGACATTACAGGACGAATTTGCCTCTCTTTTTACTGCCGCAGGGCAGACGGCAGGGGATAAAGACTTCACCATCGAACTCGAAAACTGCGACGCAAACGTCTACAGCAGTGTACAGGCGCGCTTTGAAGGCACACTCGACGGAACCGATGCGACCATCCTGAAAAATGAGGATGATGCTGAGAATATTGGCGTGCAAATTCTTGATAAATCTAGCACCCCTATGACCTTTAACGATCTTCAGGCATGGTCTGCCGCAGTCGTGCTCACAGAGGGGGTGACGGAACTCTCAATGCCTTTCACCGCCCGCTATATCTCCACCGCGGTTCCCGTTAAGTCGGGAACGGTCGATGCAACCGCAACATTCTATCTGCAATATAACTGATCCTGGCGGCCAGCGTCGGCTGGCCCATTTGTTTATTGAGGTCATCAATGAATTCATTGGCTAAAGCAGGGTTGCTTTGTTGCCTGTTGTGCGGTTCGCTGGCGCATGCCGCAGGGATAAACATCGGCACAACGCGGGTTATTTTTCACGGCGATGCCAAAGATGCGTCCATATCGATAAGCAATAGCGACAACGTTCCCTATTTAATTCAGTCCTGGGCGCAATCGATCAGCGAAACAGGGGCGAGCGGCGATGCGCCGTTTATGGTCACCCCGCCGCTTTTTCGCCTTAATGGCGGGCAAAAGAACGTACTACGAATTATCCGTACCGGCGGCAATTTGCCGGAAGATCGCGAGTCGCTGTACTGGCTGGATATTAAATCGATTCCCAGCAGCAATCCGGACAATAAACACAACACACTCATGCTGGCCGTTAAAGCGGAATTTAAGCTGATTTACCGGCCAAAAGCGTTAACCCAAAAACCAGAAGAGGTTGCCGATCGGTTAACGTGGTCGCGTCAGGGGCGCACGCTCACCGTGAAGAACCCCACGCCCTATTATATGAACTTCGCCACCCTTTCCGTTGGCAGTCAAAAAGTGAAAGCCCCGCGCTATGTGGCGCCTTTCGGCAACGCGCAGTACACGCTGCCTGCCGCCGCCAGCGGCCCGATTGTCTGGTCTATCATCAACGATTTTGGCGGTATTGGCCCCGAACATAAACAAACGCCTTGAGAAGAGTGACAGGGATGAGAGTGCCGATGCGCAAAAGGCAACACCGGGTATTTTATTTATCGCGCTGCGCTGTGTGTATCGCGCTGGGCAGCACGTTCGCACACGTTACATGGGCGCGCGACTATTTCAATCCGGCATTTATTGAAAACCATGGGCAGGCGAGTCGCACAAGCGTCGATCTGTCGACATTTGATAACGACAAAAGCCAGCTGCCTGGCACCTATTACGTCACTATCAATATCAATAAAACAGAAATCGGCGCGCGAAACGTTGATTTTCAACTCACGACGCTCAGTGACGGTCAACAGGCATTACAGGGCTGTTTACGGCTCCAGGAACTAAAAGATAACAGCGTCAAAACCGACCTTTTTCCAACCCTGGAGAGTGAAAAAGGCTGCGTCGATCTCAGCGTTATCCCCGGCGCCAGCCAGCGGTTTGATTTTCAGCAACAGACATTATCAGTAAGCATCCCGCAACTCTATATCGCCAACAACGCGCGCGGCTACGTGCCGCCGGAAAAGTGGCAGGAGGGGATTACCGCGCTAATGCTGAACTACAGTTTCAGCGGCTATAAAGAGTACGGTTCCAGCGAGGATTCCGACGATGCGGAATCGAAGTATCTCGCTCTCCAGCCGGGTTTTAACCTCGGGCCGTGGCGTTTTCGCAACTACAGTAACTGGAGTTCAAATAACGGCGAGAGCGGTAGCTGGAACAGCGTTTATAACTATTTACAGCGCGACATTATCGCGCTGAAAAGCCAGTTCACCGCCGGAGACAGCAATACGCCATCCGACGTGTTCGACAGCGTACCTTTTCGCGGCCTCCAGCTCACCTCTGACGATCAAATGCAGCCCAACAGCCAGCGTGGTTACGCCCCGACGATTCGCGGCATTGCCCGCTCAAACGCGCAGGTTATCGTGCGGCAAAACGGCTATATCGCCTATCAGACCGCCGTTTCGCCGGGCGAATTTGAAATCAACGATATGTTTCCCACCGGCAGCAACGGCGACTATGACGTAACGGTAAAAGAAGCCGACGGCAGCGAACAGCATTTTATCGTGCCCTACTCTTCGCTGCCGATTCTGCAGCGCACCGGACGGGCAAAATACAGCGTGACCGTGGGTAAATACCGCGATTATAACAACCACACGCTGGACGACTTCGGCCAGGCGACCCTGCTGTACGGCCTGCCGTGGGACATCACCCTGTACGGCGGCAGCCAGATTGCCGGCGATAAATACCAGTCCGTCGCCTTCGGCGTCGGGCAAAATATGCAGATGCTGGGAGCCATTTCCCTGGACGGCATCTGGTCGCACGCCAAATTTGACGATGGCCGCAAAGAAATCGGGCAATCCTGGCGCGTCCGCTACAGCAAGGGCGTCGTCAGTACGGGCACCACGTTTTCGCTGGCCGGCTATCGTTACGCCAGCGAAAACTACAATTCGCTGAGCGAGGTGATCAACCCGGACGACGATTTTTATGATAACTACGGCAAGCGCCATAATCGTTTCGAAGCCTCGGTCAACCAGCAAATTAGCGATACGCTCGGTTCCTTAACGCTAAGTTGGGTAAAAGAAGATTACTGGCACAGCGCGCAGCAGATGGAGTCTCTGAGCGCCAGTTACAACAATAGCTGGGGTCCGGTGAGCTATACGCTGAGCTACAGCTATAACAAAAACACCTACCAGTACCGTTCGGACAATGACGATGATGATAACGACGACGATCGTTATAACCAGAACGATCGGCTGTTCACGTTGTCGCTGCATGTTCCGTTTACGGTGTTCGATTCCAGGCTATACGCCAGCTATATGCTGAACACGCGTAAGCACGATGCCACGGTGAACAGCACCACCCTTAGCGGCACCGCGCTGCGTGACAGAAACCTGAACTGGTCGTTACAGCAAAGCCACAGCACACAAGACGGTGATTCCGGCGGGGTAAACGCCAGCTACAAAGGCACTTATGCCAACCTCAACGCCGGTTACAATCAGTCGCCAGATAGCCAACAGGTCAGCTACGGCATCAGCGGCGGCATTCTGGCGCACGAAAATGGTATTACCCTGAGCCAGCCGATTACCGGCGCGGCGATTTTAATTAAAGCGCCCGGCGCCAGCGGCGTTTCGGTTGAAAACCAGACCGGCGTCGCCACCGACTTCCGGGGTTATACGGTGATCCCCAACGTTACGCCGTATTATCGCTACGATATCTCGCTCGACAGCAGCACGTTTGCCGACAACGTGGATATTCCGCTCAACAACCAGACCGTCTACCCGACGCGTAATGCGGTGGTGCGCGCGGCGTATGACACGCATAAGGGCTATCGCGTGTTGTTAACGCTGACGCGCAGCAATGGCGAGCCCGTGCCCTTTGGCGCGACGGCAAGCGTCGATGGGCAGGATGCGAACCTGGCCAGTATCGTCGGCGATAAAGGCCAGGTCTTCCTCAGCGGCCTGCCGGAAGAGGGCCTGCTGCTGGTGAACTGGGGAAGCGCCTCTTGCCGCGCGGATTACCGCCTTGATATCAGCAAAAATATGAACGGCATCGTGATGGCGAACGCCGTCTGCCAGTGAGGAACACAATGAAGAATTTATGGATGCTGCTGGCGCTGGCGCTATTTTCAGGCCATGCGCTGGCAGAAGGAACGATGGGCAACGGAAGCGGCTGGTGTCAACCCACCAACGGCACGCATAATTTTCCTTTTAGTTTTAATCAAACCATTACCGATACGGATGGGAACCAGACGGGAACCATCGTTGAAGAGCACTGGTCAGCTGGCGGAGAATATTCGGCTAAATGCGACTGCGATAACAGTGATTATCGCGGGTACAACTATTTCACCGCGACCACCGGCGATCTGACGCAGAAAGGCACGCACAGCGAGACGCGATACTACGGACATATGGATTACTATGTCCTCGTGGCAGGCAAACTGGAAATTGGCACCGAAGCGTATGTAGCCGGGAAGTTGAACCAGAATATTCCTGTCCCGTTTTCCTCAATCAGCAATGAGGATAGTTCCGCAGGCGGCTGTGGCGATGCAGAAATGAAATCAATGACGGCGGGCAATAAAGGCACGGTAAGGATTTATATTACTCATCCTTTGGTCGGTGAAATCTCGATCCCGCAAACAACGATCATGAATCTCTATTTATCAAAAACGCCGGGCAGCAGCGGAGATAATATTCCCCCCGCCGTTCCCCCTGTCGCGCACGTCACCATGTCCGGAACTATTACCGTGCCGCAGTCCTGTTCCATCAACGCCGGGCAGGTTATCGAGGTCAGGCTGCCGGATATTGAGGGCAAAGATATTCGTAATCTCGGCGACAGTCCGCAGAACTCGCACGTCACCACTCAGGTAAACTTTACCTGTAGCAACGTGGCGGACGGCACCAACCTGTCAATGTCATTGAACGGAGAAACCGATCCGCACAACCCGGAATACCTGAAAACCGACAATGAGAATTTAGGGATACGGATTTCCGATAAATACGATAAGACCATCGTTCCCGGCGGCAGCACCGAATTGCCGATTGAAGATTACACAGACGGTAAAGGCAGCACCGAGTTCACCGCCGCGCCGGTCAATACCACCGGACATGTCCCCCACACCGGAGAATACCAGGCTACCGCCACGCTGGAGATTCAGATTCGCTGAGAGAAGCGTTAGGTTTCAGCAAGCCTCCCCCCACCTACAGACCCGTAACCCATTGATATTACGGGCCCGTAGATGGGATGAAGCGAGGTGCAACCCAACGCCCCTGTCAACGCTTAACTGCGCAACCCGCGCCCACGCTGGATCAGCGACCAGCACAGCAGGTAGAAAGCGGCGATAAAGATCACCAGTACGCCAAACGTCGTCACCAGCGGTACATCATGGATACCCAGGAAGCCGTAGCGGAAGCCGCTGATCATGTAGACGATCGGGTTCAGGTGCGACAGCCCTTGCCAGAACGGCGGCAGCAGCGTAAGCGAGTAAAATACCCCGCCGAGGTAGGTCAGCGGCGTCAGCACGAAGGTGGGAATCAGGCTGATATCGTCAAAAGTTTTCGCAAACACGGCGTTCAGCAGTCCGGCCAGCGAGAACAGAATCGCGGTCAGAATCAGCGTTAGCGCGACAAATACCCAGGAATGCACCTGGAAAGGCACGAAAAAGAGCGAAATCGCCGTCACCAGAATCCCCACGCACAGCCCGCGCGCCACGCCGCCGCCGACAAATCCGGCGATGATCACGTGCGTTGGTACCGGCGCGACCAGCAGCTCCTCAATATTGCGCTGAAACTTGGCGCTAAAAAATGACGACGCGACATTCGCGTAGGAGTTAGTAATGACCGCCATCATAATCAGGCCCGGCACAATAAATTGCATATAGCTAAAACCATGCATTTCGCCGATGCGCGAACCAATCAAATTACCGAAAATAATAAAATAGAGCGTCATGGTGATGACGGGCGGCACCAGCGTTTGCACCCAGATCCGCATAAAGCGGTGGATCTCTTTCGCCCAGATGCTTTTAAGGGCAACCCAGTAAAGCTGCATCATGCGCGATCTCCTTGTTTTTCATGCACCAGCGACACAAACAGTTCTTCCAGACGGTTGGCTTTATTACGCATACTTAATACCTGTACCCCCTGCTCGCTCAGTTGGCTAAAGACGCTGTTAACCCCCTGCTCGCGTAACACTTCCACCTCCAGAGTCGAGGTATCCACCAGACGATATTGATAACCCGTAAGCTTAGGTAGCGGGCTTTTTGGCGCTAAATCCAGAATAAACGTCTCCGATTTCAGCTTTGAAAGCAGATTTTTCATGGAAGTATTTTCCACCAGCTCGCCGTGCTGAATAATACCGATATTGCGGCACAGCATTTCCGCCTCTTCCAGATAGTGGGTGGTGAGAATAATGGTGGTGCCTTTGGCGTTTAAGTCTTTCAGGAATCCCCACATCGAGCGACGCAATTCGATATCGACGCCCGCCGTCGGCTCGTCGAGAATCAATAGCTTAGGTTCATGCATCAATGCGCGGGCGATCATCAGGCGGCGTTTCATCCCACCGGAGAGCATCCGCGCACGTTCACTACGTTTTTCCCACAGATCGAGCTGTTTTAAATACTTTTCGCTACGTAAAACCGCCTCTTTATGCTCCACGCCGTAATAACCGGCCTGATTCACTACGATCTGTTGCACCGTTTCAAACGGGTTAAAGTTAAACTCCTGTGGTACCAGTCCAAGCTGTCGCTTGGCGTTAACCACGTCTTTTTCCAGGTCGTAACCAAAAACGTTAACGCGCCCGGACGTTTTATTAACCAATGAGCTGATAATACCGATGGTGGTCGATTTCCCTGCTCCATTTGGCCCCAGAAGCGCGTAAAAATCCCCCGCTTCGACCTGCAAATCTATGCCGCGCAGCGCCTGAACGCCGCCGGGATAGGTTTTTTTAAGTTGTTGAAGTTCCAGCGCAATGGTCATAAATTCTCACTTACTTTACGTTCTTACACTTTATATATGGTTTAAATAACTACGGAGTTGCCCTATATTAGCCCAACGCACTTATTTGGTTACAGGTCGTTAACTTCCATGAAAGACATAGATACACTCATCAGCAACAATGCACTATGGTCAAAAATGCTGGTGGAAGAGGACCCCGGATTTTTTGAGAAACTGGCGCAAGCGCAAAAACCGCGCTTTCTATGGATTGGATGTTCCGACAGCCGCGTTCCCGCAGAGCGTTTAACCGGGCTTGAACCGGGCGAATTGTTTGTTCACCGTAATGTGGCTAACCTGGTTATTCACACCGATCTGAACTGTCTCTCCGTGGTTCAGTATGCGGTAGATGTTCTGGAAGTTGAGCATATTATCATTTGCGGCCACTCCGGTTGCGGCGGTATCAAGGCTGCGGTAGAAAACCCTGAGCTGGGCTTGATTAATAACTGGCTGCTGCATATCCGCGACATCTGGCTTAAACATAGCTCGCTGTTGGGAAAAATGCCCGAAGAGCAACGTCTGGACGCGCTCTATGAATTGAACGTCATGGAGCAGGTCTATAACCTGGGGCATTCCACCATTATGCAGTCAGCGTGGAAACGCGGGCAGAATGTGACCATTCACGGCTGGGCGTACAGTATCAATGATGGCCTGCTGCGCGATCTTGACGTCACCGCCACCAACAGAGAAACGCTGGAGAACGGCTATCATAAGGGTATCTCCGCCCTAAGTCTGAAATACATTCCCCACCAATAAGCCATTAGCTATAGGCCGGATAAGTCGCTTTAGCGACGCCATCCGGCATTTCTGCGCTTACTCGTCCAGCAGCACCACTTTACCAACATACGGTAGATGGCGATAACGCTGGGCGTAGTCGATACCGTAACCGACTACAAATTCGTCCGGAATCGAAAAGCCAACGAACTCAACCGGCACGTCCACTTCGCGGCGAGACGGTTTATCCAGCAGCGTACAAATCGCCAGCGATTTCGGCTCGCGCAGGCCCAGGATTTCACGGACCTTCGACAGCGTATTACCGGAATCAATAATGTCTTCGACAATCAGCACGTCTTTACCGCGAATATCCTCATCCAGATCTTTGAGGATTTTCACGTCGCGGGTGGTGGACATGCCGCTACCATAGCTGGAGGCGGTCATAAAATCGACTTCATGAGGAACCTGAACTTCACGGCACAGGTCCGCCATAAACATAAATGAGCCACGCAACAGACCTACCAGCACCATTTCACTGCCGCTGTCTTTATAACGTTCGGTAATCTGACGACCCAGCTCGGCAATACGTGCTTTGATCTCCGCTTCGGGGATCATGACTTCAACAGTATGTTTCATATTTATAACCATATGATTTAAAAACAAATCACTCAATGCCGGTGACTAATAACGCCGCATTGACGCGCAAGGCACGCAGTATAACAGCAAACGTATTCATTCGCGGCATTTGATAAGAAAGCTCATTTTGTGATGACGATCACACATGTTAATTCCTATACTTAATTGCTACTAAAAAATTAACAATTTGGGATGGTGTCTTTTTATGGCAGAAAATAACGCACGATCGCCACGATTACTCGTGACGCTGACGGCCCTCTTTGCAGCACTTTGCGGGCTGTATCTTCTTATCGGAGGTGTCTGGCTGGTTGCTATTGGCGGTTCCTGGTACTACCCCATCGCGGGCCTCGTGATGCTGGTTGTGGCCGGATTGCTATGGCGCAGTAAACGTGCCGCGCTGTGGCTGTATGCCGCCCTGCTGCTGGCGACAATGATTTGGGGCGTGTGGGAAGTCGGGTTCGACTTCTGGGCGCTCACGCCGCGTAGCGATATCCTGGTGTTTTTCGGCATCTGGCTAATATTGCCGTTTGTCTGGCATCGGCTGGTGGTTCCTTCCAGCGGCGCAGTGGCGGCGCTGGTCGTGGCGCTGCTGATTAGCGGCGGCATTCTGACCTGGGCTGGCTTCAACGACCCGCAGGAGATCAACGGTACGCTTCGCGCCGACGCCACGCCCGCCGCAACAAGCTCGTCGATCGCCGACGAAGACTGGCCGGCCTATGGACGTAATCAGGAAGGCCAACGCTATTCGCCGCTGAAACAGATCACTGCGGATAACGTTCACCAACTGAAAGAAGCGTGGGTCTTCCGCACCGGCGATCTGAAACAACCCAACGATCCGGGCGAAATCACCAACGAAGTGACCCCGATTAAAGTCGGCGATACGCTTTATCTGTGTACAGCTCACCAGCGTCTGTTCGCGCTGGACGCCGCCAGCGGTAAAGAGAAGTGGCATTTTGATCCTCAGTTGAAGACCGATTCGTCTTTCCAGCATGTGACCTGCCGCGGCGTCTCTTATCATGAGGCCAAAGCGGATACCGCCTCGCCGGAGGTCATCGCCGACTGTCCGCGCCGCATTATCCTTCCGGTCAATGACGGTCGCCTTTTCGCGGTGAATGCCGAAACCGGCAAGCTGTGTGAAACCTTCGCCAACAAAGGCGTCCTGAATCTGCAAACCAATATGCCGGACACCACGCCGGGACTGTATGAACCGACGTCGCCGCCGATTATCACCGATAAAACGATTGTCATTGCCGGTTCGGTCACGGATAACTTCTCTACCCGCGAAACGTCCGGCGTTATCCGTGGTTTTGATGTTAATACCGGTAAACTACTGTGGGCCTTCGATCCAGGGGCGAAAGATCCGAACGCGATTCCAGCCGATGAGCACTCTTTTACCTTTAACTCGCCGAACTCCTGGGCGCCTGCCGCCTATGATGCGAAACTGGATCTGGTCTATCTGCCGATGGGCGTGACCACGCCGGATATCTGGGGCGGTAACCGCACGCCGGAGCAGGAACGTTATGCCAGCTCCATCCTGGCGCTGAATGCCACCACCGGGAAACTGGCCTGGAGTTATCAGACCGTCCATCACGATCTGTGGGATATGGACCTGCCGGCACAGCCGACGCTGGCAGATATTACCGTTGACGGTACTACCGTTCCGGTTATCTATGCGCCAGCGAAAACCGGTAATATCTTTGTGCTCGACAGACGTAATGGCGAGCTGGTCGTGCCCGCTCCGGAAAAACCGGTCCCGCAGGGCGCGGCAAAAGGCGATTACGTCGCCAAAACTCAGCCGTTCTCTGATTTAACCTTCCGCCCGAAAAAAGATCTCTCCGGCGCGGATATGTGGGGCGCGACCATGTTCGACCAACTGGTGTGCCGCGTTATGTTCCACCAGTTGCGCTATGAAGGTATCTTCACCCCGCCGTCCGAGCAGGGGACATTGGTATTCCCTGGCAACCTGGGGATGTTTGAATGGGGCGGTATTTCCGTCGATCCAGACCGTCAGGTCGCTATCGCTAACCCGATGGCGCTGCCGTTTGTCTCGAAGCTGATCCCACGCGGCCCGGGTAATCCGATGGAGCCGCCGAAAGACGCGAAAGGTACCGGAACAGAAGCGGGTATTCAGCCACAGTACGGCGTACCGTTCGGCGTCACGCTGAATCCGTTCCTTTCGCCGTTTGGCCTGCCGTGTAAACAACCGGCCTGGGGCTATATTTCCGCGTTGGATCTGAAGACCAATGAAATCGTATGGAAGAAACGTATAGGGACGCCGCGCGACAGTATGCCGTTCCCGATGCCGGTTCCGGTGCCGTTCAACATGGGGATGCCCATGCTCGGCGGGCCAATCTCAACCGCCGGTAACGTGCTGTTCATTGCCGCGACCGCCGACAACTACCTGCGCGCTTATAACATGAGCAACGGGGAAAAACTGTGGCAGGGACGTTTACCCGCCGGAGGCCAGGCAACGCCGATGACCTATGAGGTAAACGGTAAGCAGTACGTGGTCGTTTCTGCCGGAGGCCACGGTTCGTTTGGTACGAAGATGGGCGACTATATCGTGGCCTATGCTTTGCCTGACGACGCGAAATAACCATTAATGCCCGGCGTATGCCGGGCATTGTGCCGGGTGGCGGCTTCGCCTTACCCGGCCTGCGTCACAGACATCGGTCAGACCGTAAATCCTAACATCATTCCCGTATCTTCATGTTCTAACAGATGACAGTGCGCCATATAGGCATGTTCCTTCGGCGCGTCGTGATCGAACTTGACCAGCACTTCGCTGATACCACCCTCAACGCGTACCGTATCCTTCCAGCCCGTTCTGTGCGCCGCTGGCGCTTTGCCGTTCTCTGACAGAATACGGAACTGCGTGCCGTGAATATGGAAAGGATGCAGCATCATGTCGCCCACGCCGGAAATGACCCAACGTTCATGTCGGCCTTTTTGCGCCGCGAACATCGGTTTGTTCATATCGAAGACCTGGCCGTTGATAAAGTTAGCGTTATGGAAGTCGAATTTTCCGCTGTGATTCATATTGCCCATCGCGCCATGATTCATCCCGCTGTGATCCATGTTGCCATGATCCATCTCGCCATGCCCCATATTGCCGCCCTGCATATGCGCGTTCATGCTGTCATGATCCATGCCGCTCATCGCCTGAGCGCCATATTTCTTCATCAGCATTTGCATCCCCATCATATCAAGGCGTGGGTCCATCGACAGTTTCAGGTTGCGCACCGTCAACCCTTCCAGCGACGGCAGCGCCGGCATCGTCGTCAACGTATCCGGCAGCGTACCGGAGGCGGTAATCCGCAGCGGCTGGATACGCATCACCGGGTGCGGTTTATCAAACGGAGCGATCGCCATTCCCATCTGGCTGACCGGCAGGGTCACCAGATCAAAGGCTTTCCCGTCGCTGATATCCACCAGCACTTCAAAACGCTCGCCCATTAATAACGGCAGTTCGGTGACTTTCACCGGCTCCGCCAGCAGGCCGCCGTCGCTGGCGATCACATAAAGCGGGCGATTATCGCTGGCGGCGATATTCAGCGAGCGCGCATTACAGCCATTCAACAAGCGCAGACGTAGCCAGCCTTTCGGCGCGGAATGCTGCGGATAGATAGCGCCATTGGTCAGCAGCGTATCGCCAAACCAGCCGACGGCGGCGGTCATAATATCCAGTTGATAATCAATCTGGCCATCGGCGGAGAAGCGTTTGTCCTGAATGATCACCGGCACATCGTCGATGCCCCACTGTTTCGGCAGGCGCAATTTGCGAATCTCATCATCTTCAATCAGCACCAGCCCGGCAAGGCCCATCGCCACCTGGCGCCCGGTTTTGCCGTGTTTGTGCGGATGAATCCAGCAGGTCGCGGCGCGTTGCTCCGGCGTAAACGTCACCGTGCGGGTTCCGCCTGCGGGAATAATCCCCTGCGGACCGCCGTCGACGATGCCCGGAATCTCCAGACCATGCCAGTGAAGCGTCGTGTCTTCGGCCAGTTGGTTATGGATATCAACGGTCACGCTTTTTCCTTTGTGAAGCTGTACCGCTGGCCCCAGCAAATTACCGTTGTAGCCCCAGGTTGTCGCGTTCTTACCGGCGAATGTCGACTGTCCGGCTTTAACAATTAACTGCATACGGTTGCTCGCATCTGCCGTTAACAGGTCAGGAATAGGCAACGCGGGACGTTCGGCGGCAAAAGCGGCGCGGCTCCACAGCGGCAGCGCTGATGCAACCCCCAGCGCCACTGAATATTTTAAGAAATCACGGCGTAACATAATCATTTCCTTATAATGAACAGGCGGGTGTCTAAGCTTAGACCCTGCCCTAACGGGAAGGTCAAGCCAGCAACACGTCTTTACCATTCCTGACAGCAATACAATAAGAATGAAAACGCCGCGGCCAATTCTAATAATAAAAGTCGTCGCTACGTTCTCAGTATGCTAACGTTGACTTTCCCTGATGCCGTGGTAGAAGCAATGAAGACGTTTTTCAGACCCGTGTTGTTTGGCAGCCTGATGGCCTTATGCGCAAATAGCTATGCGCTTACTGAATCCGAAGCTGAAGATATGGCCGATTTAACGGCGGTTTTCGTTTTTCTGAAAAATGACTGTGGTTACCAAAATTTACCCAACAGTCAGATTCGCCGTGCGCTGGTCTTTTTTGCCCAGCAAAATCAGTGGGACCTGAGTAACTACGACACCTTCGATATGAAATCGTTGGGCGAAGACAGCTACCGCGATCTTAGCGGCATCGGTATTCCGGTCGCTAAAAAATGCAAAGCTCTGGCCCGCGATTCTCTGAGCCTGTTAGCCTACGTTAAATAATCCTCCGCGATCCTATTGCTGAAATAATGACCGTGCATCCACGGTCATTGTTAGCTATGATGTTGCGCCCTTTTTTTACGGGTGTTAACAATGGAGGTATCAGCCAATGGCCGAAAATACGATGTGGCATGAAACGCTACACGACCAGTTTGGTCAGTACTTTGCCGTAGACAACGTTCTGTATCATGAAAAAACCGATCACCAGGATTTAATCATCTTTGAAAACGCCGCTTTTGGCCGCGTGATGGCGCTGGACGGCGTGGTACAGACCACCGAACGCGACGAGTTTATTTATCATGAAATGATGACCCACGTCCCGCTGCTGGCGCACGGTCATGCGAAACACGTTCTGATTATCGGCGGCGGCGACGGCGCAATGCTACGTGAAGTTACCCGGCATAAAAATGTCGAAACCATCACCATGGTAGAGATCGATGCTGGCGTAGTCTCGTTTTGCCGCCAGTATTTACCCAACCACAATGCCGGCAGCTACGACGATCCGCGCTTTACGCTGGTGATCGACGACGGCGTGAATTTCGTCAATCAGACCCATCAGACCTTTGATGTGATCATTTCCGACTGTACCGATCCGATAGGCCCCGGCGAAAGCCTGTTTACCTCCGCCTTTTATGAAGGCTGTAAGCGTTGCCTGAATCCGGGCGGCATTTTTGTCGCCCAGAACGGCGTGTGCTTTCTGCAACAGGATGAAGCGCTCGACAGCCACCGCAAGCTGAGTCATTACTTCAGCGATGTCGGCTTCTACCAGGCGGCGATTCCGACCTATTACGGCGGCATTATGACCTTCGCCTGGGCGACGGACAACGACGCTCTTCGTCACCTGTCGAGCGAAATTATTCAGGCGCGTTTTCATGCCGCCGGCCTCAAATGTCGCTATTACAACCCGGCTATTCATGCCGCTGCATTTGCGCTACCGCAATATCTACATGACGCACTGTCCGCACAGTGATGTTAAGGAGGTGATAAAAATTGAAAAAGCTGAAACTGCATGGCTTTAACAATCTGACGAAAAGCCTGAGTTTTTGTATTTACGATATCTGCTACGCCAAAACCGCAGAAGAGCGCGATGGCTATATCGCCTATATCGATGAACTCTATAACGCCAACCGACTGACCGAGATCCTGTCAGAGACATGCTCCATTATCGGCGCGAACATCCTGAACATCGCCCGTCAGGATTATGAACCCCAGGGCGCCAGCGTCACGATTCTGGTGAGCGAAGAGCCAGTCGACCCGAAACTTATCGATCAAACCGAACATCCCGGCCCGCTGCCGGAAACCGTGGTGGCGCACCTCGATAAGAGCCATATCTGTGTGCATACCTATCCGGAGAGCCATCCGGAAGGCGGGCTATGCACCTTTCGCGCCGACATCGAAGTGTCAACCTGCGGGGTGATTTCACCGCTAAAAGCGCTCAATTACCTGATCCACCAGCTAGAGTCCGATATTGTCACCATCGATTACCGCGTGCGCGGCTTTACGCGCGACGTCAACGGTATGAAGCACTTTATCGATCATGAGATTAATTCTATTCAGAATTTTATGTCGGAAGATATGAAGTCGCTGTATGACATGGTGGATGTAAACGTGTATCAGGAAAATATTTTCCATACCAAGATGCTGCTTAAAGAGTTCGATCTTAAGCACTACATGTTTCACACCAAACCGGAAGATCTCACTGAAACCGAACGCCAGGAGATCACCGCCGCGCTGTGGAAAGAGATGCGCGAGATTTACTACGGCCGCAATATTTCTGCGGTCTGATTCACCACTGGCAGCGCCTGACGGCGCTGTCACTCCGGCTGCACCAGCGTTAGCGCAAAAGCGCGCCCTTTCAGTTCAACCTGCGCTGACGGCGGCAGATTGACGTCGGTAATCACGTCATTAAAGCGCTCAAGCGGCACCACATTAAAGAGCGAATGCGCGCCATACTTACTGCTGTCCGCCAGCAACACTTTGCGCTGCGCATTAGCAATAATCTCCTGTTTAAGCCCGGCCTTATCTTCCGTTGGGGTCGTCACGCCCGTTTTTACCCCCCATGAATTACAGCTCATAAACGCGATGTTCGGATACACGCTGCGCAACAGCTTACGCCCATGCTCACCGATACAGGACTGACTGCTGTCATCGATACGACCGCCGACAATCGTCACTTCAATTTGCCGGAACTCAGCTAAAAACAGCGCAATATGCAGATCGACGGTGATGACCCGCAGCGGAAGATGGGTTAAGCATTTCGCCAGCTCCATCATTGTCGTACCGGCATCCAGCACGACGGCATCGCCAGCATTGACCAGCGATGCGGCAACGCGTGCGATCGCCCGTTTTTCAGCGGGCGATCGCAGTTGTTTTTCATTGGTGGTGGGCTGGGCGGGTTCAAAACGCCGCAGCGCCACGCCGCCATGACTACGGCTGATCACGCCCTGCTCATCCAGCTTGATCAAATCGCGACGGATAGTGGCTGGCGATGCGTCAACCGCCTCAACCAGCTGTTCTACCGTAACCAGCGTATGGTTTTTCAGATACGCCACAATGAGATCCAGACGGTGTTGTCCTTTCATAACAGGGAATTATGCCAGTTGCATTGCCAGTTTGATCGATACGGCCATGCTCTCAGATTTTGCTTTTCCCGTCCAGGCGATATCAAATGCGGTGCCATGATCGGCAGAGGTCCGAATAAACGGCAGCCCCGCGGTGATATTCACGCCATCATAAAAGCCAAGCAATTTCAACGGGATATGTCCCTGGTCATGATACATCGCCACCACCATATCATACTGCCCCTCATAAGCCTGGAGAAATACAGTATCCGGCGGACACGGCCCATAAACGTCCATACCTTTTGCGCGGGCATCGGTAATGGCTGGCGTCAGGATACGCGTCTCTTCATCGCCAAACAGGCCATTCTCGCCCGCATGAGGATTCACGCCTGCCACGGCGATACGCGGTTTAACGTAACCCACACGCTTGAGGAAAGTATCAGCAATACCAATCACCGTTTCGACACGCGTGGTACTTAACGTATCAAGGAATTTACGCAGCGCGATATGCGTTGAAACGTGAATCACTTTTAGTTTATCGGTGTAAAGTACCATCGCGTAATCGCGGCTATGGGTCAGGGTCGCGAGCAGCTCGGTATGGCCCGGATAGTTGTGCCCTGCCAGGTGCAGCGCCTCTTTATTCAGCGGCGCGGTAGCGATAGCCTGTACGTCGCCCCGTAACGCTAACTCGGTGGCGCGCTTCACGCAGCGATACGCTAAATCCCCCGCCTGCGCCTGAACTTTCCCGGCCTCCAGCGCCTCCGGCTGCGCCAGCGGCTCATCAATCACATGAATGATGCCGGGCGCAAAACGCGCTTCGGCGACCCGTTCAATGGCCCGTAACTCGACGTTCGGCGTGATGCCCTTCGCCTGTAAACGTTTCAACGTTGCGAGGCATCCAATAACCACCAGCGGCGCGCCGTTGAGACCGTCTTCGCTTAGCGCTTTAACAATAATTTCCGGCCCAATGCCCGCTGGATCGCCCATGGTAATGGCAACGGTTTTAGTCTCCACAATACATCTCCTCAATATAATAAAGCGCGTCACACAACGTACTGTCTGAACCGAATCCGCCCGCTTTGGTAATGACCGGCAGATCGTCAATTTCGCTGTTTACAAACGTTCCACAGGGAATACAGGGCGCCACCTCGCTCTGAATGCGATAACCTTCAGCGCCAAGCGCGCTGGCGACGGCGGTAGCGATATCGCCGCCGGTCAGAAACAGCCCGCCAATCCGCGCCTGCTCGATAATGTTTAACGTGACGACGCCAAGCCGCTGGCTCAGTCGCTCGCCCAATTGCTGACGGCTCATCGCGGATTTTTCGCACAGCGCGTCGATTAACTGTCGATCTTCTGCGCGACGGCTGGTGCGTAAAATCGTATGTCGATGCTGACTTAACAGCGCGCAGGCCTGCTCTACGACAGACGCGATTTCCTGTTCCGCGCTATCCGACACCATGCGCGCGGCATCAATATCCACGACCTCCGCACGTCCCCGGCACAGCGCATTATCCACCTGACGTCGCGTGGCTTCGCTCATCGAACCGGCCACCACCAGCACCGGCAGCCGCTGCCGGTCTTGCATAAAAAGTTCAACCGGCAACGCATTCGCCAGACCAGCTGCGCCGACGAGCAGCGGCATCGACGGTTGTTCGCACGCCGCTTGCGCAATCAACGTCAGATCCCGCTCTTCCACCGCATCCACGACGATAATCCCTTCGCCCTCAGCCGCATAAGCCGTAAGTAAGGCGCTTAACCCACCGCGTCGGACATCCTGCAAAAAGACTTCATACACAGGGATCTCACTTTGCAACGCCACTATCTCGGCAATGCGGGAAGAGACAATGGGCGTTTTCGGATCGCTGGCAAATTCGGTTTCCAGTAGCGGGACGCCATTAACCAGACATTTTCCTTCAAGCGTCGTGCGTCCGGCCGCAGGGATCGCGGCGGCGATAACGGCCAGTTTTCGCTGACTGGCGCGCATGGCCGCCGTCACTTCGGCGCCGATATTGCCGCGAAATGTGGAGTCGATTTTTTTGTACACCAGCGGCGCTGGCGATGTCTCACACCACGGGGAAAGCGCGGCATAAACGGCAGATGCCGCCTGATCTGCGGGCATCGCCCGGCTTTCGGTGTTAATGACTAACACATCGGCGCGGCGGGACGGTTTTTGCGACGCGCTCAACATGACTTCCGTTCTCGCCCCCTTCTTCGCCAACTGGACGCCGGTATCATTCGATCCGGTAAAATCATCGGCGATAACCATCATTTTCATGCGTTTTTCTCCAAAGAAGCCTGACGCGCCTGTTTTTTCGCAACCCAGGAGGTCAACACTGGCGTCAGGATTGCCGTGGTGATCACCGAGGCGGCAATCAGCGGAGCTGCAGCAGCGGCCACCTCGGCGAGCGAAGGGTCGGCCTGCGCAATAGCCAGCGGCGTCGCAACGGCATTACCCGCGGTACTGGAGGCCGCCGCCCCGGCAATGCCAGTTCCGCCAACCAGACGATCTGCGCGAATATTAAAGAAACCGCCAACGAACGTTGTCAGCACGCCGAGCAGAATTCCGGCAAGTCCGCCTTGCAGTAACATTTCCAGGTTGATGCCCGCCCCCAGCGCAAAAGCAAAGAAAGGAATGAGCAGCGGGCCGCCTTTGGTCAAAAAATCGCGCATATGAGGATCAAGATTGCCGAGGATCATGCCGACAACTAGCGGAACCAGCACCGCCACCAGCGCCATAATGGGAATGTTCGCCATCCCTGCCGCGCCCAGCGCAATCATCGTAAAGAAAGGGCCATCATTAAGAGACAAAATAGAGATAGCGCCGACGTCGCGCTCATTGCCGAATTCGCCTACCAGCGCAGCATAAAGTCCGCCATTCGAATTGCTCATCGCCGCGATAATCGCCACGCCGCTCAGGCCAAAAATACCCTCCGCGCCGAAAAGATGCTCCACGCCCAGGCCAATGCCGATGGCGACAAGCAACTTAGTGAGCGTAATCGTCCCGCCCTGCAATAACGCCTGGGGCGCGGCTTTCACACTGATACCGGCTCCCATACACAGCAGAAAAGCGCCAATCAGCGGCGCCGCGCCGTTTTTAAATAAGGCGGTGGTAAAACCGCCAATCTCAAGCGCCTGCGGGGCGAAGGTGTTAATGACTGCGCCAATAACGAGCGGTACGACCATCATGCCGCCGGGTACGCGCTCTATTGCTTTTTTGATGTTCATGGTCTTACCGCCTGTTGCTTGTTGTGATTGAATAAAATCATAACGATTATATTCAATCAAATTAAGATCACAAACGCGTCAGATCACAGTTTTAAAATGATTAATAAAAATCAAAAAATCATTCTGCAATAAAAAAGCCGGGATACTCCCGGCTGGAATGTGTGGTGATTTCGTTTCCACTACCGCCCCCAACTGTCCATCGACTGGCGTTGCGGGACAATAACGAAGAGAGGGTCAGGCTTTACTGACGAATTCCCGATACGCGGCGACGACCCGCAGAAAATCCTCCATGCCGCACAGGGATAAACTCTCTTCATCGTAATAACTCATCCCCTCTTCCATCTCATCGCCGGAAAAATCCAGCTGATTGGCGCGAATCATCACTTCTTCGCCGTCCATCCAGATCGTGTATTCATGCCCTGCTCGTTGCCAGGAGCGTTCGCTGCCTTTGACCGTACGCGCGGCTTGTTCTACTTCATCCAGTAGCGAGAGATTGTCTTTAACCTCTTCATTAAACCAGTGACCGACCACCTCGTGGCCCATCGACATTCGTACTTTTACCCCTCCGGTAACGTCGCGCAGAAATTCGTAATCCATAATTGTTTTCCTCTGCCCTGGCAATGCGCCAATACCGCATTGCGCCTTGAGGTAATTATCGCAGCACGGTGAAAGAAAAACAGCGGGGCGCACAAAAGATAAAATAAAAATGCCAAAACGGTTTATTATTCATACAGAAAGTCACTCTAGCGCTTCAATATATCTACACGCGCTCCGACAAAGTGCTACGTGCCGCACCGTGGGGTATTGAGTCTCCACGACTGACAAACTCGCCGTTAGCGAAGCGCGATCTGGAAGAGTATTTATTTAATGAATGTGCTTTTCATATGCAGCCGTAATCAATGGCGCAGCCCCACGGCGGAGCAGGTGTTCCGCCGCTATCCCGGCCTTAGCGTCCGTTCCGCCGGCACCAGCCGCAACGCTAAAAAAAGCGTGTCGTGCGGGTTACTTCAGTGGGCTGACGTTATCTGCGTTATGGAGCAGAAACATAAAGACCGGTTGATGGCTGAATATCGTCGTATTATTGAAAATAAGCCCCTGCACGTACTCGATATCCCCGATGACTACCGCTATATGGACCCTGAGCTGGTCAGGCAACTGGAAGAGCTGGTGCCGGAAGTGCTGGGGATATAGGCGTTGCCGCAAGGAAATGTCCATCATCCATCACGCTTACATTCACTTAATCTTCGTTAAGCGAAAACTCGACGACAAATTTCACATCAGGCAGCGCGCCGTTTAGATGAACTTTTATTATGTGCCGGAAGAGCGCAGGCATTAAAAATGGCTGCCCCTCATCCAGTTATAGCATTACCAGCCCGGTGTCCCTCTGGCGTTTTTTCAGAAATCATCAATACCCTGCCCACGCCGACGCCTGCTAGTCTTTCAGACGCTTCCTTATCATCCGGGTCGTTGTCATGAAATTGTTGGCTACTTGATAAGCGCTTTTCAACTGAGCTCCAGCAATGGGCGATATCAGCAGAGAAGCCGTAGTGAGTTGTATTTTTTGTCAGACGGTTGAAGGAAAATTCAGGAAGGATACATTATGTCTGTATTTCGACGAATAATTTATCATAGCGGTTGGTTTATTCTGCTTGGGCCGTTAATAGGCGCAGCCATCGCGATAGGTATCATAAACTTTTTACCCGCCATTATTGGCGGACCAGACTCATTTTTGTTCTATTTCTGCAGAACAATACCAGAATTAGTGATTATTACCGGCTGGATATACAGTCTCCTCCCCGCATGGTTAACCGGTGTCGCCTGCGCGCTGATACCCCTGAAATTATATCAAAAAATAATTAACAGGATGATCCTTTGCGCCATTGCAGGTGGTCTGATCACGACGCTGTTTAATTTTGCGCGATATGATTTTGACATAAGCATACTGCCATTAATATATGGTGAAGTATTGATTATGCTTATTCCAGCGATTGTAGCCGGGACAATAATGGGCGGGGTAATTACGTATTTGCCGGGGCTACGGGAAGTGAAGCGTAATAATAAATAAGAAGCGCCATTCGGGCCCGGAAATCCGGGCCCGTCTCTGTTACACCGCCGTCTGGAAAATCACGCCGTCCGCTTTCTCAGTGTACTGAGAGAGCTGGTCGAAGTTCAGGTAACGGTAGGTATCCACCGCCGCCAGCTCCGCAGAAGCCGGAAAACGATCTGTCGATGACCTTTTATTATGCGCCGGAAGAGCGCAGTCATTAAAAATGGGGAGTCTCACATCACCAGCCCGGCCCCTCCATCACGGGCATGAGTTTCACAATATTCTCCAGTACCAGTGGCGTGTGGTGATCTGAACTTAATGCCAGTAAAACATCACCTGTGACAACAATTTCTTGGTTTAACAAATCGTCGCCGTACTGTACTTTAACTCTTTCTATAATCTCATCGCTCAACAAGAGTTGCACTTGCCCATTCCAGTCGGCTGTCCGCATGTCGGCATCCTGGACGCAGGTTAACGGTTCTTCGAGTTTAACCACCCAATAACGCTGCGCGCCGCTTTTTTGCTCTGCCAGTATTCCGCGCAATGACACGGTATCGCCTTCCCGCACGCAGCGCTGTTGCCGTTTTTTCGCCATTTCTTCAACCGTTTTGACTGGCAAAATGTCGGTGCTGTGGTTACACCAGGCCAGTGAGCTTTGGCGACTAATGCCCTGAAATTGAGGAACGGGCAACCACCATGTGTTATTAGCGTCTTTCTGCAATACCACATCCAGCTTTTTACTATCCTGACTATACCAGTCAGCATCGGCATTGGCAGGTTCGCCACAAAAATAGGCATATTTTTGCGCCGCGCATAGCTGCGTCACCACGAAGGATGGCACAGGCGTATTATTCAGCGTTGTTTTACGATTAAGATCGCCAACGTAGTTTTCACGTACCGCGTCAAGCAGTTGCGTGCGCAACGGATCGCCTTTTTCTACCGGCAGGCAAGCTGCGATGCGCCCGTACTGTTTCACCAGCGCGCGTAATTCCTGTGACTTCAGGTCAACATTCCCGGCAAAGTGGCACTTTGCTTGCTCCGGCGCGCTAAACTCTTCATCCAGGTAAACCGTACTCACCCACCCTTCGGTACCGCTGTCCAGCAGAATACGATCGAAGAGATAATATTTATCATCTTCATCTTTAATATACTGACCGTCAGTATCTTTTAGCAGGCCGCAAAAATAGGCCAGTTCGCTCGTCTCGTTGATTTCAATCCGCTTGATATCGAAGCGGGCGTTTAATAGCCCAACCTCCTCGCGTAGCGTTAATGCAATAGCGCCGCGTGGATTTTCATCAGGCTTCAGCGGGAACATATCTGATGCATATAAATTGCAACAAATCATCATCAACACCAATAAAAAATAACGCATGAACGTGACCGTCGAAAAATTGCATTGAGGGTGCCATAATAGCGCTTTGCGTTATTATCAGTAATCATTTGCTCATGAAAAATATCGCGTTCGGTTTCCCGTTATTGCTGGCAGTATTGCCTTATCCGGCGCAAGCCAATGAGGCCGTGGCGAATAGTTCATTGCATTTACTGGCACAGAGCGATATTCAACTAGCGAAAGAGCGTCTGTTAATTGAACGCGATCGGATTAATGCCGATTATTTGTTTGTGAATCCGACCACGCAGGATATTACCGTTCCTGTCGTTTTCCCCATGCCGCCGCTGTCATTTAGCGACGTTAACGAAGCCGGCGAAGATTACATCCCCGGCATCCGCAACATTAAAATCCGCGTCGATGGTCAGATCGTGACCCCGCAACCACGCTGGACTGTAGTACTGAATGCTCCGCAGGAAGAGATCACCGATAAACTTCAGCAGGCTGGCTGGACGGTGAAGCAACTGATCGCCGCGCTAAGCGACGGTGAATTTTCGCCTCCGGCGGATCTCCCGGCGCTGCCGCCGGAATGGTTTAAGGATAATCAGCCGCAGTTTACTATCCAGCGCAACTTCATCTGGCAGCAGACCTTTCCGGCGGGGAAAGCGGTGACTATCCACCAGGTTTATACCCCGAGCGTGTCACTCAGCGCGCTAATGTCAACGGATGAACTGGACAATGACAACACCTGCCCGACGGCGGAAAACCGCCAGCAAATACAGCAGGCGCTGGATCAGTTAATGACGAAGCAAGGCCCGGCAGGCGCTTTGGGGCAAAACCGGATGGATGTGGTGCTAACCGGTGATCCCGCGTGGAAAGAGGGAGACATCGGCGAGTTTACGCTGCGCCTTCACGGCGATGCGATAACCACCTGCTTTCAGCCGCCGCTGACGCGGATTAACGCCACTACGCTGGAATTTAAGCAGAAAAATTTCCGGCCTGCGGAAAATCTGGCAGTGACGTTTTATTCTTTATCGTCCATGTACGAATGATGGCATAAAACGCTTTACTCACTCAAATCCACGAGCGCGTGAAGCGTCTTATAATTAAAAATCCACCAGGTAGAAAGAATTTCACCCTGCTGGTAAAATTCATAATCACTCTCGCCATTTGGCGACTTCAGTTTTATGACATCCCCCATTTGTTTCCAACGGGCATAAGGCGCCTTGTTATTCATTGATTTGAGATTCTGCACCATCGGTTCGCAGCGCGCGCACATTTTTGCGTTACCGTCATCGTAAAATGCCATCATCCCACCGTTAGTAACGTGTAAATACTGTAATTTAGCCGCCGCATCAGCGTTGCCGCATAGCATCAATAGCATTCCTATAACCCATAGCTTTCTCATTCACTTTATTTCCGTTAAGCGAAAAATATTATCCAGTAACAGCGGCGTATGATGCGAGGCGCTCAGCGCCAGAAAAATATCGCCGCCGACGCTGACTTTTTTACCGACCAAATTGTTGAGCGATTCCCGCTCTTGTGGGGTTAGCACCAGTTGCATCGTCTGGTTCCAGCCAGGCTGCTGCTTATTGGCATCGCGCACGCAGGTAAGGGGGCTATCCGGGGTCAGGGTCCAGTAAGCGGACTCGCCGTCACCCTGCTGGCGAAGCGTGCCGGTGAGGTTAACGGTGTCTCCCTCCACCCTGCACGCCTGCGCCAGTTGCGCTAAATCGGTTTCTCGCAGCGTGCCATCGCTATAGTACCCGCCGCTCACTTTAGATTGTTGTGTCAGCAGGTTGTTTTCCGGCTGCGGGCGCCACACGCCATCCGGGGATTTTTTCAACACGACGCGAAGCCGATTATTGGCGTCATCATGGATAAAAAAACTCGTTTTATCTCCCGTCGCCTTACCCAAAAAGTAAGCATAATCTTCCGTGGCGCAAAGGTCTTCGACGATAAATTTTACCGTCGGCAGCGGGCCGTTAAGGGTTAAGCTATTGCTGTCGCCAATATAACTGGCGCGCAGGCCGTTCAGAATATCGCTTCGCAGCGGGTCGCTGGCTTTTACCGGCTGGCAAATATTTTTGCGCCCTTGCGCGGCGACCTGCTCACGTAAGAGCGCAGACGTTAACGGTACGTTTTTACCATAATGGCAGTGAACATCCTGCGGCGAAGCAATGGTTTTATCAAAGTGCACAACGCTGCCCCAACTCCAGCGATAACCTATCGCCATCACGCGGTCATAAAGATGATATTGATTTTGCCCATCCGTCAGAAAATTATCGTTTTTGTCTTTTATTAAGCCACAAACGTAAGCAATGCTACTGTTTGCTTCAATCCGCCGCAGGTTAAACAGCCCATCCTCAAGCCCTTCTTCATCGCGCAGCGACAGGGCAATATATTTGCGCCAGGTATCACCTTGTGGCAATGGTTTTATTTCTTCGGCAAATGTATTTTGGCAAATTATTAATAATAATAAAAATAAATAATACCGCATTTTTCTTCCCTCGAAAAACGGCACTCACCGGATTATGATAATGATTATGTTTCGGACATGGAATGCACCGGTATGACATATTTTAAATGGCTGAGCGTACTCCTGTGTTTTATTACCAGTTACCATGCTTATGCAAACGACTCGGCGGTCGGGGAAACCAATGGTTCCATTGAATTTCTGCAACAAAATGAGATCAGCATGGCGAAAGAGCGATTGTTGATTGCCAGCGATCGTATCAATGTCGATTATGTATTTATTAATCATTCGGCGCAGGATATTACCGTTCCGGTAGCCTTTCCGATGCCGGCTATTTCCCAACAATATATGGGAGATCGCACAGAAGGTATTGCCAACTTTAAGATCAGCGTGGACGGTAAACCGGTTAAAAGCGAGTCCCGCTGGCGAGTCATCCATGACTTAGGCGGTAAAGGTGAAGAAGACATTACGGCGAAACTACTGCAAACCGGCTGGACGATCCCACAGCTACGCCATGTCCTCAATCGCGAGGGCAAAGCCTCTATTGAAGAAGGATATAAAGAGGGAAAACAGCAATTACCGTCAGAGTGGTTTGATGACGGCTATCTGAATATTGCCGTTCAACAATATTTTATCTGGCAACAACGTTTTCCGGCGGGCAAGGAGATCGTTATTCACCACTCATACACGCCCAGTAAATCCACCGGCGTGCCTGACAGCCTTGACAGTCTTCTTGGTGATGAGCTCGGCGATCAATGCCTGACCGCCGCCACTCGCAAGGCGTTAAAACAGCTGGATGCAGGAATAAAATATAAAAACGAAGACGGTAGCGCGAATATCGGCTGGGGCTATCTGGGCTATATTCTGAAAACTGGCGCTAACTGGAAAGAGGGTGTCATTGGCGACTTTACCTTGCGCATTCATAAGAAGGATGAGACTGAAGTGGTTGTCCCCTGCTTTAATTACCCGCTAAAACAAATTGATCCGTTGACCCTGGAGTTTAAACAAAAAAACTTCAAGCCCGATGAAAACCTGGATATCCATTTTTATTACGATTCTTCGCTGTAAAAACTGGCCCGGAAATCCGGGCCAGTCACTTTTACACCGCAGTCTGGAAAATCACGCCGTCCGCTTTTTCAGTGTACTGAGAGAGCTGGTCGAAGTTCAGATAACGGTAGGTATCCACCGCCGTCTTATCCACCTGCGCCACGTAGGTCTGGTACTCTTCCGGCGTCGGCAGTTTGCCGATAAGCGCCGCAACCGCCGCCAGCTCCGCAGAAGCCAGGAAGACGTTCGCACCGGTACCTAAACGGTTCGGGAAGTTACGGGTAGAGGTAGAGACCACCGTCGCACCGTCGGCTACACGCGCCTGGTTACCCATACACAGGGAACAACCCGGAATTTCGATACGCGCCCCGCTCTTACCAAACACGCTGTAGTAACCTTCTTCGGTCAGCTGCGCGGCGTCCATACGGGTTGGCGGCGCTACCCACAGGCGGGTTGGCAACTGGCCTTTGTGGTTATCCAGCAGCTTACCAGCCGCGCGGAAGTGGCCGATGTTGGTCATGCAGGAACCGATGAACACTTCGTCGATCTTCTCGCCCTGCACGTCAGACAGCAGACGCGCGTCGTCCGGATCGTTCGGCGCACAGAGGATTGGCTCTTTGATATCCGCCAGATCGATGTCGATCACCGCCGCGTACTCTGCGTCAGCATCGGCTTCCAGCAGCTGCGGATCCGCCAGCCATTTTTCCATGCCCTGGATACGGCGTTCCAGCGTACGACGGTCGCCGTAGCCTTCCGCAATCATCCACTTCAGCAGGACGATGTTGGAGGTCAGGTATTCAATGATCGGCTCTTTGTTCAGCTTGATGGTACAACCCGCAGCGGAACGCTCGGCGGACGCATCGGTCAGCTCAAACGCCTGCTCAACTTTCAGATCCGGCAGACCTTCGATTTCCAGGATGCGGCCAGAGAAGATGTTTTTCTTGCCTTTCTTCTCAACGGTCAGCAGGCCCTGTTTGATGGCGTACAGCGGGATGGCATGGACCAGATCGCGCAGGGTGATGCCCGGCTGCATTTTGCCTTTAAAACGCACCAGCACCGATTCCGGCATATCCAGCGGCATCACGCCGGTCGCGGCGGCAAACGCCACCAGGCCTGAGCCCGCCGGGAAAGAGATACCAATCGGGAAACGGGTATGGGAGTCACCGCCGGTCCCCACGGTGTCCGGCAGCAGCATACGGTTCAGCCAGGAGTGGATCACGCCGTCGCCCGGACGCAGAGAGACGCCGCCACGGTTCATAATGAAGTCTGGCAGCGTGTGGTGCGTGGTGACGTCAACCGGCTTCGGATAGGCTGCGGTGTGACAGAACGACTGCATGACCAGATCGGCGGAGAATCCCAGACAGGCCAGGTCTTTCAGCTCATCGCGGGTCATCGGGCCAGTAGTATCCTGAGAACCGACGGAGGTCATTTTCGGTTCGCAGTACGCGCCCGGACGGATACCTTTCACGCCGCAGGCGCGACCGACCATTTTCTGCGCCAGAGAGAAGCCACGGCTGCTTTCCGCCACGTCTTTTGCCTGACGGAAAACGTCTGAGTGCGGCAGCCCCAGCGCTTCACGCGCTTTGGTGGTCAGGCCACGGCCGATAATCAGCGGAATACGACCACCGGCACGCACTTCGTCGATCAGCACGTCGGTTTTCAGTTCGAAGGTTGCCAGTAGCTCGCCGGTTTCGTGGTTACGCACTTCGCCTTTGTACGGGTAGACGTCAATCACATCGCCCATATTCAGGTTAGAAACGTCAACTTCAATCGGCAGCGCGCCCGCATCTTCCATGGTGTTAAAGAAGATAGGCGCAATTTTGCCGCCGAGGCACAGGCCGCCGCCGCGCTTATTCGGCACGTTCGGGATGTCATCGCCCATGAACCACAGCACGGAGTTGGTCGCGGATTTACGGGAAGAACCGGTGCCCACCACGTCACCCACGTAAGCCAGCGGGTAGCCTTTTTTCTGCAATGCTTCGATTTGTTTGATCGGGCCGACAACGCCTGGCTGATCCGGCTCAATGCCTTCACGGGCGTTTTTCAGCATCGCCTGCGCATGTAACGGGATATCCGGTCTCGACCACGCATCCGGCGCCGGAGAGAGATCGTCGGTATTCGTTTCGCCGGTCACTTTGAAAACGGTGACGGTGATTTTTTCCGCCAGCGGCGGACGGCTCAGGAACCATTCGGCGTCGGCCCAGGATTGCATCACCTGTTTGGCATATTCATTGCCCGCTTTGGCTTTCTCTTCTACGTCGTAGAAGTTATCGAACATCAGCAGGGTGTGGGACAGTGCTTTGGCCGCAATCGGCGCCAGTTTCGCATCGTCCAGCGCATCAATCAGCGGATGAATGTTGTAACCACCCTGCATGGTGCCCAGCAGTTCAATGGCTTTTTCTGGGGAGACCAGCGGGGAGGTGGTGTCGCCTTTCGCGACAGCAGCGAGAAAACCGGCTTTAACATAAGCGGCTTCATCTACGCCAGGAGGAACGCGGTTGATCAACAGGTCTAACAGGAATTCTTCTTCGCCCACAGGCGGGGTCTTCAGCAGCTCGACAAGCGCAGCCATTTGGGTTGCGTCTAAAGGTTTTGGCACAATCCCCTGGGCAGCACGCTCAGCTACGTGCTTACGGTATTCTTCTAGCACGACGATATCTCCTCGCTCTCATTGTCATAATGCGGCGCTTTTGTTGATGGGCGATTCTCTTCACGCTCCTGTGAGACAGTAGTTAGTAGGGTAAATGCCCGGTACCGCATAAGGCACAATAACAGGATTTTCTTTAAGTGTTAATCTGTTTACAAAAAAGCAACATAAAAAAGTGGCTGAATCGTTAAGGATGGTCTAATGCTCTACTGAGACGGGAGCTGCAGCCATAAATGCTTACCTCATTTCGTGCTTTGATCGTCACGTAACGTTATCGATCCCAACATTAGCTAAAAATTAAACTATCGTCCCTTTATACTCACGCCAAACTGCACCCCGTCGGCGGCAGGCATAATGACCATAGCGATTCTCTGGAATCGGGAGAGATAAAATGACGTTGCCCTTTAAACCCCATCTCATTGCCCTTGTGTGCAGTGCCGGGTTATTTGCCGCTTCGGGCGTACTGTATGTTAAAAGCCGCGCTCCCGAAGCGCCCGCGCAGGCGGCAGCTCCCGCCTCTGAGCCAACGCAGACCGCTGTGCCCGCGCCTGTCGCGAAAACGACCTTTACCACTGCGCAAATCGATCAATGGGTCGCGCCTGTCGCGCTTTATCCCGATGCCCTGCTTTCGCAGGTGCTCATGGCTTCCACCTACCCGGCGAACGTGGTTCAGGCCGTCCAGTGGTCGCGAGATAACCCCACGCTGCAGGGCGATGCCGCTATTCAGGCGGTGGCCAGCCAACCGTGGGACCCCAGCGTCAAATCGCTGGTCGCCTTTCCCCAGTTGATGGCGCTTATGGGCGAGAATCCGCAATGGGTGCAAAACCTGGGCGATGCGTTCTTAGCCCAGCCACAGGATGTGATGGATGCGGTGCAAAGGTTGCGTCTGCTGGCTCAACAAACCGGTTCGCTAAAATCAACGCCGCAGCAAACCGTCACCAGCGTGCCGAAGTCCAGCGCTTCTACCGCCGTCACGACGACAACAACCACCACCACATCCGCCAGTACGCCAGCGACACCGTCGACCGTTATAAAAATTGAACCCGCGAATCCGCAGGTGGTGTACGTGCCGAACTATAACCCCGCGACGGTGTATGGCGCCTGGCCCAATACCGCTTATCCGCCGGTGTATTTACCGCCCCCTCCGGGGCAGCAGTTTGCCGATAGTTTTGTTAAAGGTTTTGGTTATAGTCTGGGCGTCGCCACCACCTATGCGTTGTTCAGCAGCATAGACTGGGATGACGACGATCATCACCACCATGACGACGACCACCATGATGATGATTACCATCATGGTGGTAACGGTTATCAACATAATGGCGATAATATCAACATCAATGTCAATAATTTCAACCGGATATCCGGGCAAAACCTGCCGGGCCAAACGATGGGCTGGCAGCATAATCCCGCCTGGCGCAATGGCGTCCCTTATCCGAATAATACCGTTGCGCAACGGTTCCATCCCACCAATGTTAGCGGCGGGTTAAGCGCAACGCAGCAAGCGCCAGTGTCTCGCGACAGTCAGCGCCAGGCGGCCATGGCGCAATTCCAACAGCGCAGCCATACATCACCCGCTAACCTGTCAGGCGAGACATCCCGCGATAGACAGCGCAAAGCGGCATCGCAGCAGTTAAATCAAATTGCCCAGCGTAATAATTACCGTGGCTATGACGGAACACAAAACAGCAGTCGTCGCGAGGCGGCGCAGCAGACACTGAATAAATCCACCACGCAGCAGCATCGTTCCGAGCTGAAGGCTAAAGCCCAGCAGCACCCTGTTTCACAGCAGCAGAGAGACACCGCCCGCCAGCGTATTGAATCCTCTACGCCGCAGCAGCGTCAGGCATTTCGCCAGAATATGCACGCCAATGTGTTTAGCGGGAACGACAGTCGATCGCCGTCATGGCAATCGCAACAGCTACGCGGCCTGGAAAGCCGTCGCGGCAGTCACTTAAACACCGAGCAACGCGCCGCCGCGCGGGAACATTTTTCTGAACATCATGAATTTCATCGCCGTTAACCGGAGCAGATAATGAAAAAGGTTATGTTAAGCGCTCTGTTACTGTCGTTACCCTTGCTGGGCTACGCGCAGGAACGGTTCCCCTCCCCGGAAGCGGCCGCCAGCGCCTTCGCCGCGGCGGTAGCCGGAAAAAACGAAACGCAGCTTACCGCGCTACTGGGCGATGACTGGCGGCAATTTCTGCCGCCGGAAGGTGCCGATCCCGAGGCCGTGGCCCGCTTCAATCGTGACTGGCGCGAAGGCCATCGCATTGTACAAAAAGACAATACGGCGCACCTGAATGTCGGACGAGAAGACTGGCAGCTCCCGGTGCCCATGGTGAAAGAGACTGGCGGCTGGCGCTTTGATATGGCGGCAGCCGGGAATGAGATCCTCACCCGTACTATTGGGCGAAATGAACTTTCTACCTTACAGGCCATGCATGCTTACGTTGATGCGCAGCAGGACTATTACTTACAAAACCATCGCTGGGCGCACAGGATAATCAGTAGCGAAGGCCAAAAAGATGGCCTGTACTGGCCAACCAAAGCAGGCGACGTCCCCAGTCCGTTAGGCCCAAACTTTAGCCCCGCAGCGCCAGACGAGGGTTACCACGGCTACCATTTCCGTATTATCAGCGATAACGACGGTCACGGCGCGGCGCTTCTGGCCTGGCCGATGCATTACGGCGAAACCGGGGTGATGAGTTTTATGGTCAACCAGGACGATCGTATTTATCAGGCGGATTTAGGCAAGGAGACGGAGAGTAAAGTTCAGGCTATCACGCGTTTTGCGCCAGACGCGCAGTGGCAGGTCGCCGAATAACCCGTAAGCGCCTGGCGTTATCGCCAGGCCATGATCATTAGCCCTGATGCGGCATTAATTCCGGGTGGCCTTGTACCGGCGGCTTGTTGCTGGTCAGCGCGGCTTCATCAGCCTGAATGCTGCCGGAATTGGCCGCCCATACGCCTTCATGCGTGTGGGTGATCTGCTGATGCTGCGCATTCAAATCCTCGCCCATTGCCGCAATATGCGTGCTTTCCGTACCGCCGCTGTTAGTCGCCCAGGGGATGACGGGATCGCTGGCAAATGCCATGCCGGAAATCAACGTCGCAGTTAGCGCTGCTGTTGTCAGAAAAAGTTTCATATATCAAACCTCATAATTAGCTTGCTATTATTTTATGGCGTTACTAATTTCAGGGTGATGACAAAGTAAGGAGAGGTATTTCTTATGAAACAATTAGTTGGTCGAAAATGACAGACAAAGGCACTACCGACGGCATAAGCTTTGAAAAACGTACTGCTGCGGAAAAGATAAATTTTGCGGTTTCGTTATCCTTCGCCATCATTTGACACATCTGATTTGCCATGCATAAAAAAAGCGGCTGTAAAGCCGCTTTTTTGTATCGGGTGGCGCATTGGCACCTACAGAAGATTATTTCTTCTTCGCTTTCGGGTTCGGCAGGTCGGTAATACTACCTTCGAACACTTCAGCAGCCAGACCGACGGACTCGTGCAACGTAGGGTGCGCATGAATGGTCAGCGCGATGTCTTCCGCATCACAGCCCATTTCGATCGCCAGACCGATTTCACCCAGCAGCTCGCCGCCGTTGGTGCCGACAATCGCCCCGCCGATCACGCGGTGAGATTCTTTGTCGAAAATCAGTTTGGTCATACCGTCTGCGCAGTCAGAAGCGATAGCACGGCCAGAAGCTGCCCACGGGAAGGTGGCGGTTTCATAGCTGATGCCTTTTTCTTTCGCTTCTTTCTCGGTCAGGCCAACCCATGCCACTTCTGGCTCGGTGTACGCGATAGACGGGATAACTTTCGGATCGAAGTAGTGTTTCTTACCGGCGATAACTTCAGCGGCAACGTGACCTTCGTGAACGCCTTTGTGCGCCAGCATCGGCTGACCGACGATATCGCCGATAGCAAAGATGTGCGGCACGTTGGTGCGCAGCTGTTTGTCCACGCGGATAAAGCCACGGTCGTCAACTTCCACGCCAGCTTTGCCCGCGTCGAGGTTTTTACCGTTCGGCACACGACCAATCGCCACCAGAACCGCATCATAACGCTGCGCTTCAGCCGGGGCTTTTTTGCCTTCCATCGAAACGTAGATACCGTCTTCTTTCGCTTCAACGGCAGTCACTTTGGTTTCCAGCATCAGGTTGAATTTCTTGCTGATGCGCTTGGTGAAGACTTTAACGATGTCTTTATCAGCCGCCGGGATAACCTGGTCGAACATTTCAACCACGTCAATCTCTGAACCCAGCGCGTGGTATACGGTACCCATTTCCAGACCGATGATACCGCCGCCCATGACCAGCATACGCTTCGGTACTTCTTTCAGTTCCAGAGCGTCGGTAGAATCCCATACGCGCGGGTCTTCATGCGGAATAAACGGTAATTGGATCGGACGAGAACCTGCCGCGATGATCGCGTTGTCGAAGTTGATCACGGTTTTGCCGTTTTCGCCTTCCACTTCCAGGGTGTTAGCCCCGGTGAATTTACCCAGACCGTTGACCACTTTCACCTTACGGCCTTTGGCCATACCCGCCAGACCGCCGGTCAGCTGCGTGATCACTTTCTCTTTCCAGGTACGAATCTTGTCGATATCAGTTTTCGGCTCACCGAAGACGATACCGTGTTCAGCCAGCGCTTTGGCTTCTTCGATAACTTTTGCTACGTGCAGCAGCGCTTTAGAAGGGATACAGCCGACGTTCAGACAAACACCGCCAAGGGTGTTGTAGCGTTCTACAATTACGGTTTCCAGACCTAAATCAGCGCAACGGAAAGCGGCAGAATAGCCTGCCGGGCCCGCCCCAAGTACCACGACCTGAGTTTTGATTTCAGTACTCATCATGACCTCTTTATTTGTATCCGGCGGTCCGGGGTACTTGATCGCCCATCATCCACCGGGTCGTTCTATCCGCCCGTATCTTACAAAATTGTTAACAATTTTGAAACAACAAACGGATCACGAATTATCGCTTTCGCTAATAACCTCACAAACTCCATGAGATTATCAAAAAAAAGCCGGCCGTCGGGCCGGCTTTTCGCTTACATCACCAGACGGCGAATGTCAGACAACATATTGTTGATAATGGTAATGAAACGCGCACCATCAGCACCATCGATCACACGGTGGTCGAAGGAAAGAGAGATAGGCATCATCAGACGCGGCACAAACTCTTTCCCATTCCACACCGGTTCCATCGCCGACTTAGAAACGCCGAGGATAGCCACTTCCGGCGCGTTAACAATCGGCGCGAAGTGGGTAGTTCCCAGACCGCCGATGCTGGAGATAGTGAAGCAACCACCCTGCATTTCGCCAGCGGTCAGCTTACCATCACGCGCTTTTTTGGAGATGGTGGTCAGTTCACGAGACAGCTCGGTCACGCTCTTCTTATTCACGTCTTTAAAGACCGGAACCACCAGGCCATTCGGGGTATCAACCGCCACGCCGATGTTGATGTATTTTTTCAGGGTCAGACGCTGACCGTCTTCGGACAGAGAGCTGTTGAAGCGCGGCATCTGTTCCAGAGCAGCGGCAACCGCTTTCATGATGAAGACCACTGGCGTGTATTTCACATCCAGTTTGCGCTTCTCAGCTTCGGCGTTCTGCTGTTTACGGAACGCTTCCAGATCGGTGATATCGGTTTTGTCGAAGTGCGTAACGTGCGGGATCATCACCCAGTTACGGCTCAGGTTCGCGCCAGAGATTTTCTGGATACGGCCCAGTTCCACTTCTTCAACTTCACCAAACTTGCTGAAGTCCACTTTCGGCCACGGCAGCATACCCGGGATACCACCGCCCGCAGCAGCCGGCGCAGCTTCCGCGCGTTTGATAGCGTCTTTCACGTAAGCCTGAACGTCTTCGCGCAGAATACGGCCTTTACGACCGGTGCCTTTCACTTTCGCCAGGTTGACGCCAAACTCGCGCGCCAGACGGCGAATCAGCGGGGTAGCGTGAACGTAAGCGTCGTTTTCAGCGAACTCAGATTTGCCTTCCGCTTTGGCTGCAGGGGCAGCAGGCTTCTCAGCTTTCGCCGCCGGAGCCGGCGCCGCCGTTTCCTGTTTAGCCGGAGCGGCCGCAGGCGCTGCGCCTTCTACTTCAAAGACCATAATCAGAGAACCGGTTTTCACTTTATCGCCGGTGCTGATTTTGATTTCTTTCACGGTGCCCGCGAACGGCGCAGGCACTTCCATGGAGGCTTTGTCGCCTTCCACGGTGATCAGCGACTGTTCAGCGGCAACTTTATCGCCGACTTTGACCATCACTTCGGTGACTTCAACTTCGTCGCCGCCGATATCCGGTACGTTAACGTCTTTCACGCCCGTCGCTGCTGCTGGAGCAGCCGCAGCCGGAGCGGCTTCCGCTTTCGCTGGTGCTGCTGCGCCCGCTTCACCCGCCACTTCGAAGACCATAATCAGAGAGCCGGTAGACACTTTATCACCGGTGTTCACTTTGATCTCTTTCACGGTGCCCGCGAACGGCGCAGGCACTTCCATAGAGGCCTTGTCGCCTTCGACGGTGATCAGCGACTGTTCAGCTTCAACGGTGTCGCCCACTTTCACCATCACTTCAGTCACTTCAACTTCGTCACTGCCGATATCCGGAACGTGGACGTCTTTCACCGCTGCCGCAGCAGGTGCTGCTGCCGGAGCCACTTCTTTCTTCTCTTCTGCCTTAGCAGGTGCAGCGTCGGCTGCACCGTCGGCGGAATCGAAAATCATGATAAGTGCACCGGTCTCGGTTTTGTCGCCGACAGAGACTTTGATCTCTTTCACGACGCCAGCCTGCGGAGACGGGACTTCCATAGAGGCTTTGTCGCCTTCTACGGTGATCAGCGACTGTTCAGCTTCCACTTTGTCGCCCACTTTGACCAGAATCTCGGTGATTTCAACTTCATCTGTCCCGATGTCCGGTACTTTGATTTCGATAGCCATTATTCTTTTACCTCTTACGCCAGACGCGGGTTAACTTTATCTGCATCGATGTTGAATTTGGTGATTGCGTCAGCAACCACTTTCTTATCGATTTCGCCACGTTTAGCCAGTTCGCCCAGCGCTGCGACAACCACATAAGAAGCATCAACTTCGAAGTGGTGACGCAGGTTCTCACGGCTGTCGGAACGACCGAAGCCATCCGTACCCAGTACGCGATAGTCGTCAGCCGGTACGTAAGTACGAACCTGCTCGGCGAACAATTTCATATAGTCAGTAGATGCCACTGCCGGAGCGTCGTTCATCACCTGAGCGATGTACGGTACGCGCGGGGTTTCCAGCGGGTGCAGCATGTTCCAGCGTTCACAATCCTGGCCATCACGCGCCAGTTCGGTGAAGGAGGTCACGCTGTACACGTCAGAACCTACGCCGTAGTCGTTCGCCAGAATCTGTGCCGCTTCACGCACGTGACGCAGGATAGAACCGGAGCCCAGCAGCTGAACTTTACCTTTGCTACCTTCGAGGGTTTCGAGTTTGTAGATACCTTTACGGATACCTTCCTCGGCACCTGCTGGCATGGCCGGCATGTGGTAGTTTTCGTTCAGGGTGGTGATGTAGTAGTAAACGTTCTCTTGTTTCTCACCGTACATACGCTCCAGACCATCATGCATGATGACAGCCACTTCGTAAGCGTAAGCCGGGTCGTAAGAGATACAGTTCGGGATAGTCAGCGACTGAATGTGGCTGTGACCATCTTCGTGCTGCAGACCTTCGCCGTTCAGCGTTGTACGACCGGAAGTCCCGCCGATCAGGAAGCCGCGAGCCTGCTGGTCGCCAGCCTGCCAGCACAGGTCGCCGATACGCTGGAACCCGAACATAGAGTAGTAGATGTAGAACGGGATCATCGGCAGATCGTTGGTGCTGTAAGAGGTCGCCGCAGCCAGCCAGGATGCGCCTGCGCCCAGCTCGTTGATACCTTCCTGCAGAATCTGGCCTTTCTCGTCTTCTTTGTAGTAAGCAACCTGCTCACGGTCCTGCGGGGTGTACTGCTGGCCGTTCGGGCTGTAGATACCAATCTGACGGAACAGACCTTCCATACCGAAAGTACGCGCTTCGTCGGCGATGATCGGTACCAGGCGATCTTTGATCGACTTGTTCTTCAGCATCACGTTCAGGGCACGCACGAAAGCGATCGTAGTGGAAATCTCTTTGCTTTGCTCTTCCAGCAGCGCGCCGAAATCTGAAAGTTGAGGCAGCTCTAACTTCTCGGTGAAGTTCGGCTGACGGCTTGGCAGGTAGCCATGCAGCGCCTGACGGCGTTCATGCAGGTATTTGTGTTCTTCAGAACCTTCCGGGAAGGTAATGTACGGCAGTTTTTCGAGATCAGCATCGGCAACCGGCACGTTGAAACGATCGCGGACGTAACGCACGCCGTCCATGTTCATTTTCTTCACCTGGTGAGCGATGTTTTTGCCTTCCGCGGTGTCGCCCATGCCATAACCTTTAATGGTATGGGCCAGGATTACGGTCGCTTTGCCTTTAGTTTCCTGCGCTTTTTTCAGTGCCGCGTAAACTTTCTTCGGATCGTGACCACCACGGTTCAGCGCCCAAATCTGCTCGTCAGTCCAGTCGGCCACCAGCGCGGCGGTTTCCGGATATTTACCGAAGAAGTGCTCACGCACGTAAGCGCCGTCTTTGGATTTGAAGGTCTGGTAGTCGCCGTCAACGGTTTCGTTCATCAGTTGGATCAGTTTACCGCTGGTGTCTTTACGCAGCAGCTCATCCCAACGACCGCCCCACATGACTTTGATAACGTTCCAGCCAGCACCTGCAAAGATGCCTTCCAGTTCGTTAACAATCTTGCCGTTACCGGTGACCGGGCCGTCAAGACGCTGCAGGTTACAGTTGATAACAAAGACCAGGTTGTCCAGTTTTTCACGGGTGGCGATGGTGATCGCGCCTTTGGATTCCGGCTCGTCCATCTCGCCGTCGCCGAGGAAGGCGTAAACGGTCTGTTTAGAGGTATCTTTCAGGCCGCGGTGTTCCAGATATTTCAGGAATTTCGCCTGGTAGATAGCACCGATTGGGCCCAGACCCATAGAGACGGTCGGGAACTGCCAGAATTCCGGCATCAGTTTCGGGTGCGGATAGGAAGAGAGGCCATTGCCATGCACTTCCTGACGGAAGTTATCCATCTGTTCCTGGGTCAGACGACCTTCCAGGAACGCGCGAGCGTAGATGCCCGGAGAGATGTGGCCCTGGAAGTACACCAGATCGCCGCCATCCTGTTCGTTGCGCGCACGGAAGAAATGGTTGAAACAGACATCATAGATCGTGGCGGAAGACTGGAAGGACGCCATGTGGCCGCCCAACTCAAGGTCTTTTTTAGACGCGCGCAGCACGGTCATGATGGCGTTCCAGCGGATAGCAGAACGAATGCGACGTTCCAGCTCCAGATTGCCCGGGTATTCCGGTTCGTCTTCAACGGCAATAGTGTTGATGTAATTACTGGCCCCTGCGCCTGCCGCGACTTTCACGCCGCCTTTACGAGCTTCAGAAAGCAGTTGGTCAATCAGATACTGAGCGCGCTCAACACCTTCTTCACGGATGACCGATTCGATCGCCTGTAGCCAGTCGCGAGTTTCGATCGGATCCACGTCATTTTGGAAACGTTCTGACATGGGGGTATTCCTTATCTATCTAATACGTTGAGTTATCTGGAACCTGTCCCATTAAACTTTCGTCAGAAAGCTTAATAAGACAGGTTCTGCGTTTAGTTGCCGCGCACATTTTTGCGCGTTATTCACAACATCTTCTGGTTAACGTTCTGCCAGAAAAAACTAATTCTTGCGCTGCTCCAGACGGCGTAAAGCGCGTTCACGACGGCTCTCCTCACGGCTTCTGTCCAACATAATCTCTTCGATAAACGCCAGATGGCGGTGTGACGCTTCACGCGCTTCTTCTGGTTTTCCGGCCATAATGGCTTCAAATATACGGGTGCGATGCGTACTCACCAGCGGCAGCATCTCCCGACGCGCATACAGCAATTCGAAGTTCTGCCGCACGTTTTGCGCCAGCATCGGCTCCATACACCTTAGCAGATGAAGCAATACCACGTTGTGCGCCGCTTCGGTGACGGCGATTTGATACTGGAGCACGGCTTCGGACTCGGCATCCAGATCGCCGGACTCTTGCGCCAGCTCAATGGCATGGTGCAGCTCGCGAATACGGTCTTTATCTTCGTCGGTGCTGCGCAGCGCCGCGTAATAAGCCGCAATGCCTTCCAGCGCATGGCGCGTTTCGAGCAGGTCAAACTGGGATTCAGGGTGATCGGAGAGCAGTTCCACCAGCGGGTCGCTAAAGCTCTGCCACAGGCTGCTCTGCACGAAGGTTCCGCCGCCCTGGCGACGAAGCAACAATCCCTTCGCTTCGAGACGTTGAATCGCCTCGCGCAAGGAGGGACGGGAGACGTCGAACTGTTTTGCCAGTTCACGTTCCGGTGGGAGTTTTTCTCCGGGACGCAATGTCCCCTCAAGGATTAAAAACTCCAGCTGCTGCTCGATCACATCGGAGAGTTTTGGTTGGCGGATTTTGCTGTAGGCCATGATTTCCTGTCTTAAGCCATTTGCCCGGAGTCAATTGGTCTTACCAATTTCATGTCTGTGACGCTAAAGTAACAAAGTATTCACCTTCTGTCCATACAGGTTTTGATTGAAATCAGTAAAGGAGGCACATTTTAACAATTTTACAGAAATCATGTTTCAAAACTGTAACTGTGCACAAATGTTAAATTTACCCACCAGGAGGTAGATTTAACGTATTTTAAACGACAAAAAATCTCATCTGAACCGATTCAACAGCAGATTAAATGCATTTTTATGCATAAATAATGAATAGAAATAAATTAACCTCTGCAAGGGAAAATAAAAGG
The DNA here is from genome assembly GCF_043356775.1 of Salmonella sp. SJTUF15581. Lineage (NCBI taxonomy): Bacteria > Pseudomonadati > Pseudomonadota > Gammaproteobacteria > Enterobacterales > Enterobacteriaceae > Salmonella > Salmonella sp. SJTUF15581. The sequence goes on along the minus strand of NZ_JBEUJY010000001.1, from coordinate 609,508 downwards.
AGGTATTTACAAGTGCTTTCTTTTTACGCAACTCGTCATCACCCCTGCACAAAGCAGGTGCATTCGCGGCCACATACCATTATTCTGATCAAGACGAAAGAGTTGAAGTGACATTTAAAAAAACGAATCTGTAAATAAATTAATACAAAAAGCGGAATTGCAAACTTACACACGCACTACTGCATCGTTCAAAATAAGCGCGTTATGAATAAACCGCGCCCGATACACGAGGTTTTATGATGGACAGTCAGCAGCACGGCGAGCAGCTCAAGCGCGGCCTGAAAAACCGCCATATTCAGCTTATCGCATTGGGCGGCGCGATAGGGACAGGCTTGTTCCTGGGAAGCGCCTCCGTTATTCAGTCGGCGGGGCCAGGAATTATCCTGGGCTATGCGATTGCAGGCTTTATTGCCTTTCTGATTATGCGCCAGCTGGGAGAGATGGTGGTTGAAGAACCGGTCGCCGGCTCTTTTAGCCACTTCGCCTATAAATACTGGGGCGGCTTTGCCGGATTCGCTTCCGGCTGGAACTACTGGGTGCTGTACGTATTAGTTGCCATGGCGGAACTGACCGCAGTGGGTAAATATATCCAGTTCTGGTATCCGGAGATCCCCACCTGGGCTTCTGCGGCAGCCTTCTTTGTGATTATCAACGCCATCAACCTGACCAACGTTAAAGTGTTCGGTGAGATGGAGTTTTGGTTCGCCATTATTAAAGTGATCGCCGTCATCGCTATGATTCTGTTCGGCGCGTGGTTACTCTTTAGCGATACCGCTGGTCCGCAGGCCACCGTGCGCAACCTGTGGGAACAGGGCGGCTTTCTGCCGCATGGCTGGACCGGGCTGGTGATGATGATGGCCATTATTATGTTTTCGTTCGGCGGACTGGAGCTGGTAGGGATCACCGCCGCTGAAGCCGATAACCCGGAACAGAGCATTCCCAAAGCCACCAATCAGGTTATCTATCGCATCCTGATTTTTTATATCGGCTCGCTGGCGGTTCTGCTTTCGCTGCTGCCATGGACTCGCGTCACCGCCGATACCAGCCCGTTTGTTCTTATCTTCCATGAGCTGGGCGATACGTTTGTCGCCAATGCGCTGAATATCGTGGTTCTCACCGCCGCGCTATCGGTTTATAACAGCTGCGTTTACTGCAACAGCCGTATGCTGTTCGGTCTGGCCCAGCAGGGAAATGCGCCGAAAGCGCTGCTGAACGTCGACAAACGCGGCGTGCCGGTGAGCTCCATTTTGGTTTCCGCCGTCGTGACGGCGTTGTGCGTGCTGCTCAACTACCTGGCTCCAGAGTCCGCATTCGGACTGCTGATGGCGCTGGTGGTCTCCGCGCTGGTCATTAACTGGGCGATGATTAGCCTTGCCCATATGATGTTCCGTCGCGCGAAACAGCAGCAGGGCGTGAAAACCCGCTTCCCGGCCCTGTTTTATCCGTTCGGCAACGTTCTCTGTCTGCTGTTTATGGCGGCGGTATTGATCATTATGCTGATGACGCCAGGTATGGCGATCTCCGTGTGGCTGATTCCGGTATGGCTGCTCATCCTGGGCGTCGGCTACCTGTGTAAAGAAAAAACGGCAAAAACGGTGAAAGCCCACTGATCGTGACGTTACTTTTCCGCCCTCCCCGTCCGGGGAGGGTGTTATCTGCCTCACAGTTTCCCACGTATAACCATTTTATCCATATCAGCGGCGTGATCCTGCTACGCAAAAAAAAGCTCGCAGGCGAATAATTACCGCCATCATCTGATGGGGAGAAGTCTCAATGGATAAGGGCAGACTTTCGGTAAGAGAGAAAATCGGGTATGGCATGGGCGACGCCGGATGTAACATTATTTTTGGCGCTATCATGCTGTTTGTTAATTATTTTTATACGGATATTTTTGGTCTTGCCCCGGCGTTAGTCGGTGTTTTACTCCTTTCAGTACGCGTTATCGATGCCGTTACCGATCCGGTGATGGGCGCGCTTGCCGATCGTACCCAAAGTAAATATGGTCGTTTCCGCCCCTGGCTACTGTGGATTGCATTTCCCTACGCGCTGTTCAGCGTGCTGATGTTCACGACGCCGGACTGGGGCTATAACAGCAAAGTTGTCTATGCTTTCGTCACCTATTTTCTGCTTTCTGTGACCTACACCGCCATCAATATTCCCTATTGCTCACTGGGCGGCGTGATCACCAACGATCCAAAAGAGCGCGTGGCCTGTCAGGCTTATCGCTTCGTGTTAGTCGGCATCGCGACGCTGTTGCTATCGTTAACGCTATTGCCGATGGTGGACTGGTTTGGCGGCGGCGACAAAGCCAAAGGCTATCAGTTGGCGATGACCGTGCTGGCGATTATCGGCATGGGTATGTTTCTGTTCTGCTTTGCCAGCGTCCGCGAACGCGTTCGCCCTGCCGTTCCGACGCACGATGATATGAAGAATGATTTCAAAGACGTGTGGAAAAACGATCAGTGGGTACGCATTCTGCTATTGACCTTATGTAACGTCTGCCCGGGGTTTATCCGTATGGCGGCGACCATGTATTACGTCACCTGGGTGATGGGACAAAGCACCCATTTCGCTACGCTTTTTATTAGCCTTGGCGTGGTCGGTATGATGATCGGCAGTATGCTGGCAAAAGTCTTAACCGATCGCTGGTGTAAATTGAAGGTATTTTTCTGGACCAATATCGCGCTGGCGATTTTCTCCTGCGCGTTCTATTTCTTTGATCCGAAAGCTACCGTGATGATAGTGGCGCTCTACTTTCTGCTCAATATTCTGCATCAGATCCCTTCCCCGTTGCACTGGTCGCTGATGGCGGACGTCGATGATTACGGCGAATGGAAAACCGGCAAACGCATTACCGGTATTAGCTTCTCCGGTAATCTGTTCTTCCTGAAACTGGGCCTGGCGATTGCCGGGGCGATGGTCGGCTTTTTGCTCTCCTGGTACGGTTATGACGCCAGCGCCAAAGCGCAAAGCGCCTCGGCGATGAACGGTATTATGCTGTTGTTTACCGTTATCCCCGGCGTTGGCTATCTGATTACCGCAGGCGTGGTACGTCTGCTGAAAGTTGACCGTGAACTGATGAAAAAAATCCAGGACGATTTGGAAAAACGTCGCACTAATTACCGCGAATTGAGTGAGTTGCAGGAGCTCAAAGCCGCTGAAAGCGTAAGGAAAGCCTGATGGCAAACTGGCCAAACCCGTTTATTGAACAACGTGCCGATCCGTTTATTTTACGCGACGGCAGCGATTACTACTTTATTGCCTCCGTACCGGAATATGACAGGCTGGAAATCCGCCGGGCTGATTCGCTGGAAGGGTTGCGCGCCGCCGACCCCGTTGTCGTCTGGCGCAAACCGGAAAGCGGCCCGATGAGCCAGCTCATCTGGGCACCGGAAATGCACCGCATCAACGGCAAGTGGTACATCTATTTTGCCGCTACCCATACTCAAGCGCTTGATAAGCTGGGAATGTTCCAGCACCGCATGTTTGCCCTGGAGTGCGCCGATGCCGACCCACTCACCGGCAAGTGGACGGAGAAAGGTCAGATTAAAACACCGTTTGATACCTTCGCCCTCGATGCCACCACTTTTTATCATCAGGGAAAGCAGTGGTATCTGTGGGCGCAAAAAGCGCCGGATATTGCCGGTAACTCAAATATTTATCTGGCTGAACTGGAAAACCCGTGGACTCTTAAAGGCGAGCCGGTAAGACTCAGTAAGCCAGAGTACGACTGGGAGTGTCGGGGTTTTTGGGTTAACGAAGGTCCGGCCGTCGTGGTGCATGGCGACAAGCTGTTTATCAGCTATTCGGCCAGCGCCACCGATGAAAACTACTGTATGGGGTTACTGTGGATTAACGTAAACGACGATCCGCGCGATCCGGCCAACTGGCATAAATCACCGCGCCCGGTCTTTACCACCAGCTATGAAAATCGCCAGTATGGGCCGGGACACAACAGCTTTACGCAAACGCCGGAAGGTGAAGATGTACTGGTGTACCACGCGAGAAATTACACCGAAATTGAAGGCGATCCGTTGTACGATCCCAACCGCCATACGCGTCTGAAACGGGTGCGCTGGGACGAAAACGGGATGCCTGATTTTGGCGTGCCGCCAGCCGATACGATCTAAGCCGTTGCACTGCCCGGTGGCGCTAGCGCTTACCGGGCCTACAGATTTTTCCATTGTAGGCAGCATAAGCGTTAGCGCCATCGGCACAACGCTACACTAATGCCCCATAAATGGTGAGCAACGCAATAATCACCACCACCACAAACGAGGCCTTCTTCGCCATCGACACCGCCGCTTTGGGGGTTTCTACTTTGTCAGTATGCGGTTCGCGCGCCAGTGAGAACTGCGCCAGACGTGTGAGCACCTGATACTGCGAAGTATGCAGATCCGCCAGCGAGGCAAACCAGGCCGGCAACGCTTTCTCGCCATGCCCCAGTAATGCATACACTACGCCCGCCAGACGTACCGGAATCCAGTCCAGCACATGAAGAATAGCGTCAATGCCGGATTGCAAACGTTGGTGCGGCGTCTGATAGCGCGCCAGCCAGGTCTGCCAGGCCCGTAAAAACGCATAGCCCACCAGCGTTACCGGCCCCCATGGACCGCCAACGATAAACCAAAATAGCGGTGCGAGGTAAAAACGGAAATTTATCCATAACAACGCATTTTGCAGCTCACGCAAAAATTCACGCTCATTACAATCCGGCGGCACGCCGTGGATTAGCGTAAGCTCGCTGGCCATCGCCTCGCAAGGATGCGGATCGTTACGGGACGCCGCTTTCAGCCAGGCGTGATAATGTACTCGCACTTTGCCCGCGCCGATACACAGCACGCCCAGGAGAATCCACACCACCAGCGTCGGCACGTTAAATAGCAGCCCTTTTAGCGCCTGGAGCAGTAGAAAAGTCACCACCATCGCGATCGCCGTCATTCCCATCGTGCGCAACATCGAAAAATGCGTAATCCGACGGAATAGCGCCTCCAGCCGATGATCGAGCTGCCAGTGCTCGCCCAACTTAAACAGGCGCTCGACAATCAGCACCAGTAATGTCGTAAACAGCGTCATGTCATCTCCTTGTGCGACGAAAGGGCTACCAAAGCGCGAAAGCGCGGCCAGTCAAAGGCAGGGCCAGGGTCCGTTTTGCGGTCAGGCGCAATGTTGCAGTGTCCGGTCATATTGTCGGCGATCGCCGGATAGCAAGCGATAAGCGTGCGCGTCACGGCGGCTAGCTGCTGATACTGCGCATCGGTATAAGCCAGCGTATCCGTCCCCTCCAGCTCAATACCAATGGAGAAATCATTACAACGTTCCCGCCCCTGATAGTTTGACACGCCCGCATGCCACGCACGCTTATCAAAAGGCACATACTGGACGATTTCACCGTCGCGACGAATCAGACAATGGGCCGAAACACGAAGATGAGCGATTTCTGCAAAAAAAGGATGGGCGTCTGGATCTATCGTTCCGGTGAATAATGCATCGATCCACGGACCGCCAAACTCGCCGGGGGGCAGGCTAATGTTATGCACCACCAGCAAGGACGGTTTTTCGTCATCCGGACGGCAATCATAATGCGGAGAAGGGACGCGTCGCGCCTCTACCAACCAACCCTTATCTGGCAACATGCAGAGTCTCCTTTTGAGTGGTGCTTATAGCTGCTTCAGAGTAGCATGTTTCTACCTTATGATTCGTTAGCAATTTGGAGTTTTATCATGCCGCCTCGCCGTTATAACCCAGACGACCGACGTGACGCGCTACTGGAACGCATTAATCTCGATATCCCTGCCGCCGTTGCTCAGGCGCTGCGTGAAGATTTAGGTGGAGAAGTCGATGCTGGCAACGATATCACCGCGCAACTTTTGCCAGCAGATACGCAAGCCCATGCCACGGTGATCACTCGTGAAGACGGCGTTTTCTGCGGCAAGCGCTGGGTTGAAGAGGTCTTCATCCAACTGGCGGGCGATGATGTGCGCCTCACCTGGCATGTCGATGACGGCGACGCCATTCACGCCAACCAAACAGTGTTTGAACTGAACGGCCCGGCTCGCGTATTGCTGACCGGCGAGCGCACGGCGTTAAATTTTGTCCAGACCCTTTCCGGCGTCGCCAGTGAAGTACGCCGCTACGTTGGACTGCTGGCTGGCACCCAAACCCAGTTGCTCGACACGCGTAAAACGCTGCCGGGTCTGCGCACCGCGCTCAAATATGCGGTTTTATGCGGCGGCGGCGCCAATCATCGTCTGGGCCTCACTGACGCGTTCCTGATTAAAGAAAACCATATTATCGCCTCCGGTTCGGTTCGTCAGGCGGTGGAAAAAGCGTTCTGGCTACATCCGGACGTGCCGGTAGAAGTCGAGGTCGAAAATCTGGATGAACTGGACGATGCGCTGAAAGCAGGCGCGGATATTATCATGCTGGATAATTTCAACACCGACCAGATGCGCGAGGCGGTGAAACGCGTCAACGGCCAGGCGCGGCTGGAAGTATCCGGCAACGTCACCGCGGAAACCTTACGCGAATTTGCTGAAACCGGGGTGGATTTCATCTCCGTTGGCGCGCTGACCAAGCACGTACGCGCGCTCGATCTCTCCATGCGTTTTTGCTGATCCTCTCCGCCCGATGGCGCTGCGCCGTCGGGTCTATAAATCACCTGTCCGTAGATCCGCGTCGTGATTCGGTAAAATATTCGTAGCGCCTCGCAATAACGTTGCCGTGTAATGTAACGCAGCGAAAATCTTCAGAATCCGCCTTCCCATTTTACCTTTTGCCGCTCGCCTGCTCTTTCCTCGTTTGCCACAGTAGCGCCAGCTAACTCAAGGAGCGAACAATGGAAAAACAACGCGGTTTCACGCTTATCGAACTGATGGTCGTTATTGGCATCATCGCCATTTTAAGCGCCATTGGCATTCCGGCTTACCAGAACTATCTGCGTAAAGCGGCGCTGACGGATATGTTGCAAACGTTTGTCCCCTACCGTACCGCCGTCGAACTCTGCGCTCTGGAACATGGAGGGACGAGCACATGCGATGCGGGCGTCAACGGTATCCCCTCGCCCGTCATCACCCGTTATGTTTCGGGCATGAGCGTGGAAAAAGGCGTCATCACGCTTACCGGCCAGGAGAGTCTGAGCGGGCTTAGCGTCATCATGACGCCCGCCTGGGACAATGCTAACGGCATTACCGGCTGGACGCGTAACTGCAATATTCAAAGCGACAGCGCGTTACAACAGGCTTGTGAAGATGTCTTCCGTTTTGACGCCAACTAAGGAGACAAGATGAAAGACGCTCAGCTCAACACCTTGTGTCAACGTCATCAGGCTGTACTGATCAATAGCGCCAGCAACAGTATCACTGTTGCTGTGGTCGACGCGCCCTCTCATGCGTTACTGGACGCTCTGCATTTCGCCACGCAAAAACAGATTGATATTGTGTGCTGGACTCGCCAGCAAATGGAAAATCATCGGCATAAGCAGGATCAGGCACCCTCGGCAAACGCCGCGAAAGGCGGAGAAACCGCGGCCCAGCTTCTCAATCAGACATTACGCTCGGCGATGGCGAAACGCGCTTCTGATATCCATCTCGAACCAGGCGCCAGCCGCTACCGAATAAGACTCCGCATCGACGGCGTTCTTCATATTCTGCAGGACATCGCCAAAGAGACGGGGCTTGCGCTGACGGCCAGATTGAAAGTCCTGGGAAATTTGGACATCGCTGAACATCGGCTGCCGCAGGACGGGCAATTTACCGTTGACCTGACGGGCGACAGCATCTCTTTTCGTATCGCCACGCTTCCCTGTAAAGAAGGCGAAAAAGTCGTCTTACGGTTATTGCATCAGGTTGAACAAACGCTGGATCTGGACACGCTGGGCATGTACGGGGCACAACTTACCGCTTTTAGACAAGCCCTACAGCAACCTCAAGGGCTGGTACTGGTGACTGGCCCCACCGGTAGCGGAAAAACGGTCACGCTATACAGCGCGCTACAAACCCGGAATACGCCGGGTATCAACCTCTGTAGCGTTGAGGATCCGATAGAAATTCCACTGGATGGGATTAACCAGACGCAGGTCCATCCCCGCGCCGGGCTCACCTTTCAAAATGTGCTGCGCGCGCTTTTACGCCAGGACCCTGACATCATCATGGTAGGTGAAATTCGTGACGGCGACACCGCAGAAATCGCCATTAAGGCGGCACAAACGGGCCATCTGGTACTTTCAACGCTCCATACAAACTCCACCAGCGAAACCCTGATACGTTTGCAGCAAATGGGCGTAGCACGCTGGATGATCTCATCGGCGCTTACGCTGGTGGTAGCGCAACGCCTGGTAAGGAAGCTTTGCCCGCACTGCAAACAGCGTCTGAGCGATCCCGTGGTGCTATCGCCCAATCTTTGGCCCAGCGCGCTACCGCGCTGGCAGGCAAACGGCTGCCAGCATTGCTACCACGGCTTTTATGGCCGAACCGCGTTATTCGAAGTGTTAACCGTTACCCCGGCATTACGTCAGTTAATTGCGAGCGGCGCATCGGCGCAAGCACTGGAAGCCCACCTCCAACAGACCGGTACAGGGACGCTTTTTGAAAATGGCTGTCGCGCCGTTGAGCAAGGCATGACGTCCTTTGAAGAGATACTGCGCGTTCTGGGAATGCCCCATGAGCGTTAAACAGCTCTGGCGCTGGCAAGGCGTTAACGATAAAGGTCAACTGGAACAAGACGTTGTATGGGTGGACAATCGTCTGGCGCTGATCATCACCCTGCAACATCAGCGCATTATGCCGCTTCGCATCAAGCGCATGGGCGTTAACGCCGCACTGTGGAAAGAAGAGCAAAGCGCTGAAATTATTCATCAGTTGGCCACGCTCATTCATGCCGGACTGACGCTTTCTGAAGGGCTGGAACTCCTTGCGCAACAGCATCCACACCGACAATGGCAAGCGCTGTTGCGCACGCTGGCTCACGAGCTTGAACAGGGCGTCCCTTTTTCCAGCGCATTAGTCTCCTGGCCGCAGGTATTTCCGCCGCTCTACCAGACGATGATCCGCACCGGAGAACTGACCGGCAAACTGGCCGAATGCTGCTTTGAACTGGCCCGTCAGCAAAAAGCGCAACGGCAGATTACGGTTAGCGTGAAAAAGGCGCTACGCTATCCCGCCATTATTCTGACAATGGCCGCCCTGGTCGTTTTCGCCATGCTGCACTTTGTCCTGCCGGAATTTGCCGCCATTTACCGTAGCTTCAATACCCCGCTCCCTCTTCTGACGCGCGGTATTATCGCGATAGCGCAATGGGGGTCGACATGGGGTTGGCTCATCTTGTTCCTGACGATGCTCATTGCTATCGCTCACCGCAGGGTAAAACAAAAACCGTCCTGGCAAGCGCAGCGGCAGCGTCTTCTGCTACGGCTTCCCGTTATGGGTCGCCTGATAAGAGGCCAGAAACTAGCGCAAATATTCACCGTACTGGCATTAACCCAAAGCGCAGGCATTCCTTTTCTTCAGGGACTGGAAAGCGCTATCGAGAGTCTCGGCTGCCCTTACTGGTCACAGCGTTTAACGCAGGTACATCAGGAGATCGCCGCGGGCAATCCGGTCTGGTTGGCGCTAAAAAATACCCAGGAATTTAGTCCGCTATGCCTGCAACTGGTCAGAACGGGCGAAGCGTCCGGTTCACTCGATATCATGCTGCATAACCTTGCCCGTCACCACAGTGAAACTACGCTGGCGCTGGCCGATAATCTGGCGTCGCTGTTGGAACCGGCGTTATTGATCATCACCGGTTTAATTATCGGTACGCTGGTGGTGGCGATGTATTTGCCGATTTTTCATCTGGGAGACGCGATGAGCGGGATGGGATAAGGCTGGCGCACATTTACGCCAGCCAGAATATTAGAGGCTATTGAAAATGCGGTTTTCTTGTTCCTGCACCCGAATAAAGGTGGTGCGTTTGGTCAACTCTTTCAGGCGAGACGCGCCGACATAAGTGCAGGCTGAGCGTAGGCCGCCCAGGATATCGCGGGCGGTATTGCCCACCGGCCCACGCAGCGGCAATTTAACCGTTTTACCTTCTGCCGCGCGGTATTTCGCAACGCCGCCGACATGACGGTTCATCGCAGATTCCGAACTCATGCCGTAGAACAGCATAAATTTCTCGCCGTTCTCTTCTACCACGCTGCCGCCGCTCTCTTCGTGCCCCGCCAGCATGCCGCCCAACATAACGAAATCCGCGCCGCCGCCAAAGGCTTTTGCTACGTCGCCTGGCATGGTGCAGCCGCCATCGCTGACGATCATGCCGCCCAGGCCATGCGCCGCGTCAGCGCATTCGATAACCGCCGACAGTTGCGGATAACCAACGCCGGTTTTTACACGCGTCGTGCATACGGAGCCAGGACCAATTCCCACTTTCACGATATCGGCGCCGGAGAGGATAAGCTCTTCGCACATCTCGCCCGTTACCACATTGCCTGCGCAGATTGTTTTTGTCGGCCATGCTTCACGTGCTTTCGCGACGAACTGCACAAAATGTTCTGAATAGCCATTGGCCACATCAATACAGACAAAGTTCAGCGCAGGATTCAGCGCCAGAATCTGCACGGTTTTTTCGAAATCAGCATCAGAGGTCCCGGTGGAAACCATCACATGCTTGAGAACATCAGCCGAAGCCGTGTTGATAAAAGCTGCCCACTCTTCAACGGTATAATGTTTATGTACAGCAGTCAGAATATCAAACCCGGCCAATGCTTGCGCCATTTCAAACGTCCCGACGGTATCCATATTGGCCGCAATAATCGGTACGCCAGACCAGGTCTGACCTGAGTGTTTAAAGGTGAATTGACGTTCCAGTTCGACATCGGAACGGCTTTTGAGGGTAGAACGTTTAGGACGGATAAGAACGTCTTTGAAACCTAACTTCAGATCTTCTTCAATACGCATGTGCGGATTCCTGGGGTTAATGGCGAAAAATCGAAACTCACAACTCCAGTGACGTTATCATACGCACTAATCATGGCCGTACAAGACTGCGAAATTCTCTTTTTTTACGTTACAATCCCATAAATTTACCTGGCGAATAGTAGGTTAATGCTCAGAGCGTATCGTCTTTGCATGCTTGAAATTTAACCTTTTGATTGTCAAACTAAAATTCCGGAAGCTGGAGATATGAGGTATACCGTAGCCTTAACCGGCGGTATTGGCAGCGGTAAAAGTACCGTCGCTGATGCCTTCGCTGACCTCGGAATAACCGTCATCGACGCGGATATTATCGCGCGCCAGATGGTTGAGCCAGGGCAGCCCGCCCTGAACGCAATAGCGGAACATTTTGGTTCTGAACTTATCGCCGCCGACGGCACGTTACGTCGCCGGGCGCTGCGTGAGCGTATTTTTTCGCATCCGGAAGAAAAAGCCTGGCTTAACGCTCTGCTTCATCCCTTAATTCAGCAGGAAACCCAACGACAGTTTCAACAGGCTACGTCGCCCTATGTGTTATGGGTTGTGCCTCTGCTGGTTGAAAACAGGCTGTATCAAAAAGCCAACCGCGTACTGGTGGTTGACGTGACGCCCGAAACGCAGCTCATACGCACAATGCAGCGTGATGATGTTAGGCGCGAGCATGTTGAACACATTCTCGCTGCGCAGGCGACGCGTGAAGCGCGCCTTGCCGTGGCGGACGATGTTATTGATAATAACGGCGCACCGGATGCTATCGCATCAGATGTGGCCCGCCTGCACGCCAGTTATCTTAAGCTCGCGTCGCAGTTTGTCTCACAGGAAAAACCGTAATGCACACCCAGGTCCTATTTGAACACCCTCTCAATGAGAAGATGCGTACGTGGCTGCGCATAGAGTTTTTGATCCAACAGCTTTCCATCAACCTGCCAATTGCAGACCATGCTGGCGCACTGCATTTTTTCCGTAACATCAGCGATCTACTGGATGTGTTCGAACGGGGCGAAGTCCGTACCGAACTGCTGAAAGAACTGGAGCGCCAGCAGCGTAAATTACAGGCCTGGGTTGAGGTTCCCGGCGTCGATCAAGACCGTATTGAAGCCCTGCGCCAGCAGTTAAAATCCGCGGGCAGCGTGCTGATCTCCGCCCCGAGGATTGGCCAGCAGCTACGCGAAGATCGCTTGATTGCCCTTGTGCGTCAACGCTTAAGTATTCCTGGCGGCTGTTGCAGTTTCGATTTACCCACTCTGCATATCTGGTTGCACCTACAACAGGCGCAGCGCGACGCCCAGATTGAAAGCTGGCTTGCCAGCCTGAATCCCCTCACCCAGGCGCTGACGCTGGTGCTTGATCTGATCCGTAATTCAGCGCCTTTCCGTAAGCAAACCAGTCTGAACGGTTTTTATCAGGATAACGGGGACGACGCCGATTTGCTGCGTCTTATGCTGACGCTCGATTCACAACTTTATCCGCAAATTTCCGGCCATAAGAGCCGTTTTGCCATTCGCTTTATGCCGCTGGATAGTGAAAATGGTCTGGTGCCGGAGCGTCTTGATTTTGAACTGGCCTGTTGCTAAGGAGTAAAAATGTCTGACGTGACCGTCGTAAACTGTCCGACCTGCGGTAAACCGGTCGTCTGGGGGGAAATTAGCCCCTTCCGCCCATTTTGTTCTAAACGCTGTCAGTTAATTGATTTGGGCGAATGGGCCGCCGAAGAGAAACGAATCGCCAGCAGCGGCGACCAGTCTGATAGCGACGACTGGAGCGAAGAGCGCTAACAGTGATGGCTCTGTTGAGACGGCAATATCGCCTTATGACAAAAATAATCAATAAATACGCGTAGTTTTGGTGCCATATGCGCGCGGCCGGGATAATACAAATAAAACCGGTCCGCCGCAGGCAGCCACTCGTCAAGTACGGAACACAACCGCCCATCCTGTAAGTCTTCGTGGACATCCTGTTCAAAAACATAGGTTAGCCCTGCCCCATCACGCGCGGCGGAGAGACGCAACGCTTTATCATTCACCATTAACGCGGCTTCCGGCGTAATTTCCAGCCGTTGCGCTCCGTGAACAAACTCCCACCGATATAGCCCGCTCTCACGCGTAAAACGATGGCAAAGGCAGCGGTGATTGATGAGTTCCTGAGGGTGCAGCGGCGTGCCAAAACGCGCAAGGTATGCAGGGGATGCTACGATCGCCGGGCGTAAAACATCACCGAGCGGAACGACATTCATATCAAGTTGTACCGCATCGCCAAAGCGAATACCGGCATCAAAGCGTTCGTTAATTAAATCCACAAAACCGTCATTCACATCGATATCCAGCCGAATATCGGGATAATCGCGCATGAAACCGGCGAGATTAGGTTGTAACAAAAGCGTAGCCGCCGTGCGCGGTACGGTCAGGCGTAATGTCCCTCCGGGTATATCGCGGCTCTGGCGGGCATGTTCCATCGCCTCATCAATATGGTTCAATGCGGGCCTGATACTGACAAGAAAGGCATGTCCTGCTTCTGTCAAACCGACACGCCGGGTGGTTCGGTTCAACAATTTCACGCCAAGTTCATCCTCCAGTTGACGCATATTCTGACTTAACGCCGACGTGGAAATATGTAACTGCGCCGCTGCCCGCGTGAAGCTATGGTTTTCAGCAATCATGCAAAAAGCATGCAATATGGACATCACATCATGACGCATTATTAAGCCAGCCTTCATAAACCATGCTTATTCCCCCTATTTTTCATGTTATACGCCAAGTATAGACTACCTGCCATGCACAAAATATCCTCATGGAGGCAGTATGCAATATCGTACATTAGGCGCAAACGGACCGCGAGTGTCAGCCATCGGACTGGGATGTATGGGCATGAGCGCATTTTACGGCGCTCATGACGACAGCACCTCAATTAAGACGCTACATTATGCGTTAGATCAGGGGGTAACACTGCTCGATACCGCAGATATGTATGGCCCTTATACCAATGAAAGGTTAGTCGGAAGAGCCATCGCCGATCGTCGCGATCGGGTATTTTTAGCGACGAAATTTGGTATCGTTCTCGACCCTGCTAACCCTATGGCGCGTGGCGTCAATGGCAGACCGGAGTACGTTCGCCGTAGTTGTGAGCAAAGCCTGCAACGCCTGGGGGTCGATCATATCGATCTGTACTATCAACATCGCGTTGATCCATCAGTTCCCATAGAAGAGACTGTCGGTGCAATGGCGGACCTGGTGCGCGAGGGAAAAGTGCGTTATCTCGGGCTATCCGAAGCATCAACGCAAACGCTGGAACGCGCCCATAACGTTCACCCTATTACCGCGCTGCAAAGTGAGTATTCGCTTTGGTCCCGCGAAGCGGAAATTTCAGCACTTTCCACCTGTGAACGGTTGGGTATAGGATTCGTCGCTTACAGCCCGCTGGGACGCGGATTTCTGACCGGTACGATTAAAACGCCAGAAGATTTTGCTGCGAATGACTTCCGTCGCACAAATCCCAGGTTCATGGGTGAGAACTTCTCGCACAATTTACGTCTGGCTGAAGCAATAAAACAAATGGCACGCGAAAAAGAGTGTACCCCCGCACAATTAGCGCTGGCCTGGCTGCTGGCCCGCAACAGGCACCTCGTTCCCATTCCCGGCACCCGCCACTGCGCCAGGGTGGATGAAAACCTCGGCGCGTTATCACTGACCCTAAGCCCGCAGGAGCTGGCGGCAATTGAGACGGTTTTTCCTCACGACGCCGCGGCCGGCCCCCGCTACTGGCCGGAAATTATGTCGACATTAAATCGCTAATAAGATCGATGGGGATCGTGTTGCGATCCCCCACTAAGGAGCAAATTGGCGTAATTTACGAATAATCGGTTCATTGGCCGGCGGAAAATCGTCCGTATTCAACGCGTTCTGCGCGATCCACCGTCCCGGCTGCCCTTCTTTCCCCCACGGTTCGCCCTCCCAGCGTTCAACCAGCCAAAACCACAGCGTAATGTGTCTATCCGGGAATTGATATTCCAGAGTGTCGAATAATGTCACCTGTGTTGGCGTAATCCCCACCTCTTCCTGTAGCTCCCGGATCAACGCCTGCTCTGGTGTTTCGTCGGCTTCAATTTTTCCGCCCGGAAATTCCAGCTTGTTCGCCATATGCGCATCAGCGGCGCGTCGGGTAATAAAAATTTCGTCGTTCGGGTTGCGGATAATCCCAACCGCGATTTGCAGTTTTTTCATCTTGTTGCATCCATAAAAAAGGCGCAGTCGCCTGCGCCTTTTTATCTGTGTTCAATGCCAGGCCGAATAAGCGTAGCGCCCTTCGGCAATAATGCCAGCACCGACCTGATGGCAACACATTATGTCTTATCAGGCCGGTAAGTTTATCGCATTAGCTCAGGCGACCGTGACACTGTTTGTATTTCTTACCGGAACCACAAGGGCAAGGATCGTTACGTCCAATCTTACGTTCTCCTGTTTGGGCGGCCAGATCGGCAGCCACGGCGGCATCGTCATCCTGATGGCTTAGCTGCTGCATCTGCGCCAGGCGCTCCGCCTCTTCGCGACGCTGCATTTCCATCGCTTCGACCTCTTCCGGCATACGTACCTGGACTTTGCTCAGGGTACTGATCACTTCATATTTCAGCGATTCCAGCATCGCGGCGAACATAGCGAAGGATTCGCGCTTGTATTCCTGCTTCGGATCTTTTTGCGCATAGCCGCGCAGATGAATACCCTGACGCAGGTAATCCATCGCCGCCAGATGCTCTTTCCACAGGGAATCGAGCGTTTGCAGCATCACGCCTTTTTCGAAATGACGCATCATTTCAGCGCCAACCACCTCTTCTTTACGCTGATACACCTCGATGGACTGCGCCAGGATGCGCTCACGCAGCGTCTCCTCATGCAGCTCCGGCTCTTTATCCAGCCATTCGGCAATCGGCATCTCCAGGTCGAAGTCGTTTTTCAGGCGTTCCTGCAAACCCGGGATATCCCACATCTCTTCCAGCGACTGCGGCGGAATGTAGGCGTCGATAGTCGCCTTAAAGACATCTTCGCGAATGCTGTTAATGGTGTCGCTCACGTCAGACACATCCAGCAGTTCGTTACGCTGGGTATAAATTGCACGGCGCTGATCGTTCGCCACATCATCATATTCCAGCAGTTGCTTACGAATATCGAAGTTACGGCTTTCTACTTTACGCTGCGCGTTAGCGATAGCTTTCGTCACCCACGGGTGCTCAATCGCTTCGCCCGGCTTCATCCCCAGTTTACGCATCATACCGGAGACACGATCGGAGGCGAAAATACGCATCAGCGCATCTTCCATCGACAGGTAGAAACGGGAAGAACCCGGATCGCCCTGGCGACCGGAACGGCCACGCAGCTGGTTGTCGATACGGCGGGATTCATGGCGCTCGGTGCCAATGATATGCAGACCGCCGGCAGCCAGAACCGCGTCATGGCGTACCTGCCAGTCCGCTTTAATCTGCGCAATCTGTTCTTCCGTCGGCGCTTCCAGCGCGGCGACTTCCGCCTGCCAGCTACCGCCCAGCATAATATCGGTACCACGACCCGCCATGTTAGTAGCGATAGTGACCGCCGCTGGATAACCAGCCTGCGCAACGATGCCTGCTTCGTTGGCGTGGAATTTTGCGTTCAGTACGTTATGTTTGATGCCCGCTTTGGTCAGCTCTCTGGAGACCACTTCAGATTTCTCGATAGAAATCGTCCCGACCAGCACTGGCTGACCGTTCGCGGTACGCTCTTTAATATCTTCGATAATGGCCTGGATTTTTTCCGCTTCGGTCATGTAGACCAGATCCGGCAAATCTTTACGGATCATCGGACGGTTGGTCGGAACAACGACGGTGTCCAGCTTATAGATAGAGCTAAATTCGAAGGCTTCAGTATCCGCCGTACCGGTCATACCGGCCAGCTTTTCATACAGACGGAAGTAGTTCTGGAAGGTAATAGACGCCAGCGTCTGGTTTTCATTCTGAATTTCAACGCCTTCTTTCGCTTCTACCGCCTGGTGCAGACCGTCAGACCAGCGACGCCCCTGCATGGTACGACCGGTATGTTCATCAACAATGATGACTTCGCCGTCTTTCACAATGTAATCCACGTCACGGGTAAACAGCGCGTGCGCGCGCAGCGCGGCGGTGACGTGATGCATCAACATAATATTGCCAGGCGAGTAGAGCGACTCGCCTTCATCCATAATGCCTTCTTGCACCAGTAGCTCTTCGATCAGCACCAGACCGCGTTCGGTCAGGTTAACCTGGCGCGCTTTCTCATCAACGGAGAAGTGGCCTTCGCCCTGGAAAGTGTCAGAATCTTCTTTCTCCTGACGAATCAGGTGCGGAATGATTTTGTTCACTTTTTTGTACATTTCCGAGCTATCTTCCGCCGGGCCGGAAATAATCAGCGGCGTACGCGCTTCATCGATCAGGATGGAGTCAACCTCATCCACCAGCGCATAATGCAGTTTACGCTGCACGCGCTCTTCCGGGCTGAACGCCATGTTGTCGCGCAGGTAGTCAAAACCGTATTCGTTGTTAGTGCCGTAAGTGATGTCGGCAGCGTAAGCTTCACGTTTAGCTGGCGCAGGCATACCTGGCAGGTTGATACCAACGGACATACCGAGGAATTCGAATAGCGGACGGTTGTTTTCGGCGTCACGCTGCGCCAGATAGTCGTTCACGGTTACCACATGAACGCCTTTGCCGGACAGCGCGTTCAGGTAGGCTGGCAGCGTTGCGGTCAGCGTTTTACCTTCACCAGTACGCATTTCGGCGATACAGCGATCGTTGAGCACCATACCACCCAATAGCTGAACGTCGAAGTGACGCATCCCAAAGACGCGTTTACTGGCTTCACGCACCACCGCGAACGCTTCCGGAATCAGGCTCTCTACGCTTTCGCCTTTTTCAATACGGGCGCGAAATTCGTTGGTTTTCGCTTTCAGTTCGTCATCGGAGAGTTTTTCCATCTCCGGTTCCATCGCATTAATAAGGCTGACGGCCTTACGCATACGACGCAGCGTACGATCGTTACGGCTACCGAATACTTTGGTTAATAATTTGATTAGCATAATAAAGTCTCAAATGCCCCGCGCCGCGGAGCTACAAATAAAGTAAAAGGGTCTTTTTTCGTTAGCTGAGACGTTGCGGACCGGCGCGGATACCCTGCGCCTGACTTATCCAGGCCGGGATGCTAAATGCGGTTTGTGGCGCAAAATACGCCAGGGAGAGGCGGCGAACAATCGCCGGCGGCGTGCCCTCCTGCGTGAGCATCGCGCTGAGCGTATTCAGTAAGGCGATATGATGCGCCTGTAATGGCGACGGCGCGTCGGCAACGGGCAGCGTTTGCGGCGCCATTGCAAAAGAAAGGTGGCGAATCACCGTGCGAATAGCGTGCTGATGCCAGTGATCTACGGTGAAATTGGGACGACGGTTAGAGGCTTCTAACAGCGCAAGATGGCTAAAGTTAACTTTAGACGCGGTGCTGGCGGTCGTCCTTGCAGGCGTATTGGTTTCAGCGGCGTTACTGAGCGCGGGCAAACCAAAACTCGCCGCGACCATCCCTAATAAGAGATGCGGCCAGAAGTATCGTCTGCCTAACTGTCGCCAGCGCGTCAGTATTCCACTCACGTCATTGCCACCTGATATGCCCCTCATGGGCTTACGGAATCAAAACAATTTGCGCACAAATCTTATCATTAAAGCGTACGCGCTACAGCAGTAATGACGAGAAGCTAAGGTGAAAATCGGCTAAGAAAACAGCGAACGCGCCGTGTTTCCATTTAACCCTGTCAAAATGGCTGTATTAAGGAAAGCGCAGATAAAGGATAGTAAAAAAAACGACTGGCTCGCCTGGCCGGAGAGAGTGCCAGGTTAACCAGTCGAATTTTATACGACAGCGTATGTCGTTATGCCAGTACCGTCGAAGGCGCTTTGAAAGCCAACGGCAGTTCTGCGTCGTCCTGGAAGGTCACAAATTCCCAGGCTTCCTGTTTTGCCAGGACTGCCTGTAACAATTTGTTATTCAATGCGTGACCGGATTTATACGCGGTAAACGCACCAATAATATTGTGACCACACATGAACAAGTCACCGATCGCGTCGAGCATTTTGTGACGAACGAATTCATCTTCAAAACGCAGGCCGTCTTCGTTCAATACGCGATAATCGTCAACAACGATGGCACAATCGAAGCTGCCGCCCAGGCACAGGCCGCGGGACTGCAGATATTCGATATCACGCATAAAACCGAAGGTACGCGCACGGCTGATCTGGCGCATGAACGCATCCGCAGAGAAGTTCATCGCGTAGCGCTGGCTGCTGGAATCGATCGCCGGATGGTTAAAGTCGATGGTGAAATCCAACGTAAAACCATTGTACGGTCTGAATTCAGCCCATTTATCGCCATCTTCAACCCGAACAGTCTCTTTGATGCGTACGAATTTTTTGGCGCAGTTCAGTTCATCAATACCGGCATCAAGCAGCAGGTAGACAAACGGAGCGGCACTGCCATCCATGATCGGGATTTCCGGGGCATTAACCTCAATAACGATGTTATCGATACCTAAGCCCGCCAGAGCAGCATTCAGGTGCTCAACGGTTGAAATCCGTACATCATGCTCATTCACCAGACACGTACAGAGCATGGTATCACGCACAGATTTGGCATCGGCCGGGAAATCTACCGGTGGATTCAAGTCGGTGCGACGATAGATGACCCCGGTATTGGCCGGCGCAGGGCGTAATGTCAGGGTGACTTTTTTGCCGGTGTGTAAACCGACGCCAGTCGCCTGAACGATACGTTTAAGTGTCCTTTGTTTGATCATCGTATAATCTCGCCAAATTACCTATCCAACCGAAGTGTACTATACATTCGGCGGGCCAGTTTAGCACAAAGAGCCCAGAATCCCAAATTCCAGCTAATTCTTAATCAGCTTGCTTACGCAGGAATGCGGGGATATCCAGATAATCCGGCTCTTTCGCCGCCTGTGGTGTATTGTCGTTAACCACTTTTGCGACCGTTTTTTGCTCCTGCGTCAGCGGCGCCATACCGTGCTGCTGATAACGATCCAACACCGGCTGCTGCACCTGTTTATTGGTGACCAGAGTGATTTCCGGACGTTTGTCCATACCAATTCCAGTGGCAACAACGGTCACGCGCAGTTCGTCGTTCATATCCGGGTCCAGAGAGGTACCGATAACCACGGTGGCGTTATCCGACGCAAACGCGCGAATGGTGTTACCGACGGTTTCAAACTCGTCCAGACGCAGGTCGAAGCCCGCCGTAATGTTGACCAACACGCCGCGCGCGCCGGACAGGTCGATATCTTCCAGCAGCGGAGAAGAAATAGCCATTTCAGCCGCTTCTTCCGCACGGTCTTCACCGCTCGCCACGCCGGAGCCCATCATTGCGTAGCCCATTTCAGACATCACGGTACGCACGTCAGCAAAGTCGACGTTCATCAGGCCCGGGCGGGTGATCAGCTCTGCGATACCCTGAACCGCGCCTTTCAGCACGTCGTTAGCCGCGCCGAACGCGTCGAGCAGGGAGATACCACGGCCCAGCACTTTCAGCAGCTTGTCGTTCGGGATGGTGATCAACGAGTCCACATGCTTGGACAGCTCGGTGATACCCTGCTCCGCAAATGCCATGCGCTTTTTGCCTTCAAAATTGAAAGGCTTAGTCACCACGGCAACGGTCAGAATACCTAAATCTTTTGCCACTTCAGCAACCACTGGCGCCGCGCCGGTTCCAGTACCGCCGCCCATGCCTGCCGCGATAAATACCATGTCTGCGCCTTCAAGCGCCGCACGCAGCGCTTCACGATCTTCGTCCGCCGCGTTACGACCGACTTCCGGGTTAGCGCCGGCGCCCAGACCTTTGGTAATGCCGCTACCAATTTGAATAGTCTGGCCAACCGCCGTTTTACGCAACGCCTGAGCGTCGGTATTCACCGCGAAGAATTCAACACCTTCGATGCGCTCGCGCACCATGTGTTCAACAGCGTTACCGCCGCCACCACCGACGCCGATGACTTTAATCACCGCGTCGTTGGTTAGTTCCATAGGTTCAAACATAATCTCTCTCCGTCATGTGCCTGTCGCCTGAGGCCGTAATATCTGGCGGCCTCATAAAAATTAAAACTCTTTTCGCAGCCAGCTATTAAGTCGCTTGATCCACGAGCCAACTGATGCCGTAACACGTTTTTCCACTTCTGCTTCACCGTTTAAGTGGGACTCTTTCCCGTAGTGAAGCAATCCCACCGCCGTTGAGTAATACGGCTCCTGGGCATAATCCGTCAGACCGGTGATATTCAGCGGCGCGCCGATACGCACCTGCGTATGAAACACGCGCTGAGCGCAAGCAGCAAGCCCTTCGATTTGCGCCGCGCCGCCGGTTAACACAATCCCCGCCGCCAGGTGATGTTTTACCCCTTGTTGGCGAAGCTGTTCCTGTAATTGCAATATCTCTTCGTTGACCAGATTGAGCAGCTCGGTGTAACGCGGCTCAATCACTTCCGCCAGCGTCTGACGTTGCAGGCTGCGCGGCGGACGCCCGCCTACGCTTGGTACTTCAACGCTCTCGTCTTTACCGACGATGGAACCCAGCGCGCAACCGTGGCGGACTTTAATGGCTTCAGCATCGCTCGGCGGCGTACCAAAGGCATAAGCGATATCGCTGGTCACCACGTTCCCCGCGTAAGGGATCACTTTGGTATGACGCAGCGCGCCGCCAGTATAAACGGCGATATCCATTGTACCACCGCCGATATCCACGACACAGACGCCCAGTTCACGTTCATCTTCCGTTAACACGGAATAACTGGCCGCCAGTCCGGCAAATATCAGTTGGTCAACTTTCAGACCACAACGTTCAACAGCTTTGACAATGTTTTTTGCCATATCGTTGTGGCAGGTAATCAAATGTACTTTCGCCTGCATACGCACGCCGGAAAGACCGACCGGATTTTTAATGCCTTCCTGGTAGTCAATGGCGTACTCCTGAGGAATCACATGCAGCACGCGATGTTCATCGCGCACGCGCACTGACTTCGCAGTATGCACGACGTTTTCCACATCTTCTTGCGTCACTTCCTCTTCGGAAATGGGCACCATACCAATTTCATTCTGACAGCTAATATGTTTGCCGGAAAGCGCCAGATATACCGAGGAGATCTGGCAATCGGCCATCAATTCCGCCTGGTCAATGGCGCGCTGAACGCATTTCACCACTGACTCAAGGTCATTCACCCCGCCTTTATCCATACCCCGCGATGGGCAACTGCCCACGCCAATGATATTGACCATACCGTCGGGCAGAACTTCCCCTACTAAAGCGGCAACCTTCGCGGTGCCAATCTCCAGTCCTACTACCAGTTTTCTGTCCGTCGCCTTGATCATTGTTGTTCTGCCTGTGCCTGATTCTGTTGCTGATTAGATTCCTCAGGGGGGAGCGGCGCCCAGCCAACTGCCGCACCTGAGTCATAACGCAAATCAACGTAGCTAATCCGTTTGCCATCGGTTTGCGCCTGCTGCTGTAAAACCGGATAGAGTTCTACAAAGCGAGCCAACCTTTTCATCGTATCGCCCCTGCCGAGATTGAGCTTAATGCCGTTATTAAGCGTCAATTGCCAGGAGCGACGTGCGGTCATCGCCGCTTCCTTCAGAGTGAATTTATCCTTAGCCAGCACCTGCCCCATCTCGCGGTATCCCTGCAACACTTCACTCGCGCTGCCTTCCGGGCCATACAACATGGGTAAAACCTGTTTGCCGATGCGGTCTGACGGCACGCTGAAGGTGTTCCCTTCAGCATCGACCATATGTTGATCATTCCAACGCGCAATCGGCACATATTCAACCAGATGAATCTTCAATTCATCAGGCCACTGTTTTCTGACGCTGGCCTGTTTAATCCACGGCAAACGCTCAATCTGGCTCTGGATAATGTTCACATCCTGCGTCATGAAGGTTCCCGGCGCGCCCAGAGCCAGTATCGCCTGACGGATATCATCGTTACGCGTGTAGTGACGCTCGCCGGTTAATACCAGCTTTGATAACGGTAAACGCTGCGCATCTTCCATCCACCCTAACACGACCCACCCGCTAACAAACACGGTGCACAGTACCGTCAGCAGGAATAAAATTCCTGCAAGACGCGTTCCATTATTGCGGCGTGAAGAAGGCGTCTCTTCATCACTGTTTCGCGTGTTCAGCGCAGCCTGCGACATATCAGTCCGCCAACTCCAGAATTCGTACCACTAACTGCGAGAAGCTCATTCCCGCCTGACGCGCCGCCATCGGCACCAGACTATGGCTGGTCATCCCCGGAGAAGTATTGGCTTCCAGCAGATAAAACTGACCATCGCTGTCCAGCATGACGTCAATACGCCCCCATCCCGTGCAGCCTAAAGCTTTCCATGCCTGCAGGACGAGAGACTGTAGCGCGGCTTCCTGGGACGCTTCTAAACCGGCAGGGCAGAAATACTGAGTCTCATCAGAGAGATACTTCGCCTCATAATCATAGAAGGTTCCTGCCGGTTGGATACGAATTGACGGTAAAATTTCTTCGCCAACTATCGCCACCGTAAATTCCGGACCGCACAGCCATTTCTCAATCAGTATTTCGTCATCATGCTGAAAAGCCAATGATAACGCACCCTGTAAAGCATTTTCTTCTACTACTTTCGTCATACCGACGCTGGAGCCTTCACGGCTGGGTTTGACGATCAGCGGTAAACCCAGCGCCGAAATTCGCGCTTTTTGTTCTTCGCTAAGACCTTTTTCAAACTCAGCGCGCGTCAGCGCGACCCACGGCGCAACCGGTAAGCCTGCGCCCTGCCACAGCAATTTACTGCGCAGTTTATCCATGGAAAGCGCCGAGGCCATCACGCCGCTGCCGGTATAAGGCAGGCCGAGCAGCTCAAGCATTCCCTGTAAGGTGCCATCTTCACCGCCGCGGCCATGCAACGCAATAAAGACCTTCTGAAAGCCCATTGCTTTAAGCTGCGCGACATCGACCTCTTGCGGATCGACGGGATGCGCATTAATGCCGCCTTCACGTAGCCCGGCCAACACTGCCGCGCCGGAATTTAACG
This sequence comes from Salmonella sp. SJTUF15581, assembly GCF_043356775.1. NCBI lineage: Bacteria > Pseudomonadati > Pseudomonadota > Gammaproteobacteria > Enterobacterales > Enterobacteriaceae > Salmonella > Salmonella sp. SJTUF15581. Next base: position 585,458 of record NZ_JBEUJY010000001.1, on the reverse strand, counting down.
AAACGTCCCGCTCCGCAGAGGTTCCGCCCAACAGGACCGCGATTTTATCAGCCATGTTGCTCTTCCTCCTGGATTTGCGGCTTCAGCTTGATTTCAGATAAGTAACGCGCAATTTTGCCAACATTTCCTGCGCCTTGCACTAATATCAAGTCGTTACCCGTCAGCACCGGCGCTAACATTGTCGCAACCTGAGCCGGATCGGAAACCAGAATCGGGTCAATTTTTCCCCGATTACGAATCGTACGACATAAAGAACGGCTATCCGCGCCCGGAATCGGCGCTTCGCCCGCCGGGTAAACGTCCAGCATCAGCAGCGCATCGACCTGGGTCAGCACATTGGCGAAATCGTCATACAGATCGCGCGTGCGCGTGTAACGGTGCGGCTGAAACAGCATCACCAGGTTTTTATCCGGCCACCCTGCTCGCGCAGCTTTAATGGTGGCGTCTACTTCGGTCGGATGATGGCCATAGTCATCCACCAGCATCGCCGTCCCGGCTTTACCATTCACCGGCTCAAGCGGGAACTCGCCGAGGAAGTCAAAACGACGCCCGGTCCCCTGGAAGCTTTCCAGCGCGCGCAGGATAGCGTCATCGGCGATGCCTTCTTCGGTCGCTACCGCCACTGCCGCAGCGGCATTCAGGGCATTGTGGCGACCCGGCGCATTCAACGTGACATGCAGATCCGGCATTCCCTGGCGCAACAGCGTAAAGTGCCCCTGCGGCCCTATCTGCTGATAATCTTCTACGCGGACGTCAGCATCCTCGCTAAAGCCATACGTCGTGGTCTGACGCCCCACCCGCGGCAGCAGCTCGCGGATGACCGGATCGTCGACGCACATTACCGCGCGACCGTAGAACGGCAGGTTATGCAGGAAGTTAATAAACGTCTGCTTTAAATTTTCAAAGTCGCCATGATAGGTATCCATATGGTCGGCTTCGATGTTGGTGACGATCGCGACCATCGGCTGCAAATGCAGGAAGGACGCGTCGCTCTCATCTGCCTCGGCAATCAGGTAACGACTATGGCCCAGACGCGCATGAACGCCTGCGGCTTTCACCAGACCGCCATTCACAAAAGTCGGGTCCAGCCCCGCTTCGGCATAAATACTGGACACCATCGCGGTCGTTGTGGTTTTTCCGTGCGTCCCGGCAATGGCGATGCCGTGGCGAAAACGCATAAGTTCCGCCAGCATTTCCGCACGGCGAATAACCGGAATACGCGCTTCATGCGCCGCGACAATTTCCGGGTTATCCGCGGAAATTGCGCTGGAAACGACGACCACGCTGGCATCACGCACATTTTCCGGACGATGGTTAAAGAAAATCGTCGCCCCCAGGCTCGTCAACTGCTGGGTCACCGGATTCGGCGCTAAATCGGAACCACTGATCTGATACCCTTCATTGGCCAGAACTTCGGCAATACCGCCCATACCAGCACCACCGATGCCGACAAAGTGAATGTGCCGAACGCGACGCATTTCGGGCACGATGGAACGCAGTTTTGCCAGTTGTTGTGTATTCATTCTTTACGCCATTAACTCCAATACCCGCCATACTTCAAATTGCAGATGCGTTGGCTTGCCTGCAACCCAAATTATTGAGGGTAGAAAAACCCTGCGATGCAAAAGGCACCGCCACAAATTATGTCCGGGCAACCCGGCTGACTTCACTGGCGACGCGCTCGGTAGCATCCGGAATGGATACCGCGCGGGCACGCTCCGCCATGGTTAACAACGCCTCGCGCGACCACCCCGCCAGGGTGTCGGCGACAGCCTCTACAGTAAACTGCGGCTGCTCAAAAATCTTAGCTGCGCCGGCGTTTTCTAACGGCAGCGCATTCCAGTACTGCTGCCTGTCTTTATGCTGAAACGGCACGAATATCGCCGGTAATCCGGCGGCGGCGATCTCGCTCACCGTTAAAGCGCCGGAACGACATACCACCACATCCGCCCACGCATAGGCGGCGGCCATGTCATCGATAAATTCCGTTACCTTATGTTGCGGTTGTCCCGCCCCGGCATATGCCTGCTCTACCGTGAGCTGCGCGCCTTTTCCGCTTTGATGCCAGATTGTAACCGTATCGCCCAGTCTGGCGGCAACCTGCGGCATCGTCTGGTTCAGGACTCGCGCCCCCTGAGAACCGCCGACCACCAACACGCGAATCGGGCCGTCACGACCGGCCAGACGCACCTGCGGCAACGGCAACGCCAGTACGTCGGTACGCACCGGGTTACCCACCACTTCCGCGTTCGGAAACGCACCGGGAAACGCCTGCATCACCGTGGTCGCGATTTTGGCCAGCCACTGATTGGTTAGCCCGGCGATACCGTTTTGCTCATGCAAAACGACCGGAATACCCAATGACCAGGCGGCAAGACCGCCGGGGCCGGAAACATAACCGCCCATTCCCAGCACGACATCCGGCTTAAATCGCTTCATGATCGCCCGCGCCTGCCGCCAGGCGTTAAAAATCCGCAGCGGCGCCGCCAGAAGCGCTTTTACGCCTTTGCCGCGCAGACCGGAGATCCGAATAAAGTCAATATCGATGCCATGCTTCGGCACTAAATCCGCTTCCATACGATCGGCGGTACCCAGCCAGCGAACTTGCCAGCCCTGGGCCATTAAATGATGCGCAACGGCCAGTCCCGGGAACACGTGCCCGCCGGTACCGCCCGCCATCACCATTAACCGCTTCGGTTGACCACTCATCGAGAACCTCGTGTAAACGCCTGCGCTTTTTCCAGACGCGTTTCATAATCAATACGTAATAAAAACATAATGGCCGTCGACATAATCAACAGACTCGACCCGCCATAACTGATCAGCGGCAGCGTAAGGCCTTTGGTCGGCAGCATCCCCGCGGCCGCGCCAACGTTTACCAGCGCCTGGAAACTAAACCAGATACCGATAGAACACGCTAAAAATCCGGAAAAACGGTGGTCAATCTCCAATGCCTTACGGCCAATCGACATCGCGCGAAAAGCGACGAAGAATACCATTAAAAGCGCCAATACCACACCGATATAACCCAGTTCTTCCCCAATAATGGCGAAGATGAAATCGGTGTGCGCCTCCGGCAAATACTCCAGTTTCTGCACCGAATTCCCCAGCCCTTGCCCCCATATCTCACCGCGACCAAAAGCCATCAGCGACTGCGTCAGCTGATAACCGCTGCCGAACGGATCTTCCCAGGGGTTCCAGAACGAGGTAACGCGGCGAATACGATACGGTTCGGCGAGGATTAACAGAATCACCGCCGAGATGCCCATCCCGATAATGGCGATGAACTGCCATAATTTCGCCCCGGCGAGAAACAGCATCGCCAGCGTGGTGACAAACAGTACGACCACCGTCCCGAGGTCAGGCTGCGCCAGCAGTAACACCGCCAGCACCAGAATCACGCCCATTGGTTTTAAAAAGCCGCGCAGGTTATTTCGCACCTCATCAACCTTACGCACCAGATAGTTCGCGAGGTAGCAGAACAGCGACAGCTTGGTAAACTCCGCAGGCTGAATACGCAGCGGCCCCAGCGCAATCCAGCGCGACGCCCCGTTGACCGAGCTCCCGACGACCAGCACGATAAGCAGCATAATGATCGACGCAATCAGCATCGTCGTGCTGTATTTTTGCCAGAAGGTCATGGGCAAACGTAGCGTGACCATCGCCAGACAAAATGCCAGGAAGATATAGAGCGCATCACGTTTGGCAAACAAAAACGGATCGTTCGCCAGGCGCTGCCCGACTGGCATGGAGGCCGACGTCACCATGACAAAACCAATCGCCGCCAGCCCGAAGGTCAGCCATAGCAGCGTGCGGTCATACATGATCAGACTGTCGGCGTCTTTATCGCGCGAAGCCATCACCCAGCCTTTAAGCGCCGCAAACAGCCAGGCCAGGAGGCCAAAGCCTGGTACGCGCGGCATTCTCAGACGGGGGAGAGATAAACGCATCAACCTAACTCCTTCGCCAGACGGGTAAAGACATCGCCCCGTTGCTCAAAATTTTTAAACTGATCGAGGCTGGCGCAGGCGGGCGACAGCAGCACCATATCACCCGTCTGAACGCGCGGCGCCAGCAAACGCATCGCCTCTTCCATCGTCTCAGTCTGTTGGGCGATTTCCGGACGCAGTGCGGCAAGCTGCGCGCCATCGCGCCCAAAGCAATACAGGCGGATACGATCGCCGGTCAGATAGCGCGCCAGCGGAGAAAAGTCTGCCGACTTACCGTCGCCGCCCAGCAGCAGATGCAGCGTACCGTCCACATGCAAACCGTTTAGCGCCGCTTCGGTACTGCCGACATTGGTCGCTTTAGAGTCGTTGATCCAACGTACGCCGTTATGCTCCAACGCCAGCTGGAAGCGATGCGCCAGACCGGTAAATGTCGTCAACGCTTTCAAACTGCTGGCGCGCGGCAGACCTACGGCATCCGCCAGCGCCAGCGCCGCTAACGCATTGGTATAGTTATGCTGCCCGGAAAGCTTCATCTCTTTCACGTTCAGCACCTTCTCGCCTTTGACTCGCAGCCAGGTTTCGCCCTGCTGACGATTAAGGTGATAATCACCCATATTGACGCCAAAGCTGACGCAGCGCTCATCGGCCCCACGAACCGGCATCGTCAACGCGTCATCGGCATTCACCACGCACACTTTCGCCTTCTCGTAGACGCGCAGTTTCGCCGCCCGGTACTGTTGCAAACCAAACGGATACCGGTCCATATGATCTTCAGTGACGTTGAGCACCGTTGCCGCCGCCGCTTGCAAACTTGAGGTAGTTTCCAGTTGGAAACTGGATAATTCCAGCACGTACAATTCGCGATCGGCATCCAGCAGCATCAGCGCCGGAAGACCGATATTGCCGCCAACGCCGACATTGACGCCCGCCGCTTTCGCCATCTCGCCCACTAAGGTGGTCACGGTGCTTTTGCCGTTCGAGCCGGTGATGGCCACAATCGGCGCTTGCGCTTCGCGGCAAAACAGTTCGATATCGCCGACAATTTCCACTCCAGCGCTGGCGGCAGCGCTAAGAGAGGGATGCGCCAGAGCAATACCAGGGCTGGCGACGATTAAATCCGCCGCTAAGAGCCACTCGTCGTTCAGGCCGCCAACGTGACGCTCAACCTCTTGCGGCAGCTTATCCAGACCCGGCGGCGTCACGCGAGTATCCATCACCCGCGGCGTCACGCCGCGGGCGAGAAAAAAGTCCACGCAAGAGAGTCCGGTTAAGCCCAGACCAATAATGACGACGTTTTTGTCCTGGTAATCAGCCATGATTAACGTACCTTCAGCGTTGCCAGGCCAATCAGCACCAGCATCAGCGAAATAATCCAGAAGCGCACAATCACGCGCGGTTCCGGCCAGCCTTTCAGTTCATAGTGGTGATGGATAGGCGCCATACGGAAAATACGCTGTCCGCGTAGTTTAAAGGAACCCACCTGCAGGATGACCGACAGAGTTTCCACCACAAAGACGCCGCCCATGATCACCAGCAGGAACTCCTGACGCAGCAGCACGGCGATAATGCCCAACGCGCCGCCCAACGCCAGCGATCCGACATCGCCCATAAAAACCTGCGCCGGATAGGTGTTAAACCACAAGAATCCTAATCCCGCGCCGACAATCGCCGTACAGACAATCACCAGCTCGCCCGCATGGCGTAAATACGGAATATGCAGGTAATTGGCGAAGTTCATGTTCCCGGTCGCCCAGGCCACCAGCGCAAAGCCGGCGGCAACGAAGACAGTCGGCATAATCGCCAGACCATCAAGCCCGTCGGTCAGGTTCACGGCGTTCCCCGTACCGACGATGACAAAGTAGGACAGCAGAATGTAAAACAGCCCCAATTGCGGCATAACATCTTTAAAGAACGGCACCACCAGTTGGGTCGCGGGCGTGTCTTTCCCGACGAGATAAAGCGCAAAGGCCACGCCGAGCGCGATAACCGACATCCAGAAATATTTCCAGCGCGCAATCAGCCCTTTGGTATCTTTCCGCACCACTTTGCGGTAGTCATCGACAAAACCGATAATGCCGTAGCCAATCAATACCACCAGCACGCACCAGACGTACGGGTTAGACGGGTAAGCCCATAACAGAACGGAAATCACAATCGCCGTCAGGATCATGATGCCACCCATCGTCGGCGTACCGCGTTTACTGAAGTGCGATTCCGGGCCATCGTTACGTACCACCTGGCCAAAAGAGAGTTTTTGCAGACGAGCGATCATACGCGGGCCCATCCATAAAGAGATGAACAGCGCGGTCAACAGGCTGACGATGGCGCGAAACGTCAGATAAGAAAAGACGTTAAAGCCGGAATAATATTTGACCAAATGCTCGGCCAGCCAAACTAACATGAACCTTTCTCCTGTAACGCATGAACCACATCTTCCATCGCGGCGCTGCGTGATCCTTTCACTAAAATAGTCATCATCGGTTGCTCCTGAAGCAGAGCGTGTAAACGCGCAATGAGCGCGGCTTTATCGGCAAAATGTTCGCCGACGCCGCTGGCGTGGCTGATAGCCTGACTGAGTTTTCCGGTGCTTAACACGCGATCAATACCCGCCGCTTTTGCGGCCTCGCCAACCTGGAGGTGGCACGCTTCGCTTTCTGCGCCCAGCTCGGCCATATCGCCTACCACCAGCACGCGGTAGCCGGGCATTTCAGAAAGGACCTGCACTGCGGCGGTCATCGAACCGACGTTGGCGTTATAAGCGTCATCCAGTACCAGTTGGTTTTCACTTAGTTGAATCGGGAACAGACGCCCGGGTACGGCTTTTAACGCCGCCAGCCCTGCTTTAACCGCCGCCAGCGTCGCCCCCACCGCCATTGATAAAGCAGCGGCCGCCAGCGCGTTGGCAATATTGTGCCGCCCCGGCAACGGCAGCAGCACATCAATGCTGCCCATCGGCGTTTGCAGGGTAAATTCGGTACCGTGTGACGTCACGTGGATATTCGCAGCGGTAAAGTCGCTGTTTGCCGCATTCGGCGAAAAGCGCCACACCTGACGATCGCCAATAATGCTTTGCCAGTTCAGCCAGTCATTATTATCGGCATTCATAATCGCGATACCGTTCTCAGGCAAACCGGTATAGATTTCGCCTTTCGCTTTCGCCACGCCGGCCAGCGAGCCGAAACCTTCCAGATGCGCCGCCGCCAGGTTATTGACCAGCGCCGCTTCCGGGCGCGTCAGGCTAACGGTCCAGGCGATTTCTCCCTGGTGATTAGCGCCTAACTCGATTACCGCATAGTCATAATCATGGTTTAAGCGCAGCAGCGTTATCGGCACGCCGATGTCGTTGTTAAAATTGCCTGCGGTATACAGAGTATTTCCGCACTGGCTCAGAATCGCGGCGGTCATCTCTTTGACCGAGGTTTTGCCGGACGAACCGGTTAACGCCACCACCCGCGCCGGTACCTGCATACGTACCCAGGCGGCCAGTTGGCCAAATGCCTGACGCGTGTCTTTTACAATCACCTGCGGGAGATCGATATCCAGAGGACGACTGACCAGCAGGGCGCCAGCGCCGTTCGCTTTTGCTTTATCGGCAAAATCATGCGCATCAAAGCGTTCCCCTTTCAGCGCCACGAACAGGCATCCCGGCGTTACTTTCCGTGTGTCGGTAATGACCGTATCGAGCGTGAGATCCGCCCCGCGGTGTTCGGCGCCAAGGACATCGGCAATTTTGCTGAGCGTTACGCTAATCATGCGATCACCCCCAGCAAACGCGCTGCGGTCACGCGGTCTGAATAATCAAGACGCTGCGTGCCGACAATCTGGTAATCCTCGTGCCCTTTACCTGCAATCAGCACGACGTCATTGTCTTTTGCCTGCATAATGGCATTGGTTACCGCCTCAGCGCGGCCTTCCATTACCCTGACCTGCCCGGCGTCCAGCATTCCGGCCAGAATATCGTTGATAATGGCGCGCGGCTCCTCGGTACGCGGGTTATCGTCAGTCACCACGACGATATCCGCGAATTCTTCGGCAATGCCCCCCATGAGTGGGCGCTTACCTTTGTCACGATCCCCGCCACAGCCAAAGACGCACCACAATTTTCCGGCGCAGTGCAGGCGCGCCGCCTGCAACGCTTTTTCCAGCGCATCCGGCGTGTGCGCGTAATCCACCACCACCGTCGGTTTGCCTGGCGCAGTGAACACTTCCATACGCCCGCAAACCGGCTGCAAACGCGCGGCGGTTTTCAGCAAATCCGTTAACGGATAGCCCAGCGCCAGCAGCGTCGCCAATGCCAGCAGTAAGTTGCTGACGTTAAACGCGCCCATCAGGCGGCTTTCGATTTCGCCTTCACCCCAGCTTGAAGCAAAACGAATCGTCGCTCCGCGGTCGTGGTACTCCACCGCCTCCGCTTTCAGCCAACGACCGTGACAGTTAGGGTTGATATGCCCTTCCATTGATACCGCGACCGCATCGGGTAGCGACGCCAGCCAGCGGCGTCCAACTTCATCATCGGCGTTGACGATTGCCTGACCGTGATGGTGGGTGGAATAAAGCATCCATTTTGCCGCCTCGTAATGCGCCATATCGCCATGATAGTCGAGATGGTCGCGGCTCAAATTAGTAAACACGGAGGCGGCAAATTTCAGCGCCGCCACGCGATGCTGCACCAGGCCGTGAGAAGAGACTTCCATCGCGCCGAAGGTCGCGCCCTGCGCAACCAGATTGGCCAGCACATGCTGAACATCCACAGCGGAACCGGTTGTGTTCTCCGTCGGGATCACTTTACCCAACAGTCCGTTGCCTACCGTTCCCATCACTGCGCTGGTTTCGCCGAGCAACTGGCTCCACTGCGCCAGTAGTTGGGTGGTGGTGGTCTTGCCATTGGTGCCGGTCACCGCCACCAGACGCATGTTTTCAGATGGCTCATGGTAAAAGCGGCCCGCCAGCGCAGATAAACGCTCATTGAGCTGGCTGAGATAGACGACCGGTACGCCGTGCATTTCGCGAATCTCACCGTCGCTCGCCTCGTCTTTCGCCTCTGCAATAATGGCAGCTACGCCTTGCGCTATCGCCTGCGGGATATATCGACGCCCGTCCGCCTGATGACCCACCACTGCCACAAAGAGATCGCCCGCCGCAGCCACACGGCTGTCGAGCGTCATCTCTCGCAGTTCTCGCGCGGGTAGTCCAGCCACCCACGGAGCAAGAAGGTCGCGCAAATTACGATCTGCCACCTGTTCCCTCGCCTTGATTAATTACGAATTCATTTTTTTCGCCCGTTGCCAGCGCGTCCGGTTCGATGTTCATGGTGCGCAGAACGCCGCCCATGATGGCACCAAATACCGGCGCGGAAACGGCGCCGCCGTAGTATTTACCCGCCTGCGGATCGTTGATGACAACCACCAGCGCGAAGCGCGGCTGACTCGCAGGCGCGACGCCTGCGGTGTAAGCAATGTATTTGTTGATGTAGCGACCGTCCGGCCCCACTTTTTTCGCCGTACCGGTTTTAATCGCGATACGGTAGCCTTTAATTGCCGCCTTCACGCCGCCGCCGCCCGGCAGCGCCACGCTTTCCATCATATGCACCACGGTGCGTACGGTGGATTCAGGGAAGATGCGTTCGCCGGGTACAGGCGGATCAACTTTGGTAATCGACAGCGGGCGATAAATGCCATAGCTGCCGATCGTTGCATAGACTCGCGCTAACTGTAACGGCGTTACCATTAGCCCGTAGCCGAAAGAGAAGGTGGCCCTCTCTATGTCGGACCACCGTTGTTTTTGAGGATATAAGCCACTGCGTTCTCCGACCAACCCCAAATTGGTCGCCTTTCCTAGCCCAAAACGTGAGTAAGTATCTACTAACGCTGAGGACGGCATCGCTAACGCCAGTTTGGATACACCGACGTTACTCGACTTCTGTAGAACCCCGGTCAGGGTTAATTCGCTGTAGCGCGCCACGTCTTTAATTTCGTGGCCGTTAATTCGGTATGGAACGGTATTCAGCACCGTATTTTCGTTGACGATACCGCGCTGAAGCGCAGTCATCACCACCATCGGCTTAACCGTAGAACCCGGTTCAAACACGTCGGTGATGGTACGGTTACGCATCGCGTCTTTCGGCGTACCGGCAAGGTTGTTGGGGTTATAGGAAGGGCTATTCGCCATCGCCAGTACTTCACCGGTATTGACATCGACCAGCACCGCGCTACCGGACTCCGCCTTGTTAAACGCCACCGCGTTGTTCAGTTCGCGGTAAACCAGCGCCTGTAAGCGTTCATCAATGCTTAACGCCAGGTTGTGCGCTGCCTGACTGTCAGTGGAGGAGATATCCTCAATCACGCGGCCATAGCGGTCTTTACGCACGATTCGCTCGCCAGGCTGACCGGTAAGCCACTTATCAAAGCTCTTTTCAACGCCTTCAATCCCCTGACTGTCGACGTTGGTAAAACCGATGAGGTGAGCGGTTACTTCTCCTGACGGGTAGTAGCGGCGGGACTCTTCACGCAAATGAATGCCCGGCAGTTTGAGTTTTTTGATGTAGTCCGCCATGTCAGGATTTACCTGGCGCGCCAGATAAATAAAACGCCCTTTCGGGTTGGCGTTGATACGGGCAGAGAGCTGATCGAGCGGAATATTGAGCGCAGTAGAAAGCGCTTTCCAGCGATCGCCGACGCTGATGCCGCCGGCGTCATGAACTTCTTTCGGGTCGGCCCAGATCGCCTTAACCGGTACGCTGACCGCCAGTGGACGCCCGGAACGGTCGGTAATCATACCGCGTGAGGTGGAGACTTCCTGAACACGCAGCGAACGCATATCGCCCTGACGCACCAGCATATCCGGGGCGATAATCTGTAGCCACGCCGCGCGTCCAAGTAAAAAAACCAGCGCCAGTAAAATACAGCCGCATAGCAACGCAAAACGCCAACTGATGAAGTTGGTCTGTTCTTCCTGGCGTTTCGATTTTTGCGTTTTTGCCGCTGCTTTCATGCGTCGCGTTTATCCTTATTTTTGCACTACGATATTTTCTTGGGACGGGTCAACATGCTGCATTTGCAGCTTTTCCGTTGCGATCCGCTCCACCCGGCTGTGATCGCCGAGCGCATTTTCTTCAAGGATCAGGTTGCGCCATTCAATGTCCAATGCATCGCGCTCCAGAACCAGTTGTTCACGCTGCGCGGTGAGTAAACGAGTATGGTGCGCCGTCGTGACCACCGTCACCGCCGTTAAAATGATGCAAATGAACAAGCAGAGTGGCAGCTTCCCGAACCGCAAAAGATCGTCACCGATCACGCCAGGCAAGGCATGGCGCTCGTTGCTTCCTATCGATCCCTTCACTTTGCTTAGGGCTTCTGTCACTCTGCTGATCATGCGTTCGTCCTCTCTGCGATACGCAGAACTGAACTACGGGCCCGAGGATTTTCAGCTACCTCTTTTTCACCCGGCATCAACTTGCCTAACGCTCGTAACTCACGACCGCCCAGTTTTTTGAGCTGCGCTTCCGTCATCGGTAATCCCGCCGGTACCTGCGGACCGCGGCTTTGCTCACGCATAAAGCGTTTCACAATACGGTCTTCCAGCGAGTGGAAACTGATGATTGAAAGCCGCCCGCCTGGGGCCAGTACGCTGAGCGAGCTTTTTAGCGCCTGCTCTATCTCCTCCAGTTCACTGTTTACCCAGATGCGCACCGCCTGGAAGGTACGGGTCGCGGGATGTTTGAATTTGTCTTTTACCGGGGTCGCCGCCGCAACCACTTCCGCCAGCTCTTTGGTGCGGGTCATCGGCTGTTCGCGATTGCGCTCAACAATGGCGCGAGCAATACGTTTGGCAAAACGCTCCTCGCCGAATGTTTTCAGCACCCAGGCGATATCCGCTTCCTCCGCCGTTTGTAACCACTCGGCGGCAGACTGGCCGCGCGTGGGGTCCATTCGCATATCCAGCGGACCGTCGCGCATAAATGAAAAACCGCGCTCCGCATCGTCAAGCTGCGGAGAAGAGACGCCAAGATCGAGAAGGATCCCGTCAATCTTGCCGGTAAGCTCGCGCTCGGCTACATAATCAGCCAGCGCGGAAAAAGGTCCATGAATGATGGAGAAGCGATGATCATTGATGGCCTGCGCAACGGCGATCGCCTGCGGATCGCGATCGATCGCCAGCAAGCGCCCCTCTTCGCCCAGTTGCGAGAGGATCAGGCGCGAGTGGCCGCCGCGACCAAATGTGCCATCAATATAGATACCATCCGGACGAATATTCAGCCCATTAACGGCTTCATCCAACAGTACCGTAGTGTGTTTAAAATTTTCCATCATCTTATAGAGACAAGTCCTGCAGCCGCTCCGATAACGTTTCGGTAGCTGACTGTTCAGCGTCGATATCTTCCTTGACCTGTTGATACCAGGTCGTTTCATCCCACAGCTCAAATTTGTTGAACTGTCCAACCAGCATCACTTCTTTCGTCAGTCCGGCATGTTGCCGCAGAACTGGCGCGATCAGTAATCGACCTGCACCATCCATCTGACATTCGCTGGCATGGCCCAACAGTAAACGCTGTACGCGACGTTCTACCGGGTTCATGCTCGACAGACGAGATAACTTTTGCTCAATAATTTCCCATTCAGGCAGGGGGTAAAGCAGCAGGCATGGGTGATGGATGTCAATGGTACATACCATTTGACCGGTAGCGCTCTCGATCAGTTGCTCCCGATAACGGGTCGGCACGGTCAGGCGCCCTTTACTGTCGAGATTGACTAACGTTGCCCCCCGGAACATGCCAGTCTCACCCCTTCTTACCACTTTATCCCACAAATTCCCACTCGAAGGAGTTTACGGAGCGGAGGAAAAGCTTGTCAAGCAAGTCACAACGCTTACCTAAGTAAAAAAGCCAATGTTTACGGCGAATATCTGCGTTGATTAATTTCCACCCAGCGTGCAAGCCAAATTAACGTTATGAATATTTGTAAGAAAAAAACCAAAGACCCACCGCCGTTTAAAACGGACTCAATATAATCCGAGAAAAATATAAAGTGTCAGTTTGCGACGCGAGCGGCATTTTAGGACATATTGCACCGTGTTAACAGTGCCTGTTTAACGTGTGCAGCGCCTGCTATACCAGCGCCTACGAGCGACTGTCGCGCCAAAGACAAAAAGTGGCTGTTAATTCGACGATTTCTTGCCTGCTTGTAACAAAACAAGACAAAGGAAAAGACTCGTTACGTCTTAATTAGTGGAATATGGACGATTTCGGACAAAAGAAAGGTAATAAAAAAGAATTTTCGGATAATTTTAAGGAATAATCTTAATTATTTAAGGGATATTTTTACTGATACGCATTTGTTTGACGGCGGCAGAAGAGAGAGTCTTTTACCGCCGGTCCTCTAGCTACGGCTCAGAATGCCGCGACGATACAGGTTTCGCCGAATACGCGTTAAGCCGGGTTTCGGTTTACGCGGTTCATCAAGACTTGCCAGCACAATCTCCAGCACGCGTTCCGCGACATCACGATGACGCTGCGCCACCGCCAGTACCGGGCATTGCAGAAAATCCAGCAGCTCATGATCGCCGAAGGTCGCAATCGCCAAATCCGAGGGCAGTTTTCCATCGCGCCGCAGCGTAACGTCCATCACGCCCTGTAATAGCGCGAATGATGTCGTAAAGAGCGCCTGCGGCATAGGATGCGTTTCCAGCCATTTCTCAAACAGCTGCGCGGCGGCTTCGCGCTCATAGCTGTTGGCATATAAGAAATTCACCTCCCGCGGATCGTCTTTCCATGCGGTGCGGAACCCCTGCTCGCGCAGGAAACTGACGGACAACTCCGGCAGCGCGCCCAAATAAAGCACCGTTTCCGCCGGGAATTTACGCAGCTCTTCCGCCAACATCTCGGCATCATCCTGATCGGCGCCGACCACGCTGGTGAAATGTTCGCGATCCAGCGCGCGGTCGAGCGCGACGATGGGGAACGGATCGTTGGCCCAGCGCTGATAGAAGGGATGCTCCGGCGGTAACGAAGTTGAAACAATGATTGCATCCACCTGGCGTTGCAAAAGGTGCTCAATGCAGCGCATTTCGTTATCCGGCTGATCTTCAGAACAGGCGATCAGCAGTTGGTAGCCACGCTGGCGTGCCTGGCGCTCAAGATAGTTTGCGATACGGGTGTAGCTCGTGTTTTCAAGGTCCGGGATCACCAGACCAATGGAACGTGTGCGTCCAGCACGCAGCCCGGCAGCCACAGCGTTAGGATGGTAATTGTGCTCACGCACTACCGCCATGACTTTTTCTACGGTTTTGTCGCTCACGCGGTATTGCTTTGCTTTACCGTTTATAACGTAGCTTGCAGTTGTGCGCGAGACACCGGCCAGCCGAGCGATTTCATCCAGTTTCACAATTGCCCCTTGTGTAAATTGTACAAACCATAACCTTTATGTCGGCATGGGTTAAAATCGTTAACATCTAAGCGCAGTTTGATCACTCCGGCAACCGCTTTTATTCCGGGTTACCACGGATTTCGCAAAAAAAAGCCCAACCGGTGATATTGGGTTGGGCGATAATTCCTGTTGGCTGATATCCGGCAAACCTGCCTGATGGCGCTACGCTTATCAGACCTGGGCCAGATATCAGCCTGTAGACCGGATAAAACGCAACCGCGTCGTCATCCGGCGAATCTGCTCAGCGCATAATCTTATCGCCGCGCGAAAGCCCGACGACGCCTGAACGCGCCACTTCAACAATTTTCGCCACGTCGCGCAGCGAGGCCAGAAAAGCATCCAGTTTATCGCTGGTGCCCGCCAGTTGAACGGTATACAGCGTTGGCGTAACGTCAATAATCTGACCACGGAAAATTTCCGTATTACGCTTCACCTCTTCCCGTCCGTAGCCGCTGGCCTGGATTTTCACCAGCATGATTTCCCGCTCAACGTGCGCTCCCTGTCCCAGCTCGCTGACGCGCAGCACATCAACCAGCTTGTGCAGTTGCTTTTCAATTTGCTCAAGCACTTTTTCATCGCCTACCGTCTGGATAGTCATGCGCGACAACGTCGGATCGTCTGTCGGCGCGACGGTCAGACTTTCAATATTATATCCGCGTTGCGAAAAGAGGCCGATAACCCGCGATAACGCCCCAGATTCGTTTTCCAGTAATACCGATAAAATCCGGCGCATCATCAGGTCCTCTCCGTTTTGCTTAACCACATTTCGTCCATCCCGCCCCCGCGAATCTGCATCGGATAGACATGCTCGCTGCCATCAACGGTGACATCGACGAACACCAGTCGGTTATTACGCACATGCTCAAGGGCTTCGCTGAGTTTACTTTCCAGCTCATCCGGACGGTTAATCTGCAGCCCGACATGGCCATATGCTTCCGCCAGGCGCACAAAATCCGGTAACGACTGCATATAAGACTGAGAATGGCGACCGGAATAGATCATATCCTGCCACTGTTTCACCATCCCCAGATAACGGTTGTTCAGGTTCAGAACCAGTACCGGCAGTTCATACTGTAAGGCTGTCGACAGCTCCTGAATGTTCATCTGTATACTGCCATCGCCGGTCACGCAGACCACCATTTCTTTCGGCAGGGCCATTTTAACGCCCAGCGCAGCCGGTAGGCCAAAACCCATCGTGCCGAGTCCGCCGGAATTAATCCAGCGACGTGGTTTATCGAACGGGTAATAGAGAGCAGCAAACATCTGGTGTTGTCCTACATCGGACGTCACGTACGCGTCGCCCTTCGTCAGACGCCAGAGGGTTTCAATCACCGCCTGGGGTTTAATGCTTTCGCTTTCCGCGTCATATTTCAGGCACTGACGGGCGCGCCAGATCTCTATCTGCTGCCACCAGTCGCGAATATCATCCTGCGGCTGAGACGGCGCATCCTGCGCCAGTAGCTCCAGCATTTGTTCCAGTACCAGGCGGGCATCGCCCACCACCGGGATATCAGCGTTAACCGTTTTGGATATGGACGTCGGGTCAATGTCGATGTGTAATACCGTCGCGTTCGGACAATATTTAGCGAGATTATTCGTCGTGCGGTCGTCAAATCGTACGCCAACAGCGAAAATCACGTCGGCGTTATGCATGGTCATATTGGCTTCATAAGTGCCATGCATTCCCAGCATTCCTAACGACTGGCGATGAGTAGCAGGAAACGCGCCCAGTCCCATTAATGAAGAGACCACCGGCAGGTTAAAGGTTTCAATGATGTGACGCAGCGGCACATAGCAGGCCGCGCTTATCGCCCCTCCCCCAACGTAGACCACCGGCTTTTTTGCCGACGCCAGCGTTTGCAAGGCTCGCTTAATTTGTCCTTTATGTCCTGATGTTGTGGGATTGTAAGAGCGCATACTGACCGTCTCCGGCCAGGCATACGGCATTTTTTTCGCCGGATTCAAAATATCTTTCGGCAGATCCACGACCACCGGCCCAGGACGTCCGCTTGCCGCCAGCCAGAAGGCCTTTTTAAGCACCTGGGGAATATCTTCCGTCTGTTTGACCAGGAAGCTATGTTTGACCACCGGTCGGGAAATCCCCACCATGTCGCACTCCTGAAAGGCATCATAGCCAATCAATGAGGTGGCGACCTGGCCGGAAAGAATCACCAGCGGAATGGAATCCATATAGGCCGTAGCAATCCCGGTAATCGCATTGGTCGCTCCCGGTCCGGAAGTCACCAGCACCACGCCAACGTCGCCAGTGGCTCGCGCCAGGCCATCCGCCATATGCACCGCGGCCTGCTCATGACGCACCAGCACATGATCGATCCCTCCAACGGTATGTAGCGCATCATAAATATCAAGCACTGCGCCTCCAGGATAGCCGAACACCTGCTTTACGCCTTGATCGATAAGCGATCGGACGACCATCTCGGCTCCAGACAACATCTCCACGGCTTGCCTCCACTTTATACCTGTCATCACGGTTTGACGGACACCTTAACCGCTCGCTATCACGCCTGGCAATTGGGTGGAATGACGTAAAGATGGGGAAGGTTAGAATAATCAGGAGGCAAGAAGAGAAGAAATGGAGAAATACTCCGTCTGAATCACACCAGGTAATAAATAATCGCTTATAAATGCAGACTTACAGCAATTCATCTATTTTTCACAACGACGAAAAGAATCGCTCACCGTTAAATCAGCATAAAATTTTTGATATACACAAAAAAGCAGAATAAACCAGAATTTGTTTCTGATTTATTCTGCCCGGTTTTATCGCTTACAAACAGAAACTAATAAATCTTCCATCCATTGGTGCCCTTTATCACGCCCAGCCGCTTCATGCCAGGAAAGGTAGCATGTCCGGCTATTCAGTTTTAAAGGCAACGGCAATATTTGCAGATCCAGCGACTCCGCAAACTCTTCCGCCAGCCAGCGCGGGGCAATAGCGACCAAATGCGTCTGCGAAACCACGTTCAGAACGCTGATAAGTGCCATGCCCTGATAAGCCACGCTCGACTGTTTATCCGGCGTGTCATACCACGGTTGACTAAATGACGCATAACGATCGAGAGAAACAACCGCATGTTGTTCATTATAAACATCGCCTTCCAGTAGCGGGCCGCTAATACGCGGGTGTTTTCGGCTGGCGACTAAAACCATTTCATCTTTAAATAGCGGTACGCTGGTAAACTCAGGACGACGGAATTCTTCATAACTAATAACGAACTCGGTTTCCTGATAGCGTAGCTGATGCTCAGTATTCTGATTCAACGACGCTTTAAAAACGACATGAATATTTGGCGCAATTTTTTCTACACGATTATAAATCTGTGACGTCAGGATATTATCCAGCGGACTGCACACGCAAAGATTGAATACACGTTCGCTGCTGGTCGGCTCAAACCCCGATCCCGGCAATTCATTTTGCACCAATTGCAACGCCTGACGGACTGAACCAAATAACTGAAATGCACGGGCAGTCGGCTGAATTCCTCGTCCATATCGAACAAAAAGTTCGTCATTAAACATAACCTTCAGACGCGCTACGGCGTTACTGACCGCAGGCTGCGACATTCCCAGCGTGTGGGCGGCGCGCGTAATATTCTGCTCTT
Source organism: Salmonella sp. SJTUF15581 (assembly GCF_043356775.1). Lineage (NCBI taxonomy): Bacteria > Pseudomonadati > Pseudomonadota > Gammaproteobacteria > Enterobacterales > Enterobacteriaceae > Salmonella > Salmonella sp. SJTUF15581. The sequence continues at coordinate 567,464 of NZ_JBEUJY010000001.1, read as the reverse complement.
GCATTACCGCATCGAACACGGTCAATAGGTTCAAATCAACCATGCGAAGCTGTGGTTTGCCCATATCTAAAAGATGCGGCTTTTCGGTTTTGACCTCTGGCATATTTAACTCCACTGTCACGCTTAACTCCCTTTTTCTGGCTGAAGGCAGAAATAATTCCTGAAAATATGATTTACCATGCATATAAAATAAGAAAAAGGGAAAGCGTTAAAATTCGGAAAACATAAAGACGCTGACAGTGACAAATAGAATGCCAGCGCAAGCGTAATGTGTCCTGAGTCACACCATTGCGATTCATAATGTTTAAATTACGCAAGCAATATAACCATAACTATGGCGAATACACAATCATACACCAAGTGAATGATCATTTAAGTTTCAATTAAATGTTTATATTATTAATAGCTAAAAAGTTAACATTAATTTATCAATAACTTTATCCTTATCCATTAAGTAAACAAGGTTATTTGTTAAAATATAAAACAAATCAAAAAGATAAACCAAACCTTTAGCATACCTTTAACAGGCCATTCCCCTAACCAATTTGCAAACAAAAATGCCTAAATATTTCAAACAATGAAAAGTATGAATGTCCACTCGTTCTTTTATCCTTTATTGGACGCGCAGCCCAGCACAATTAGCTAAAGTACGTATCCGGATATCGTCAACAAAATGCAATGGCGACAGAAAATAGAGTTGACATTAAACGGCATATCCAGTACCACTAAAAGCATAACGCATTCGCTGGAGCTGAATTAATGTCACATATCGTTCGTTTCACTGGGCTACTACTACTCAACGCATTTATTGTGCGCGGTAGACCGGTGGGCGGCATTCAACATTAAGTCAGCTCGAAGTCAAACAAAACCCGCGCCGTTGCGCGGGTTTTTTTATGCCTGACGCAAGGCGCCCCTGGAGACAAGGACCACATCATGAGCCAGCAAGTCATTATTTTTGATACGACCTTACGCGACGGCGAACAAGCGTTACAGGCCAGCCTGAGCGCGAAAGAGAAGCTGCAGATTGCCCTGGCCCTTGAGCGCATGGGTGTTGATGTCATGGAAGTGGGCTTCCCGGTCTCTTCTCCGGGTGATTTTGAATCCGTCCAAACCATCGCCCGCACCATTAAAAACAGCCGCGTTTGCGCCCTGGCGCGTTGTGTAGAAAAAGACATCGACGTCGCGGCACAGGCGCTGAAGGTCGCCGACGCGTTTCGCATCCATACTTTTATCGCCACCTCGCCAATGCACATCGCCACCAAGCTGCGCAGCACGCTGGATGAGGTCATCGAACGCGCGGTATACATGGTTAAGCGGGCGCGTAATTACACTGATGACGTAGAGTTCTCCTGCGAAGATGCTGGCCGGACGCCTGTTGACGATCTGGCGCGCGTGGTGGAAGCCGCTATAAACGCCGGCGCGAGAACCATTAATATTCCCGATACCGTGGGCTATACCATGCCGTTTGAGTTCGCGGGAATCATTTCCGGCCTGTATGAACGTGTCCCCAATATCGACAAAGCCATCATCTCCGTTCATACCCACGACGATTTAGGGATAGCGGTAGGCAACTCGCTGGCGGCAGTACATGCGGGCGCGCGTCAGGTTGAAGGCGCGATGAACGGTATCGGAGAACGTGCCGGTAACTGCGCACTGGAAGAAGTGATCATGGCGATTAAAGTGCGCAAAGACATCATGAACGTACACACCAACATCAATCACCACGAAATCTGGCGCACCAGCCAGACCGTCAGCCAGATCTGTAACATGCCGATCCCGGCCAACAAAGCGATTGTCGGCAGCGGCGCTTTCGCCCACTCTTCCGGCATCCACCAGGATGGCGTCCTCAAGAACCGCGAAAACTATGAAATCATGACGCCAGAGTCCATCGGTCTGAACCAGATACAGCTGAACCTGACCTCCCGCTCTGGCCGTGCCGCCGTGAAACATCGCATGGAAGAGATGGGTTACAAGGACACAGACTACAACATGGACCACCTGTACGACGCGTTCCTGAAGCTGGCGGACAAAAAAGGCCAGGTGTTCGACTATGACCTGGAAGCGCTGGCGTTTATTAATAAACAGCAAGAAGAACCAGAGCATTTCCGTCTGGATTACTTCAGCGTGCAGTCCGGCTCCAGCGATATCGCCACCGCTTCCGTGAAGCTGGCCTGTGGTGAAGAGATCAAGGCCGAGGCGGCGAACGGCAACGGCCCGGTCGACGCCATCTATCAGGCGATTAACCGCCTCACCGGTTACGACGTTGAGTTGGTTAAATACGACCTGAACGCCAAAGGCCAGGGCAAAGACGCGCTGGGTCAGGTCGATATCGTCGTGAACCATCATGGTCGCCGCTTCCACGGCGTCGGGCTGGCGACGGATATCGTCGAATCCTCCGCCAAAGCGATGGTGCACGTACTGAACAATATCTGGCGCGCCGCCGAAGTTGAAAAAGAATTGCAACGCAAAGCTCAAAATAAAGAGAACAACAAGGAAACCGTGTAATGTCGAAGAACTATCATATTGCCGTATTGCCGGGCGACGGCATCGGCCCGGAAGTCATGGCGCAAGCCCTGAAAGTTATGGATGCGGTACGCAGCCGTTTTGATATGCGTATCACCACCAGCCGCTATGACGTCGGCGGTATTGCTATCGACAATCATGGTCATCCACTGCCGAAAGCCACCGTTGAAGGGTGCGAGCAGGCGGATGCCATTCTGTTTGGCTCCGTCGGCGGCCCGAAATGGGAAAATTTGCCCCCGGAAAGCCAGCCGGAGCGCGGCGCTCTGCTGCCGCTGCGCAAACATTTCAAATTATTCAGTAACCTGCGTCCGGCGAAACTGTATCAGGGACTGGAAGCATTTTGCCCGTTGCGCGCCGATATCGCCGCTAACGGTTTCGATATCCTGTGCGTGCGCGAGCTGACCGGCGGGATCTATTTCGGACAGCCAAAAGGCCGTGAAGGCAGCGGTCAGTACGAAAAAGCCTTTGATACCGAAGTTTATCACCGCTTTGAGATCGAGCGCATTGCCCGTATCGCCTTTGAATCGGCGCGTAAACGCCGCCGTAAAGTCACCTCTATTGATAAAGCCAACGTACTGCAAAGCTCTATCCTGTGGCGTGAAATCGTCAATGATGTCGCGAAAACGTATCCCGATGTGGAACTCGCGCACATGTATATCGATAACGCCACCATGCAGTTGATTAAAGACCCGTCACAGTTTGACGTACTGCTGTGCTCTAACCTGTTCGGCGACATTCTGTCCGACGAATGCGCCATGATCACCGGCTCAATGGGGATGTTGCCCTCCGCCAGCCTGAACGAGCAAGGGTTTGGCCTGTATGAACCGGCTGGCGGCTCCGCGCCGGATATCGCCGGGAAAAATATCGCCAACCCAATTGCGCAGATCCTGTCGCTGGCGCTGCTGCTGCGCTACAGCCTGGATGCCAACGATGCGGCAACGGCCATTGAACAGGCGATCAATCGCGCATTAGAAGAGGGCGTTCGCACCGGCGATTTAGCCAGGGGCGCTGCCGCAGTCAGTACCGATGAGATGGGCGATATTATCGCCCGCTATGTCGCAGAAGGGGTGTAATCATGGCCAAAACGTTATACGAAAAATTATTTGATGCCCACGTGGTCTTTGAGGCGCCAAACGAAACGCCGCTGCTGTACATCGACCGCCACCTGGTGCATGAAGTCACCTCTCCGCAGGCGTTTGACGGTCTGCGCGCGCACCATCGTCCGGTACGTCAGCCAGGGAAAACCTTCGCCACGATGGATCACAACGTCTCGACGCAGACTAAAGACATTAATGCTTCCGGTGAAATGGCGCGTATCCAGATGCAGGAGCTGATTAAGAACTGTAACGAATTCGGCGTCGAGCTGTATGACCTGAATCACCCGTATCAGGGCATCGTCCATGTGATGGGGCCGGAACAAGGCATCACCCTGCCGGGCATGACCATCGTCTGCGGCGACTCCCACACCGCCACCCACGGCGCGTTTGGCGCGCTGGCCTTCGGCATCGGCACTTCTGAGGTAGAACATGTACTGGCGACGCAAACCCTGAAACAGGGGCGCGCTAAAACCATGAAGATTGAAGTCACGGGCAACGCCGCGCCGGGCATTACCGCCAAAGACATCGTGCTGGCGATCATCGGTAAAACCGGCAGCGCCGGCGGCACCGGGCACGTGGTTGAATTTTGCGGCGACGCGATCCGCGCGCTGAGTATGGAAGGCCGCATGACGCTGTGCAATATGGCGATTGAGATGGGCGCCAAAGCCGGTCTGGTCGCCCCGGATGAAACCACTTTCAACTACGTAAAAGGACGTTTACACGCACCGAAGGGCCGCGATTTTGACGAAGCCGTCGAGTACTGGAAAACGCTGAAAACCGATGACGGCGCGACCTTTGATACTGTCGTCACCCTGCGAGCAGAAGAGATCGCGCCGCAGGTGACCTGGGGCACGAATCCGGGCCAGGTGATTTCCGTCACCGACATCATCCCCGATCCCGCCTCTTTTAGCGATCCGGTTGAGCGCGCCAGCGCCGAAAAAGCGCTGGCTTATATGGGCTTACAGCCGGGCGTACCGTTAACGGACGTTGCTATCGATAAAGTCTTTATCGGCTCTTGTACCAATTCGCGTATTGAAGATTTGCGCGCGGCGGCGGAAGTCGCCAAAGGGCGCAAAGTTGCGCCTGGCGTGCAGGCGCTGGTGGTGCCGGGTTCAGGTCCGGTGAAAGCGCAGGCGGAAGCGGAAGGTCTGGACAAGATCTTTATCGAAGCAGGATTTGAATGGCGCTTACCAGGCTGTTCCATGTGCCTGGCCATGAATAATGACCGCCTGAACCCGGGCGAGCGCTGCGCATCCACCAGCAACCGTAACTTTGAAGGCCGTCAGGGCCGCGGGGGTCGCACGCATTTAGTCAGCCCGGCGATGGCCGCCGCTGCCGCCGTTACCGGCCACTTCGCCGACATTCGCAGCATCAAATAAGGAAACTACCATGGCAGAGAAATTTACCCAGCATACCGGCCTGGTTGTCCCACTGGATGCCGCCAACGTCGATACCGATGCAATTATCCCTAAACAGTTTTTGCAGAAGGTTACGCGCACCGGTTTTGGCGCCCATCTGTTTAACGACTGGCGCTTCCTGGACGAAAAGGGCCAACAGCCAAATCCGGAATTCGTGTTGAACTTTCCGGAATATCAAGGCGCGTCGATTCTGTTGGCGCGAGAAAACTTTGGCTGCGGCTCGTCGCGCGAACACGCGCCGTGGGCGCTGACCGATTACGGCTTTAAAGTGGTGATCGCGCCAAGCTTCGCCGACATTTTCTACGGCAACAGCTTTAACAACCAACTGCTGCCGGTAACCCTGAGCGACGCACAGGTCGATGAGCTGTTTGCTCTGGTGAAAGCCAATCCGGGCATTAAATTTGAAGTGGATCTGGAAGCACAGGTGGTAAAAGCAGGCGATAAAACCTACAGCTTTAAAATCGACGACTTCCGCCGCCACTGCATGTTGAACGGTCTGGACAGCATTGGGCTGACGCTGCAGCACGAAGACGCGATTGCCGCCTACGAAAATAAACAACCGGCATTTATGCGGTAACCCTTGATGTCTTACCGGGCCTACAGGTTATGCAATATCACCAGGTTGCCACTATATCCTGTAGGCCTGATAAGCGTAGCGCCATCAAGCTCCGGGTTACTCATCAGTCGCTCATGCCGGGGATATTCCGGCATTTTTTATACGTCTTTTACTCGCCCGGTCCCCCCGCGTGACCACAGAAACCGCCGTATAAATCCCGTTGAGACGCCGTCCCATCATCGTCATCCAGAAACAGCCGAAATAAAAAAAGCCAGCAGATATTATCTGCTGGCGGGTGATTTTAGGCTATCGCCTACACCAATACTCAGTCACACATGATGTCTGCAATTGGCTTCAATCGGTCGCCTCCCACTGCATCAGTTCCGCGAGCATTTTTAAGCGCTGCGGCGCGCTCAGGCAAGCCAGCCAGGACGTTTTTTCCGTCGCGGCAAAATATCTCAACCAGAACTGGCGCATAGTGACCTCTTCCTCTTGCTTCATCGAAAGATATTATTGGCCTAATATAGGGATAATAAAATTGCTGAGTTTTTCATCGGAGTTCCCCTTTTATGCCCTCAGGTCGCCTGCAACAACAATTTATCCGTCTCTGGCAATGTTGTGACGGTAAAACGCAAGACACCACGCTTAATGAGCTGGCGGATCTGCTGAACTGTTCGCGTCGCCATATGCGTACGCTGCTAAATACGATGCAGGCGCGCGGTTGGCTAACATGGGAAGCCGAGGTTGGACGCGGAAAGCGTTCGCGTCTGACGTTCCTGTATACCGGACTGGCGCTGCAACAGCAGCGGGCGGAAGACCTGCTGGAACAAGATCGAATCGATCAACTGGTACAACTGGTCGGCGATAAAAGCGCTGTCAGGCAAATGCTGATTTCCCATCTGGGACGCAGCTTCCGCCAGGGGCGGCATATTCTGCGGGTTCTTTACTATCGTCCGATGCACAATCTCCTGCCGGGAACCGCATTACGTCGCTCGGAAACCCATATTGCCCGGCAAATTTTCAGTTCGCTCACGCGGGTAAATGAGGAAAACGGGGAACTGGAAGCGGACATTGCGCACCACTGGCAGCAAATTTCCCCTTTACTGTGGCGCTTCTACCTGCGCCCCGGCATTCATTTTCATCATGGCCGCGAGCTGGAGATGGAAGATGTCATCGCCTCGCTGACGCGTATCAATACGCTTCCGCTTTACTCGCACATCAAAAAGATAGACTCCCCTACCGCGTGGACGCTGGATATTCATCTTTCCCAGCCGGATCGCTGGTTGCCGTGGCTGCTGGGCCAGGTCCCGGCGATGATTTTGCCGCGGGAGTGGGAAACGCTGGCTAATTTCGCCAGCCACCCTATCGGCACCGGGCCTTATGCCGTGCGGCGTAATACGCCAAACCAGCTCAAGATACTCGCCTTTGATGATTACTTCGGCTACCGGGCGTTGATAGACGAAGTGAACGTCTGGGTACTGCCGGATATCAGTGAAGAACCGGCCTGCGGCTTGATGCTGGAAGGGCCGATACAAGGCGGTGAAAAAGCGATAGAAAGCCGACTGGAAGAGGGGTGCTATTACCTGCTATTCGACGCCAGGACGCCGCGCGGCGCGCATCCGCAGGTCAGAGAATGGGTAAGCCACGTCCTCTCCCCCACCAATTTACTCTATCATGCCGATGAACCGCTACAGCAGCTCTGGTTCCCGGCCTATGGGCTTTTACCGCGCTGGCATCACGCCCGTCCAGGCCCGGGCGAAAAACCCGCCGGGCTGGAAACCCTCACGCTGACCTTCTATCGCGAACACATTGAGCACCGGGTTATCGCCCGTATCATGAGCGCGCTTCTGGCTGAACATCAGGTGCATCTGCATATTCAGGAGATCGACTACGATCAATGGCACGCCGGCGACATCGAAAGCGATATCTGGCTCAATAGCGCTAACTTTACGCTACCGCTGGATTTCTCGCTGTTCGCGCACCTGTGCGAAGTACCGCTCTTGCAGAACTGCATTCCGCGCGACTGGCAGGGCGACGCCGCGCAGTGGCGCGCTGGCGAGATGAACCTGGCGAACTGGTGCCAGCAGCTGCTGACCAACAAAGCGATTGTGCCGTTGATCCACCACTGGCTGATTATCCAGGGACAACGCAGTATGCGCGGGCTGCGCATGAATACCCTCGGCTGGTTTGATTTTAAATCGGCGTGGTTTGCGCCGCCAGATCCTTAACGCCAGCTCTTGATTGCTGCCCGGCAACAAAATCACTACACTAACGCCGAACTCAACGGGGTGCCGCGCTCATGCGCGCGCTGAGAAAATACCCGTCGAACCTGATCCGGATAATGCCGGCGAAGGGATTTGAGGCTACCTCTCAAGTCCTTTGCCACTCTTTAACTGAGGTGCAAAGTGTTAAAAAAATATCTTCCGCTTTTACTCCTGTGCGCGGCGCCTGCTTTCGCCAAACCCGTTCTCACCGTCTATACCTACGACTCGTTCGCCGCCGACTGGGGGCCAGGCCCGGCGGTGAAAAAAGCGTTTGAAGCCGATTGCAACTGCGAGCTGAAACTGGTAGCGCTGGAGGATGGCGTTTCACTGCTCAACCGCCTGCGGATGGAGGGGAAGAACAGCAAAGCCGATGTGGTGTTGGGGCTGGACAATAATCTGCTGGAAGCGGCCACGCAAACTAAACTCTTTGCCAAAAGCGGCGTGGCGAATGAGGCGGTCAAGGTGCCCGGCGGCTGGAAAAACGACACATTTGTGCCGTTCGATTACGGCTATTTCGCCTTTGTCTACGATAAAAGCAAGCTGAAAAATCCGCCGAAAAGCCTGAAAGAACTGGTCGAGAGCGATCAAAAATGGCGGGTGATTTATCAGGACCCGCGTACCAGTACGCCAGGGCTGGGGCTGTTACTGTGGATGCGCAAAGTCTATGGCGATAACGCGCCGCAGGCCTGGCAAAAACTGGCGGCCAAAACGGTGACGGTGACGAAAGGCTGGAGCGAGGCCTACGGTTTATTTCTGAAAGGTGAAAGCGATTTGGTGCTCAGTTACACCACCTCTCCGGCGTATCACATTATTGAAGAGAAGAAGGACAATTACGCCGCCGCGAACTTCAGCGAAGGCCATTACTTACAGGTAGAAGTCGCGGCGCGTACCGTCGCCAGTAAGCAGCCGGAACTGGCGGAGAAATTCCTCAAATTTATGGTTTCTCCGGCGTTTCAGAACGCCATACCCACCGGCAACTGGATGTACCCGGTAGCGGACGTCGCCTTACCCGCAGGGTTTGAATCATTGGCCAAACCCGCCACAACGCTGGAATTCACGCCGCAACAGGTGGCAGCACAACGCCAGGCATGGATTAGCGAATGGCAACGCGCCGTCAGCCGTTAATTCCCGGCTGGCTGATTCCGGGGCTGTGCGCCGCCGCGCTGATGATAACCGTCTCGCTGGCGGCCTTTCTGGCGCTTTGGCTGAACGCGCCGTCGGGCGCGTGGTCGACAATCTGGCGGGATAGCTACCTGTGGCATGTGGTGCGCTTCTCATTCTGGCAGGCGTTTCTGTCCGCAGTGCTGTCTGTGGTCCCGGCGGTTTTTCTCGCCCGCGCGCTTTATCGACGCCGTTTTCCTGGACGTCTGGCGCTGCTGCGTCTGTGCGCCATGACGCTGATTCTGCCGGTACTGGTTGCCGTGTTCGGCATTCTTAGCGTGTATGGCCGTCAGGGCTGGCTGGCCTCGCTGTGGCAGATGCTGGGGCTTCAGTGGACATTCTCCCCCTACGGCTTGCAGGGCATTTTACTGGCGCACGTCTTTTTTAACCTGCCAATGGCGAGCCGTTTGTTGCTGCAATCTTTGGAAAGCATTCCCGGCGAGCAGCGCCAGCTCGCCGCCCAGCTCGGTATGCGCGGCTGGCATTTTTTCCGCTTTGTCGAATGGCCGTGGCTGCGCCGCCAAATTCCGCCCGTCGCGGCGCTGATTTTTATGCTCTGCTTCGCCAGTTTCGCAACGGTCCTGTCGCTCGGCGGCGGCCCGCAGGCCACCACTATCGAGCTGGCTATCTTTCAGGCGCTCAGTTATGACTACGATCCCGCCCGCGCGGCGATGCTGGCATTAATCCAGATGGTCTGCTGCCTGGCGCTGGTACTGCTAAGCCAACGGCTGAGCAAAGCGATTGCGCCGGGGATGACGCTGACGCAGGGTTGGCGCGATCCTGATGATCGTCTCCACAGCCGTCTGACGGACGCCTTATTAATCGTGCTGGCGCTGCTGCTGCTGCTTCCGCCGCTGGTCGCCGTGGTGGTCGATGGCGTCAACCGCAGCCTGCCGGAGGTGCTGGCGCAACCCATTCTGTGGCAGGCTGTCTGGACATCGCTACGCATTGCGCTGGCGGCGGGCGTTCTGTGTGTGGTGCTGACCATGATGCTACTGTGGAGTAGCCGCGAGCTACGCCAACGCCAGCAAGTCTTCGCCGGACAAACGCTGGAACTCAGCGGAATGTTGATCCTCGCGATGCCGGGGATCGTGCTGGCGACAGGCTTCTTTTTACTGCTCAATAACAGCGTTGGCTTACCGGAATCCGCCGACGGCATCGTGATTTTCACCAATGCGCTGATGGCAATCCCCTACGCGCTAAAAGTCCTGGAAAACCCAATGCGCGATATTACCGCCCGTTATGGAATGCTGTGCCAGTCATTAGGAATTGAAGGCTGGTCGCGGTTAAAGGTCGTGGAACTGCGGGCGCTGAAACGTCCGCTGGCGCAGGCGCTGGCGTTTGCCTGCGTACTTTCTATCGGTGATTTTGGCGTCGTCGCGCTTTTCGGCAATGACAATTTCCGCACGCTGCCGTTTTATCTGTATCAGCAGATCGGCTCCTACCGCAGCCAGGACGGCGCGGTGACCGCGCTGATACTGCTGCTGCTCTGCTTTACGTTATTTACCCTCATAGAGAAACTACCGGGCCGACATGCTAAAACTGATTGATATCACCTGGCTTTACCATCATTTGCCGATGCGTTTTACGCTGGCGGTAGAACGCGGCGAGCAGGTGGCGATTCTTGGCCCCAGCGGCGCGGGGAAAAGCACGTTGTTGAATTTAATTGCCGGTTTTCTTGCGCCTGCCAGCGGTACGTTACTGATTGCCGGTGACGATCATACGCTTACGCCGCCCTCACGCCGTCCGGTCTCAATGCTGTTTCAGGAGAATAATTTATTCAGCCACCTGAATGTGCAGCAAAATATCGGTCTGGGGCTAAACCCCGGGTTAACGCTCAACGCCAGCCAGCGGGAAAAACGGGACGCTATCGCATGTCAGATGGGCATTGAGAGTCTGATGACGCGTTTACCGGGCGAACTGTCCGGCGGCCAGCGTCAGCGGGTAGCGCTGGCGCGCTGCCTGGTACGTGAACAGCCGGTACTGCTGCTGGATGAACCGTTCTCCGCGCTCGATCCCGCGCTGCGCCAGGAGATGCTGACGTTGGTCAGCGATATCTGCCGCGAGCGACAGCTCACGCTGTTGATGGTCTCGCACAGCGTGGAAGATGCGGCGCGAATTGCGCCCCGGTCAATCGTCGTGGCCGACGGACGCATTGCGTGGCAAGGCAAAACAGACGAGCTACTAAGCGGTCAAGCCAGCGCCTCAGCGCTATTGGGCATCAAATCCCATATTTTGTAGGCCGGATAAGGCGAAGCCGCCATCCGGCAAAGGAATCGTTAGTAACCCACAACTTTGCGCAGAATATCGATATATACCGGCATCAGCGGGTGGCGAACCAGCACCACCAGCGCGACCACGCCGATCCCGAGCGTCAACGGCGCCAGATACAGCAAACGGCTGCGGGGGAAATACGCGGTTAAACGATCGACTGCCGCTTTGCCGCTGCGCCACAGCCGCCAGCATAGCCAGCCTCCGACCCACAGCAGCAACGCCGTCGCCAGCAGCAGCCATTTGAAATCTCCGCTCTGCATATCGGAAGGAATATCGATTGCCGCTCCCGCCAGAATGCCCGGCAGGAAATAAAACGGCGGCCACAGCAAACAGCCAATCAAGTTCGGCCCAATAAATTTCGCCACGGGAAGATCCAGCATCCCTGCCACCATCGGCACCAGCGGCCTCGTCGGACCGACAAAACGTCCGACCAGGATCGTGAACATACTGTGCTGATGCAGCGCGTGTTCGGTTTTATCCAGCAGCGACTTGTTCTTTTTCATAAAAGACCAGCGGTGTAGCGGCTTTTTAAAGCGCCACCCCAGCCAGAACGAAATCCAGTCGCCCATCAGACAGCCGATAATACCCACCAGCCAGGCATGCCAAAAATTGAGCTCGCCGCTGCCGATAAGCGCGCCCAGCCCCGCCATCAGTACCGTGCCGGGTAAAATCAACCCCACCAGCGCCAGCGATTCCAGGAAGGCGACCAGCAACACGGCGATAAGCGAATACAGAGTGGATTGGGTGATAAAGTGTTCCAGCAGTGCTTGCATAGTGTGTCCGTCAGCGTGATGAAGCAGGGATTCTGCTTACCCCGTCCCCCTTCGTCAAGCCGTCAATTATCCGAATAGTTACGGCTTATGACATCTTTGTGGACACATCATTCACTTTTTATTCACATCCGGCCCTGAACTCGCTAGGACTTGCCCCGGTGCATTTTTTAAATACCCGCGAAAAATAGAGCTGATCGTCAAATCCAACATTGCGCCCAACGGACGCTATCGGCATTCGCGTAGTGCTAAGCAGAAGTTTCGCCTGGCTGATACGCTGATCTTCGCGCCAGCTCAATACGCTAATGCCTAACTGCTGGCGGAACAGATGCGATAACCGGGAGGGCGACAGGCAGACATGCTGGGCGACGCTGGCGATATCAAAATGACTGTCCGCGAGATGGTCGCTGATATACTGGCAGGCATCGCGCACACGGCTATCCATCGGCGGATGCAACGACTCATTAATTACCGCCATACGTCTGAGCAACAGCTGCTCCAGCAGATTGATCGCCAGTAGCTCAGAATAGCGACCTTCCCCTTGCCCGGCGCTGATGATCTGCCCGAACAGTTCGCTGAAATGCGGCTGGCGCGCCTCGTCCGGGCGGAAAAATCCTGTCTGGGCAAAGATTGTCGGCCAGGTCAGCCACTCCTGCCAGTAGGCGCGAGGCCGGAAATAAACCCACTGGTGATACCACTCGCTGGCGTCCGGATGCCGTCCATAGTGATGAATCTCGCCCGGCGGAAACAATAATATATCGCCTGGCCGACACACAAACTGCTCGCCATTATTATTAATGACGCCCTCTCCGCGGATGGTCAGGTTAAGAATATATCCCTTCATGCCCAATGGACGATCGATAAAAAAATCCAGATATCCATTCGCTTCAATTGGCGTCAGTCCGGCGACCAGATGGGCATTAAATGAATATCCCGGCAATAGCGGATCATTTTGCGTTTCAGCCATGATTTCTCTACCCCCCGATGTTCAGAGAAGAAACAAATTGTCCATATTGACCAGGACGACAGTGCTTACGTCTCCGCAAGACCTTGCGCTTGATGAAAGCACGTATCAACCCCGCTTGTGAAAAGCGCTTTGTAACAAAAGCGTACAGTTCAGGCGATAAAATTAAGTAACAGAAGTGTCTATAACTATGGCTGGAATGTCCACATTGAATATTTGCACAGCGTCACACTTTGCAAAGCATTAGCATTTTTGTCCATAAGATTAGCGGATCCTGCCTGACGGTTTTTGCCGCGACTCTCTACTGTTTCTCCATACCTGTTTTTCTGGATGGAGTAAGACGATGGCAATTGCAATTGGCCTCGATTTTGGCAGTGATTCAGTGCGCGCTCTGGCAGTGGACTGCGCCACCGGCGACGAGATCGCCACCAGCGTAGAGTGGTATCCGCGCTGGCAAGAAGGCCGTTATTGCGACGGCCCGAACAACCAGTTCCGTCATCATCCGCGCGACTACATGGAGTCAATGGAGGCCGCGCTGAAAGCCGTTCTGGCACAATTAAGCGCCGCGCAACGCGCAAATGTCGTTGGCATTGGCGTTGACAGCACCGGTTCTACGCCAGCGCCGATTGACGCCGACGGTAACGTCCTGGCGCTGCGTCCGGAGTTCGCCGAGAACCCGAATGCGATGTTTGTGCTGTGGAAAGATCACACCGCCGTGGAAGAGGCCGACGAAATCACTCGTCTGTGCCATAAGCCAGGTAAGGTCGACTACTCCCGCTATATTGGCGGCATTTACTCCAGCGAATGGTTCTGGGCGAAGATTCTGCACGTCACCCGTCAGGATAGCGCCGTCGCGCAGGCCGCCGTCTCGTGGATTGAACTGTGTGACTGGGTGCCGGCGCTGCTTTCCGGCACCACTCGCCCGCAAGATATCCGCCGTGGCCGCTGCAGCGCCGGGCACAAAACACTGTGGCATGAAAGCTGGGGCGGTCTGCCGCCCGCGAGCTTCTTTGATGAACTCGATCCGTGCATTAACCGTCATCTGCGCTACCCGTTATTTAGCGAAACCTTCACCGCCGATCTGCCCGTGGGCACCCTGTGCGCCGAATGGGCGCAGCGCCTCGGCTTGCCGGAAAGCGTGGTGATTTCCGGCGGCGCGTTCGACTGTCACATGGGCGCGGTCGGCGCGGGCGCACAGCCCAATACGCTGGTAAAAGTCATCGGCACGTCTACCTGCGACATTCTGATTGCGGATAAACAGAGCGTCGGGGATCGCGCCGTGAAAGGCATTTGCGGTCAGGTTGACGGCAGCGTGGTGCCGAACTTTATCGGTCTGGAAGCGGGCCAGTCCGCTTTCGGCGACATCTACGCCTGGTTTAGCCGCGTGTTGAGCTGGCCGCTGGAACAACTTGCCGCGCAGCACCCGGAACTGAAAACCCAGATTAACGCCAGCCAGAAGCAGCTACTGCCAGCGCTCACCGACGCCTGGGCGAAAAATCCGTCCCTGGATCACCTGCCGGTGGTGCTCGACTGGTTTAACGGTCGCCGCACGCCCAATGCTAATCAGCGTCTGAAAGGCGTCATTACCGATCTCAATCTCGCCACCGACGCGCCAGCGCTGTTTGGCGGTCTGGTCGCCTCGACCGCCTTCGGCGCGCGCGCCATTCAGGAGTGTTTTACCGATCAAGGTATCGCGGTCAATAACGTGATGGCGCTTGGCGGCATCGCCCGTAAAAATCAGGTCATTATGCAGGTCTGCTGCGACGTACTGAATCGTCCGTTGCAGATCGTCGCTTCCGACCAGTGTTGCGCATTAGGCGCCGCTATCTTTGCCGCCGTCGCTGCGAAAGTCCATGCCGATATTCCTGCCGCCCAGCAAAGCATGGCGAGCGCGGTAGAACGTACTCTGCGTCCCCACCCTGAACAGGCGCAACGCTTCGAACAGCTTTACCGCCGCTACCAACAGTGGGCGCTAAGCGCAGAACAACATTATCTTCCGACTGCCGCGCCGGCGCCAACGACCCCGGCCAATCAGGCAATCCTGACTCATTAAGGACACGACAATGACGATTTTTGATAATTATGAAGTATGGTTTGTGATTGGCAGCCAGCATTTGTATGGCGCAGAAACCCTGCGTCAGGTCACCCAACATGCCGAGCATGTGGTCAACGCACTGAATACCGAAGCCAAACTGCCATGTAAACTGGTATTAAAACCGCTGGGCACCTCGCCGGATGAGATTACCGCCATTTGTCGTGACGCCAATTATGACGATCGCTGCGCAGGGCTGGTGGTCTGGCTGCACACCTTCTCCCCGGCCAAAATGTGGATCAACGGGCTGAGTATCCTTAACAAACCACTACTGCAATTCCATACCCAATTTAACGCCGTCCTGCCGTGGGACAGCATCGATATGGACTTTATGAACCTGAACCAGACTGCGCACGGCGGTCGCGAGTTCGGCTTCATCGGCGCGCGGATGCGCCAGCAGCACGCGGTCGTCACCGGTCACTGGCAGGATAAAGAGGCCCATACGCGTATCGGCGCCTGGATGCGCCAGGCGGTCTCTAAACAGGATACTCGCCAGCTAAAAGTCTGCCGCTTCGGCGACAATATGCGTGAAGTCGCAGTGACTGACGGTGATAAAGTGGCCGCGCAAATCAAATTTGGCTTTTCGGTCAATACCTGGGCGGTCGGCGATCTGGTGCAGGTGGTGAATTCTATCGGCGACGGCGATATCAACGCTCTGATTGACGAGTATGAAAGCAGCTATACCCTGACGCCCGCCACCCAAATCCACGGCGATAAACGCCAGAACGTGCGGGAGGCGGCGCGTATTGAACTCGGTATGAAGCGTTTCCTGGAACAGGGCGGCTTCCACGCATTCACTACTACCTTTGAAGATTTACACGGTCTGAAACAGCTTCCGGGTCTGGCCGTACAGCGTCTGATGCAGCAAGGCTACGGCTTTGCGGGCGAAGGCGACTGGAAAACCGCCGCTCTGCTTCGCATTATGAAAGTGATGTCAACCGGTCTGCAGGGCGGCACCTCATTTATGGAGGATTACACCTACCACTTCGAGAAAGGCAACGATCTGGTGCTCGGCTCGCACATGCTGGAGGTGTGTCCCTCCATCGCGGTGGAAGAGAAACCGATCCTCGACGTCCAGCACCTCGGCATTGGCGGCAAGGAAGATCCGGCGCGTTTGATTTTCAATACCCAAACCGGCCCGGCGATCGTCGCCAGCCTGATCGACCTCGGAGATCGTTATCGCCTGCTGGTCAACTGCATTGACACCGTAAAAACGCCGCACTCCCTGCCGAAACTGCCGGTGGCTAACGCGCTGTGGAAGGCGCAGCCGGATCTGCCGACCGCCTCCGAAGCGTGGATTCTGGCTGGCGGCGCGCACCATACCGTCTTCAGCCACGCGCTGGATCTGAACGATATGCGCCAGTTCGCAGAAATACACGATATCGAAATCGCGGTGATTGATAACGATACCCGTCTGCCGGCCTTTAAGGACGCGCTGCGCTGGAACGAGGTGTATTACGGGTTCAAACGTTAATTGGTGAAACGGATTGCCCGGTGGCACTGCGTTTACCGGGCCTACGGTCCTGTAGGCCGAATAAGGCATTTGTGTCGCCATCCGGCACACCGTCGCTCGTAGGCCGGATAAGCGAAGCGCCATCCGGCAGGGAGAAAACAATGTTAGAAGATCTCAAACGCCAGGTACTGGAAGCCAATCTGGCGCTGCCAAAACACAACCTGGTCACCCTCACCTGGGGTAACGTCAGCGCCGTCGATCGCGAACGCGGCGTACTGGTGATTAAGCCGTCCGGCGTCGATTATAGCGTCATGACCGCTGACGATATGGTGGTGGTCAGCCTGGAGAGCGGTGAAGTCGTTGAAGGTCATAAGAAACCGTCGTCCGATACGCCAACCCACCGTCTGTTGTACCAGGCATTTCCGACTATCGGCGGCATCGTACACACCCATTCGCGCCACGCGACTATCTGGGCGCAGGCGGGTCAGCCGATTCCGGCGACGGGAACCACCCATGCCGACTATTTCTACGGTACGATTCCCTGCACTCGCAAAATGACCGAGGCGGAAATTAATGGCGAGTATGAATGGGAAACGGGCAATGTCATTGTTGAAGCCTTTGAAAAACAAGGTATTGACGCCGCTCAAATGCCCGGCGTGCTTGTCCATTCGCACGGCCCGTTTGCCTGGGGTAAAAATGCCGAGGATGCCGTGCATAACGCCATCGTGCTGGAAGAAGTGGCCTATATGGGGATCTTCTGCCGCCAGCTTGCGCCGCAGTTGCCCGACATGCAGCAATCCCTGCTGGATAAACACTATTTACGCAAACACGGCGCAAAAGCCTATTACGGGCAGTAATGCCTCTAAAAACGCGTCCCATGGGGGGCGCGTTGATGAGTCTGGTCGGTGATATATTCAGCAAATGCGCTTTGATAGACGTAATGATCAGAACTCACATATTCAATAATATTATCATAATGTCCCTGCCACGCTTTTCCTTCCAGCGCATGGAAGAAAATATAATCTTCGATTGTTGACTGCCAGCGTTGCCCATTTAACAGATAGTTAATAATGGTATCCCGATGTCCGTTTTTTCTGTCGTGTCCTTGCCAGTGAAAAAAAGCATTGCCGTTTTCAATAATCTCGGTACGCCAAATTTGTTCTGTCCATGTTTTATACTCAAAAAATCGACTCACGGTTTTTATGGAAGGGTTAGCGCGTTGAGTATTGACGAAAAGATAACGGTCGCTCCCTACCAGACGCGCCTGCATACTCACATTCATAAAAGATCATTCCCGAATACCACAAATTTTGATAAAAACACCCGCACCCGAAAGTCAAAATAAAATTATATTCTAAAATAAAAATTAAATTATGCAGAGAGTTCCCGACGAATTCGCACTGTAATCCATTTTTATTTAACCATAGCGGCCAATTGGAATATTATATTTCTACCTGACGGTGCGGATGTTCCAAATGAAATTGTTACACTTTTCATTAAGTAAAACAAACAAAAAAATATCGCTTTTTTGTTAATCCGAGAAATAAGTAACAGATTCGAACAAGCGCCTTTCTGAAAAATACTGAATGTATGAAAACAGACTTGACACAAAACAGCTAATACATGGGTAAAAACTGTAAATAAACATGATTCAAAATTAGCAGTTATAGGATAATTATATCTGCTGTCTACACCAGCATCATTATACCCTTCATACTTCGAGTTGCTTATGTGTTGGCTACGGATTACTCGGCCCATCCATGGGCCTTGCCCTGACGGGCCGTCGCACGCGACGTTCAAATCTGCTCCCGGCAGATTTGTCGCTCACCCCAGTCACATAGTTATCTATGCTCCTGGGCACTCACTCCCTTGCCGCCTTTAAGCAACTCGAATTATTTTGGGTATATATTGATAAATATACGTCAGCAAAAATATCTGACGCTAAAAGCCATTTTATCGTTAAAATATCCATTACACCCGTCACGGGGAACGAACTCATTCATGAAATATCGCTACATCATCAGAATCGCGGCAGGCATAATTCTCATTATGGCTACGGTGTTTATCCATAATGCCATCGCTATTTATCAGTTCAGTCAGCAAAACCAGACGCGCGTAGCTGACTGCGCGATTGTCGCAGGAGCAGGCGTTAGCGGAAAAACGCCTTCTCCCGTTTTTCAGGCCAGACTGGATCATGCCATCTGGCTTTACCAACAACACATTGTCCGTGCGTTGGTATTAACCGGCGGCTACGGCGCTGGCGCAACAGTTTCCGACGCGGCGATAGCCCGTCAATACGTTCAGGAAAAAGGGATTCCGGCTAAGGCAATTTTTATTGAAGAGCGCTCTACCGTGACGCGCGAAAATATTCGTTACGCAAAACAGATACTGCGACAACAACAATGGCGCACAGCGTTACTGGTCAGCGATCCGCTGCATATGCTGCGTCTGAAAACTATCGCTCAGGATAATGGTATCGATAGCCGCTCATCACCCACGCGATCCACCCGCTATAAATCCTGGTGGGCGCAAACCCGCTTCTTACTGCGAGAAACTTTTTATTACAGCGGATATCGGTTTTTACGTTATATGCCTGTACAAAATAACAGTATTACCCCCTAAAACAGGTTATAATTAGCGTGAATTTTTTAGACAGGTAATCATCGTGGCGCAGGCAGGTTTCATTTTAACCCGGCACTGGCGGGATACGCCGCAAGGGACGGAGGTCTCTTTCTGGCTGGCGACAGACAACGGCCCTGTGCAGGCAACGCTGGCGCCGCAAGAGTCCGTGGCGTTTATTCCGACCAGCCAGACCTCCCGCGCCGCCTCGCTGCTACAGGCGGAAAAAGACTATCGCCTGACGCAGCTCCAGCTGCGAGACTTTCATCGTCAGCCGGTATCCGGTCTGTATTGCCGTACTCACCGCCAGCTTATGCGGATGGAGAAACTGCTGCGCGAAAACGGCGTCACCGTTTATGAAGCGGATGTACG
This sequence comes from Salmonella sp. SJTUF15581, assembly GCF_043356775.1. Taxonomy (NCBI): domain Bacteria; kingdom Pseudomonadati; phylum Pseudomonadota; class Gammaproteobacteria; order Enterobacterales; family Enterobacteriaceae; genus Salmonella; species Salmonella sp. SJTUF15581. The sequence continues at coordinate 547,901 of NZ_JBEUJY010000001.1, read as the reverse complement.
CCCGCCGGAACGTTACCTGATGGAGCGTTTTATTACGTCGCCCGTTTGGGTAGACGGCGAGATGCGCAACGGCGTTATCCGCAATGCGCGTCTTAAACCCCACCCCGACTATCGACCGCCGCTAAAATGGGTCTCGCTGGATATCGAAACCACGCGACACGGCGAACTGTATTGCATTGGTCTGGAAGGATGCGGCCAGCGTACCGTTTATATGCTGGGCCCGGCGAATGGCGATGACCGCCAACTGGACTTCGAGCTTGTGTATGTCGCCAGCCGCCCGCAGTTGCTGGAAAAACTCAACGCCTGGTTTGCCGAACATGATCCTGACGTCATCATCGGCTGGAACGTGGTGCAGTTCGACCTGCGTATGCTGCAAAAACATGCCGAACGCTACCGTATCCCTTTACGGCTGGGTCGAGACAATAGCGAACTGGAGTGGCGCGAACATGGCTTCAAAAACGGCGTTTTTTTCGCCCAGGCCAGAGGGCGAGTCATTATCGATGGTATCGACGCGCTTAAATCCGCGTTCTGGAATTTTTCGTCTTTTTCGCTGGAAGCCGTCTCGCAGGAACTGCTCGGCGAAGGAAAATCCATTGATAATCCCTGGGATCGTATGGATGAGATCGATCGCCGCTTTGCCCAGGATAAACCCGCCCTCGCCACCTACAACCTGAAAGACTGCGAGCTGGTCACGCGCATTTTCCATAAAACCGAGATCATGCCGTTTTTGCTGGAACGCGCGACGATCAACGGCCTGCCGGTCGATCGCCACGGCGGTTCAGTCGCCGCATTCGGGCATCTTTACTTTCCGCGAATGCACCGCGCCGGCTATGTCGCGCCCAATCTCGGCGAAGTGCCGCCGCTGGCAAGTCCCGGCGGCTACGTAATGGATTCACAACCCGGATTATACGATTCAGTACTGGTGCTGGATTATAAAAGCCTGTACCCGTCGATTATCCGCACGTTTTTGATTGATCCCGTCGGGCTGGTCGAAGGCATGGCGCAGCCGGATCCGAAACACAGTACCGAAGGTTTCCTTGACGCCTGGTTTTCACGAGAAAAGCACTGCCTGCCGGAAATTGTTAGCCAAATCTGGCACGGGCGCGATGAAGCCAAACGTCAGGGCAATAAACCGCTCTCGCAGGCGCTTAAAATCATTATGAACGCCTTTTATGGCGTACTCGGCACCACGGCCTGTCGCTTTTTCGATCCCCGTCTGGCGTCGTCAATCACCATGCGCGGTCATGCGATTATGCGCCAGACCAAAGCGCTGATTGAGGCGCAGGGTTATGACGTGATTTATGGCGATACCGATTCCACTTTCGTCTGGCTCCGGCGCGCGCATTCAGAAGCCGATGCGGCGGAAATCGGGCACAGGCTGGTGCGTCACGTGAACGAATGGTGGGCGCAGACGTTACAACAGCAAAATTTGACCAGCGCGCTGGAGCTGGAGTTTGAAACCCACTTTTGCCGTTTTCTGATGCCGACCATCCGCGGCGCGGATACTGGCAGTAAAAAACGCTACGCGGGCCTGATTCAGGAAGGCGACAGCCAGCGCATGGTATTTAAAGGTCTGGAAACGGTGCGGACCGACTGGACGCCGCTGGCGCAGCGCTTTCAACAGGAGCTGTATCTGCGTGTTTTTCGCAATGAACCTTATCAAGACTATGTGCGTGAGACTATCGATAAACTGATGGCGGGCGAACTGGACGCACAGCTGGTTTATCGTAAGCGTCTGCGTCGCCCTTTACATGAGTACCAACGTAACGTTCCGCCGCACGTTCGCGCCGCCCGGCTGGCGGATGAACAAAACCTGAAGCAGGGTCGTCCGGCGCAGTATCAGAATCGCGGCGCCATAAAATATGTCTGGACTGTTAACGGCCCCGAGCCCGTGGATTACCAGCAGTCGCCGCTGGATTACGAACACTATCTTACCCGCCAGCTACAACCCGTGGCGGAAGGAATTCTTCCCTTCGTTGAAGATAATTTTGCTACACTACTGACCGGGCAACTGGGGTTATTTTGACGCGTGACGAAAGCGCCGCCTTCCAGTACCATAGCGCCCTTTCCATTCCTGGACCTAATTAACGCCACTACCACATTAGCCTGGTAGCGGGGTCGTATACTCGCAATTATCCAGTGCTGTCGCCTGGGAATGGCGAGTAATGCCTGCAATTAAAGATATAGAGCCGAACACATATGCCTTTTACACTTGGTCAACGCTGGATCAGCGATACAGAAAGCGAGCTGGGACTTGGAACCGTTGTTGCGATGGATGCGCGAACCGTCACCTTACTTTTCCCGTCCACGGGAGAAAACCGCCTGTATGCGCGCAGTGATTCTCCCGTGACCCGCGTCATGTTCAACCCTGGCGATACGATTACAAGCCATGAAGGCTGGCAGCTACATATCGATGAAGTAAAAGAAGAAAATGGCCTGCTTGTTTATGTCGGCACCCGCCTGGATACCGAAGAGACCAATGTGACGTTGCGCGAAGTTCTGCTCGACAGCAAGTTGGTTTTCAGTAAGCCCCAGGATCGTCTGTTCGCCGGTCAAATCGATCGAATGGATCGGTTCGCGCTGCGCTATCGCGCCCGTAAATTTCAGAGCGAGCAGTACCGGATGCCATACAGCGGTCTGCGCGGTCAGCGGACCAATCTGATCCCGCATCAGCTTAATATCGCTCATGATGTGGGGCGTCGCCATGCGCCGCGCGTACTGCTGGCGGATGAAGTGGGCTTAGGTAAAACCATTGAAGCCGGGATGATTCTGCATCAACAGTTATTATCCGGCGCGGCGGAACGCGTATTGATCATCGTTCCGGAAACCCTGCAACACCAGTGGCTGGTAGAAATGCTGCGCCGTTTCAACCTGCGCTTCGCGCTGTTCGATGACGAACGCTATACCGAAGCGCAGCACGACGCGTATAACCCGTTTGAAACCGAACAACTGGTGATCTGCTCGCTGGATTTCGCCCGCCGTAATAAGCAGCGTCTGGAACATTTGTGCGACGCCGAGTGGGATCTGCTGGTGGTCGACGAAGCGCATCATCTGGTGTGGAGTACCGATGCGCCGAGCCGTGAATATATGGCCATCGAACAGTTAGCTGAACGCGTACCGGGCGTGCTGCTGCTGACCGCCACGCCAGAACAGCTGGGGATGGAAAGCCATTTCGCCCGTCTGCGCCTGCTGGATCCGAACCGTTTCCACGATTTCGAACAGTTTGTCGAAGAACAGAAAAACTACCGCCCTGTCGCCGATGCGGTGGCCATGCTGCTGGCGGGCAATAAACTCAGCAACGACGAACTGAACAGGCTGGGCGATCTGATCGGCGAACAGGATATTGAACCGCTGTTGCAGGCCGCTAATAGCGATCGCGACGATGCGCAGGCCGCCCGTGATGAGCTGGTGTCGATGCTGATGGATCGCCACGGCACCAGCCGCGTTCTGTTCCGCAACACCCGTAACGGCGTCAAGGGGTTCCCGAAACGTGAACTGCATACGGTAAAACTGCCGCTGCCGACCCAGTATCAGACCGCCATTAAGGTCTCCGGCATTATGGGCGCGCGTAAAAGCGCGGAAGATCGCGCCCGCGATATGCTCTATCCGGAACAAATTTATCAGGAGTTCGAAGGCGATACTGGCACCTGGTGGAACTTCGACCCACGCGTTGAGTGGCTAATGGGCTATCTGACCAGCCATCGTTCGCAAAAAGTGCTGGTGATCTGCGCCAAAGCGACCACCGCGTTACAGCTGGAGCAGGTGCTGCGCGAACGCGAAGGCATCCGCGCCGCCGTGTTCCATGAGGGCATGTCGATTATCGAACGCGACCGCGCCGCCGCCTGGTTCGCCGAAGAAGATACCGGCGCGCAGGTGCTGTTATGTTCCGAAATCGGCTCCGAAGGACGTAACTTCCAGTTTGCCAGCAATCTGGTGATGTTCGACTTGCCGTTTAACCCGGATCTGCTGGAACAGCGTATTGGTCGTCTGGATCGTATCGGCCAGGCGCATGATATCCAGATCCACGTCCCGTACCTGGAAAAAACCGCCCAGTCGGTGCTGGTTCGCTGGTATCACGAAGGGCTGGACGCCTTTGAGCACACCTGCCCGACCGGTCGCGCGATTTATGATTCAGCCTACGCCAGTCTGATTAACTATCTGGCCGCGCCTGAAGAAACCGACGGGTTTGACGATCTGATCAAATCCTGCCGCGAACAGCATGAAGCGCTAAAAGCCCAGTTAGAACAGGGCCGCGACCGCCTGCTGGAGATCCACTCCAACGGCGGAGAAAAAGCCCAACAGCTCGCACAAAGCATTGAAGAACAGGACGACGACACCAACCTGATCGCGTTCGCCATGAACCTGTTCGATATCGTCGGCATTAACCAGGACGATCGCGGCGACAACCTGATCGTGCTGACGCCGTCCGACCACATGTTGGTGCCGGATTTCCCCGGCCTGCCGGAAGACGGCTGTACTATCACGTTTGAACGTGACGTCGCCCTGTCTCGCGAAGATGCGCAGTTTATTACCTGGGAACATCCGCTCATCCGTAACGGACTGGATCTGATCCTCTCCGGCGACACCGGCAGCAGCACCATTTCGCTGTTGAAAAATAAAGCACTGCCCGTCGGCACGCTGCTGGTCGAACTGGTTTACGTCGTGGAAGCGCAGGCGCCGAAACAGCTACAACTGAACCGCTTCCTGCCGCCGACGCCGGTACGTATGCTGTTAGATAAAAACGGCAACAATCTGGCCGCCCAGGTCGAGTTTGAAACCTTCAACCGCCAGCTCAGCGCCGTGAATCGCCACACCGGCAGCAAACTGGTTAACGCCGTGCAACAGGACGTCTATGCCATTTTGCAACTGGGCGAGACGCAGATTGAAAAGTCCGCCAGAGCGCTGATTGATAACGCGCGTCGCGAGGCGGATGAAAAACTGTCCGGGGAACTGTCGCGTCTGGAAGCGCTGCGCGCCGTCAACCCGAACATTCGCGACGACGAACTTGCCGCTATCGACAGCAACCGTCAGCAGGTGCTGGAAAGCCTGAATCAGGCAGGCTGGCGTCTGGACGCGCTGCGTCTTATCGTCGTCACGCACCAATAACGGAGCCGTACATGGGGATGGAAAACTACAATCCGCCGCAGGAACCCTGGCTGGTTATCCTGTATCAGGATGAGCACATTATGGTGGTCAATAAGCCCAGCGGCCTGTTGTCCGTGCCGGGGCGTCTGGAAGCGCACAAAGACAGCATTATGACGCGTATCCAGCGCGACTACCCGCAGGCAGAGTCGGTGCATCGTCTGGATATGGCTACCAGCGGCGTGATTGTAGTGGCGCTGACCAAAGCTGCGGAGCGGGAGCTAAAACGCCAGTTCCGCGAACGTGAGCCGAAAAAGCAGTATGTGGCGCGCGTATGGGGTCATCCCTCCCCGGCGGAAGGGCTGGTTGACTTACCGCTCATCTGCGACTGGCCGAACCGGCCAAAGCAGAAAGTGTGTTATGAAACCGGCAAACCGGCGCAAACGGAATATAACGTGGTGGAGTTTGCGGCGGATAATACCGCCCGCGTGGTGCTCAAACCGATCACCGGGCGTTCGCATCAGCTTCGTGTGCATATGCTGGCGTTAGGCCACCCGATTTTAGGCGATCGGTTTTACGCCTCGCCGGAAGCGTTGTCACTGGCGCCGCGTTTGCAGTTACACGCCGAAATGCTGACCATTACCCATCCCGCTTACGGCACCAGCATGACGTTTAAAGTCCCGGCAGATTTTTAAATTCAGAGCCAATTTATGCCGGGGCGCTTCGCTTGCCCGGCCTACATTCATTAACGTAGGCCGGATAAGGCGCTAGCCGCATCCGGCAATTCAATCACTTGAAGCCTTTCTGTTCTTTGATTAGCTCATACGCTTTCTGAATTTCCTGCGCTTTTTGCTTCGCCATCTCCATCATTTCCGGCGGTAAACCTTTCGCGACCAGTTTGTCCGGATGATGCTCGCTCATCAGTTTGCGATAAGCGCGTTTAATGGTGGTTGCATCGTCGGTGGTTTTAACCCCCAGCACATTACAGGCATCTTCCAGCGTCGGGCCGCGCTGCGCCTGCTGCCAGCCGCCGCCGGACTGTTGATGATAACCGCCGCCAAACTGCGCGCCGCCCTGCATCATGCGCAGAAACTGATCGAACTGTACGCGGGAAATACCTAGCTCTTCCGCAATCACATACAGCACTTCCCGCTCATTAGGGTGTAGCGAGCCATCGGCAAACGCCGCCTGGATCTGAATTTCCAGAAACATCCGGATCAGATCAAAACGCCCGAAGCAGACGCTACGAAACTGCCGCATCTTTTCACGTAATGGGTAATTATCCGCTTTTCCGACCCGAAAGGCGTTCTGCGCGGCAGTACGTGAATCGCCGTGTAAATTCATACGATCCATCAACTGACTGGCGATATGAATATCCGCTTCCGTCACCCGTCCTTTTGATTTGGTTAAGTGGCCCATCACCTCAAAGGTGGTGGCAAAAAACAGCGCCTGCCGTTCCCGCTGGTTGGCAAACCACGCCATTTTTCGGCTGCGGGCTTTGTCGAACATATGGCCCACCAGCAGACCCAGGACCACGCCCCAAAAGCCGCCGCCCATCATCAGGGCTACGGCGACGCCAATTATCTTTCCCCAGTACTGCATAGACTCCCCAAAACGTTACGCTATCGGTGAGGCTATCTCCCACAAAATAAGGTGCTTTTCTGCGAATGAAGGCTACGGTCAATTGTGGGACATCGCCTATAATTTGCATTATCATACCTGTCATTCAATGCCGTGCCTAACACCACAGACGCTAAACGGCAGGATTAACACTGGCGCAGCGAAGATGAGTAAGTTAGGCTGTGACCGTTTGTCACGCGCAACGCTACCGATGATGGAACAATAAATACAACGTATGAAAAAACGTATTCCCACTCTTCTGGCCACCATGATCGCCAGCGCCCTTTATAGTCATCAGGGGCTGGCAGCCGATCTCGCCTCACAGTGTATGTTGGGCGTGCCGAGCTACGATCGTCCTCTGGTAAAAGGCGATACCAACGATCTGCCGGTTACTATCAATGCCGATAACGCTAAAGGTAACTACCCGGACGATGCCGTTTTTACCGGCAACGTGGACATTATGCAGGGGAATAGCCGCCTGCAAGCGGATGAAGTGCAGCTTCATCAGAAGCAGGCGGAAGGTCAGCCGGAACCTGTACGCACCGTCGATGCGCTGGGTAATGTGCATTATGATGACAATCAGGTCATCCTTAAAGGGCCGAAGGGCTGGGCGAACCTGAACACCAAAGACACGAACGTCTGGGAAGGCGATTACCAGATGGTGGGCCGTCAGGGGCGCGGTAAAGCCGATCTCATGAAGCAGCGCGGCGAAAACCGCTATACCATTCTGGAAAACGGCAGCTTTACCTCCTGTCTGCCTGGCTCCGATACCTGGAGCGTGGTGGGGAGTGAAGTCATCCATGACCGTGAAGAACAGGTTGCGGAGATCTGGAACGCCCGGTTTAAAGTAGGTCCGGTTCCGATCTTTTATAGCCCCTATTTACAGCTACCCGTCGGCGACAAACGTCGCTCAGGTTTCCTGATCCCGAACGCGAAATACACGACCAAGAACTATTTCGAGTTCTACTTACCGTATTACTGGAACATCGCGCCCAATATGGACGCCACCATCACCCCGCACTATATGCACCGCCGCGGCAATATTATGTGGGAGAACGAATTCCGTTATCTCACGCAGGCAGGCGCCGGGTTGATGGAATTAGATTATCTGCCTTCTGATAAAGTCTACGAGGACGAACATCCCAAAGAGGGCGATAAGCACCGCTGGTTATTCTACTGGCAGCACTCAGGCGTGATGGATCAGGTGTGGCGTTTTAACGTCGATTACACCAAAGTCAGCGACTCCAGCTACTTTAACGATTTCGACAGTAAGTACGGTTCCAGTACCGACGGTTACGCAACGCAGAAATTCAGCGTCGGCTACGCCGTACAAAACTTTGACGCTACGGTATCGACCAAACAATTCCAGGTGTTTAACGATCAAAACACCAGCAGCTACTCTGCGGAGCCGCAGTTAGACGTTAACTACTACCATAACGATCTCGGGCCGTTTGATACCCGGATTTACGGCCAGGCGGTACATTTCGTCAACACCAAAGACAATATGCCGGAAGCGACCCGCGTCCACCTGGAGCCAACCATTAATTTGCCGCTCTCCAACCGCTGGGGCAGCCTGAACACCGAAGCGAAGCTGATGGCGACGCACTATCAGCAAACGAATCTGGACAGCTATAACAGCGATCCAAACAATAAAAATAAGCTGGAAGATTCGGTTAACCGCGTCATGCCGCAGTTTAAAGTCGACGGTAAGCTCATCTTCGAACGCGATATGGCGATGCTGGCGCCGGGGTATACCCAGACGCTGGAACCACGCGTGCAGTACCTGTATGTGCCGTACCGCGACCAGAGCGGCATCTATAACTACGATTCTTCTTTGCTGCAATCCGACTATAACGGCCTGTTCCGCGACCGCACTTATGGCGGTCTCGACCGTATTGCTTCCGCCAACCAGGTCACGACCGGCGTCACAACACGCATTTATGATGATGCCGCCGTTGAACGTTTTAACGTTTCTGTTGGTCAAATCTACTATTTCACGGAGTCTCGCACCGGCGATGACAACATTAAATGGGAGAATGACGACAAAACCGGTTCGCTGGTTTGGGCAGGCGACACTTACTGGCGTATTTCAGAACGCTGGGGGCTGCGTAGCGGAGTGCAGTACGATACCCGTCTGGATAGCGTCGCTACCAGCAGCAGCAGCCTCGAATACCGTCGGGATCAGGATCGTCTGGTACAGTTGAACTACCGCTATGCCAGCCCGGAATATATTCAGGCTACGTTGCCTTCGTATTATTCCACGGCAGAGCAGTATAAAAACGGCATCAACCAGGTGGGCGCGGTGGCAAGTTGGCCGATTGCCGATCGCTGGTCGATTGTCGGCGCGTACTACTTCGATACCAATTCGAGCAAACCTGCAGACCAGATGCTCGGCTTGCAGTACAACTCTTGCTGCTATGCGATCCGCGTCGGATACGAACGTAAGCTGAACGGTTGGGATAACGATAAACAACACGCGATTTATGATAACGCGATTGGCTTCAACATTGAGCTGCGCGGTTTGAGCTCTAACTACGGCCTCGGCACGCAAGAAATGTTGCGTTCGAACATTCTGCCGTACCAAAGCTCTATGTAATCTGATTGATTTACAACGTAATCCGCATTGCGGTTAATTGAAATGGAAAAAGTATGAAGAACTGGAAAACGCTGCTTCTCGGTATCGCCATGATCGCGAATACCAGTTTCGCTGCCCCCCAGGTAGTCGATAAAGTCGCAGCCGTCGTCAATAATGGCGTCGTGCTGGAAAGCGACGTTGATGGCTTAATGCAATCAGTCAAACTCAACGCGGGTCAGGCAGGTCAGCAGCTTCCGGACGACGCCACGCTGCGTCACCAGATCCTGGAACGTTTGATTATGGATCAAATTATCCTGCAGATGGGTCAGAAGATGGGGGTGAAGATCACGGATGAGCAGTTGGATCAGGCCATCGCCAACATCGCCAAACAAAACAATATGACGATGGATCAGATGCGCAGCCGTCTGGCTTACGATGGGCTGAACTATTCAACCTACCGTAACCAGATTCGTAAAGAGATGATTATCTCTGAAGTGCGCAACAATGAGGTTCGTCGCCGTATCACCGTTTTGCCGCAAGAAGTTGACGCGCTGGCAAAACAGATTGGCACCCAAAACGACGCCAGCACCGAGCTGAATCTGAGCCATATCCTGATTGCTCTGCCGGAAAACCCAACCTCCGAGCAGGTTAACGACGCGCAGCGCCAGGCGGAAAGCATTGTTGAAGAAGCGCGTAACGGCGCAGATTTCGGCAAACTGGCGATTACCTACTCTGCCGACCAGCAGGCGCTAAAAGGCGGTCAGATGGGCTGGGGCCGTATCCAGGAGCTGCCGGGGATTTTCGCCCAGGCGCTGAGCACCGCGAAGAAAGGCGACATTGTCGGCCCGATTCGCTCCGGCGTCGGTTTCCACATTCTGAAAGTAAACGACCTGCGCGGTCAGAGCCAGAGTATCTCCGTGACCGAAGTTCACGCTCGTCACATTCTGCTTAAGCCGTCGCCTATCATGAACGATCAGCAGGCGCGCCTGAAGCTGGAAGAAATCGCGGCTGACATTAAGAGTGGTAAAACCACATTTGCCGCTGCGGCGAAAGAGTACTCTCAGGACCCGGGCTCCGCTAACCAGGGCGGTGATTTGGGTTGGGCTACGCCAGATATTTTCGATCCGGCGTTCCGCGACGCGCTGACGAAGCTGCATAAAGGCCAAATAAGCGCGCCGGTACACTCCTCTTTCGGCTGGCATCTGATCGAATTGCTGGATACGCGTAAGGTAGACAAAACCGATGCGGCGCAGAAAGATCGCGCTTATCGTATGCTGATGAACCGTAAATTCTCAGAAGAAGCGGCGACCTGGATGCAAGAACAGCGCGCCAGCGCTTACGTTAAGATTTTGAGTAACTAATGAGCAGTGCGCAACGCGTTGTTATCACTCCCGGCGAACCCGCCGGGATTGGCCCCGATCTTGTCGTCCAACTGGCGCAACGCGCGTGGCCGATTGAACTGGTCGTCTGTGCGGACGGCGCGCTCCTGACGGAGCGGGCCGCCATGCTCGGCCTGCCCCTCTCGCTTCTCCCTTACTCGCCTGATGTCCCCGCTGCGCCGCAGCCCGCGGGAACGCTGACCCTATTGCCGGTCTCGCTGCGCGCGCCTGCCATCCCCGGTCAGTTGACAGTAGAAAATGGCCCCTACGTGGTAGAGACGCTGGCGCGAGCGTGTGATGGCTGTCTGAACGGTGAATTTGCCGCGCTGATCACAGGCCCCGTGCACAAAGGCGTTATTAACGACGCAGGCATTCCGTTTACCGGTCATACCGAGTTTTTCGAAGAGCGTTCACAGGCGAAAAAAGTCGTGATGATGCTGGCAACCGAAGAACTTCGCGTGGCGCTGGCGACCACGCATCTGCCGCTACGGGCGATTGCAGACGCCATCACCCCTGCGCTTTTGCACGAAGTGATTGCTATTTTGCATCACGATTTGCGGACCAAATTTGGTATTGCCGAACCGCGCATTCTTGTCTGTGGCCTGAATCCGCACGCGGGCGAAGGCGGTCATATGGGCACGGAAGAGATAGACACCATCATTCCGGTGCTCGACGAGCTGCGGGCGCAGGGGATGAAACTCAACGGGCCGCTACCTGCTGATACGCTGTTTCAGCCCAAATATCTCGATAATGCCGACGCGGTGCTGGCGATGTACCACGATCAGGGCCTGCCCGTGCTAAAATACCAGGGATTCGGTCGGGGAGTGAATATTACGCTCGGCCTACCTTTTATTCGAACCTCCGTTGACCACGGCACCGCGCTTGAACTGGCAGGTCGTGGAAAAGCGGATGTCGGCAGTTTTATTACGGCGCTTAATCTCGCCATCAAAATGATTGTTAATACCCAATGAATAATCGAGTCCATCAGGGCCATTTAGCCCGTAAACGCTTCGGGCAAAACTTTCTCAACGATCGGTTTGTGATCGACAGTATTGTTTCTGCTATTAATCCGCAAAAAGGCCAGGCGATGGTTGAAATCGGCCCCGGTCTGGCGGCGCTGACGGAGCCGGTCGGCGAACGACTGGATAAGCTCACGGTCATTGAACTTGACCGCGATCTGGCGGCGCGTTTGCAAACCCATCCGTTTTTAGGGCCGAAGCTGACTATTTATCAGCAGGACGCCATGACCATGAACTTTGGCGAACTGTCTGCGCAGTTGGGCCAGCCGCTGCGTGTGTTCGGCAATCTGCCCTATAATATCTCCACCCCGCTGATGTTCCATCTCTTTAGCTATACTGATGCCATTGCCGACATGCACTTTATGTTGCAAAAAGAAGTGGTAAATCGTCTGGTTGCAGGGCCGAACAGCAAAGCGTATGGTCGTTTAAGCGTGATGGCGCAATATTACTGTCAGGTGATCCCGGTGCTTGAAGTGCCGCCATCCGCCTTCACGCCGCCGCCCAAAGTGGACTCCGCCGTGGTGCGTCTGGTTCCACACGCAACAATGCCTTACCCGGTTAAAGATATTCGCGTGTTGAGCCGTATTACCACCGAGGCCTTTAACCAGCGCCGTAAAACGATCCGTAATAGTCTCGGCAATCTTTTTAGTGTTGAGACGTTGACGGAAATGGGTATTGACCCGGCAATGCGCGCGGAAAATATCTCTGTCGCGCAGTACTGCCAGATGGCCAACTATCTGTCGGAAAACGCGCCTTTGAAGGAGAGTTAAACATGATCAATTCGCCCAGAGTGTGTATTCAGGTGCAAAGCGTCTACATTGAGGCGCAATCCTCACCTGACGATGAACGTTACGTTTTTGCCTATACCGTAACCATCCGCAATCTGGGTCGGGCGCCAGTGCAGCTATTGGGCCGCTACTGGCTGATTACCAATGGTCATGGCCGTGAAACTGAAGTCCAGGGCGAAGGTGTGGTTGGCGTCCAGCCGCGCATTGCGCCTGGCGAAGAGTATCAGTACACCAGCGGCGCGGTAATTGAAACGCCGCTGGGCACCATGCAGGGTCATTACGAAATGATCGATGAAAATGGCGACGCCTTTACCATCGACATTCCCGTGTTTCGACTCGCCGTCCCTACACTCATTCACTAAAATTATAACAATGGCAACTTATCTCATCGGCGACGTTCACGGTTGCTACGACGAACTGATCGCCTTATTACAGCAAGTGGAATTTACGCCAGATACAGACACTCTGTGGCTGACTGGCGATTTGGTCGCCCGCGGTCCCGGTTCGCTGGACGTGTTACGCTACGTCAAATCGCTTGGCAATAGCGTGCGTTTGGTGCTGGGGAATCACGATTTACACCTGTTGGCCGTATTCGCCGGGATTAGCCGCAACAAACCTAAAGACCGGCTGACCCCGCTTCTTGAAGCGCCGGACGCCGATGAGCTGTTGAATTGGTTACGCCGTCAGCCGCTGTTGCAGGTAGATGAAGAGAAAAAGCTGGTCATGGCGCATGCGGGTATTACCCCACAGTGGGATTTGCAGACGGCAAAAGAGTGCGCCCGCGATGTTGAAGCGGTGCTGTCGAGCGACTCGTACCCGTTTTTCCTCGACGCGATGTATGGCGATATGCCAAATAACTGGTCGCCGGAGTTAAGCGGTCTGGCGCGGCTACGCTTTATTACTAATGCTTTTACCCGTATGCGTTACTGCTTTCCTAACGGTCAACTGGATATGTACAGTAAAGCGTCGCCGGAAAATGCCCCTGCGCCGCTGAAGCCGTGGTTCGCCATTCCGGGGCCGGTGAGCGAGGCTTACAGTATTGCGTTCGGGCACTGGGCGTCGCTGGAAGGGAAAGGGACGCCGGAAGGTATTTACGCGCTGGATACCGGCTGCTGCTGGGGCGGGGAGTTGACCTGTTTACGCTGGGAAGATAAACAGTATTTTGTGCAGCCGTCAAACCGCCAGATGGATATGGGCGAAGGCGAAGCGGTCAACGCCTGATAGGTTTATGCCTGATGGCGCTACGCTTATCAGGCCTACATCCGGCTACATCTGGCTCAAGAGCAGGCCGGATAAGGCGTTTCGCCGCCATCCGGCACTACAGCGTTAACGACGCTCCAGAATCTCGAAACAATAGCTGTGAGAATTCTGCGCGTCGGCATCGTGAAACTCACTGAATACCGATTCCCAGTCATCCGGTTCATAATCCGGAAAATGGGTATCGCCTTCGACTTCCGCATCAATATGCGTCAGATAAAGCTTCTGCGCTTTTGGCAGGAACTGCTCGTACACGCGCCCGCCGCCAATGACCATAATTTCCGGTGCATCGCCGCAAGCGGCAATCGCCTCATCGACAGACTTCACCCACTGCACGCGATCGTCGGTGCCCGGCTGGCTGCTGATAACAATATTTTTACGTCCCGGTAAGGGGCGTCCGATGGACTCCCAGGTGTGACGTCCCATGACGACAGGTTTATTTAACGTGTTACGTTTAAACCAGGCGAGATCGGCAGGCAGGTTCCACGGCATGGCGTTTTCCATACCGATGACGCGATCCACCGCTAACGCCGCAATCAGACTGATCATTAATTATTTCCTGATACAAAAAAAATTGCCGCCACTATACGTAAAGCGCAATCTTTCGTCGACTGACGAAAAGAGGATGAGCACGAAAATTTTTCGTTCTGCTGGCGACGCCACTCATTTGATGTGGAGCGCCAGCATTACAGTAGTTCAAAAACAGCCAATTAGCAGTAAAGTTTGCAGAACATCACATTTTTTACTTTAGATTGACGGTTTGACCTCGGGTTCATCGGCGACCTCCCCGGAATGTTTGCCCTCAGCCGTTCCCTGCCAGCCGTGGCGCTGAATCAACGACAGATGCTCCCGGTCCTCGGTAATAATTTCGCTCAACATCGCGCTGGTACGTTTATAGGCGGCGGCGCGAGATAACGGATCGTTTTCCCCTTTCGCCATCTCTTCCACCATCCGGGTATTAAAATGACGGAACAGATCCGCGCGCTCGCGGGCTTCATAACGCCCCAGCCCCAGCGCCTCCAGCGCCTGTCGCCCGCTTTTGAGCGCGCCTTCGAAGGTTTCACGTTCGGGCATCGCCACACCAGCCTGGCGCAGGCGAATGTAATGATCGACATCACGGGCGCGGGCGATAATCTGCAGATGCGGGAAATGCGTCTTCACCAGTTCACTCAGTTGCAAATTGGTTTGCGGATCGTCAATGGCATTAATCAATACCTCCGCTTTCGCCGCTCCGGCAGATTCCAGTAAATCCATACGCGTCGCGTCGCCATAAAAAACCTTCATGCCGAATTTACGCAGCGTTTCGATATGATCGGGGTCGTGATCGAGCACCACCATCTTCACCCCGCTCGACAGCAGCAAACGCCCGGCTATCTGACCAAATCGTCCAAACCCGGCCACAATAACCCGCGGTTGCTCTTCGTCGATTTCATCCGCCTCGCGCGCTTCCCCCGTCGCGGTCTTCTCCATGCGCGTCAGCAGCACCAGAAAAATCGGCGTTGCCGCCATCGACAGCGCGACCGCCAGCGTCAGCGCTTTTGCCCATTCCGGCTCAAGTACACCCGCCATTTGCGCCGCGCCAAAAACCACAAACGCAAACTCACTTCCCTGGCCTAATAAGACGGCAAACCAGCGACGCTGTTTTGCCGGTACGCCCAGCGGCCTCGCGACCAGCCACAGCATGACGATTTTGATTGCCAGAAAACCGGCCAACAACAGCAGAATGCGCAGCGGATTCTCCACCAGCGTGCCGAAATCAATCGACATGCCGACGCCAATAAAGAACAGCCCCAGCAGCAACCCTTTAAAGGGTTCAATATCGCTTTCCAGCGCATGACGATATTCCGAACTCGCCAGCAGAACGCCCGCCAGGAACGCGCCCATCGCCATTGACAGCCCAACCTCTTCCAGCAACAGGCCGAAACCAAACACCAGAAATAGCGCCACGGCGCTGAACACTTCCCGCAAACCAGAACGCGCGACAAAGCGCAGCGCCGGGCGCGTAACGTAGCGTCCCAGCAGCACCACCAGCGCCAACGCGCCTGCGACTTTCAACGCCGATAGCGCAAACGCGCCAAGCGTGGTGGATGCGCCGCTGGCGGCCAGCAGAGGAATCATCGCCACCAGCGGGATCGCCGCGATATCCTGGAACAAGAGCACTGCAAATGCGCTACGCCCTACTTGCGAAACGGTCAGGTTACGCTCATTCATTGCCTGCATGGCGATAGCCGTGGACGAAAGCGCCAGCGTCATGCCAATCAGTTCCGCCACCTGCCAACGCAGGCCAAGAAACATGCAGAACAGACCAATCAGTCCGCCGCAGACCACCATTTGTAACGCGCCGCCGCCAAATACCGAGGCGCGCAGCTTCCATAACCGTTGCGGGTCCAGCTCAAGCCCAATAACAAACAACATCAGCACGACGCCGATTTCCGCAAAATGCAGAATAGATTCGGCGTCCGTTACCAGCCGTAGCCCCCAGGGGCCGATAATGCAACCCGCAATCAGATACCCCAGCACCGATCCTAAGCCCAAACGTACCGCAATCGGCACAATCAACGCCGCCGAACCAAGATAGATCAGCGCCTGCAGTAGAGTATGGCTATCCATGATTCACCTCCTGCCATGCCAGTAAACGCTGTTTATACTGACGCGCCTGCGCCTGTAAGGTGTCGTCATCGCAAATGAACGTGCAGTGCATGGCAAACGGCGGCAGCCATTTGAGGCCGCAATAGAGCGCCGTCGCCTGTAGCGGCTGAGAGAGGACATCAAATCCCGGATGTGAACCGATAGTAAAATGGTTTTCACCGCCGCCGGTCGTTACCGCCCACAGCAGATGTTTACCGTGCAATGCCGTACCGCCATGACCGTAAGCCCAGCCGTGGGTGAGGACTTTATCCATCCATAATTTGAGTAAAGGAGGGACGCTGTACCACTGCATCGGATGCTGCCAGACGATAAGACTCGCGCGCGACAGCGCCTCCTGCTCGGCGGCAACGTCAATATTGAAATCGGGATAGAGGTGATAAAGCGAACGTATTTCGACGTTTTCCAGCGTCCCTGCCTGTTCAAGCATCCGCTTATTCGCATGAGAATGATGCGGATACGGATGCGCATAAATAATGAGGATCATGATTAGCCTGTGATGATCTGTTTTTTATTACAAAGTGTAGTGACAAATTCGCCAGGCTAATAGTGAATATTATTGAGCGGCTAATCAGAAAAAATTGAATTAACGCCAGCCAGGAGTTGACGCCATCCTGCTCCCCGAAGATGCCCTCGAAGGGCCGCAGGCGTTTGCGGAAAAGCGCGATCCGGTGTGGAAAGGTCGGTGATGATAGCAGTCTTAAATCGCTGACAAATCGGTTTAAGGCCTTCTTACCGGGCGGCGCTGCGCTAAATTTGCCTGTAATGACTGTAATATCAATCCATTACATGATGATACAGACCCAATAAGCGCAGCGCCAACAGCATCTGAACCTCCAGACACGCTGGATGCCAGATCGCCGACGCATAAATTAACCTAATGGGTCAGGTACTTAGAGCCTGGCCCACCAGGCGTAATTGTTGAAGCCAGTTTGGGGCCGACCAGCGCGCAGAAACCGGAGCGTACACGTAGTACGTGAGGATTTTGAGCACTGCCCGGTCCCCAAATG
This sequence comes from Salmonella sp. SJTUF15581, assembly GCF_043356775.1. Lineage (NCBI taxonomy): Bacteria > Pseudomonadati > Pseudomonadota > Gammaproteobacteria > Enterobacterales > Enterobacteriaceae > Salmonella > Salmonella sp. SJTUF15581. Next base: position 530,525 of record NZ_JBEUJY010000001.1, on the reverse strand, counting down.
GCGAATAAAATAGCCTAATGGGCCAGGCTCTTAATCTTTCGCCATGCGGTTAAACTGCTCAATAGTAAGATCCCACGGCTCATGGGCCGCATCCGGCATAAAACTGCCGTCATCCACGCCAATTTCGTCCTTGATAATTTTATTCAGTTTTTCATTCATCGTAAGAATGAGATCCTGATATTTCTGTTTATCAGCAGCAAGGTTATGGTTCTCGTCGGGATCATTTTTAAGATCGTAAAGTTCAAGATCGTTGTACTTAATAAGATCCTCCCAGGTTTCCGGCGTATTATGCTCCCTTAGCGAGAAATAACGCGCAAACTTATAACGGCCATCGTTAATCATCCGCGTCCCTGAACGATGGCTGAAATCAGGATGCAAATGGGATATTTCCTGCTTGATTTGCGCCACCGTTTTTTGTTTATCTCTTTGTAGCGCGATAACGCGGTGGAGATAATGGGCATCGGTATACAAGATCATGCCATAGCAATATAAGCTGGCATTTCTCACCGCATTAACCGCAACGCCTTCCGGGTTTTTTAGCAATCCGCTAAAATTAACGCCTTTGCGGTTGCCTAACGCCTGGTGCTGTTTTTCTTCCGGCAAACCGGTCAGCCCAACTAATGTCGGCGCGATATCAAGATGACAGGTCAACGCCTGACATTTCTTATTACCGGGGTACGCCGGGTGGGAAATAATCATCGGTACATGGATCTGTTCTTTATAAACGGAAGCGCCTTTACCGTGCATCTGATGGCTTCCGCCTAATTCGCCATGATCGGCAGTAAATACAACAATCGTTTTATCAGTTAACTTGAGGGCATCCAGTTCATTTAATATCCGGTCAAGGTGAGTATCACAATCGCGGATACAGTTGAAATAGTAGTCAAGCAGTTTACGCCAACGACGATCTTCATCAGGAAACTGCCCTTCCAGCGCAGCGCGCGCCGTCTGGTATTCAAGATGCGCCGGCGGTCTTCCCTGCTCATTGAATGATTGATGCCTGTTTGCCGGCAGCGGATAGTTCGGCCAGCTTGCCTGATAAAGCTCGTTTTCCGGCGGCTGCGTGGGCGCCAGGGTATTATCATCCTGATCCAACTCGCCACGCCACTGTACCTTTTCTCCCTCTTTATCGGTATCAATAAACATGACGTCATGAGGATTAACGAGGTTAACGGCCAGGAACCAGGGCTTGTGTTGGTCATTCAAGGGCTGCCCCTTGCATCTTAACCAATTTATAGTCTGAGCCGTGGTGGTTGAATCATAAAAATAGCCGCCTTTACTATGGCCTATAATATCGCCGATGCCGTGATAGTCAGCAAAACCATATTTTTCCATAATTTTATGTAATTCTGGTTCAGGAATATCCCCGACATCAATATCCTCATCTTTTTCGTCAGGCAAAGGCTTCTCCAGTTTTTCTGTAAGATGCCACTTACCTTTATAGGCCGTATAGTATCCCAGTTCCCGCATCATATGGCCTGTGGTTCCAAGAGCGGGGTCAAGGTCATAAGGCATCCAGGGTAATCCCAGATTATCAAACATCTTTGTCTGGGGCATATGTAAGCCGGTATACAATACGGAGCGGGAAGGCGTACAGACATTACTGGTATTCTGATGATTACAGAATGTCACCCCCGTTTTCATGAGTCGCTCTCTGCCGGGTACCGGGAAAGGAAACGTAGGAAAAAAACGCTCCTGGTCGGTCACGACTAACAGAATATTATATCCTTCTGGCAATTTTTCCGGGATTTCGCCGGTAAACGGTTTATCCCACGCCGGTTTCGCCTTGACGGCACATTTTTCATCAGCTTTTACCGCGCCGGATAGCATACCGCCGGCGGCAAGAATACCGGCGCTGGTTAACAGTTTCCTACGCGTAAGATCCGTCTCTTCTGCGGACAGATTTTTTTTATTACTCATATTATTATACCTGTAGTCAGTAACTTTATCACATATTCATTTATTACTGTACGAGGAAGCGTGGATATGTATCAATGCCTTCCGGGTAAGAATATGTGTTATAAATTGATTTGTATTTCAAATTAGAAATATATTAATAAATGAGCATAATTCATTGAAAAATTATTTAGATGAAAAGTTCATTGTTTTTATTTTAGAGATACAACTGCAGACATTACTTCATAAAAAAATACATTATTAAACATACTCTATAGCTCTGTGTTCGTGCCTTTTCCCTTCAACTACGGTGATTACCCTATGCCGCTACAATAAAATCGCCCCGAAAGAAACACTATCAGTAACAGGCCGCGCAACCATAGACATACAACCGGTAATATCACTCTGGGAAATTAAAACATAACTCAATTCTGTTATGTTGCTTATGAATAAAACTAGCGTATTGCCGCGTGATTCAATAAAAATTACGCCATTAAAAGAAATAATATAAAAACTATTATTTACAGGGGGTTAAGTTTCTTTTTAGCTGGCAGTGCATTATTTTACATTGACAACAACATAAAGAGGTGACTATAACAAGATATAAGACGGTCACACCAAATAAGGCTATTTTCAGATAATCAACCGAGGTTATTACCCAAAATAATTCGAGTTGCTTAAAGGCGGCAAGGGAGTGAGTCCCCAGGAGCATAGATAATTATGTGACTGAGGTGAGCGACAAATTTGCCGGGAGCAGATTTGAACGTCGCGTGCGACGGCCCGTCAGGGCGAGGCCCATGGGTGGGCCGAGTAATCCGTAGCCAACCCATAAGCAACCTGAAGTATGAAGGGGATAAATAATTTCGTTACGGATTACTGATATTGCGCAAACCTTATCATCAATGCAACAGGAACAGAACTATGAAAAAACGCATTATTGCCGCCGCATTACTGGCAACGGTTGCTTCATTCAGCACACTTGCGGCAGAGCAGGTCTCTAAACAAGAAATCAGCCACTTCAAACTGGTTAAGGTCGGCACCATAAATGTGTCCCAGAGTGGCGGGCAGATTTCCTCACCCTCTGATCTACGCGAAAAACTGTCAGAATTAGCCGATGCGAAAGGCGGAAAATATTATCATATTATCGCTGCACGTGAGCATGGTCCGAATTTTGAAGCCGTTGCCGAAGTTTATAACGATGCGACGAAATAAAGCTCTGATTGCGCCATAACGAGGGCACAGGCATGAAATAATAAGAGAGCGCCAGCAAGGTGCCATGTTCCGTCACAATCCACTCAGGGCCGTCTGGAAACAGATGCTGGCCCTCTTTTTTATCAACAGTTCATCCGGGGCAGGCAAGTCGGTAGAATGTATGCGCGCAGGCAGTAAGCCCTTCGTGAATAAGACGGTTTTGCGGGCTGTTTTAAGATGATGTTTAATGCGCTTTTACCTGCCTGAACCAGTAATTTTCCATTTTCGTTATCCATTTCCCCTTTTTATTTTTCGGTATTACGCCAGCCCAAAGTAATTGCAGCTGTCGGTTATAGGTTCCAATAGCGTGTCCACCATACGCCCCTTCAAATGCTATCACCATGGGTCCCTGCCCTTTTACCCCCTCTTGTCCTTCATGGCAATAAAGCGCGTTGCGGTGAGTCACGTCAAGTTCATACTGCACGTTCAGTTTCACACATTTTTCCCCGCAGCCTTCTACTGGCGGCAATATTGTCATGGTATAAGGCGGGTTATCTGCCGTGGTTTTCCATGTTCCGATCAGGTCTTTGCAGGCGTTTATCTCCGTAGCCCCGGAGGCGGCAGAAAATAGCGCGAGCAAATAAAAAGGTATTAGTTTCAGTTTCATTACAGACTCCTGTTCCTTATACCTCATCATTTATACCTAATCATAAGGATAAATGCCCTGCGATATGTTTTTTTCCGGGAAATGTTGAGCCGCTGTTCAGAGAAATGTCGATGAGTGTAACCTCATGTAAGCGGACAGCGCGGTGGGGAAAGCGGGAACACGGGCGAACGTATTTCGACGTTTTCCGGCGTCCCTGCCTGTTCAGGCATCCGTTTATTCGCATGGGAATAAATGGATGCGCATAAAGAGAGAATATTATTGCGCGGCTAACCAGAAAAAATTGAATTAATTATCCAGCTCGCTCATATTTTTCAGCTGATCGCGGTTAATCTGTTCGGTTTTCCCAGTGGCGGCGTTTTTGTAAGACACCATACCGGTATCGTTATCGACCTCGGGTTTCCCGTCGGTGACAATAGTTTTGCCATCCGTGGTTTCAACCGCCTGGTTAGAAGAGCATCCTGCGACGGTGAATAGTGTTGCTGCGGTAAACAGTGCGGTCATAAGACGTTTTTGCATGGTGTTCTCCCTGCTTTTCAGTTGTTTTAGCATGTGACTGTTAACTGTAGCGTTATTGGCGAAAAGCAGGGAGAAATGCAGAACACTCTTAACGAGGGTTATCCGATGGCGTTCCGCGCAAAGTCATGTTTCCGGTCTGTGTTAGCGTCAAGCCGCGGGTTTCCGGGGCAAACATCACCGATACGCCAAGCCCGACTAACGAAATCAACGCGCCAATCAGCATGACGTTATTAATACCGTAACGAGTAATAAAAATCGGTAATGCCCAGGTGGAGACAATGGTTCCGATACGGCTTAATGACATGATGACCCCCACGGCCGAAGCGCGAATATCCGTAGGGAAGAGTTCATTAGGATAAAGCCATTGCAGTATGCCCGGTCCGCCGGAAAAGAAGGCGTATACCGCAAACGCCACCACGACCAGTATGATGCCCAGATTTGACACCAGCCCCAGCAGCGCCAGCGCGATAGTCATCATGGCGAAGCTGCCAATAAGCAGAGGGCGACGGCCAATACTGTTTAGCCAGAACATCGCCGGTATACAGCCCAGCATAAAAAAGAGGCTAATCACCACATTGCCAAGCGCCGCGTTGCGCCCCTGCTCCCAGCCGAGTAACCCGACGATCTGCGGCCCAAAGGTATAGATAGCGAACATCGGGATCACCTGACAGGTCCAGATAGCCGCAACGAACAGTACAAACGGGAAATGACGGCGGTTAAACAGCTGCAGGAAGCGGGTCTCCTGCGGCGGCTCATCGTCAAAGCAGACAGGTTCGCCGAACAGTTTGATCATCATTTGTTCGCACTCTTTTACCCGTCCTTTTCGCAATAGCCAGCGTGGCGATTCCGGCAGGTCAAAGCGGCCAATCAAAATGATTAAGCACGGGATAAAGGCGCTGCCAAGCATCCAGCGCCAGCCGCCTTCCATGTCATACAGCCAGTAACCCACCAAGTTGGCGCAGGTCGCGCCGACGTACCACATCGCGGCGATAAAACCGATGGAGAACGCGCGCTGGCGGGTGTTGGAAAACTCCGTAATCATGGAAGTGGCGATAGGGTAATCCGCGCCGATAACAATGCCAATTAAAACGCGCATCACCAGTAATTCAAGCGGCGTGGAAACAAACATGGTCGCCACGGAGATAACGCCGATAGCGATAATATCAAGCAGGAACATTTTACGCCGCCCGACTTTATCGCAAATATAGCCAAACAACGAGGTGCCGATAAACAGTCCGGCAAGCGTAGCCGCGCCGAGCGCGCCAATCCATTCAGCATCAAGGTGCAATAGCGGCGTCAGTTGTTCCAGCGCCACGCCAATGATCACCAGCACGTAGCCATCAAGGAACGGGCCGCCGCTTCCCCACAGCATAATTCTGCGATGAATGGAGGAGAATTTAAGGTCATCAAAGTTCCTGGGCTGCTGCATGGTGATGTCCTGTGTCAACACGGGCAAAGCGCATCTGTAGGCCGGATAAGGCGTTTCCGCCGCCATCCGGCATTGGCGCCACATGATTGCCGGATGGCGACGCTACCGCATCTTATCCGGCCAACGGGGGCACAACTTCGTACTTATTAGCCGTAGCGGAACTCCACGCCAAACGTCCCGCGTGGGTATTCCCATTTTTCCAGCGCCGTATCAAGGCCGAGGATCCGGCACGTTCCGCACTCCAGGCACCCGGCGTAATCAAAACGAACGCTACCGTCGTCCTGCTTTTTATACAGTCCCGCCGGACAGGCCTTAATCAGCACCTCCAGTGCCTGTTTATCAGGATCGGTTTTGAGAATGATGTGCGGGCTGTCTTCATCCACATTGAACTTATTGACGCCCAGTTTGACGTCCACATTGACGGGAGATGTCATAATACGGTCACTCCTTTCAGGCCATCTTTCATCAGGTTGATGAAGCCCACTTTCTTCGCATGGCGCAGGATTTTTTTACGCATTGGCACCGGAGCGGAGCCATCCACGGTGAACAGGTCGCGCGCGATACTGACCGCCATTTCGGGATAAGCGGTAAACATGCGGGGATTATCAAGAAAAGCTGGCAGTTTCTGATACATGCGCATATCGCGCATCGGACCTTCGTCCAGATGCTGACGGTATTCCCCCAACGACTGCTTGCTAAAATCGTCGCGCTTCATCGCCGAAAGCACCGTCTTCGCCGCCGCTTCGCCTGCGGATATGGCGAGATCCATACCCCGGATGGTAAAGCCGAGGTTCATACACATGCCGGCAGCATCCCCGGCAATCAGTACGCCATCGCCCACCAGTTCAGGCTGCATATTCATTCCCGCCTCGGGTACAACGTGTGCGGCATATTCCACCAGCTTGCCACCGGCGATCAGCGGCGCAACTGCCGGATGCTGTTTGAAATCTTCCAGCATTTGCGGGACCGATTTTTTCGCGTCTTTCAGATGATGAAGACCGCAGACCAGCCCCAGGGAAAGGGTTGTTTCATTCGTATACAGGAAGCCACCGCCCATCAGACCATCGGTTGGCGCCCCGGCAAACAGACAGGCGGCACCTTCGTTGCCCTGTAACTGGAAACGATCTTCAATGACCGACTTCGGCAATTCGATCAGTTCCTTCACACCGACGGCAACATGCGATGCCTCAACACGCTTGGCCATGCCCAGCTTTTCAGCCAGCAGAGAATTCACCCCGTCAGCGAGGATCACGACTTTGGCTTCCAGAATATCGCCATCGGCTTCCACGCCCACGACTTTGCCATCACGCTGAACAACGTTATCCACGCGAATACCGGTGATCAGTTGCGCCCCCGCCTCTTCGGCCTGCTCCATCAGCCAGGCGTCAAATTTACTACGCAAAACGGAATAGGAAACCTGCGACGCTGAAGCATCTTCACCATTGCAGTAGTCGATAGTCATCGCCCCGTTGTCGGTCATAAAGGCGAGTTTTTCGTGGGTGATCATGCGTTCAATGGGGGCCTGATCCGCAAAGCCGGGAATGATGCGTTCCAGGCTATGTGCATACAAACGCCCACCGGTGACATTCTTCGCGCCAGCAGAATTGCCACGCTCGATAACCAGCACCTGTGCACCTTCGCGAGCAAGCACCAGCGCCGCAACCGAACCGGCCAGACCTGCACCCACGATGATGGCATCAAAGATATCTTCGGACATACGTACTCCTGTCAGCGGCAGGATACCTTCGCATCCTGCCCGAAATGGTTTATCGCGCTAAGGCAGCCGTCAGCGCAGGCAGGATCTTCAGCGCATCGCCAACGATGCCAAAATCCGCATACTGGAAGATTGGCGCGTTTTTATCTTTGTTGATGGCGAAAATCGTCTGCGCGCCGTTGGCGCCGACCATGTGTTGGATCTGCCCGGAGATCCCCACCGCCAGATACAGTTCAGGTTTGAGCATCAGGTTGGAGATACCGACGTAGCGCTCGTGCTCCATCCACTTCTCGTTTTCCGCCACCGGGCGGGAACAGGCCAGCTCGGCGCCGATGGTCTGGCACAGCGCTTCGGCCAGCGAGATATTCTCTTTGCTGCCGATGCCGCGTCCCACGCTGACCACCAGACGCGCTTTGTCGAGGTCAACGCTGTTGCTCTGACGCGCCTGGGTTGCGGTGCGGGTCACGGCAGTGGCCGGAGCCTGCCACTGCACGGTGTGCATCTCGCCGCTGCGAGAAGTGTCCGGTTGTTGTGCGTCAAACGTTCCGCTGCTGAGCGTGATCACGGCAAACGGCGAAGCGATGGTCTCTGCCCCTATCGCCAGACCGCCGTAGACCATATGTTTAACCGCCGCTTTTCCATCCTGCAGGGCGACTTCGCTGGCATCGTTGGAAACCGCAGCCGACAAGCGATAGCCCAGCTTTGCCGCCACCAGCTTGCCCCGACGCGTATTCGGCAGCAGCACCGCGCCGCCCTCGCTATGCTGACGAATAGTCTCAGCCATCGCAGCAGCGTAGTCTTCGATCATGCGGTCTTCTGGTTTGCCGCTGAGCAGCCAGACATGATCCGCGCCCAAATGACATGCTGTCGCGCTGTCCGCTTCGTTCAGTACGAACGCGTTAACTTTTTCACCTACAGCCTGCGCGCCACTCATCAGTTCGGGCAGACGAGAAGGGGTATCGCTGAATACCCAGACACTGGAAAATTTGTTCATAACATCCCCCTGATAATTAAATGATTTTGCGCAGATTCTCGACAAACGCGGCGATTTGTTCTTCACCGTCACCTTCAATCACCACACGCTGACGCTCGCGCTGCTTCGGTGCGGCAACCTGTTGTGCGGAATACGCGGGTACGCTGTTCAGCCCGATATCCGCAGGCGACCAGACCTGAACCGGTTTTTTCGCCGCGCCAAGAATGGCTTTCATCGAAGGGATTTGTGGGGTGTTAATGTCGGTGGAAACCGCGATCACCGCCGGGAGCGGGATGCTCAGCGTTTCAACTTCATCTTCCAGTTCGCGTTCTACCGTCAATGTGCTGTCGGTAAGAGAGAGGATTTTACTCACGCCGTTAATCGCCGGAATGTTCAGCGCTTCGCCCACCAGCAAACCAACCTGCTGAGCATAAAGATCGGAAGAACCGTCGCCGCAGATAAGTAGATCGAAACCTGATTTTTGCGCCGCGGCGGCCAGCGCGCTGGCAGTTTGTTGCGGCAGCGCCTGCTCAAATTGATCGTCAATGACCACAATCAGTTCATCAGGGCCACGAGAGAGGACATCTTTGCGCCCTTTTGCATTAGTCAGCGCTTTGCCGCCAACGCTCATGGCGACAACCTGAACGTCTCCCAACTGCTGTTTTAACTGGCAAGCAGCTTCAATTGCATTCAGATCATATTGGCTGATTTTGCTATCCGCTTTGCTGAAATCGAGTGTTCCGTCAGCATTATTAATCGCAATATCCTGCTCATCAGGTACGCATTTGTAGCAAGTAATTATCTTCATTGCATCTCCAGAAATCATGAAGGAAACGTATTTATATCGGCGGTGTTAAATACAGATATCACGCTCTTTAATTCGGAAATAAAACCTTAATCACCAATATTGAAAATGTCACACATTGATATTCGTAACTTTCAATAGTGTTACGCACCTCACCAATATTGAAAGAAATATGCCAAATATGAAAATTTTCAATATTGTTTGCTGGCTCAACAATATTGAACGTCAGATACTTAAAAAAGTTAAAAAACCACAACCAATCAATTGATAAATAAAGAAAAAATCAAAATTTAGACACAAAATAATCAACGCAAAAAAGTGTGACGAAGATAACAGAATCACCCGAAGTGAATACCCATCATGAGTTACTCATTGAGGCGTCCCAGAGGTTAAAAACTTATCAACAAATCATTAATAATAAATAAACAAACGTTCATGGACTGGCACGCTAAATAAATTTCGTTTTCACACTGGAATTCACTTATGAAAAATGAAAAGAAAAAATCGGGAATTGAACCGAAGGTTTTTTTTCCGCCATTAATAATTGTCGGGATACTTTGCTGGCTAACAGTCAGAGATCTTGATGCCGCTAACGTCGTTATTAATGCGGTATTCAGTTATGTCACCAACGTCTGGGGTTGGGCATTTGAATGGTATATGGTCGTCATGCTCTTCGGCTGGTTCTGGCTGGTTTTTGGCCCCTATGCCAAAAAGAGATTAGGTGACGAAAAACCGGAGTTTAGCACCGCCAGCTGGATTTTCATGATGTTCGCCTCCTGTACATCCGCTGCGGTTCTGTTCTGGGGCTCTATTGAGATCTACTACTATATCTCCACCCCGCCGTTCGGCCTGGAACCAAATTCCACGGGCGCGAAAGAGATAGGCCTGGCGTACAGCCTGTTCCACTGGGGGCCGCTGCCGTGGGCAACCTATAGCTTCCTTTCCGTGGCCTTCGCCTACTTCTTCTTTGTACGCAAGATGGATGTCATCCGCCCCAGCTCCACGCTGGTACCGCTCGTCGGTGAAAAGCATGCGAAAGGGTTGTTCGGTACCATCGTCGATAACTTCTACCTGGTGGCGCTGATCTTCGCGATGGGCACCAGCCTCGGTCTGGCTACCCCGCTGGTCACCGAGTGTATGCAATGGCTGTTCGGTATTCCGCATACGCTGCAATTGGATGCCATCATCATTACCTGCTGGATCATTCTGAACGCGATTTGCGTGGCCTGCGGCCTGCAAAAAGGGGTCAGAATCGCCAGCGATGTGCGTAGCTACCTGAGCTTCCTGATGCTCGGCTGGGTGTTTATCGTCAGCGGCGCCAGCTTCATCATGAACTACTTCACCGACTCCGTCGGGATGCTGTTAATGCACCTGCCACGGATGCTGTTCTATACCGACGCCATCGGTAAAGGCGGCTTCCCGCAGGGCTGGACCGTTTTCTACTGGGCGTGGTGGGTTATTTACGCCATCCAGATGAGTATCTTCCTGGCCCGTATTTCCCGTGGTCGTACCGTACGTGAGCTGTGCTTCGGGATGGTGATGGGTCTGACCGCGTCTACCTGGATCCTGTGGACTGTCCTTGGCAGCAACACGCTGCTGCTGATGGATAAAAACATCCTCAACATTCCGCAACTGATTGAGCAACACGGCGTGGCGCGCGCCATTATCGAAACCTGGGCCGCCTTGCCGCTCAGCACCGCCACCATGTGGGGCTTCTTCATCCTCTGCTTTATTGCCACCGTCACGCTGATTAACGCCTGCTCTTACACCCTGGCGATGTCGACCTGTCGCGAAGTTCGCGATGGTGAAGAGCCGCCTCTGTTAGTGCGTATCGGCTGGTCAGTGCTGGTCGGCATCATCGGTATCGTTCTGCTGGCGCTGGGTGGGTTGAAGCCGATTCAGACCGCGATTATCGCCGGAGGATGCCCGCTGTTCTTCGTCAACATTATGGTGACGCTGTCCTTTATTAAAGACGCCAAAGTGCACTGGAAAGACAAGTAATTCTTATTAACCCAATTGATCAAGAGGCTGAAAGATGGATTTCAACTTAAATGACGAACAGGAGCTGTTTGTCGCCGGTATTCGCGAACTGATGGCCAGTGAGAACTGGGAAGCTTATTTTGCCGAGTGCGATCGTGACAGCGTCTACCCTGAGCGTTTTGTAAAAGCGCTGGCGGATATGGGTATTGATAGCCTGCTGATCCCGGAGGAACACGGCGGTCTGGAAGCGGGTTTTGTTACCGTCGCCGCCGTCTGGATGGAGCTGGGACGTCTTGGCGCGCCAACTTACGTGTTGTACCAATTGCCGGGAGGTTTTAACACTTTCCTGCGTGAAGGAACTCAGGAGCAAATTGATAAAATCATGGCGTTCCGGGGCACCGGTAAGCAGATGTGGAACTCTGCTATCACCGAACCGGGAGCGGGATCGGATGTTGGTAGTCTGAAAACCACTTATACACGCAAAAATGGTAAGGTTTATCTCAATGGCAGTAAGTGCTTTATCACCAGTAGCGCCTATACCCCGTACATCGTGGTCATGGCGAGAGACGGTGCATCGCCGGATAAACCGGTTTACACCGAGTGGTTTGTGGACATGAGCAAAGCGGGTATCAAGGTCAACAAACTGGAGAAACTCGGTCTGCGCATGGATAGCTGCTGTGAAATCACCTTTGACGACGTTGAACTGGACGAGAAAGACATGTTCGGTCGGGAAGGTAACGGCTTCAACCGCGTGAAAGAAGAGTTTGACCATGAGCGCTTCCTCGTCGCGCTGACCAACTACGGTACCGCAATGTGCGCTTTTGAAGACGCTGCGCGTTACGCTAATCAGCGCGTGCAGTTTGGTGAAGCTATTGGCCGTTTCCAACTGATTCAGGAGAAGTTTGCGCATATGGCGATCAAACTGAACTCCATGAAAAATATGCTGCTGGAAGCCGCGTGGAAAGCGGATAACGGCACTATCACCTCCGGCGACGCGGCCATGTGCAAATACTTCTGCGCCAACGCCGCGTTTGAAGTGGTAGACACCGCCATGCAGGTACTGGGAGGTGTTGGTATCGCGGGCAACCACCGCATCACGCGTTTCTGGCGTGACCTGCGCGTTGACCGTGTTTCTGGTGGTTCTGACGAAATGCAGATCCTGACGTTGGGTCGTGCGGTACTTAAGCAATACCGCTAATCGATCCCTTGTAGGCCTGATAAGACGCGAGGCGTCGCCATCAGACAATCATGCCGGATGGCGCTGTGCTTATCCGGCCTACATACCGCAAAAAATGCCAGGAGAAAAATGATGAATCATTTACCAATGCCAACCTTTGGCCCGCTTGCTGGGGTACGCGTTGTTTTTTCAGGAATCGAAATCGCCGGTCCATTCGCCGGACAGATGTTCGCCGAATGGGGCGCCGAGGTTATCTGGATTGAAAACGTCGCATGGGCCGATACCATCCGCGTACAGCCTAACTACCCGCAGCTCTCACGCCGCAACCTGCACGCCCTGTCGCTGAATATTTTCAAAGATGAAGGTCGGGAAGCGTTTCTGAAACTGATGGAAACCACCGATATTTTCATTGAAGCCAGTAAAGGCCCGGCCTTTGCCCGCCGCGGTATTACTGATGAAGTGCTGTGGGAACATAACCCGAAACTGGTCATTGCCCACCTTTCCGGCTTCGGCCAGTATGGTACCGAGGAGTACACCAATCTTCCGGCGTATAACACCATCGCGCAGGCATTCAGTGGTTATCTGATCCAAAACGGCGACGTTGACCAACCGATGCCAGCCTTCCCGTATACCGCCGATTACTTCTCCGGGATGACCGCGACGACAGCCGCGCTGGCAGCCCTGCACAAAGTACGCGAAACGGGTAAAGGTGAAAGCATCGATATCGCCATGTACGAAGTGATGCTGCGCATGGGTCAGTACTTCATGATGGACTACTTCAACGGCGGCGAAATCTGTCCACGTATGACGAAAGGGAAAGACCCCTACTACGCCGGTTGCGGCCTGTATAAATGCGCCGATGGTTACATCGTCATGGAGTTGGTCGGCATCACGCAAATCAACGAGTGTTTTAAAGATATTGGCCTGGCCCACATTCTCGGTACGCCGGAAGTTCCGGAAGGCACGCAGCTCATCCATCGCGTGGAATGCCCTTACGGCCCGCTCGTCGAAGAGAAACTGGACGCCTGGCTGGCAGCACATACCATCGCCGACGTTCAGGCGCGTTTTGCTGAGCTGAATATCGCCTGTGCGAAGGTGCTCACCATTCCGGAACTGGAAGGTAACCCGCAGTACGTTGCCCGCGAATCGATTACTCAGTGGCAAACAATGGACGGTCGCACCTGTAAAGGGCCGAACATCATGCCGAAATTTAAAAATAACCCGGGGAAAATCTGGCGTGGCATGCCGTCACACGGCATGGATACCGCCGCCATTCTGAAAAACATTGGTTATAGCGAAGCAGATATTAAGGAACTGGTCGGCAAAGGCCTGGCCAAAGTTGAGGATTAAACGCGATGCGCTAATCGGTTTTCCGGTTAGCGCTCACGCCTGATTTCAGTGGATAAAGCAATATGGATATCGTTGGCGGACAAAACTTACGTCAGATGTGGGACGACCTGGCCGGGGTGTACGGAGATAAAACGGCGTTAATTTTCGAATCCTGTGAGGGAATCGTTCGGCAGTTTAGCTATGCTTCGCTCAATGAAGAGATTAACCGCACGGCGAACCTTTTTTATTCCTTAGGGATCCGCAAGGGTGATAGGGTCGCGCTGCATCTGGATAACTGTCCGGAATTCATCTTTTGCTGGTTTGGACTGGCAAAAATCGGCGCCATTATGGTGCCGATTAATGCCCGCTTACTGGGCGAAGAAAGCGCCTGGATCCTGCAAAACAGCCAGGTGAGTCTGCTGGTTACCAGCGTCCAGTTTTATCCTATGTACCGTGAAATACGCCAGGAAAATAGCACTCCGCTTAATCATATCTGTCTGATTGGCGAGCAGCTTCCGGCTGACGACGGCGTGAGTCACTTTACCCAACTGCAAGCTCGTCAATCGGCCACGCTGTGCTATACGCCCGCGTTATCCACTGACGATACGGCGGAAATTCTGTTTACCTCCGGTACCACCTCGCGTCCAAAAGGGGTGGTGATTACCCACTATAACCTGCGTTTTGCAGGCTACTACTCTGCCTGGCAAATCGCCCTGCGCGATGATGACGTGTACATGACGGTGATGCCCGCGTTTCATATCGATTGTCAGTGTACCGCCGCAATGCCTGCATTCTCCGCTGGCAGCACCTTTGTCCTGCTAGAGAAGTACAGTGCCAGGGCCTTCTGGGATCAGGTACGTAAATATCAGGCGACGGTGACCGAGTGCATCCCGATGATGATCCGCACGCTGATGGTCCAGCCCTCCGCACCAACGGACAGGCAGCATCATCTGCGTGAAGTGATGTTCTATCTCAATCTATCCGCGCAGGAAAAAGACGCCTTTACCGAACGCTTTGGCGTCAGGCTGCTGACCTCTTATGGTATGACTGAAACCATTGTCGGAATTATTGGCGACCGTCCCGGAGACAAACGGCGCTGGCCTTCCATTGGTCGCGTGGGTTTTAGCTATGAAGCTGAAATTCGCGACGATCAAAATCGCCCGCTGCCCGCCGGAGAAATTGGCGAAATCTGTATTAAAGGCATCCCCGGCAAGACTATCTTCAAAGAGTATTACATGCAGCCGGAAGCAACCGCCAGGGCGCTGGAACCAGAGGGCTGGTTACATACCGGTGATTCGGGTTACCAGGATGAGGATGGCTATTTCTATTTTGTCGACAGACGCTGCAACATGATTAAACGCGGCGGGGAAAATGTCTCCTGCGTCGAGCTGGAAAATATTATTTCTGCGCATCCGAAAATTCAGGACATTGTGGTGGTTGGTATTAAAGACGCGATCCGTGATGAGGCCATTAAAGCGTTTATCGTCCTTAATGAAGGTGAAACATTAAGCGAAGCCGAGTTTTTCAGCTTTTGCGAAAACAATATGGCGAAATTCAAGGTTCCCTCTTTTATGGAGATCAGAACCGACCTGCCGCGCAACTGTTCAGGAAAAATAATCAAAAAAAATCTGAAATAAACCTTCCGGCAGGAATCCCTCCCGCCGGGAAACTATTTATCTGGAGATGAACTATGAGTGAGTCATTACATCTGACCCGTAACGGCCCGATCCTGGAAATTACCCTCGACCGACCTAAAGCGAATGCCATTGATGCCAAAACCAGCTTTGCAATGGGCGAAGCTTTTCTGAATTTCCGTGACGATCCGGAATTACGCGTAGCAATCATTACCGGCGGCGGGGAGAAATTCTTTTCTGCTGGCTGGGACTTAAAAGCGGCAGCGGAAGGTGAAGCGCCGGATGCCGATTTTGGTCCCGGCGGCTTTGCTGGTTTAACCGAAATATTTGACCTCGATAAGCCGGTTATCGCCGCGGTGAACGGCTACGCGTTTGGCGGCGGTTTTGAGCTGGCGCTGGCGGCGGACTTTATTGTCTGCGCCGAAAACGCCAGTTTCGCGCTGCCGGAAGCAAAGCTCGGCATCGTGCCTGACAGCGGCGGCGTATTGCGTCTGCCTAAGCTGCTGCCACCGGCTATCGTCAACGAAATGGTAATGACCGGCAGACGAATGAGCGCCGAAGAAGCGCTGCGTTGGGGAGTCGTGAACCGCGTTGTCAGCCAGAGCGAACTGATGGATAGCGCGCGCGAACTGGCGCAACAACTGGTCAATAGCGCCCCGCTGGCTATCGCGGCGCTGAAAGAGATTTATCGCGCGACCAGCGAAATGCCGGTAGAAGAAGGCTACCGCTACATCCGCAGCGGCGTGCTGAAGCATTATCCGTCGGTACTGCATTCAGAAGATGCGCTCGAAGGACCGCAGGCATTTGCCGAAAAACGCGATCCGGTGTGGAAAGGTCGTTAATGTGACTATGCCGGATGGCGCTTCGCTTATCCGGCCTACAGCACATGCGCAACCGTAGGCCAGATAAGGTGTTTACGCCGCCATCCGGCAAAAAAACCGAGGTACAACTATGAGCTATTACGCCTTTGAAGGACTGATCCCGGTGGTGCATCCGGACGCGTTTGTCCATCCCAGCGCCGTGCTGATTGGCGATGTCATCGTGGGCGCCGGTGTTTATATTGGCCCACTCGCGTCATTGCGTGGGGATTATGGTCGCCTGATCCTGGAGGCAGGCTCTAATCTGCAGGATGGCTGCATTATGCATGGCTACTGCGATACCGATACCATCGTGCATGAAAACGGCCATATCGGCCACGGCGCTATTCTACATGGCTGCGTGGTGGGACGGGACGCCCTGGTCGGCATGAATAGCGTCATTATGGACGGCGCAGTGATTGGCGAAGAGAGCATTGTCGCCGCCATGAGTTTTGTCAAAGCCGGATTTCAGGGTGAGGCAAGGCAACTGCTGGTGGGATCACCGGCGCGCGTACTACGCCAGGTTACGGACCAGGAGCTGCACTGGAAACGCCTCAATACCAAAGAATATCAGGATCTTGCGATCCGTTGTCGAACGGGGTTATCTGAAACGAAGCCGTTAACGCAGGTCGAAGAAAACCGACCGCGCCTGAAAGGCACGACGGACGTGAAGCCAAAATCAGCACAGTAATTGATGCCGGATGCGCTCACGCTTATCCGGCCTACGCGTCAATTACCGTTTACCCCGCCATCAGGTTAAACAGACAATTAGCGACGCATACTCTTGGAGAGCATCATCTGCCATTTCTGCTCACGGTTTAGCTCTGTGGGGGGAACGGCAGACAGTCGCGGCGCTTTCGCCACGCTCACTTTTCTTTCCTGCAAATTATGATTCAATCGGCGATAGAGTTGAGAGTCGATACTCACGACTTTCACCAGACGCTGGCACTGGCAGCCTCGTCCTGCAATTTGGTTAGGGATCATCTTCACTTCACAAACAATTTCCCCCACTTCTGACAGAATATAGGAGAGCGTATTAATTGCTTTGCAATGTTCAATATCAAATTGACGGGAAATCTCCCTGGCAGTGATCCATCGGTTCTCTGCCATCATCCAGTCAGCAATTAACAAATAAAGCGGTCTTTCAACATATTTTTCACACATAAGCACACCATTTCACAAATTAAAAATCTGGCTACGGCCTGTCCAAACTAATAAAAACTAAGCCATATTAAAATTGTGGATATGCAAGATAGTATGCGACTTAAATATTGATTAGTGTGAGCAATATCGTGCTTATTACATTGAAAATGTGGTTACGGAAACGGACTTCTCCAGGAATGACCTTACGCAAGATAAAAAAAGGGTTTCTTTACAGAAACCCTTTCAACATTATATTACTGGTCCGGTTAGAGCAATATCCGCCGGCCCCTTGGTTTACGACTTTTTGATCTGCGCGTGCATTTCCTGCACCGAGGTTACCTTCTCGGTGGCATCGGCATTGAGCGCCATCGTCGTGGCAAAACCGCCGTTCAGCGTGGTGTCATAATGCACTTTATACTGCAGCGCGCTGCGGCGAATCACCCTGGAGTCTTCTATCGCGCGGCGGCCTGCGGTGGTGTTGATGATGTAGGTATATTCGCCATTCTTGATACGGTCCTGAATGTGCGGACGACCTTCGTGCACCTTGTTCACCAGACGCGGGTTGATACCGGCTTCGCCCAGCACAATCGCCGTACCGTGGGTGGCATCCAGCTCAAAGCCCTGTTTCAGCAGCTTGGCGGCGAGATCCACCACGCGCTCTTTGTCGCCTTCGCGGACGGAGAGCAGCGCACGGCCCTGTTTCTTCATGGTGGAGTTACTGCCCAGCTGCGCCTTAGCGAACGCTTCCGCGAAGGTACGGCCGACGCCCATCACTTCCCCGGTGGAGCGCATTTCTGGCCCTAACAGCGGGTCAACGCCCGGGAATTTGTTAAACGGCAACACCACTTCTTTCACCGAGTAGTACGGCGGGATAATTTCTTTGGTCACGCCCTGCTCGGTCAGCGATTTGCCGGCCATCACGCGCGCCGCCACTTTCGCCAGAGGCACGCCGGTGGCTTTAGAGACGAACGGTACGGTACGCGCCGCACGCGGGTTGACTTCAATCAGGTAGACTTCGTTGTCCTTGACCGCAAACTGCACGTTCATCAGGCCGCGCACCTGCAACTCTAAGGCCAGCTTCTGCACCTGCTGGCGCATCACGTCCTGAATTTCCTGGCTCAGCGTGTAGGCTGGCAGGGAACAGGCGGAGTCGCCGGAGTGTACGCCCGCCTGCTCAATGTGCTCCATAATGCCGCCAATCAGCACCATTTCGCCGTCGCAGATAGCGTCCACGTCCACTTCAACCGCGTCATCAAGGAAGCGGTCCAGCAGCACCGGCGCATCGTTAGAGACGCTGACCGCCGTCTGGAAGTAGCGACGCAGGTCGGCTTCGTCATAGACGATTTCCATCGCGCGGCCGCCCAGTACGTAGGATGGGCGAACCACCAGCGGGTAGCCGATCTCTTTCGCTTTTTCGACAGCCTGTTCAATGGCGGTGACGGTGGCGTTGGCCGGTTGCTTCAGCTTCAGACGGTCAACCGCATGCTGGAAGCGTTCACGGTCTTCCGCGCGGTCGATGGCGTCCGGGCTGGTGCCGATTACCGGCACACCTGCCGCTTCCAGCGCGCGCGCCAGCTTCAGCGGCGTCTGGCCGCCGTACTGCACGATAACGCCTTTCGGCTTCTCGATGCGCACGATTTCCAGCACGTCTTCCAGCGTGACCGGCTCGAAGTACAGACGGTCGGAAGTGTCGTAGTCGGTGGAGACGGTTTCCGGGTTACAGTTGACCATGATGGTCTCGTAACCGTCTTCGCGCAGCGCCAGCGAGGCGTGTACGCAGCAGTAGTCAAACTCAATGCCCTGGCCGATACGGTTCGGGCCGCCGCCGAGGACCATGATTTTGTCGCGGTCAACGGACGGGTTCGCTTCGCACTCATCTTCATAAGTGGAGTACATGTAGGCGGTATCGGTGGCGAATTCCGCCGCGCAGGTATCCACACGCTTGTAGACCGGATGCAGGTTGTATTGGTCACGCAGCTTGCGGATTTCCGCTTCACGCACGCCCGCCAGTTTCGCCAGACGCGCATCGGCAAAACCTTTACGCTTGAGCTGACGCAGGAAGTCGGCGTTGAGGCCGTTAATGCCCACTTCCGCCACTTTCTCTTCCAGACGCACCAGCTCTTCAATTTGCACCAGGAACCAGCGGTCGATGTTGGTCAGGTTGAACACGCCATCGACGGAGAGGCCTGCGCGGAAGGCATCGGCGATGTACCAGATACGATCAGCGCCCGCATCTTTCAGCTCGCGGCGGATTTTGGTCAGCGCTTCCGGGTCGTCGAGGCTGACTTTCGGGTCGAAACCGGTGGCGCCCACTTCCAGGCCGCGCAGCGCTTTTTGCAGGGATTCCTGCTGGGTGCGGCCAATCGCCATCACTTCCCCGACCGATTTCATCTGGGTGGTCAGACGGTCGTTGGCACCGGCGAATTTCTCGAAGTTAAAGCGCGGAATTTTGGTGACAACGTAGTCAATAGATGGCTCAAAGGAGGCCGGCGTACGGCCACCGGTGATGTCGTTCATCAGCTCGTCGAGGGTATAACCCACCGCCAGTTTGGCCGCCACTTTGGCAATCGGGAAACCGGTGGCTTTCGACGCCAGTGCCGAGGAGCGGGATACGCGCGGGTTCATTTCGATAACGATCAGACGACCGTTTTTCGGGTTCACTGCAAACTGGACGTTGGAACCGCCGGTTTCAACGCCGATTTCACGCAGCACCGCCATCGAGGCGTTACGCATGATTTGGTATTCTTTATCGGTCAGAGTCTGCGCGGGCGCCACGGTGATGGAGTCGCCGGTATGGATGCCCATCGCATCGAAATTTTCGATGGAGCAGACGATGATGCAGTTGTCGTTTTTATCACGCACCACTTCCATCTCGTACTCTTTCCAGCCGATCAGCGATTCATCAATCAGCAGCTCGTTGGTTGGCGAGAGGTCCAGACCGCGTTCGCAGATTTCTTCGAACTCTTCACGGTTGTAAGCGATACCGCCGCCGGTGCCGCCCATGGTAAAGCTAGGCCGGATGATGCACGGGAAGCCCACGTCAGCGGCAACCGCCAGCGCTTCTTCCATAGTGTGCGCGATACCGGAACGCGCGGTGTCGAGACCAATTTTCTTCATCGCGATATCGAAGCGACGACGGTCTTCGGCTTTATCAATGGCGTCGGCGGTGGCGCCAATCATGGTGACGCCGAACTCTTCGAGCACGCCCTGCCGCTCCAGCTCCAGCGCGCAGTTCAGCGCGGTCTGGCCGCCCATGGTCGGCAGCACTGCATCCGGACGCTCTTTTTCAATGATTTTGCGCACCACTTCCCAGTGAATCGGCTCGATGTAGGTGGCATCGGCCATTTCCGGGTCGGTCATGATGGTGGCCGGGTTGGAGTTCACCAGAATAACGCGGTAGCCTTCTTCGCGCAGCGCTTTACACGCCTGAGCGCCGGAGTAGTCAAACTCACACGCCTGACCGATAACAATCGGGCCCGCGCCCAGAATCAGGATGCTTTTTATATCTGTACGTTTTGGCATGGCTCTTATTACTCCTGATTATTTCGCGGACTGACGGTATTGCTCAATAAGCTCGATAAAGTGGTCGAACAGCGGCGCCGCATCGTGCGGGCCCGGGCTCGCCTCCGGGTGTCCCTGGAAGCTGAACGCCGGTTTGTCGGTACGGTGAATGCCCTGCAGGGTGCCGTCGAACAGCGACTTGTGGGTTACGCGCAGATTGGCTGGCAGCGAGTCCTCATCAACCGCAAAGCCGTGGTTCTGCGCGGTGATCATCACCACGTTTCTGTCCAGGTCTTTCACCGGGTGGTTACCACCGTGGTGACCAAATTTCATCTTGATGGTCTTCGCACCGCTCGCCAGCGCCAGCAGCTGATGGCCGAGGCAGATGCCAAATACCGGAATGTCGGTCTGGAGGAATTTCTCAATCGCGTCGATGGCGTAGTCGCACGGGGCCGGGTCGCCAGGGCCGTTCGACAGGAAAATGCCGTCCGGATTCATTTTCAGCACCTCTTCAGCAGAGGTCTGCGCTGGCACCACCGTCAGGCGGCAGCCGCGATCCACCAGCATACGTAGAATGTTGCGCTTGGCGCCAAAATCGTAGGCCACCACGTGGAACGGCAGGTCATCCTCAGATTTCGCTTCTGGTAAACCGTCTTTCAGCGTCCAGCTACCCTGCGTCCAGCGGTAAGTTTCCGCCGTGGTCACTTCTTTCGCCAGATCCATACCGTTAAGTCCAGGAAATGCTTTCGCTTTTTCCAGCGCCAGCTTCGCATCCGGGCTATCGCCTGCAATGATACAGCCGTTCTGTGCGCCTTTCTCACGCAGCAGACGCGTCAGCTTACGGGTATCGATATCGGCAATCGCCACGATGTTATGGCGTTTCAGGTAAGAAGAGAGGTCTTCGGTGTTACGGAAGTTGCTGGCAATCAACGGCAGATCGCGAATCACTAAACCTTGCGCATGAACCTGAGAAGATTCTTCATCGGCTTCATTGGTGCCGACATTACCAATATGGGGATAAGTAAGAGTGACGATTTGGCGGGAATAGGAAGGATCAGTGAGGATTTCTTGATAACCGGTCATTGAAGTATTGAAAACGACTTCCCCAACCGCCGAACCTGTTGCCCCTATGGCCCGACCGTGAAACTGGGTTCCGTCTTCCAGAACCAATAGCGCTGACTTAATCAAAACACCCTCCAGAGAATATTCACTCACTTTATTTGCATATTAATTCATTCAGTCAGTATGAAGCAATGCAAATTTGCTTACCCGTGGATTTCTGGCAAACGGCGGCATTCTGAAGTTAAGCCGGATAAAAGTCAACTTAAAGAGGGTATTTTTTATGTTATTTTGCACATTATAAGTAAGTTATTCTGTTTAAGAGGCAAAAAGATCAACTAAGTGACGATAGAAAACGCTTGCGCTTCCTTGAGTTCGCAAAAAACTGGCTGGCATGATAAAAAGTGGACCAAATGGTCAAATTTCACATTAAAACAACAAAAAACAACGATAAAAACTCATTTAATAGTCATCAATGTCATTAAATTCATAAAAAATCCAAAATTAAGCAAATTAACTACAAAAACACTTTAAAAATCAAGATGTTAAAAATATAAAAAATAAAACAAATTCATCATAAAACCAACAAAAAACAGCAAATTAAGACAATGTAATAAGAATTACAATCGCGATATAAAGATCCAACTTCTTTTTCTTTAAGACTAGCGCATACGATTGGAACACAACCAGCCTCACTACAGCATAAAAAAGCTAACCCATTGAAGTAAAAGAGATAAAACGATCCCGTGGAACAGCACTAACCCCCCGATGGATATCAGTCTTATTAGTCTGGTCGAGGTGCCTTTTGCATACGGTAAGCCGCTGCGGCAGAACATGTCGTGGGCGAAGAAACTGTCGAAACATGAATGGCGAAAGGCGTTATTTATCTGACCGAATAACCGGGGGGCAAAAAAAACAAAAGGGCAATAATATATTGCCCTTTGTAATCAATTAATCTTGATTACCACAACCACATCACGAAGGTATTTAGTCGCTATAATACATCCAGCCCCAGCACATCCCGCATGTCAAATAGCCCATTTTTCTTCGTTTTTAGCCATAACGCCGATCGCAACGCGCCATTTGCAAACGTCATGCGGCTGGAAGCTTTATGCGTAATCTCTACGCGCTCGCCAATATCGGCAAACATCGCGGTATGTTCGCCGACGATGTCGCCCGCCCGAACGGTCGCAAAGCCAATCGTGCCCGGTACGCGCTCGCCGGTATAACCTTCACGCGAGTAGACCGCGCAGTCCTTCAGATTTTTATCCAGCGCCCCGGCGATTGCCTCGCCCATTGCCAGCGCTGTACCCGACGGTGCATCCACTTTATGGCGGTGGTGCGCTTCAATAATTTCAATATCGCTATAGTCGCCCATTACCTTCGCCGCTTTCTCCAGCAACTTGAGCATGACGTTAACGCCGACGCTAAAGTTTGCGGCGAAAACGATCGCAATCTCTTGCGACGCCTCGCGAATGGCCTGTTTACCGGCGTCGTCAAAGCCGGTAGTACCAATCACCATCCCTTTACCATGCTGGCGGCAAAACGCCAGATGCGTCAACGTGCCTTCCGGACGGGTAAAATCGATGAAAACGTCAAAATCATCTTTTACCGCCTCAAGGCTGCTTTGAACGGTCACGCCGGACTTTCCCGCCCCCGCCAGTTCGCCAGCATCGCTGCCCAGCAAGGAAGAGCCTTCGCGCTCCAGCGCGGCACCCAGCTGAACACCTTCCATCGCCATGGCGGCCTGGATTAACTGCCGTCCCATGCGGCCACCGGCGCCGGCAATGGCGACGCGGATTTGTGCTTCATGCATAGCTATTCTCTTTTGTAAAAATTGCGTAAACCGTTTTCAGAGTAACCAGCGCGCCCGGAGGCCGCCATCTAAAATCGCCGATAATTAGAAATTAATGATAAACAGGGAGCGATATCAGTAAAAGACATGATTCATCCCACAGGATGAATCATTGCTGGAGAGAATGAAAGAAGAGAAACTTACTCAGGATAGAGGGAACCGGCAGGAAAATGACTTAAAAACCAGGTCACTGCCAGTAAATCCGCGCTACCGCCAGGGCTTAAGTTACGCAGGATGAGTTCATCATCGAGGGACTGCATCGCTTCAATGCCCCCCTCAACCAATACGCCCCCTTGCCACAACAATTTTTGTGCCTGCTGCTGCACGTAGTAAAGCCCTTCCAGGCCTCCCCGTGACACCAGATTGGTATCATCATTCCACGCCATCAGATGCAACAATGTTTGCAGCAGGGCAAGATGGGTATCGTCATGCTCCTGCACGACCCGGTTAAACACCGGCAAAGCCTGCGTTCTGACGGTTCGAAAACCGCTTTCCGCTTCTCCCCGCGCGCCCGACAGGCCATAACACTGGAAATGGGTTTCACTCTTTGTCAGTTTTCCCGCTTTTCTTGCTGAGAGCTCGTGGGCAACAATATTCCGACTCAGGCGAGCAACCTGGTCGCAGATACGATTTTGCTCCAACGGTTCTCCCCGCGCGAGAAGTCGGCCAATCGCTGCGCTCAGTAGGCCAAAAGCGAAAATCGCCCCGCGATGGGTATTCACACCATTGGTCGCCTGTAGCATATCGTTCTCACAGGCCATCCCCAGCGGACGCAGCATCACCAGGACATTTTCTGCCGCCAGCGCCGCCGTGTTGTTGCCCATGATAAAAAACTTTTCCATCCACGGAGCAATGGCGGTAGTGCTACGTTCAAATGCCGCCAGATCCATATCCCTATGCGCTCCCGAATTACGAATATCGACCAGACCGGGTTTTGGTGTCAGCCTGGCTTCCGTCAGCAGCGCTCTTGCAACCAACCCATTAAGTTCGCCAGCCGCCAGCGATGAGTACGCTGGCGTACGCCGTTCAGTCACAACGCTCACGTTCATAGCATTCAATCCTTCGTGCAATTTCATCCAACAAAAGGTCAAGGGTGTGATGCTTGCCCCGGGCACAGAGATGAGCATCCTGCTGGCATATCAAACATGGCCGGGCAGGATGCCCGAGTTCACGGCGTGATAGCGACTTACCGTCGCTATCAATAATGTCGATGTCCCAAAGCCGCCCTAACGGATGGCTCATCTCTAGTGTCGACATGTGCTGTTTCAACGCCATTGCTGGCGCACAGACCGCTGCCATCCATTCCGGGCCGCTGCGTTCATTTACCTGCATTTCCCAGACGTTGACCCACTCCTTCTGTTCGCAAAGCGCCAGTATTTCGGCAATTGCGTAATCGGCGACACGCCGCCAGACCGCTGAGTTTTTAACGGCGCCCGGTGCAACCAGCGTGAGGGAAATCAACGGTAGCCGATAGCAGTTCAACGCCTGACGCTGCCTGGCGGCACGTTTATCGCGCGCTTGTAGCATCTCCTCCAGCGTAACTGCCTGGCCCTGGTACAGCAGGTCTGTGCCCTTCATCAGCCTTTAACCTGGCGAATCACGTCAATCACTGAACCGTCGCGATAACGCACCACAGCCACCACCCGATCGGTAAACTCAATCGGCTGCGGTTTGCCCGTCAGTTGCTCGGCGCGCTGTTGCAGTTGTTCGATGGTCATCAGCGCCACGCCCGCAGCACGCAGGTTATCAAGCAGATCCTGACGCGCAGGGTTCACCGCAATACCATGGTCGGTAACCAGCACATCAACACTTGCCCCAGGCGTGACGGTAGTCAGCACTTTTTCCACCACGCATGGGATTCGGCCACGGACCAGCGGTGCGGTAATAATGGTGAGATCGGCCCCTGCTGCCGTATCGCTATGGCCGCCCGATGCGCCACGCAGTACGCCGTTTGAACCGGTCATCACGTTAACGTTGAAATTCACGTCAATTTCCAGTGCGCTCAGCATCACCACGTTCAGGCGTTCGCATGCCGCGCCTTTAGAGGCGGGGTTCGCGTATTGATTGGTTGAGATTTCAATATGATGCGGGTTCTGCGCCAGCGAACGGGCTGCATCGCCATCGAATGATTGCGTATCCAGCAGCGCTTTGATCAACCCTTTCTCATGTAGATCCACCATGGTGCCGGTGATCCCGCCCAGGCCAAAACTCGCCGTAATGTTGTGGCGACGCATTTTGTCTTCCAGGAAACGGGTGACCGCCAGAGATGCGCCACCGGTGCCGGTTTGCAGCGAGAAACCGTCACAAAAATAACCTGAGTGTTCGATCACATTGGCCGCCTGCCGGGCGATCAACAGTTCACGCGGGTTGCTGGACAGACGAATCGCGCCCGCGGTGATTTTTTCCGGATCCCCTACCTCATCCACCTGCACGATTAAATCAACCTGATCCTGCGCGATACTGGCCGGATAATTGGGGAATTCGACCCACTCTTCAGTCAGGAGCACCACACATTTAGCGTACTGCGCATCAACCTGCGCATACCCCAAAGAGCCGCAGCGTGACTTGCCGCTAAAGCCGTTCGCATTACCAAATTCGTCGCAGCACGGCACGCCGAGGAAAGCGACATCAATATTCAGCTCACCGCTCTGAATCAGCTTTACGCGGCCGCCGTGAGAGTGGATCTGTACCGGGTTTTCCATCAGGCCAGCGGAGATCTCTTCCCCTAACTTGCCGCGCAGCCCGGAGGTGTAAATCTGCCGCACCACGCCATTTTTAATGTGTTCGATAAGCGGCCAGTGGGCATCAATTAATGAGCTGGAGGCAAGCGTCAGATCGCGGAATCCCATTTCCGCCAGCTTCGCCATCACCATATTGACAACTTTGTCGCCACCACGAAACGCATGGTGGAAGGATATCGTCATGCCATTTTTAAGCCCGGAACGACGGATAGCCTCTTCAAGCGAGTCACAAATTTTACGCCGACGCTTTTCCGTTTCACTGGCAAGCCACGGGCTGTTCGCTGTTACCCCCTGGTAGGGCTGTAATCCTTCCGGTACGACATATTGCTGGTTGAGCATGGTTACAGTCTCTTTCATGGTTCCTTCCTTAATCACGAATACCGGAAGCCGACAGCGCCACCACTTTGCGCGCGTGGTCGATAATCGGGCCGTCAATCATTTTGCCGTTGAGTGAAACGACGCCCAGACCGCGAGACTCAGCCTCTTCAGCGGCGGCAATCACCTCATACGCATGCTCAACTTCTTTACGTGTCGGAGAATAAGCCTGATGTAACAGCTCAATCTGACGTGGGTTCACTAAGGACTTACCGTTAAAACCAAGCCCTTTCGCCAACTGCACTTCCTTCAGGAAGCCTTCTTCATTATTAATATCCGACCAAACGACATCATAGGCGGCAATACCCGCAACGCGCGCCGCATGCAGCACTGC
Organism: Salmonella sp. SJTUF15581; assembly: GCF_043356775.1. Taxonomy (NCBI): domain Bacteria; kingdom Pseudomonadati; phylum Pseudomonadota; class Gammaproteobacteria; order Enterobacterales; family Enterobacteriaceae; genus Salmonella; species Salmonella sp. SJTUF15581. Next base: position 503,349 of record NZ_JBEUJY010000001.1, on the reverse strand, counting down.
GCAGCGGGCGTAGAACAGCTCGGTGCCATCGCCCCGGCTGGTGCCCATATCCATCACGTAATCAAATGCCGCCAGCGCAATTGCCACCATGCGCGGGCTGGAGGTGGCGATGTCGACGGCATTGACCACGCCTTTCGCTGATTCGATCGCCGCCATCAGCCTGGTACTGCCGACTTCACGTCCACATTCACGTTCGATCCGTTCAACCTGCGCTTCCAGCTCCAGCACATCGTTTTTGCTGTCGGTTTTCGGCAGACGCACGATATCCGCGCCACCACGCACGACGGCCTCAAGATCGGCCAGACCGAATGGCGTGTTCAGTGGATTAATGCGCACCACTTTTTCAACATCCTGATAGAACGGATGTTGAAGCGCGTGATGAACCAAAAGACGGGCGGTATCTTTCTCACGTAACGCTACGGCGTCTTCTAAGTCGAACATCACCGCGTCCGCACCATAGACAAACGAGGTGCTCAACATGGCCGCATTTGCGCCGGGAATAAACAACATACTGCGACGAGGTCTCATAACGCACTCCATTGAATTTCCGTTTGTTCTGCAGCGCGTAACGCCGCCGCCTGCACTCGGGCGCGTAAAATACACTCCAGCGCGCCTTTGTCATCGACGCTAACCAGCGCGCGTTCAACGCCCAGCTTCGCCAGCGTTTCCCGAACCACCTGCTCAATCGCCGCGCCAAACTGCTGCTTCACCAGACTCTCTAGCTCCAGCCGAATTCCTGGCTCGCTGGATGGACCAATCCTGATCATCACATCGCTGGATTCCAGCGTGCCTGCCAGGGCATCTTTAATGATTTTCATTAGTTATGTTCCTTGTTAACGGTGTTACGTCATATGGTTTCAGTGTGTCTGGCGGCATGCCGCTGCAGATATGCCAGGGTGCCAACAGGCACCAGCGCGCTTATCGCCGGCCAATTACGTTCGCTATACAGTTTTCTGACGCGAGAGGCGGAAATAGCCACGCCGTTTTTCTCTACCCGCGCCAGCTCGACGACCTCAATAACCGGGCCGCTGCGCTTCGGATCGTGTAAAATGTCGTGCATTCGCTGGTTATAGGCACAGGTCAGCGGACAAAACGGTTCACTGCCGACAAAACGATGGGTAATCCCCAGCGCTGGAGCCAGATGTTCACGGAAGAGTTGCAGATCGATCTGGCAATGGCAGTCGTCCACAACCCCTTTTTCTTTGAGGAAATAGCCGGGAAACGTCGCACGCGAGATCATATAAGCGGAGCCGGAATGCAACGTGACGTTGTCAATGCCCGCGATTCCTTGTTCGATCAGCGCCCAACGGTCGGTATAGGAAAAAAATGAAGCATCTTCTTTGACCACAAACAGATGCAGCCAGTCACAGGCTGCCGCTGCTTGCTCCACCAGATAACGGTGGCCCAATGTAAACGGATTGGCGTTCATGACGATGGCGCCGATCGTTTTTCCCGGTTGACGATAAAGCGCCAGTTGGCGACAAAAGCGCGCTAACCGTTCACTGCTGTTCTCCATTAACACCGCCAGCTCACCTGCCTGCGCAATGGGCCAAAACCCCGCGCCAGAAAACAGCAACCGATTTTGCGGCTTAGTGAACAGGAAAAGCTCGCTGCGGTTTAACTCGTAGGCCAATGTAAGCAGCTCAGTCAGCAATTTGAGGCTGAGCCCTTCCCCTTGTAAAACCGGGGAAACGGCGATGCATTTCAGTACGTTTCCGGCCAGCGAGCCGCATCCAACTATCTCACCCTGCCAATATGCGCATACCGCGATTTCACAATCATCTTCCAGGGCGAGTCCCACGCCCTCCAGAAACATGGCGACCGACTCGCGACGCAATACATCCTTTTGCAAATAAATGCGTTTAAATATTAGATTCACTCTATTCTGCATCCGTCAGCAAATAACGTCGCATATTTCGCCAGCGTTTGTATTACTCGTCTGGAATAGACATCACACTTTCCCCCTTGCTTTTATAAGCTTTATGGTTTTTATTTCCTTAATTAACCAGAGTTAATAAAAATAATTAAATTAATTAAAAACACAACCATTCAGTGAAGATAGTCACATCTCACGGTTCATTGAATTTATTAGTATGCGCGGGTCTTGTTACCCATCAATACACAGGAAAATGTTTATGACCAACATGACCCAGGCTTCGGCGACGGAGAAAAAGGGGGCTGGCGATTTACTCAGATTCAAAATCTTTGGTATGCCGCTACCGCTTTATGCTTTTGCATTAATTACTTTATTACTGTCTCATTTCTATAACGCTATACCGACTGACTTAGTCGGTGGTTTTGCTCTTATGTTTGTTATGGGGGCCATTTTTGGTGAAATCGGCAAACGTTTACCGATCTTCAATAAATATATTGGCGGCGCACCGGTTATGATATTTCTGGTTGCAGCTTATTTTGTCTATGCTGGCATATTTACGCAGAAAGAAATTGATGCGATCAGCAACGTAATGGATAAAAGCAACTTCCTTAACCTGTTTATCGCAGTGTTGATCACAGGCGCGATCCTGTCGGTAAACCGTAAGCTGCTATTAAAATCACTGCTGGGCTATATCCCAACCATCCTCGCCGGGATTGTCGGCGCGTCCCTTTTCGGTATCGTCATTGGTCTGTGCTTCGGTATCCCGGTCGACCGTATCATGATGCTGTACGTTCTGCCGATTATGGGCGGTGGTAACGGCGCGGGCGCCGTGCCTCTGTCTGAAATTTATCACTCGGTTACCGGACGTTCTCGCGAAGAGTATTACTCAACGGCTATTGCTATTCTGACCATTGCGAATATCTTCGCCATTATTTTCGCCGCCCTCCTCGATATGATAGGCAAAAAATACACCTGGCTTAGCGGTGAAGGTGAATTGGTTCGTAAGGCTTCCTTCAAAACCGAAGATGATGAAAAGGCCGGTCAGATTACCCATCGTGAAACGGCGGTTGGCATGGTGTTATCCACCACCTGCTTCCTGCTGGCCTATGTTGTTGCCAAGAAAATTCTGCCAAGCATCGGCGGCGTCTCTATTCACTACTTCGCCTGGATGGTTCTGATTGTTGCTGCGCTGAACGCATCAGGTCTTTGCTCACCGGAGATTAAAGCCGGGGCGAAACGTCTTTCTGACTTCTTCTCCAAACAACTGCTGTGGGTGCTGATGGTAGGTGTGGGTGTTTGCTACACCGATCTGCAAGAGATCATCGATGCCCTGACGTTCGCGAACGTCGTTATCGCCGCGATCATTGTGGTCGGCGCAGTCGTCGGCGCGGCTGTCGGGGGCTGGTTGATTGGCTTCTACCCGATTGAATCATCCATTACTGCGGGTCTTTGTATGGCCAACCGCGGCGGCTCCGGCGATCTGGAAGTGCTCTCCGCCTGTAACCGTATGAACCTCATTTCATATGCACAAATTTCCTCTCGTCTGGGCGGCGGTATTGTGCTGGTTATCGCTAGCATCGTGTTCAGCATGATGGTGTAAAAAAACGCACGGCGGTGTCTTTGCCGCAAACGACCTGGAGAAAAGTAGAGGCCAAAGCCAGAGGCGGCCAAGGGAAATCCACTCTACTCCTTAGCCGGATTCACCAGGAAGGTTGTCGTCAAGGCCACCGTCGTGCCTCTCATTATGGAAAATGATTCATGAATGAAGCTGTACTACTGGGTGAAGGTTTCACCCTGATGTTTTTAGGGATGGGGTTCGTACTGAGCTTTCTGTTCCTGCTGATTTTCGCCATTCGCGGCATGTCTGCCGTGATTACTCGCTTCTTCCCGGAACCCGTCGCCGCGCCCGCACCGCGCGCCGTTCCCGTCGTGGACGACTTCACCCGCTTAAAGCCGGTGATTGCCGCCGCCATTCACCATCACCGACTTAACGCTTAATTCCCGGAGGGATCCATGACCATTGCCATTACCGACGTCGTCCTGCGTGACGCCCACCAGTCTCTGTTCGCCACCCGCCTGCGTCTTGACGATATGCTGCCGATTGCCGCTCAGCTCGACGACGTGGGCTACGGCTCCCTCGAATGCTGGGGCGGCGCCACCTTTGACGCCTGTATCCGCTTTCTCGGCGAAGACCCGTGGCTGCGCCTGCGCGAACTCAAAAAAGCCATGCCCAAAACCCCGCTGCAGATGCTGCTGCGCGGCCAGAACCTGCTCGGCTACCGCCACTACGCCGACGACGTGGTGGAGCGCTTCGTCGAACGCGCGGTGAAAAACGGCATGGATGTGTTCCGCGTCTTCGATGCCATGAACGACCCGCGCAATATGAAAGCCGCACTGCAGGCGGTGCGCAGCCACGGCGCGCACGCCCAGGGCACACTCTCCTACACCACCAGCCCGGCGCACACGCTGCAGACCTGGCTGGATTTAACCGAACAGTTGCTGGAAACCGGCGTTGACTCGATTGCCATCAAGGATATGTCCGGCATTCTCACGCCGATGGCGGCGTATGAGCTGGTCAGCGAAATCAAAAAACGTTTTGAGGTGCGCCTGCACCTGCACTGTCACGCCACTACCGGGATGGCGGAGATGGCCCTGCTGAAGGCTATCGAGGCGGGTGTTGACGGCGTGGACACGGCGATTTCCTCCATGAGCGCCACCTACGGCCACCCGGCCACCGAAGCGCTGGTGGCGACGTTGGCAGGTACTGAGCACGACACCGGGCTGGATATCCTGAAGCTGGAGAGCATCGCGGCCTACTTCCGCGAGGTGCGCAAAAAGTATCACGCCTTTGAAGGCCAGCTGAAGGGTTACGACAGCCGTATTCTGGTGGCCCAGGTGCCGGGCGGAATGCTCACCAACCTCGAAAGCCAGCTGAAGCAGCAGAACGCGGCGGACAAACTCGACCAGGTGCTGGCGGAAATCCCCCGCGTGCGCGAGGACCTCGGCTTTATCCCGCTGGTGACCCCGACCTCGCAGATTGTCGGCACCCAGGCGGTGCTCAACGTCCTGACCGGCGAGCGCTACAAAACCATTGCCAAAGAAACGGCGGGCATTCTGAAAGGCGAATACGGCCACACCCCGGTGCCGGTGAACGCCGCGTTACAGGCCCGCGTGCTGGAAGGGGGCGCCCCGGTGACCTGCCGTCCGGCGGATTTACTCAAACCGGAACTGGCTGAACTGGAAGCGGACGTCAGGCGCCAGGCGCAGGAGAAGGGCATTCAGCTTGCGGGAAACGCCATTGACGACGTGCTCACCGTGGCGCTGTTCCCGCAAATCGGCCTCAAATTCCTCGAAAACCGCCACAACCTGGCGGCGTTTGAGCCACTGCCGCAGGCAGAAGCCGCGCAGCCGGTGGCAAAAGCAGAGAAGCCTGCCGCTTCCGGTATCTACACCGTGGAAGTGGAAGGTAAAGCCTTTGTGGTGAAGGTCAGCGACGGCGGCGATATCAGCCAGCTGACCGCAGCCGTTCCTGCCTCCGCGCCAGCCGCAGCCGCTCCGGCGGGCGCAGGCACACCGGTCACCGCGCCGCTGGCGGGCAATATCTGGAAGGTGATTGCCAGCGAGGGCCAGACGGTGGCCGAAGGCGATGTGCTGCTGATTCTGGAAGCCATGAAGATGGAAACCGAAATCCGCGCCGCACAGGCCGGGACGGTACGCGGTATCGCGGTGAAGTCCGGGGACGCGGTCTCCGTCGGCGACACCCTGATGACGCTGGCGTAACGGAGAACTGAAATGGAAAGTCTGAACGCCCTGCTTCAGGGCATGGGGCTGATGCACCTTGGCGCAGGCCAGGCCATCATGCTGCTGGTGAGCCTGCTGCTGCTGTGGCTGGCGATAGCGAAGAAGTTCGAGCCGTTGTTGTTGCTGCCGATTGGCTTCGGCGGCCTGCTCTCCAATATCCCGGAAGCGGGCATGGCGCTGACCGCGCTGGAGAGCCTGCTGGCGCATCACGACGCCGGACAGCTGGCGGTGATTGCCGCGAAGCTTAACTGCGCGCCGGACGTGCACGCCATTAAAGAGGCATTAGCGCTGGCGCTGCCGTCGGTGCAGGGCCAGATGGAGAACCTGGCGGTGGACATGGGCTACACACCGGGGGTGCTGGCGCTGTTCTATAAAGTGGCGATTGGCTCCGGCGTCGCGCCGCTGGTCATCTTCATGGGCGTCGGCGCGATGACCGACTTCGGCCCGCTGCTGGCCAACCCGCGCACCCTGCTGCTGGGGGCGGCGGCGCAGTTCGGTATCTTCGCCACGGTGCTGGGGGCGCTGACGCTGAATTACTTCGGCCTGATTTCCTTCACCCTGCCGCAGGCGGCGGCCATCGGCATCATCGGCGGCGCGGACGGCCCGACGGCGATTTATCTGTCGGGCAAGCTGGCGCCGGAGCTGCTGGGGGCCATCGCGGTGGCGGCGTACTCGTATATGGCGCTGGTGCCGTTAATCCAGCCGCCGATTATGAAAGCGCTGACCACGGAGACGGAGCGGAAAATCCGCATGGTGCAGCTGCGCACGGTGAGTAAGCGGGAAAAAATCCTCTTCCCGGTGGTGTTGCTCATGCTGGTGGCGCTGCTGCTGCCGGACGCCGCGCCGCTGCTGGGGATGTTCTGCTTCGGCAACCTGATGCGCGAAAGCGGCGTGGTGGAGCGTCTGAGCGACACGGTACAGAACGGGCTGATTAATATCGTGACCATCTTCCTCGGGCTGTCGGTGGGCGCAAAACTGGTGGCGGACAAGTTCCTGCAGCCGCAGACGCTGGGCATTCTGCTGCTGGGTGTGATTGCCTTTGGTATCGGGACGGCGGCCGGGGTGCTGATGGCGAAGCTGATGAACCTGTGCAGTAAGAACAAAATTAACCCGCTTATCGGTTCGGCGGGGGTGTCGGCAGTGCCGATGGCGGCACGCGTATCGAACAAAGTGGGGCTGGAATCGGACCCGCAGAACTTCCTGCTGATGCACGCGATGGGCCCGAACGTGGCGGGGGTGATTGGCTCGGCGATAGCCGCCGGGGTGATGCTGAAGTACGTGCTGGCGATGTAATAGTGGATGGGATACGCATGTCGTATCCCATTTTCATCCAAATTTTTTCTGAAAGAAAAGTAAGTATGAACTGGTTCAGGTTCCGGTGATGCCGAATGCAAGAAAATACCGTAATTAAATATCTAACTACCAATATGTTTATACGGGAAATTACACACTGGTTTGCCAGACGCTCGTTTCAAAACCGGATATTTCTACTGATCCTGTTTACATCCACCATCGTGATGCTGGCAATCACCTGGTATCTGACCGATATCACGAAAGAACGCCTGCATTATCAGGTGGGCCAACGTGCGCTTATTCAGGCAATGCAAATATCCGCTATGCCAGAATTAGTTGAAGCCGTAGAGGCGCATGATTTGTCACGCATCAAAGCGCTGATTGACCCAATGCGCTCGTTTTCGGATGCGACTTACATTACCGTTGGCAACGAAAAAGGTCAGCGACTGTATCACGTCAACCCGGATGAGATCGGCAAATATATGGAGGGCGGCGATAGCGACGACGCGCTGTATAACGCTAAAAGCTACGTATCGGTGCGCAAAGGTTCATTAGGCTCTTCCCTACGTGGTAAATCCCCGATTCAGGACAGTACCGGTAAAGTCATTGGTATTGTTTCCGTCGGCTATACTCTGGAACAGTTGGATAGCTGGCTTAACTTACAAATCAGCTCGTTGCTGTTCCCGATGGCGTTACTGCTGCTGGTGCTGTTGTACTGCGCCCGCCGCTTCTCGCTGCATATTAAAAAGCAGATGCTTAACATGGAGCCGCAGCAGCTTTCACAACTATTAATTCAGCAAAGCGTGTTGTTTGAGTCGGTATTTGAAGGGTTGATCGCCATTGACTCCCATCACCGTATTACCGCTATTAACCAAACGGCTCGCCGCTTACTGAATCTGAGCCAACCGGAGTCTGAACTCATTGGCTATGCAATCCACCATGTCGTGTTGCCGGAGGCCTTCTTTTACGATGCGCCGCAAAAAAACAAAAAAGATGAGATCGTCACCTTTAACCAAATGAAAGTCATCGCCAGTCGCATGGCGGTCATTATTGACAACCAGCCTCAGGGCTGGGTTATTAGCTTTCGCAACAAAGACGATATCAATACACTCAGCCTGCAGTTAAGTCAGGTGCGGCAATACGCCGATAACCTGCGCGCCGTGCAGCATGAGCATCGCAACCTTATTTCCACCATTGCCGGACTGCTGTTCCTGAAGCGCTACGATAATGCGCTGGCGCTGATTCAGCAGCAGTCGGAAAGCCACCAGAAAGTACTCGATTTTATTTCCCATAATTTCCGCGACCACCACCTTGCGGGGCTATTAATCGGTAAATATTATCGGGCAAAAGAGCTGGGGCTGGAGCTGATTTTCGATCCTTCAAGCTTTGTTGAACACCTGCCGTCATCGCTCTCGCATAATGAATGGATTTCGATTGTTGGCAATTTATTGGACAACGCCTATAACGCCACCCTGCTCAATAGCGAAGGCTCGCGACAGATTGAGTGCCTGATCAATAGCGAAGGTAATGAAGTCATTATTGAAGTTGCCGATCAGGGATGTGGTATTGACGAAAATATCCGCCAGCATATTTTCGAGCGTGGAGTGACCACCCACAACAACGGCGATCACGGAATTGGATTATGGTTAGTGCACAGCTACGTCAAGCAGGCCAATGGCGACATTATCGTCGATAACAATAATCCTTTTGGCACCATTTTTACCCTCTATATCCCTTTTACCAGAGAAGAATAACATGGATAGCATTACGACACTCATCGTTGAAGACGAACCGATGCTAGCGGAAATCCTGGTGGACACCATCAAGCTTTTTCCCCAGTTTTCAATCGTCGGCATCGCAGACAAACTGGAAAGTGCAAAGAAGCAAATACGCCTCTATCAACCACAGTTAATTCTATTGGATAATTTTTTACCCGATGGCAAAGGGATCGATTTAATTCGTCATACCATCAGCACCAACTACACGGGGCGAATTATTTTCATTACCGCCGACAATCATATGGATACCATCAGCGATGCCTTACGCATGGGCGTATTCGATTATCTGATTAAGCCGGTACATTATCAGCGCCTGCAGCATACCCTGGAGCGGTTCACCCGTTACCGCAGTTCGTTACGTTCCAGTGAGCAGGCAAACCAGACGCACGTTGATGCCTTATTTAATATCCAGGCCAAAGAACAAACCGCAGAACCGAATAGCGGACTGCGGGGAATTGATGAAAACACCTTCAACCGGGTACGACAAATATTCACCGACCCGCAGGCAGTACATACAGCAGACACTCTGGCGCAAATTCTGGGCAGCAGTAAAACCACTGCCCGACGCTATCTGGAACAAGGCGTGAAAAATAACTTTCTCGAAGCGGAGATCAGCTACGGGAAAGTGGGCAGGCCGGAGAGACTCTATCGCGGCAAAGTATGAGATTATGGCGCCAACATGTAATTACGGCGCATAGGCAAACACCTCAGCCACCCACTGACGAAAACCGTCCACATCCAGCGCCAGCGCCACCTGCGCGTTGGCGGGCTGCCCCAGACGCCCTTCAATATCCACCACCGTGGTACCGGCGGTATATTGCCCCTGCGTTTCCACCGCCACAAAGCAGGGTTTAAGAGTAAATAATTCCGGACGCACCAGCCAGGCGATCGCGCAAAGATCGTGCATCCGGACGCCAGTGCGCATACTACCGCTGCGATAATGGTTGAACAGGCTGTGCAACATCTTACCGGTGCGATTCAGCGCGGGCAGTTTACTTAGAAAATCTGGCGAGAGCATTGCCTGATTCGTGACGTCCAGCCCACACATCACAATCTCCAGACCGCTGCGGAACACCAGCGCCGCGGCCTCCGGATCGACAGCAATGTTAAATTCAGCATTAGGCGTAAAATTGCCGCGCCCTGCGGAACCGCCCATCAACACCAGACGGCGAATGTTACACGCACACTCCGGATAGTGCATCAGTAGCAACGCAATATTGGTCAATGGCCCAATCGCCACTAATGTCATGGGCTCCGGGGCGTTCATCAGCACATCCCGGATAGCGATAAACGCAGGCTTCGCCAACGGTTGGCGCTGATGGTCGACAAAATCATAGCCTTCCATGCCGGACTCGCCGTGGACGTATGCCGCATCGCGTAACGGACGCAGCAGCGGCGTCGCGGCCCCTTGTGCAAGTGGCACATCGGCGTCCCAGAAATGCAGAAGCTGCAACGCATTACGGGTGGTTTTTTCGACCGAAACGTTGCCGGCAACGGTGGTTATTAGTTGCAGATCCAGCTCGGGGGCGAACAGCGCAGCGGCAATCGCAGCCGCGTCATCAATGCCCGGATCGGTATCAAGAATAATGTGTAGGGATGCTGTCATTAACGCTCTCCTGACCTATTGTTTTATATCTTCATACTCAGCGCGACTGATACAGGTATCAGGCACATCGTCATCCGTCACCAGACGCGGACTTAGCTTATCACCTTCGATAAACGGAACTAATGGGCAAAAACGCCCTGGCGATGCTTTGTTTTCCTGCCACTGAATCTCAAGCGATTCGGGCTCAGCGCCGGGTTTTTCTGCCTGAATCACGGTACGAACATTACCGATTAGCCAAAAAGGTTGACACGTCCCATCAAGGCTAAGAGGCGGCGTCAAATGACCATTTTTACGTACTAGCGGATAAATAATACGCCCATCAGCGTAGGAAGGTGTCATGTAGCAGTTATACATTTTGCCTTTGCTTATCACAGGCTGAAAGTAGCTTTCACCGCGATCGATCAGTTCAATCGTTTTTCCTTTCCAGCGATACACATTGACGCCATGGCTGCAGCAACCGCCGCGCCAATAGCTGACAATCTGTTTATGTTCAGCATCGATCTCTGGTGAAGTGATTTCCTGATAAGACGCTGGCGCATCAACATAACGCTGTTTGGCGGGGTCATAGAGCCATGTTTGTACTGGAGCATCCGGCCCAGCAAGTAACTCTGTTACAATCGACAGATCCGGGTAGCCATCAAAATTGACATCCCCCCATTGAGGCATAAACGGGCTACAAGTGCCCACCGAGGCGGTATCTAAGGTCTGTATGAGTTTACCATCACGGTATAATTTTATCGCCGAAATGGCCGGCGTATTGCCACAATCAATCTCTTTGGAAGGGTCGTAACCCCCTGCATCATTCGTGTTCGTGACCAGCACAATATCAGGGGAGTTTTTAGGTTTGAGGTAGATAAGGGCAACAGGAAAATGTCGTTTTTTATCTGCGGACGTCCATTCGCCTTTAATCTCACTGCTGGAGATTTCCGCATTCCAGTAACCCGAAAGCGCCTTTACGCGTTCTTCAAGATGTACCTCTTTATCCTGGAGTGAGCCGCGTAGAACAATCGCTGCCTTGTGCTGATTGCAAGGTTCATAGCAGTAATACCCATAAAGCGTGTTACCAAATCGCGTGATATTAACGTTTACCGGTTTCCCCGCGATAGTTCCGGTATAGTTTCGCTCCCAGGCGGGTAGCTCCAGCACCGTGGCGCTTGTTGCGTCCATCCAAAAGCCGATGGCGAGTAACGTTGGCAATCCATATTTTATTTTGCCCATTTCCCTTATCCCTGTAGGCATTACAACTAAAAAACCAGCAACGATTGTGCTGGTTTTTCAGATGAATAGCAAAAAGGTGGGGCATTAGCACCGGATGACGACTACGCCTTATTCTTCCTGTCGCACATTGAATATCAAAAGAAATTCTTAAGATCTGGTCAACGTAGCGTCATCGGGCAGATTTCTGAATTGTGAAATCTTATTCGACTTCACGAACATCCACACGCAGCTCTTTCGGCACTTCGAAAACAATATTTTCTTCGCGCCCCTCAAGCGTGACGGCTTCGCCGCCGCCAAACTCCCGCAGACGCGCAATAACATTCTGCACCAGAATATCCGGCGCGGAAGCGCCAGCGGTCACGCCGACGCAGGCGGCGTCTTTCACCCACGCCTCCTGGATATCCGCCGCATCGTCGATAAGAAACGCAGTTCTTCCCATCCGTTGGGCCAGTTCCGCCAATCGGTTAGAGTTAGAAGAGTTTTTCGAGCCGACCACCAGCACCACGTCAGCCTGCTCCGCCAGCGCCCGCACCGCTTCCTGACGATTAGTAGTGGCATAGCAAATATCGTCTTTGCGCGGGCCGACGATTTTCGGAAAGCGTTTACGCAGCGCATCAATCACATCGGACGTATCGTCCACGGAAAGCGTGGTTTGCGTCATGAAGGAGAGCTTGCCTTCATTTTTGACATTCAGCGTCCAGACGTCCTCTGGCGACTCAACCAGGTACATCCCCCCTTCCGGGTTGCTGTACTGGCCCATGGTGCCTTCCACTTCCGGGTGCCCGGCGTGGCCGATGAGAATAGATTCCTCACCGCGACGGCTGGCGCGCGCCACTTCCATATGGACTTTCGTCACCAGCGGGCAGGTGGCGTCAAAAACGGTAAGATCGCGGCTTTTCGCCTCGTTACGCACCGCCTGGGAAACCCCATGAGCGGAGAAAATCAGAATGGCGCCATCCGGCACTTCGCTAATTTGCTCTATAAAGATCGCCCCGCGCTGGCGCAGGCTGTCCACTACATAGCGGTTATGCACGACTTCGTGCCGAACGTAAATTGGCGCGCCGTAAATGGCGAGCGCATTTTCAACAATGCTGATAGCGCGGTCTACCCCGGCGCAAAAACCGCGTGGGTTGGCCAACAGGATCTGCATGTTTATGCCTCCAGCGCCGGATCGATTTCCAGCACTTCAATATCAAAGTGAACGGTATGCCCGGCCAGCGGATGGTTAAAATCAACGGTAATCGAGTCGCCGTTGATTTCGCGAATCACGCCAGGCATTTCGCTGCCATCCATTGCGGTAAAAAGCATAATCGCCCCGACTTCCGGTTCGCCCGCCGCCATAAACTCACGGCGCGAGAAATACTGGATTAAGTCCGGACTGGGGACGCCAAACGCGGCGTCAGGCTCCAGCGAAAACGCTTTCTTTTCCCCTTCTTTCAACCCCAGAAGCTGCTGCTCCAGACCTTCGGAAAGCGAGGTATCGCCAAGACGGAACAGGGCTGGCTTGCCGTTATTGCGGGTAGATTCCGCCGTTGAGCCATCATCCAGTTTCAGGGTGAAGTGAACGAGGATCGCGCTGTTGCTCTGTACGGATTTAGACATGCAAATTGCTCACGTGTTTTGCCCGGAGGCATAAAGAACGATAAAACCGTAGGCCGGATAAGGCGTTTTCACCGCCATCCGGCACCACGTTTGCCTGATGGCGCTGCGCTTATCAGGCCTACAAAACCGGATAAGCGCTACCCGGTATTTACGCTTATGCCTGTTCTTTCGCTGTCGGCTTCGGCAAAAAGCCTTCCAGTACTATTAGCGCCGCGCCGATACAGATCGCGCTATCGGCAAGGTTGAACGTCGCGAAATGCCAGTTGCCGACGTAAAAATCGATCATATCGACAACAAAGCCGTGCCACAGGCGGTCGAACAGGTTACCCAGCGCGCCGCCGATGATTAACGCATAAGCGATGTTATTCAGCTTCTGCGTCGCTTTCGAGCGGTACATCATCACCAAAAGAATTACGCAGATCCCTATCGCAATCCCGGCAAAGAACCAGCGCTGCCAGCCGCCGCTATCCGCCAGGAAGCTAAAAGCCGCGCCGTAGTTACGCGCATAATGCAGATTAAGCGACGGAAACAGCCCTACCGTATCCCCCAGCGCGAAATTCTGGAGGATCAGGTATTTGCTGCCCAAATCGATAATCAGCACGACTACTACCAGCCATAGCCAGCGTAGTCCTGTTGAACAGAGTGGTTTACTCATCAGGCAAATTTACGTTGTTCGCCATTACCGGCGATGTTGCTGACACAGCGTCCGCAGATATCTGCATGTTCCGCCACCTTGCCGACATCAGTAGTGTAGTGCCAGCAGCGCGGACACTTATCACCCTCGGCACGCGTTACCACTGCCTGAACTGTCGTATTACCAGCATTGTACTGAATATTTTCATCATCAATACCCCCCGCTTGCTCAGAAATCACGAACTGGGAAGTAATGAAGATAAATCTGACCTCTTCACCCAACAGTTTTAGCTTCTTGATCGTACCGTTAGCATCGTCAGCATATTTCAGCGTCACTTTTGCTTCCAGGTTCGATTTGATGCCATTGGCTTTCTGATTTTCCAGCTCTTTGTTGACCTGGTCCTTGATATAGCGGACATCGTCCCAGAATGCGTCATTAAATTCTTCATTCTCTTCCAGGCCAAACAACCCGTCGTACCATTCGCCGGTGAAGACATATTTTTCACGCTCGCCCGGCAGGTAGCCCCAGATTTCATCAGCCGTGAAGGACATGATCGGCGCCATCCAGCGAACCAGCGCCTCTGCGATATGATACAGCGCAGTCTGGCAGCTACGACGCGCGACGCTATCGGCCTTCGCGGTGTACTGGCGGTCTTTGATGATGTCGAGGTAGAACGAGCCCATTTCAACGGAGCAGAAGCGCATCAGGCGCTGTACCACTTCATGGAAGTCGTAAGCTTCGTATGCCTTCAGAATCTCTTGCTGCGCCGTTTTCGCGCAGCCCACCGCCCACCTGTCCAGCACCACCATCTCTTCCGGTTTGACCATATCGGTGGCCGGATTGAAGCCATTGAGGTTCGCCAGCAGGAAGCGCGCGGTATTACGGATACGACGATAGCTGTCGGCAGCGCGTTTCAGGATTTCGTCAGAGACCGCCATTTCGCCGGTATAGTCAGTAGACGCCACCCACAGACGCAGGATATCCGCGCCCAGTTTATTCATCACATCCTGCGGCGACACGGTGTTACCGATGGATTTGGACATCTTGCGCCCCTGACCATCGACGGTGAAGCCGTGAGTCAGTACCTGGCGGTATGGCGCTTTGCCTTTCATCGCCACGCTAATCATCAGGGAGGACATAAACCAGCCGCGATGCTGGTCAGAGCCTTCCAGATACATATCGGCCGCATGACCGGCGAATTCCGGACGTGCGTCAACCACGGAGTAACTGGTGGAACCGGAATCAAACCAAACGTCCAACGTATCCGGAACTTTCTCGTATTGATCGGCATCTTCGCCGAGGATCTCTTTCGGGTCGAGATCCCACCACGCCTGGATACCGTCAACTTCAACGCGTTTCGCCACCTCTTCCATCGCCGCCAGAGTACGCTCAATCGGCAGCAGCTCCTGCGTTTCTTTATGCACGAACAGCGACATCGGTACGCCCCAGGTACGCTGACGTGAGATACACCAGTCAGGACGGTTAGCGACCATTGATTCAATACGCGCCTGACCCCAGTCCGGGATCCACTGAACGCCTTTGATCTCTTTCAGCGACTGTTGACGAAGCCCTTCTTTATCCATGCTGACGAACCACTGCGGGGTCGCGCGGAAAATGATCGGCGTTTTGTGACGCCAACAGCACGGATAGCTGTGCTGCATTTTTTCGACATGCAGTAGCGCGCCTTTTTCTTTCAGCAGTTCAATAACGATATCGTTCGCTTTGAAGACGTTAACACCGTCAAGCGTTGGATATGTGCCTGGCAGGTAAGTGCCGTCCGGGCCAACCGGGTTAGCGGTTTCCAGGCCATACTTTTGACCGATCACGTAGTCATCCGGGCCGTGACCAGGGGCGGTATGTACCGCGCCGGTACCGGCGTCCAGGGTGACGTGATCGCCGAGGATCGCCGGCACGTCAAAGCCCATAAACGGATGGGTAAAGCGCAGCAGTTCCAGCTCCGCGCCTTTAACGGTGCCGAGAATGGTGTATTCAGCCGCGCCAATACGCTGCATGACGCTTTCAACCAGATCTTTCGCCAGAATCACCGCCTGGCCGTCAATCTGCACCAGCGCATAATCAAAGTCCGGCGCCAGGGAAATCGCGCGGTTAGCTGGCAGAGTCCACGGCGTGGTGGTCCAGATAACCAGCGACACAGGGCCGCTCACGCCCGGCAGACCAAACTTCGCTTTCACCGCATCCTGATCGACGGCGCGGAACGCCACGTCGATAGACGGTGACGTTTTGTCGTAATATTCAACTTCCGCTTCCGCCAGCGCGGAACGGCAGTCAACGCACCAGTGCACCGGCTTAGCGCCTTTGTGCAGATGACCGTTTTTGATAATTCTGCCCAGAGCACGGATGATGTTGGCTTCGGTTTTGAAGTCCATGGTCAGGTACGGATGCGACCAGTCGCCCAACACGCCCAGACGAATGAAGTCTTTACGCTGGCCGTCAACCTGCGTAGCGGCATATTCGCGGCACTTAGCGCGGAATTCAGCGGCGGTGAATTTCTCGCCCGGCTTACCGAACTCCTGCTCGACTTTCAGCTCGATAGGCAGACCGTGACAGTCCCAGCCCGGCACGTAAGGCGAGTCAAATCCCGACAGTCCTTTGGACTTCACGATAATGTCTTTCAGAATCTTGTTAACTGAGTGACCAATATGAATGCTGCCATTCGCATATGGAGGGCCATCATGCAGAATGAAGGTTTTTTTGCCTTTTTTGGCCGCACGAATGATGCCGTACAGATCATCATCGGTCCAACGCGCCAGCATTCCCGGTTCACGCTTGGCGAGATCGCCGCGCATCGGGAACCCTGTTTCCGGCAAATTCAGGGTCGATTTATAGTCACTCATCAGATTCTCGGTTCCGTATTTCGGTTTGATAAACACCGTCAGGGTTACACCTGCCCGGCTAGCCCAAAAAACTTGCGGGCCGTTAACTCATCGCGTGCGATTTGCGCTTTTAGCTCATCAAGCGACGCAAATCGCTGCTCATTACGTATCTTTTTACGCAGTATTACATCTATATGGCGACCGTAGAGGTCCATTACAACATCCAGCAGATGCACTTCCAGTTGTTGACGCACGCCAGCCACCGTTGGACGAGTGCCAATGTTCGCTACGCCGGGTAACGGCTTATCGCCAAGCCCGGTGACTTCCACCGCATAGACCCCTTTGACCGGGGAGACCTGACGGCGCAGCGGTAAGTTCGCCGTCGGGAAGCCAATGGTACGTCCCAGCTCGTCGCCATGAACGACACGCCCGGAAATAGTAAAGGGATGTCCCAGCAGGCTTTCGGCAAGCGCCAGGTTATCTTCCGCCAGCGCCTGTCTCACTGCGGTACTACTGATACGCACGCCGCCTTCACAAAAGGTTTGGGTGCTGGAAACCGCAAAACCATACTCCGCCCCCGCCTTCTGTAATAACAAGAAATCGCCCGCGCGGCTAGCACCAAAGCGGAAATCATCGCCGACGGCAAGAAATTGCACGCCAAGTCGCTCCACCAGCAGTTCGCTGATAAACGTTTGCGCCGTCAAAGCGGCAAAGCGGCGATCGAATTTCACGCACAGCACATAGTCCACGCCGCACTGCGCAAGGTAATGCAGTTTTTCACGCAGGCGCGTCAGGCGAGCGGGCGCTTTATCCGTCGCGAACAGCTCCAGCGGCTGCGGTTCGAAAATCATGACCACCACCGGCAGACCGCGTCTGCGTCCTTCTTCCTGCAAACCCTGCAGTAGAGCGCGATGCCCCCGATGTACGCCGTCGAAATTACCAATGGTCAGCACACACCCATGCGGGGCCTGACTGAGATTATGTATGCCGCGTATCAGCTTCATGTCTGACTCAAAACAGTGAAAATCGCAAGAGTATACCTTGTACAGCGGTCAAGGTTAACCGACTATTGCCCTGATGAAACATAAAGAAGATGCTTTTCATCGCCATGCGGCAAACTCCGCCCCAAAACCCGCCGCTTAATGCAATTTTTCTCATGGAAAGGCTGTATTCACAGCACGCAAGCTGGTAGAATCCTGCGCCATCACTACGCAACGAGTGCTGCAATTTAAACGGCGCTTATTTGCACAAATCCATTGACAAAAGAAGGCTAAAAGGGCATATTCCTCGGCCTTTGAATTGTCCATATAGAACACATTTGGGAGTTGGACCTTGGCTAATATCAAATCAGCTAAGAAGCGCGCCGTTCAGTCTGAAAAGGCTCGTAAGCACAACGCAAGCCGTCGCTCTATGATGCGTACTTTCATCAAGAAAGTATACGCAGCTATCGAAGCTGGCGACAAAGCTGCTGCACTGAAAGCATTTAACGAAATGCAACCGATCGTGGACCGTCAGGCTGCTAAAGGTCTGATCCACAAAAACAAAGCTGCACGTCATAAAGCTAACCTGACTGCACAGATCAACAAACTGGCTTAATCGCCTGCTTGTTATCAGCTTTGTAGAAAAACCCGCGTAAAGCGGGTTTTTTTATGCCTGCTATCTGCCGTTTTGCTCGTCAACCGCTGGCGCTGACCTCACTCGTTCACGCTCTTCCTGACCAGCCTATTTTTTCAGCTACCCCTCCCTTAGTCACGTAATACTTGAAAGTTATTTTCTTTCACTGTTTTCCTTTTCTTATTTCATTACTGAAAAAACTGTGACCACCTTAGCAAATAAAAACATCGCTCATTCAAAAACTAATAAACGCAATCCTGATGTAAGATTTAATAATTGATTGATGCCGTCGGGTTAACTACTTTTCATGTACACCTTACTTACTCATTTTAATCTGAGGTTAAATTCAGAAACGACATAAAAATAATATTCAAAACTTGCTTAGAAAGTAGAGGTTGTTTTTCTGGGCGTATCGTACCAATATCGGAGTTATCATTATGAGTTCTGTCATTGAGGATACCCAGCCTTCCGGGTCAGCATCATTGTCTTTACTACAGCGTATTAGCTACGGCTCTTTGGATGTGGCGGGTAATCTGCTGTACTGCTTCGGTTCAACGTACATTTTATATTTCTACACAGACGTTGCGGGCATTAGCCTTGCCGTAGCAGGCGTTATCCTGCTGCTGGCGCGTATTATCGATGGCATAGACGCCCCCATATGGGGGATCATCATCGATAAAACGCGTTCACGCTACGGTAAATGTCGTCCCTGGTTTTTATGGTTACCGCTGCCTTTTGCGGTATTCAGCGCGCTGTCATTTTGGTCTCCTGATATCAGTATGACAGGAAAAGCCATCTATGCAGCAATATCTTATATGATTGCCAGCATTCTATTTACCGGACTTAATACACCACTCAGTGCAATATTACCCCTGATGACCTTATCTCCCAAGGAAAGACTGGTTTTAAATTCCTGGCGAATGACCGGTGGGCAAATTGGGGTTTTATTAATGAACGCGACCGCCTTGCCGTTAGTCGCTTTTTTAGGTAACGGTGATGATCACGCTGGTTTTATTTATACGGCAATTACGTTTGCCATTATATCCTGCGCGCTAACGCTCTTTGCGTTTAAAAACATTCGTGAAATGGATACGGATAAAATACAGCATGAACCTAAGTTGCCGATGAAAAAAAGTTTCGCGGCGATGAAAGGTAACTGGCCGTGGATCCTGATGGTGCTGGCTAATCTGATCTTCTGGATTGCCCTACAGCAGCGCAACACGACCATTGTCTATTATCTGACCTACAACCTCGACCGTAAAGATCTGGTACCGCTGATTAACAGCCTGGCGACGATTCAGATCCTGTTTATCATCGCTATCCCCTTCTTTAGCAAATACCTGGCTAAAACCTGGATATGGGTAGGCGGTCTGCTGGTCGCCACGTTTGGCGGCGTCATGATGTGGCTGGCAGCGGACAACATTACTTTCCTCATCGCCGCCTGGATACTCGGCAATATCGGCAGCGGTATCGCCTGCTCAATGCCGTTTGCCATGCTGGGCTTCGCCGTTGATTTTGGCGCCTGGAAGACCGGTATTAAGGCTACCGGCATTCTTATCGCCTTCGGCAGTACCTTCTGCATCAAGATGGGTAGTGGCCTCGGCACCGCTTTCGCCGCCTGGATCATGAACAGTTTTGGCTATGTCCCCAACCATGCCCAGAGTGCTGCGGGTCTGGAGGGCATTATCTGGGCCTTTATCTGGGCACCCGCCCTACTCTTCGCGCTCGCAGCGATCCCACTACTTTTCTTTCGCAAATACGAAGCGATGGAAGAGAAGATTCGCCACGATCTGGAAACCGTCAACTCATAACGTTCTTTACCTTCACCCTCGAATATGGGAGGCACCACCATGCCATTTATGCAACAAGACCCGCGTCGTCTGGTCTGGCAGCAAAACGATCGCTATTTATGGATTGAACCCTGGGGCGAGAACAGCCTGCGCGTACGCAGCGGCCGTCATCTGCCGGTAATGAGAAATGAAGACTGGGCATTGACTGAGCCAGTCGCAGAAAGCCAGTGCCACATTGATTATGAGCACCACCAGGCAACGCTGACCAACGGCAAAATTATCGCTATCGTCAATCAAAAAGGACAGGTTACCTTTTACCGCCATCCACACAAACCCCTGTTGCAGGAGTTCTGGCGCCTGCGGGGCGAAATTGGCGAGGATGAATCATCTCACGGCCAGTACGTCAGCGCACTCAACCTTGAGGGACGCGAGTTCCGCCCTATTCCGGGTGGGAAATATTCACTGAAAGCCCGCTTCGAAGCCACCGAAGGGGAAAAAATTTATGGTATGGGGCAGTATCAACAGGCCAACCTGGATCTCAAAGGATGCGTGCTTGAGCTGGCGCAACGTAACTCCCAGGCCTCAGTACCGTTTATGCTCTCCAGTCTGGGCTACGGATTTTTATGGAACAACCCGGCAGTCGGACGCGTAACCTTTGCCCAAAACGTTACTGAATGGGAAGCGCAGGTCAGCGAACAGTTAGACTACTGGATCACGGCTGGCGATACCCCGGCAGAAATTAGCCGGGCTTACGCGCTGGCTACCGGCACGCCGCCGATGATGCCGGACTACGCCATGGGCTTCTGGCAGTGCAAACTCCGTTATCGTACGCAGGAAGAGCTGCTGGAGGTCGCCCGCGAATATAAGCGCCGCAATCTGCCTATCTCAGTGATCGTAATCGACTTCTTTCACTGGCCGAATCAGGGTGACTGGATGTTCGATGCGCGCGACTGGCCCGATCCTGATGCCATGATTGCCGAGCTGAAATCGCTGGGAATTGAGCTGATGGTCTCCGTCTGGCCGACGGTGGATAACCGTACCGAAAGCTATCGGGAGATGCGCGAAAACGGCTGGCTGGTACAAACGGAACGTGGCTTGCCGATCAATATGGATTTCCTCGGCAATACCACTTACTTTGATGCGACTCATCCGGGCGCGCGCGACTACGTCTGGGGCAAAGCCAAACGCAACTATTACGATAAAGGCGTGAAGTTATTCTGGTTAGATGAAGCCGAACCTGAGTTCAGCGTTTACGACTACGACAACTATCGCTACCATGCCGGGCCGGTACTGGAAGTGGGCAATATCTACCCACGTATGTACGCTAAAACCTTTTTTGACGGCATGAAAGCCGATGGCGAAGACCAGGTTATCAACCTGCTACGCTGCGCCTGGGCCGGCAGTCAGAAGTTCGGCGCACTGGTCTGGTCAGGTGATATTCACTCCTCGTTTAGATCGCTGCGCAACCAGTTTGCTGCCGGACTCAATATGGGAATCGCGGGGATACCGTGGTGGACGACGGATATCGGCGGTTTTCATGGCGGTAATATTCACGACCCGAAATTCCATGAATTGCTGATTCGCTGGTTCCAGTGGGGCGTCTTTAGCCCGGTGATGCGTCTGCACGGCAACCGCGATCCGCAGATTTTACCCGCACAACCGTATCGGGATGGTATCGCCCAGTGCCCTACAGGTGCGCCGAACGAGGTCTGGAGCTACGGTGAGGAAGTATGCGAGGTACTGACAGGTTGCCTGGCGTTGCGAGAAAAACTCAAGCCCTATATCAAAGCGCTGATGGAGGAAACCCATAAGCACAATACGCCAGTGATGCGCCCCCTGTTCTTTGAATTCCCCGAACAGGAAACAAGTTGGGCAATCACCGACCAGTATTGTTTTGGTCCTGACCTGCTGATCGCCCCCGTCATGCATGAAGGTATGCGCGAGCGTGATGTCTGGCTACCAGAAGGGGAAACATGGACGGATCTTGCGACCGGTGAAAGCTATTCAGGAGGGCAGACGCTGCATTACGCTACGCCACTGAACAGAATTCCGGTGTTTATCCGCGAAGGTGGGCAGTACCGTAGCCTGCTGAACTTGTAGAATGATTCCGGCTGCGGGTTAATACCGCAGCCGGAAGTATTACAGTAGGTACGTCTACTGTAGTTTAAACAACGCCGAGTAGTCCGCATTGCAAATACGCTGCACCGCCGGATGCTGGATCATTCTCTCGGCAAAAATCGCATGATATTCTTCCATGACATTCTCCACGCGCCCAATCTCTATTACCGACTCATCGGCATAAAAATCCAGCGAATAAAGGCTCGGCGCCACAAAAATCGCATCGTGCGTCGCGCCAAACGCCTTCATTAAGGCCGCGTCATCAAATTCACCGAGGATCTCAACCTGCAACCCCTGCGAATTAAACCAGTTCAACAACTTACGCCCCAGCATCGAGCGCCGTCCCGGCACCAGCAAACGTCGCTCTTCCAGGCAGGCAGGGAACGCTTTTTCAGGAAGCGGATTCGTACACCAGAAACTGACGCTGCATTCGCCGATTTTGACTGAGAATAGCCCCTCCTGCTGCGTGGAATCTATCGGGCAGTCGGAGATAATCATATCCAGCTTGTGCTGGCTGAGCTGTTCGAGCAACATTTCGTGCGTGGACTCGAAGCAACGCAGATGTATGGGTTCGTCCACCACCACCGCCGCATCCAGAACGCTGCTGACCAGACGCTTGGATAAAGCATCGGCGACGCCGACATCAAACAACAGGTTTGATTCTTTGCGGTAATTGACGATATCCAGCATCTCCTGGCTTAGCGTAAACATTTTGTCCGCATAGCGAAAAACCAGCTCGCCCAGTTCGCTGGGTTCAAGACCGCGTCCCTTACGTTTAAATAGCTTCCCCTGTAAACGCTCTTCCAGAGCTTTAATTTGACCAGTAATGGTTTGCGGCGTCAGAAAAAGCGCCTCTGCGGCACCCACGACAGAACCTTCTTTATAGACATGCCAGAAGTAATAAAGATGGTTGTAGTTAATATGAGACATGCTCATTCCTCTCCCTGTTCAATGTCGCAAGGGAGCGATACATCGCTCCCCCTTTCCTTCGTACTGGTTATGCTGGCGCGTTCAAACGCGCGCGCAACCAGCTATACCCCACCACTGCGGAGAGCAATGAACCAATCAAAATGCCCAATTTCGCCCAGTTAATAAGTTCCGGATCGACATTGCCAAATGCCAGGCTGGCGATAAAGATGGACATCGTAAAGCCAATGCCACACAAAATGCCGACCGCCATGATTTGCTGATAAGTGGTCCCCTGCGGCAGATGCGCCAGCTTGAAACGCAGCGCCAGCCAGCAAAACAGGCTAATCCCCAGCGGCTTACCAATCAGCAGACCGGCAATAATTCCCAACGGCAGCATGGAGGTCAGACCGTCAATCGTGACGCCCTGAAGAGAAACGCCAGCATTCGCAAAAGCGAAGAGCGGCAGGATCAGGTACGCGACCCACGGGTGCAGAACATGCTCCAGACGCTTCGCCGGCGAGCGACCGTGTTTTTCTTTCAGCGGAATAAAGAAACCGACAATGACGCCTGCCAGCGTCGCGTGAACGCCGGACTTCAGTACCGCCGTCCACAGCACTGCCCCGACCAGAATATATACCCCTGTCCGTCTGACGCCGCACAGGTTCAGCAGCGCCAGCACGGCAATCGCGAACGCCGCCACGCCCAGCGAGACGATAGAAAGATCGCTGGTATAAAACAGTGCGATAATAACGATGGCGCCGAGATCATCGATGATCGCCAGCGCCATCAGGAATATTTTCAGCGCCAGCGGAACCCGGCTGCCCAACAGCGCCAGCACGCCCAGCGCAAAGGCGATATCCGTCGCGGCAGGAATAGCCCAGCCCTCGCGAGTGACCGGATCGGAGTAATTAAAGGCCAGATAGAGCAATGCCGGTACAATCATCCCGCCGATGGCGGCAATCACCGGAAAAGCAGCCTGGCGCAGACTGGCTAACGAGCCTTGCATCAGTTCGCGCTTAACTTCCAGGCCAATCAACAGGAAAAACACGGCCATCAGCGCATCGTTGATCCACAGCAGCATGTTTTTGTTGATTTCAAGCGCCCCAACCCGTAGCTGAACCGGCGTCTCCAGAAAATCATGATACCATCCACTGGTCGCGCCCATATTGGCCATCAGCATAGCCAGCGCAGCGGCGATGATGAGAATGATGCCCCCAGAGGCATCGCTGCTAAAAAATCGGTGCAGATGTTTCACTTTTTATTCTCTCAATCAGGTGAATTCTTCGAATCTACTATCTTACCTCGCCTGACTCATCGTTAAAATTAGATTATATATGATGAATAGCTCGTTTTTTACGAAATGAAGTCCGACTTACGCCGGACCTTTTTAGTGCAGTCAGTCATTGATGATAGACCGCTACGCGTACAGATCCATTTTATACACCCGGAAACTGGTAATATCGTAGCGATAGCCTTCCCCGTTCGTTTCCGCGTTTTTGTAGTAACCTGACGTCATGGTCGCTTCAAAAAGCACGGTTTTCTCCGTAGGCGCAATCTCCTGTAAAATTAGCAGCCCCATCGCCTCGCTGCCCGCCTGCGGATCGATAATATCGCTCTCGCCAGGCTGGCAAGAGATGGCGCGGCCATAAGCGGATTAAGAATAATCAGCGCATTTTGTACTGTATTACTTTCTGTAATCTGGCTGAGGCTGTGCTCATAAATCGCCGTATGGTTGAGCACCATCGCATTTTGCTTATCAAGCCTCTGATTGACGGCAAGACACGGGGCAGGAAGCGTATTCTTTTGATGTTTGAACGGCCCCATGCTCTCTCCAGTATATCGTTGTCGTTCCTTGCTGGAACAACGAAATAGATACGCTGGAGAGGGTTGGGCTGATAATCAAAAGCCATCGACTCAGCTCTATCACACGGCATGCGATGCGTTATCCGACCTTACGGGATTGATTATATTCATACTTCAGATAATCCAGCGTTGCCGTCACATTTGCCGGTGACAGACGATTAAGCTGCGCCAAAAAAGGATGCGCATACAGATAATTAATGAACGCCGTCGCGCCTTGTAACGTAGCATAACGTTGCTGGGTAATTTTTTTATTACCGGTGAGATTACACACCGCCATAGCATAATCGCGGGTAGAAAAAGTACGCCAGACATTGTTACGGATACCGCCGCTTAAAAACAGGCGTGGCGGAATATCTTTTTGCAGCGGCGTCGTACCGCGTTCTTTGACAAATGAAATATGGCAACGGCCCTGATGGACATGCGGCATATTCGCCATCATGCATCCCCCCAGAATAAAGCATTCATGATCGAGGTAATGCTGAACGTTTAAGGAGCGTTCGTCCGTCAGCATCCGCACCAGTTCAAAATGGCGGTAGGCAGGCAACACCGGCTTTACGATCATTCCGGAGTCATTCTTATATAACGAGGCCGGGCCGTAATCGATATCAAATAAAGTTTCGCGGCGCGCTGTAATCGCTTCCTTACGTTGCACCATATGCGCCAGCGTTCCCGGAGGTAGCCGTTCTTCATAATACGACTGATACTGCCAGGCTTTATCCAGCGGCTGTGCTGAATAATTTGACGAAATCGCCACCACCCTTCCGCTTTGTTCTTCTGCCGTCACCAGAACATACAGGCTGCTGTCTCCACCGTTATAGTTCACCCGGAAAGCGCGGGTGCTGAGTGCGATATCGAAGGCCGGAAACTGCTGGCATCGCTCGGCAAGGTTTGCATTACGGGATAGTTTAAACAGCGCCCGGTTAAGGCCTGTGCTGTCTAATTTCAGCTGTGAGCGGATCCCGGCAAGCGACGTCCCTTCCTCAATTAGGGTTGCCAGCTCGTCCTGTCGGCAATCGCTTTTTGCCTTTTCGGGGACGATGAACGTTTTCCGACACTGACTACACGCCATGCGGTGTTCGCCCTGAGTCGAGAAGCCGTATTTCTTTAATGAGGTGCTGCCGCAGGCAGGACACTGTTTGACCAGGCCTTTCCATCCCCGGTTTACCGTGTGGCGAAAAAGATTTAACGCCCCAGCGGAAATAACAGGAAACAGGAAACCACATTCCCGACAAAGAACATCTTTTCCCTGGCGGACATAATCCGGACTGTTCAACACGCCCAGATTTTTACATCCCGGCGTTTTACAGCAGTCCACATTAATATTGGCAAACATGCGTTCCTCCTTGAGCATTACTTAAAAAAAACAGACCGGATCTCCGCCGGTGACAGGTTATTTACGTAAAGGGTTTTCATCGCTTTCATCATCGGCGCGGTATGAGAGAAAAAGCACTGATAGCCGGCACAAAGATAGTTTTGCTTCATCGGTCCGCAAGCCGAAGGCAAAAAGCGGTGTTTAGGGCAACCGCCATAACAGGCGAATTGCCACGGGCAGGTATGGCATTCCTGCGCCATCGTGCGGCTTTTATCGAGACCAAACTGCTGGTTTTTCGCGCTATTATTCATCTGACGCAGCGGCGTGTCGTTAATATTGCCGAGCTTATATTGCGGGTAAACGAAATGATCGCAGTTATACACATCGCCATTCATTTCCATTGCAAAAGCGCTACCGCAAACGGGCGCAAAAACGCAAACCTGAGGGGGGAGTCCACACCATGCCGCCAGCGTTTGTTCAAAGAGTTGAATGCCGATATCACCAATATCTTCGCGGATCCAGATATCAAAAATGGCATTCAGGAACTTTCCAAACTGTAATCCGTCCACTGACCAGGGGGTTACTGCAGTTTGCTCGTCCTGCGGATGCGCCAGCATTCCGTCTTTATTTGCTGCTCTTTCCACTAGCGGAATAAACTGCATATAGCGGCTGCCGATAGATTTCAGATACGCATAAACCCGCTGTGGGTGCAGCATATTGCTCTGACTCACCACCGTGAGAGTATTAAATTCAACGCCATGACTCGCCAGGCATTTTATCGCCTGTTCAACTTTATGATGGGTAGGTTGCCCTGCGCGAGTTACCCGCCATTCGTCGTGCAGCGCCGCATCGCCATCAATCGAAATACCAACCAGAAAGTCATGCGCCCTGAAGAATCTCGCCCATTCATCATCAATCAGAATGCCATTGGTCTGAAAAGTATTAACGATGGCTTTTCCATTAGCATAACGTTGCTGGAGCGCTACCGCCTGGCGGTAAAATGGCAGCCCCATCAGCGTCGGTTCCCCACCCTGCCACGCAAAAATCACTTCATCCACATCCTGCGCCGCAATATGCTGTTGCACAAACAACGCCAGCGTTTCTTCCGTCATCTTGTAATGGTTTTTTCTATCGGGATAGAGCATTTCCTTTTCCAGATAGAAGCAATATTTACAATCAAGATTACACACCGACCCGGTCGGTTTGATCATTACCTGACAGCTTTTCCGTTGCATATTTTCCGTATCCCTAAAATAAAAGAACCTGACTCAGCACGAGGGCGCTGAATCAGGCGGGCAGAGCCCTAAGTGGCATACTTAATTTTTTATAATTATCCTTTTAGCCCCAGGTCACCGGCGTTGGTTTGTCGCCACGGGCTTTCATTAATGAGTCGTTATCGATGTCCTGTTTCATTTTCAGGAACTTGCCATACAGCTGTTTTTCAATTTCAGGCTGTTTGCCAATTTGGTTCAGCGTTTCGAACCGATCTTTTTTCAGGTTATAGAGATATTTAGGTTTATTCTGGCGATCGATGATCATCTTCCAGTCGCCGTCGCGGATCGCCCATTCATCGGTCGGATCATCCTGGAACGGCATATCAATACCGAAGATCAGCGGCTTATTACGTTTTAACGTTTTCTGCTCCAACAGCGGAACCAGCGATTGCCCGTCGTATGTACGATCAGTAGGCAGTTTGAAATCCATCATGTTCGCCAGCGTCGGCATCCAGTCCAGACCATACACCGGCGTATCGGTAACGACGCCCTGTGGAATGTGTTTACCGTATTTGATAATTGCCGGAACGCGAATACCGCCTTCCCACAGGTTATCTTTACGTCCGCGCAGACCGTCAGTCTCGCCTGCGAGGTTCAGCTCGTAGACTTTACGCGCTTCACGCGTCACTGGGCCGTTATCACTGGTGAAGATGACAATGGTATTATCTTCTTCCCCCATCGCTTTAATTTTATCCAGTACTTTACCGACTTGCGCATCCATATAGCTGATATTGGCGTAATATTCACCGGTACCGCGCCACGGTTTATCCGCCCAGTCGCCGTAGAACAGATCGGGATGCTGCTTCTGGTATTCGCTCATGTATTGTGAATACATATCGAGGTATTTTTTCGGCGAGGCCAGCGGGCTGTGAACTTCCGTAAAGGCAACGTATAAGAAGAACGGTTTGTCGTCTTTCTTGTTATCTAGCCAGTTCACCACTTCAGAACTGACAAATTCGCCGCTGATGCTATCGGCACGATCAATATGTTTGCCGTTACGCATCCAGCCGGTTGGGTGGACGACGCCGTAACGCGGGCGCTCTTTGGCATTATCCAGCGTAGCATCGGTCACAAAGCCAGCCGGGTTCACCAGAGAGTAATCAAAACCTAACTCTTTCGGCTGCGGCTGATCGGTACGATCGCCCCCGGCGTTGAGATGCAGTTTACCCATCATCGCGGTATCGTAACCCTGCTGTTTCAGCAGATTGGCTATGGTCAATTCGTTACGTCCAATAGAAACATTAGTACCTTCAGGGATCCAGGAGCGTACACCGGTGCGGAAGGGCATACGGCCTGTTAACATCCCGGCGTGGGAAGGAGAACACAAAGGAGCCGGCGCATAGTATTCAGTGAATTTGACCCCTTCTTTCGCCAGGCGGTCAATATTCGGGGTTTTCACTATCTGGTGACCGTAAGTCGCCAAATCACCATAGCCAAGATCATCTGCCACAATAAAAACTAAGTTCGGGCGTTTTTCGGCAGCCGCGTGCACGACAGATAACGTACTTGTCGCACAAAGCGCCAGTCCAATCATGCTGGCAATGACTGTTTTTTTCATTTCAACTCCTTTGATTTTATTTAAAATGAATATCCGACCATATAAATCATCTGGTCTCCATATCCGTCATAACCTAGTTTGTTCGCGAAATAACGATATGTCACAGTAGCTTTCCAGCGGGGATAAAATTTCCATGCCAGTGTTAATCCACCATTTAATCCATTTCGACCGAATTGCTGCTCCGTATAAGCGTCATTTCTATCTAGTTCGATTTCATTCCAGTCAGATAAAACAAAATCTTCACCAAATAAATTAAAATTATAGGCTGCAGTCCAGCCAATAACATAGCCATTCCAGCCGCTTGTCTGCCCATATTTCTGCGAGACATAATCACCAGATTGATTATGCAGACCAATATAGGGTTTGAAGAACCCCCAACTCCCGCTCCAACCTAAATACCCCGCTCCATAAAACATATCGAGGTCATCGCCCCATGAGTTATCCCATTGACCATATATCTTACCGAAGAAAGTATAATCTGAATCAAAGAGTCGTACATGAGTCATGGCAGAAACAGTATGATTTCTTCCAGCAACAGCGTGATTTAACACGTTGCTTTCAATAAATGAATAGAATTCTGCCTCTTTGAAATTGACACCAAAGTCAGCAGTTACTTTCCACACCTCCCCACGATGTACATTGACGAATCCACTATTCCAGTCAGCATAACCGGCATTAATTGATCCAAATGAATTCTTATATTCCAGTGCATGTACAGAATGGCTAAAAACAGTAGATATTGTAAGTAAGAGACTAAATAATACTGTTCGCTTTATCAGAGACATTGAATATATTTCCCATAGTTATATTTTATTCATCAATGAATATGTTTTACTCCGGTGTCGAAGTTTAACCAAATCTAGTTATAGAATAGTGATATAAATCTCACATCACGCAGGATAAAAGTATTTAAAAATAATGTGTCGAGAAATGTTTTTTTATAAAAAATAACTCAATGTTTATTATTAAATCAACACTTCATCTTTTTAGGTCATACCGCAGATTTAGTGTTGTACTAAGCTTTACCTTTTGGATAACTGATAGCAAAGATTGATGTGATTTGCCCCGCTGTTCCGTAACTCAGGGGGTGATCCGAACGGTCATTTCCCCCTCAGGAGTGCAACTCTATCGCTGTAAGCAATACCTGAAAACCTGCCAGCACAGCCATCACAACAACGGTGCCCTCCATCACACCATTATTGATATGACGATGATTACCTGCTCGGCGATGTTCTGAGTATGTATCCTTTTACTAACGACGTAATGAACGTGGAAATTAGCGGTAAAGATCTGAAGGCGATGATGTCTCATGCAGCCGATCCGAAGAACGGCATGCTGCATGTGTCGAAAACGGCCAAATTCAAACACTACAACACAAAACCGCTGGGACAGCGTATTGTCGAATTTGATATCAAAGGTAAACAGGTCGCAGACAAGTCATTCAGTACCGTCGCGCTGACTCCTTTATCGGTAAAGGCCGTGGCGGATTTGACTTCACGAAAGGTAAAAATGTCAAAGGCATTAAAGGGCTGTAAACCTCGCAGGCAATTGCTGATTATATGGAACATATCAATAACATCGTTCCGGATCACACCATGCGTGTTGACGACATCAGTAAATAAAACAACTCTCATGCGGTCGTTACCCGGTGGCGGCAGATTGATATTATCTTCGCGGAAACGGTAATTACCGTTGTCAAAAACCAGAAACTCCACGATACCCGGTTCGCTGCTTTCAACTCAGACACCAGGATAAAGGCTTAACGGCGCGGTGCCATAAGGATTAAGGTAATAACGGCATGTGTATATGTATTGTCCTCACGAATTTGGTCGAGGAGCTGTTGGTATATGGCGTTATGGTTTTGCACCATCGCGTTATCGGTATCAATTTTCTGATTCATCGGCGCTCTTGGTGCAGGCATGGCGAGTGAGGACTGTTGGTTTACGTACATAATGCTCTCCAGACTATACGTTATGAGACTTCTGCAATGCAGAGGCAATTTCTCTGCCCGTCCAACGTAATATTCCGAAGATGTTCAGCATAGTTATCATGTATAACGCCATAACAAAAAAAAATCATAAAAATATTTTATATCGCCATCTACTCATAAAATTTCATCCTGAGAAAGCAAGTCATCATCGAATATTTATTTAGTTCTTTTTACCTATATCCTATAGCATCCATAAGACCGACCAATAGGCCGAAATAAAAGTTACACCAGATAACATAAATTATCATTCAAGCACATAAAAAATGCTTAACCTAAAATCATAGCACCACTTAATAAA
This sequence comes from Salmonella sp. SJTUF15581, assembly GCF_043356775.1. NCBI lineage: Bacteria > Pseudomonadati > Pseudomonadota > Gammaproteobacteria > Enterobacterales > Enterobacteriaceae > Salmonella > Salmonella sp. SJTUF15581. The sequence continues at coordinate 471,981 of NZ_JBEUJY010000001.1, read as the reverse complement.
ATTAATCATAAACGGTGGCAAAATATTATTTTTATGTCCTTTTTTGTAACTAACCGCATTTTCAAATTAATGAATCACAACAGACAATTCTCATCAACTGAATAAAAAATAATGACATACATATTATTTACCGCTCAAAAACATGGTTTGAGAATCCTTAAACGACGCGTTATATGCATACCCATTAAATATTGATAAAACAGAATCAACATGCTTATAGAAAGAACACAAAAACAATAACACAATAACATTTATTTCACGTAAACAATTTAGCCAATTTAATGACAGTTGATTTTTCAGGCCTGTCGCCCCAACCTATCCTTGCTCATAGCATAGCGGACACGTTGCAACGATGCTGACTATACGGAACAAGTGGGATGTCATGGCCTGAAAGCACAAATGGAGTAATCATGAGACAGCATAAAATAAATAATGAGTTTATTTACAATGAATCATTAAGGGAAATCACGTCCTTGCGCAGCAATGCAGCGTTCAAAATGACATTTATGCGGGCCTGGTGCCTGAGCTATTTAATAGAAAACGCACATCAGGAATTGATTATCCGTGAAGGTGTCGCGTACGCAGTTTGGGGAGAGCGAAGTCAATTTGTTAGCGATGCTAATTTGACGCAACTTCTTTATCTGCTGCGACGAGATTTACAACAAATCGGGCTTTTCGAACTGTTCGTTACGCTCCCCAGGCAGGGGATAAAAATTGATGAAAGATTTATCATTGACGCTGCTGACATACCGCCACAAGCTATTCAATATCATACTCACCGATGTAATAAAATTATATCTATTGGTATTCCCACCCTTTTTTTATTGATCGTACTTTTCTTTTTAGCGCCGTTTATCTGAAGATAAAGTCTGTAGACCGTGTCCCGGGAAGGTGAGAACATTTTTCATAATATCCTCACACGACACTGACGGGACACTACCTGCGGTCTGCTACGCGGTTCAGTCATAGACAATGCGTAGCACTGTTAATTGCTTATCTTCATCCAAATAATCTCGTTTTACCATTGCATGAGGAGATGATATCGGCGTGATAATATTCTCGACAATAATATAACGTTCAACTCCCTCTTTATTATGGCATTGAATTTCTAAGGTTCCCACGTCATTCCAGCAGCCTGCCTCAACAACCGATCCCATAAAATGAATCTGAGCGGTCGGTTTCGCTGTCCCTTCATGAACGATAAAGGAAAGTAAAATCACCGGTATGACGCAACGCATAGACTTCATTTTACTTTCACTCCTGTGCGTTCTCCTCTGAGCGAATATCACCCCTTCGCTTTCTGAATCGCCATTTGCAACATATCCTGAGTCGTGCTTCCCGGGATCACGGTCACCCGTTTTACATCACCGTTTTGCGTCTGAGGCATGACGACAAAAGCAGGCGTGCCGCTAAAGTCCATATGCTGCGCCAGTGCCTGGTTAGTGAGGAGCGCATCATGTACTGCACCGCTGCTTTGCGCTTCTTTTACGGCGGCCAGCTGCGTCGGCGTTAGATAATGTTGCGCCAGGGTATAGACATCGTGTTCCGTTAACGCGCCTTCCACCTTCCCTGTGGCATAAAGCGCATTATGCCAGTCGAGATATTTTGCCCCGCCCTGGGTGAGCCATACCTGTTCGCCGACTCTTGCCGCCAGTCCGGATACCGGCCAGCGGGAGGAAAAAATAGGAAACTCTTTGAAAATAAACCGGGTATCCGGGTTCGCCTTAATCAGGTTTTCGACCACAGGCGCCATTTTGCTGCACCACGAGCACTGGTAATCAAAGAACATCACCACCGCCGCTTTTGCCTCGTTGGGCCCAACGGAAGGACTGCTGCTACTGAGCAACTCAGCACGATACTGTAATGCCAGTTGAACATACGCCTGTTGTTGCGCAATCTGCTGACGCTGATGCAACGTCTCGCTGGCGGCGACCAAAAATTCCGGATGTTCGGCCAAGTACGTTGCCACCACCTCTCCCACTTTATCCGGATGACTGACGATGTAGGCTTCCGCCGTCGGGCCAATTTGCGACGTCGGGGCTGAATCGGCGGCGATTGCCGAGGCGGATACGGCAACGCCTGCCAACGTCAACATCGCCAGTCGGGAAATTTTTAACGCGTGATAATACATAATAAAAGTCTCGTTCGATAAGATCGGAAAGCCTCCCGCTATCGGGAGACGCCTGAAAAATAGGTTAATGAATACGCGTCAGATCCACGGTTTGCGCTGGCATTACCCGCCCATAGTCATTAATACTTTGCCAGCGCACAGTGCAGCGAACCGTGTGCCGGCACCAGTCCGTTTGACGCGTTGCAAAGGGAGCCACGACCCCGGCGTTGTCCTGGGCGCGCTCGTTAGCGCGTAATAAAAAGAGCGTAACGTAATAGGGTGTCGGATTGCGTACCGTCGCGCCATCGTGGGTAAGCGACCAGATCAGATGCCGGTAGGCCTGCTGCGGATTGCCGGCGAGTCCCTCAGGGCGATAGAGCAATTTTAAAGCCGAACGAAACGCCATTTGTACACGGTTCGCTTCCGGTTTACCGGAGGGAATAGCGGCGATACTCAAGGTAAACAGACTTTCCCTGTCGGCGGGTAGCGGTCCGCCGGTATAAACCACCCGCATTGAGTTTTCCTGGCGCGCTGAAAGCATAAATAATGGCGGCGTGACCACGAAGGGCGTGATATTCCCTTCGTTTTTGGTTCCAGGCCAGCGGCCACCAGGTAAAATATGCGTATCAATTAACCAGGACGCTTCTGAATGGTTACTTACCGGTACGCTTAATGCCGGGGCGCCCGCATGATAGATAAAGCGAGTACCGCCAATTACCACGCCAGCCTGCGCCCATGATATGGGAAGCAAGCACCAATATATCGCGCAGCGTAAAAAGAGCTTATTCATAGGCAAGAATGAAGGTTGCGGAGGCATTGGCGTCCCCGGGCGTTACCGCGCCGCCATCGGCAAGATAACGCGCATAAAATTGCAGATGTGCCGACGCCTGGCCCGGACTGAGCGTCACCACATCACTCTCCTGCCCCAGTGGGATTAAGGTTTTATTTTGATCATAAAGCGCAATCCCAATGCCTGAAGCGTCGCTTTCCCCTGCGGTAAGCGCCAATAAATCCGTATTACGGCTGTCCGCCGCACCGCTAAAACTGACCGTTACGCCGCTGGCAGTGCTGCCGCAGTTCTGTAAATCGATAGCAAAAGGTTGCCATGCGGAACCGTCGCCTGCGCGATAAAACTGCCGTTGAGAAACCGCGCCCATCGCCACGTTAATATTTTCCGAGCCAGGAGAGAGCGAACACGTATTGTCCGTGATGGTTCCGGAAACATAGACCCGGCCATCGTGCGCCTGGACGCCGGATGCCGCCAGCAGCATCCCGATGCCGTACAGGATATCGTTACGCATAATTACGATGGCTCCTCATTCATACTGCATATCGAAATACATGACCGCCGTCGCGTTCCCGGACGTGACCGTCGGCCGGGTCGATTTATAGCGAATATAAAAAGACAGCGTGTTGCGTCCGGCTTTCAACGGATAGACCACCGAGTCGGCATTATTGATACTGATGGTATCCTGATCATCATTCAGAATTTCCACCCCAACCCCGCTTGCTAACATGTTTCCGCTTCCCATTCCGGTGTCGGTTATCGCCAGTAGCGCGGGATTGTCCGGATCGGGTTCGCCGGTAAACCAGATCTTCGCCCCGGCAATTCCTCGGGAACAATTTTTGAGGTTGATATTAAAGGGCTTAAATTTTGTCGTTGTTCCTGTCGAAGGAAAATCGCCAACTGCAAACTGCCCTAAATCAATACTTTGACTGAGGCTGGAGATATCTATGTCGCAGGTTTGCGCCACAATAGTGCCGGTAAATTCGAGGTTATAAGCGAGGTCGTCAGCGCTGGCATTGATTTGTGGACACAGCATTAGTCCCATGGCAAAAAGAGCGCAGTGTGATCTGTTCATTTAGTCAAAGTCCACTCGCAGGCTGGCCAGTGCGGTAAATGCCCCTTCCGCAGGCGTTTCGCCTGTTGTACTTACCGGGTAGGCTTGCAATGTGATGTTAGCGCGTCCGGCGCTATCGGTGATAAAAGGCGCGACGCTCTGTACATCATTGGGGATAAGCGCGTTTCCTTCATCGGTTTCGACCACTACGCCGACATCGGCATTATCCGAAGCGATAGCCTGGGGAAAGTGGCTATCCGGCGTAGCGATAAGACGCATTGTTAAATTGACCTGCGAATCCAGACCGCTGCACTTTACCGGTACGCTGAATTTTTTCGCTCGTACCCCCTCCGGCTTTTGGCCTGCATGGTTGAAATTGCCGCTGTATAATGCGCCGAAATTTACCAGAATCGTTTGTCCGGCGTTGATTTCACAGCTTTGCGGTACGGTCACCGTTCCACTATAAAGAATGCTGTATACGACATCTGTCAGCGGATCGCCTGCGGCGGTCATGACATAAACATTGAACATAGTCTTAGGACTAATATTCACCGTGCCGACGAACGGTTTAACAATTTTGAGCTGAAACTCCAGATTTGAGTCACGAACGTAAAACGGTTGACCCGCTTTCACATTTTCATCATATCCCATCAGAACGTTGTTCATTGGCGGATAGATATCGCCCGCCGAAGAATCCTCAATTCGCATTCCGCCTTCAAGATAGTCCGGGTCCAGCTTTAAATATTTCCAGTTACCGCTCGTTTCTACGACCGGATATGGCGACACATAGGAGCGATAAGTCTGGCTATAGGTCGACGCGCCGGCGGGACACACCGCCTGTACATTAACTTCCTGGCTTTTTTCCAGTTGAACCGTCTTTCCCACCTGGTTTTGTTCTGCCGTCAGAGTGGTCGTTAAATCGTAATTAATACTGGAAGGTACACCGTTAACGTTTTTACACACGTCTGCGAAGGCGTACTGCGATACGACACTTCCCGCCAGCAGAGCAAATAAAAGAGGTATTTTCATTTAATGACACTCCGCATGTTGTCGACTCAGAATCTGACGGGAGGAAGAGAGATGATAGGACGCGACGCACTGTTGATCCGGCAGGTTCCCCCAGCGAACGTGCAGAACGCCTTGCGCTGACAACCCGGAAAGATAGACTTCCCCGGCCTCGTCAACAATCGCCTCCGCATGACGATCATTCACCGTCACCGTTGCGCCAAAGGGTACAGGCTTACCGTTATGATTCAGCGTTACCAGGGCACGCGCGCCGACCCGCGCTTTAAAGCTGGCCAGAACCAGCGCGCCTTCGGTCGGCACAACGCGAGTCACCGCGTCATCAATATCGACATCATCCGCCATGGCGTTAACGTCCAGCGCCATACGGTTTTGGCGATATGTCGTCGCATACGGCACCACCGCATAGCCACGCGCGTCTGTATGAATACCCGGCTGGTCGACAACGCCGACGTTGGCTGCGCCCGGCGCGGCAATCAAAATATTGGTATTGCCCAACGGCTGGCTTAGCGTCACTCCATGCGCGTGCGCCACCAGGCCGCCGCTCAGGCCATAGTTCACCTGCTGGTAATCACCGTTATCGCTAACGTTATAGCCAATGTTGGCGTTGCCTTTCGCGCCATCGTATTCCAGGCTGGCGGCGCCGCTTTCGCCAATACCGTGATTCTGATAGCCTTGCTGTATGTTGTAACTAAGATTGTTTTCGTCCAGCAGTGTGCCGCTAAGGCCCGCATTCTGCGTAACGTTATGCTGTTTGTCCGTACTGGTGCTAAAGGTAGCGTAAACATTGTGATGGCGCGTGACCTCATCATCGTGTTGCAGCCATTGACTTAGCGGCACCGAGATATTCAGCGCGAAAATTTGATCGCGCTCCGCATCGCCTGCGGATTTGTTATTGTTGTAAGAAACGCTCCATGCAATCCCCGCCAGCGTATCGCTGTATCCCACCTGCAACAAAGAATCCTTTTCATCAGTGTGCCAGTAACTTTGCTGACTGCCGGTAATAAAAAGCGATCCCAACCCGCCTAGCTGTTGATTGATATCGAGTTGTACTTTCCCCCTCCTGGTGTAATAAAGATTGTAATAATCCGCCCATTCCGGCCTGCTTTTATCGCTGTCAGTCCGACTGTCATCGTCATAGCCGCTCATCCGTTTCCACGTGGTATCATCCAGCGTGTAAAAGCCCGAGGTTGAATAGCGATAGCCCATAAGCTGTAAATTGGTTCCTGACTGTGCAAGCGATTTGGCATACAGGAAACGCAGCGATTGCCCCTGGTAGGTGTTATTATCCGCCAGCGTACTGGTAGCCTGGGTGACATCCAGCGACACCGCGCCCCAATCGCCCAGATTTGCGCCGCTGCCGATCGCCAGCGCGTGATAATGACTGGAAAGTTGTGTTCCGCCATACAGCGTAAAACCATGCGGTAACCCCCATATCAAGGTCGCCTGACTGAATTTCACCTTCTCTTTTTGACTACTATCGCTGCGATACTCCGCCACCGTCGCCGCATACTTCAACCGCCCTTCTCGTTGTAGAATCGGCACGGCGGAATAGGGCACGTTATAGCGATTAATAGAACCGTCGGATTCTTTGACTTCCACAGTCAAATCGCCGCTGGCGGCGGTAGGATAGAGATCATTAATAGTAAATGCCCCGGGCGGCACATAGCGCTGATTGATGATGTAGCCGTTTTGCCGAATGGTCACTTGCGCGTTGCTTCTGGCAATGCCGTGAATGGTCGGCGCGAAGCCCTTCATGCTGTCTGGCAACATATTGTCGTCAGACGCCAGTTGTAGCCCGCGAAAAGGAAGGCTGTCGAATAATGCGGAGGGGGTATAACTATCGCCTGCCGTCAGTTCTCCCTGCAAAAAGACCACATCACGTTCCAGATAAGTACTGATGTGCTGCCAGTCGCTGTCGCTATTCTGATCGCCGCTATTCGCGTTCCATGTGGAGTAGTCGCGTAACCGCCAGGCCCCCAGATTAAGGCCGCTATTCAATCCAAGAAAATAGCTGTTCTCCGCACTGCCGCCTGGGCTCCGATCCTGACTATTCGCGCCGGTAAAGGTGTAATTCAATAGCAACGCGTTAATACCTTCATCCCAGTATTGCGGTGGGATATAGCCTCTGGCGCTGGCAACCATCGCCGCCTGCGGGATGCTAATGTCGAGACGTTGCTGCGCAAAATCAAAGCGGGTCCGGGCGGCCGGTATCGCACTGGCGAGATCCGGGCAACTTCCCGCCGCCGCCTTCGCCAACAGTGGAAACGCCCCGGTGTTTACTCCCATATTTTTAAGCATTTCAGGCGTCAGGCAGGCGCGTAATCCGCTGTCATCGGTGGGCGCGCTTTTTCCCGTCGTCTTCACCGCCTGGAAGGCAATGTCTCTGGTCGCGAGAAACGTATTGTTCAGGTAAACGTCAACGCGATACATCCCCGCCGCCTGGGCATTACGGGAAAAGGTCGATAAGTCGGCCACCGCAGACGGGTCGTCAGACAGAAACGCCGGGTTGAAATAGTTTTCCGCCCACCCCGGCGCAGGCGCCAGTGCGATAGCCAACGCCAGCGGGGTTAATACGGGTTTAGCTACGCTGGAGTAATATCGCGTCATGAAAAGCTGATTACGCATAACATCATGAAGCTGGACAAACGCGTGCTGGCGTCGTTGCGCCAAAATCGTTTACCGTGCGCAAAGATACCTGGCCGGGCGTCGCCGGGAGAGTGATCGCGCCTTTCGGCGGTACCATAGTATTCGGCAGTTTTTTCCCCGCGCTGTACAGTTCAACCATCGAAACGTAGTACGGCGAAGGGTTAGTAATCGTTAGCTGGCCGCGCTCGTTACGGCAGCGAAGCGTCGACGGGGCATGAGCTGGCGCCTCCGCCAGATTTTTCGGGCGAATAAATAGCTTAATCACGCTTTGCGTCGCAATTTGCAGGGAGTTGCCGGTCAATTTATTTTTATCGACAGAGGGTATCGCTTTACTGTTTAAATAAAATACGCTTTCGCGATCGGTCGGTAATGACGGCCCGACATACATAATACGTAATATATTTTCTTTTTTAGGCTGGATCACAAAGAGAGGCGGCGTAATGATAAAATCCGTCGAGCGTGAACCATCGGCATTGGCGACCCATGACTGAATTAAAAAAACATTGCTGGCAGAAGAATTAATAATCGGCAAGGAGGTTTGCTTACTTCCCTGCGGATAAATCACCCTGGTCGCGCCCAGCGCAATGCCTCCCGCCTGCGCGGCAAACGACAGGCCGGCCGCCGACAGCAGTAGCAATAATCGAAGGAAAATCGGTACGTTTTTTTTCATCTGCGTAATATCCTGATGCCGTCGGTTTGTTACGCGCAGTGACGCGCGTAACGCCCCTTTCTCGCCTCCCAACAGACGAGAAAAAAATCCCAATAAGGAATCAGGAATAAACCATGCTAAATGTCGCCGTCGCGGTAACATTACCGGCAGTCGCCGTACCGGTAGCGATATAATCCACGCTAAGCGGAATAACGTTTTCGCCATCGTTCAAGGTAACAGTACTGGACGATTCACCGATATTCAGCGCCTGGCCATCTGGTCCATAAAGTTGTAATGCCACATTCGTCGCCGAACCTGCCCCAGCGGTATTCGCCAGCGACCCCGGCTGGTTTGCGTCCTGTTGGCCATTAAAAATCACCGCCGCATTCTGGCTGGTCTGAGTATCGCAGTCTTCCAGTTTAATGGTGAAATCTTCTTTTTGATTCGCCACCATACCGGCCTCGGTTAATTTACTGGCGCGAACCTGGCCTAATGTCACGGTCTGATCGACAGAGTCAGCGGAAACAGAACAGGCGGCGTCAACGACCTGTCCGACAAAATTTACCGTACCGCCAGTGACGGTTGTAGTATCCGCTTGCGCGGTGGACAACATTCCGCCAAAGGCAATTGCAGAGACCATTAATGCTAGTACAGGCTTTTTCATTCAAGCTCCTTTTAAATATAAAAATGAGGGTAATCAGATTTTTTAACGAAACGGCTGCTGATATTTCTTCACAGCAATATCACGACTTTTTCTTATGCGAAAAAAAGTGTCTTCTTGTTCTGATATAAATGTCAGAGGCAATAAAACAGCCACTCAACGTCGTGAGTTAATCTTTACGTTATAATGAGATAACGATGTTATTAATTATTAGCAAGCCAACGGCAAGTTGCAATCATCGACATTTGGTTTTATAGGACCAGACATAACTTCTTGTTTTATATTAACTTTACACCAGTCGTTCGGCCTATCTCCTTTAGCCGTATTGACTTTTTAAAAATAGCCTTCATAACAACCTTCAATAAAACATTTTATTAACGATATCAGGCAAATTCAGACGAGATATGTAAATATATCGTTGCACATAGTACATTAATACGCCACTGGCAGTTTTCCGAGCGCCGTCAGTCGCCCATTATCAATATGGATATACCCGCCTTTTTTTAGTTCAGACAGAATCTTCATGGTCCGACTGCGCGATATCCCGGTACGCCGTTGAATAAAATTCAACACGATAATGCTTTCCCGGTAGGCCTGTGGATAAGCCCATATTTCAGTCAGCAGCGCCCGAACTTTCAGATAAGAATCGACGCCGACTAATTCACGATCGCGCGCGCTCATCACCATCAGACGGTAAGCCAGACAACGGGCCACGTCGTGCCACAAATCGCATTCATCGGCGATTTTTATAAAATCCGGCAGGCGAACAAATCTACCGGTACAAACCGTTTCTGCGAGCAAAAAGTGTTCCGGTCGCGCGGGGACATTATAGGTAGCGCCATAGCTGTCAACCATACCCACGACCGATGGCGCAAACGATGAAGATATATGGAGTCGTTTGTCATTATGACAGAAAGAAACAACGCCTGACTCCAGTAATACAATGTAGTGTTCATCATTTGCCTGTAAATAAAACTCATCGCCGATACCCAGCGTAAACGGTTGACCAAATGGCAACAAGGCCGAAAATAAGGCATCAATCGCCGCGTGAGGTTTAGCCTGCTGAGAAAAAAGAAAAGAGTGTAATGAATTCTCATTATTATCTTTAGCAAAAGCGTCATTCATCATTTTTTTCATTAACGGTTGTCTACTCAATGTAGCGCCACAGTATAACTTCTCAAAAAGTACTTAAATTAATAATAAATAACATCACTATGCAGTATTTCTGTATTCACAACGCACTAATACGCAATATTTTTAAGATTAAGACAATTCTTAATACAAAATGATTACAGAAAATTAATAACGAATTACGCATAAAGAATGAGAGGTCAGGGGGCGCAAGAAAAGAGATTCGAAAGAGCACGCACCTTCGAATCTCAAACTAATAGTCCAGATTAATGCAAATAAGCAGTGATATTATCTGAAATAGCGTGGAGCAGCATAATACTCTACCATTTTATCCGCCAGCCAGCCGCCGTCTTCACCGTTAGAATGGATTGTCGTAATACTGATAGTAGAACCACCGCCCCATAAGATCGAAAAGACGTTAAAGTCCGGTAGGTTCAGCGCCTGCATCTGGCCCCAGTCATACCCTTTATCTTTACGTAAAAAGTCGCCGACGGTCGGGACGCCGTAAGTCGCGCTATTTAAGGCCGTATTGAGTAGCTGCAAAGAGAGCGTGTCAGGATCGCTGCCAATGCGGGCGTCACCCATAAAAAAGGTTCCGCCGGATGCAAAGTGCGCAGCGCTGATTTTACTGACGCCCTCTTCTACTGTAGGCATATGGCCGCCAGGGATTTGCCACAGCATGGCGGGCGTCAGCAGCACTTTCGTCACCTGTTTGACCATCGCCAGGTAATTAAGCCAGCATGTCGCATTCCAGCCATAGTGGGCAAGCGCATCAGGACTGAAACAGTCTCGCTCAAATTTATCAAACGCAATAAAGTCCGGCGCATATTCTCCACTATAAACGCCCAGTTCATGAATAAATCCGGCGATCGCCTGCCCTTCAGCTACCGGATCAGCGGTATCGCGCAGCACCCAGTCCGCCGTTCCTGTCGCCCAGACATTCGTCTGCCAGCCAAAAGCCACATCCGGGGCAAACTGACGAACAAGATAGTTCACCGCCTGAATATAGCCGTAGAGATCGTCGCTAAACGTCGGCAACGAAGGCGCGATAAAGCCAGCCATCGCCGGTAATGCTTGTATCGCCGCCGCCAGTTGGGCATTCACCGGCACACTGTTTTTTTGCCGTACTACGGTATAGCCATACGGTCCTTGCTGTAGCGCCCCGAGAAAATCCGGGTTAAGCACAAAGGTGGCCGGGACAGGATGCGTCTCATCTTTGTATGACTGCGCCGCCAGACACTGGGTAATAAAGTTACCAAAATGGTTACGTAGCTTTTGCGCATCCTGTAAATCCGCCAGCGCGCTACCGCCGCTGGCATTCGCGGTATAAATGACCATTACCGGCATGACGCTACGCCCGGCTTCTTTTTCTATCTGGCGCACCAGCGCAACGGTTTTATGGATCGGTAACGTCGCGTAATCCAGAAAACCATCCCCGTTCACGTCAACCTCTGCGGCCGGAACCGGATCGCCGCCGCCGTCAAAACCATCGTATTTAAACAACGCGCTAAACGGTATATCGCGATAAAGAGAAACCGTCTCTGGCGCATTAACCGTCACGCCGCCATGAGCAAGGTAATCAGGCCAACCTTTTACCTGTAACGTCACGCCGGGCAGAAACTCCAGCGCCACATGGTTGACCTTTTGCAACAACCGTAGCGGCCCGGCCTGTTCACAACGCCACGGCACACTGTCGATGAAAATATCGTCCGTCTGAACATCATACAGCCCGGGCGCAAAGCGTAATGCCAACGTCTGCCGATCGCTGCCGCTCTCCAGCATTAATGAGTACTGATATTTACCGCTGCTGAACAGATAACGCTGCGGCGCGACGCCATCGGGCAGGCCCAGTAGAGTGGCATCCACCGTCACGAAACTCGCCGTGTCGAGCGCTGACTGTTGGTAAGCGACAGCAACCTCGGCAACCTGCGCCGCAGCAGGGATAAACCCCGTAAGCTGTATGGGTGCCGATATAAAGCGGTTATTAATCACCGCAGGCTGCAGATTGACCGTATAATGATGCCCCGCCAGTAGCCGGGTGATTAACTGCGGTTGGTTGGCGATCAGCGTGATAGTACGCTCATCCGCTTGCGTAGCATCGGCGATATCAACGGTTAATTTCGCATTACCAAGCGCAGGGGCGTCAATCATCAGACGCGCGCTGGCATAACGGACAATCGGCAGACAGGATACCTGGACCTGCGCGGCGGCATCGCCGGATTGCAGCGTAACGGTAAAAGAGGACTCGACTGGCGCGATTTGCATCTCATCATTCGCCAGTACCGGTACGGTAAGCCGATACGTTCCTGCGCTAAGATCGCTTATTGTCAGAACCTCTCCCCACTCACCGACAAAGCGCCGGGTTTCGCCGGCAGGAAACAGCAGCTCAATTGCCGGTTTGAGCGCCACGGTCTGCGTCATGGCAGGAAAATGAACACAAATTTTTCCCTGACGGGCAGGGTCATGGGCCAACGTCGCGCTCAAATCGCTGATGGCAACTGGCATCTGCGTGGCAGCCAGATAGCACTGTAATTCGGCGGTATCCCCCGCCGCCAGCATCAGCGCGCCGTCATGATTAATGGTGATGGTATTCTTCTCGATGGGCCATCCCCCATCGCTGGCCAGCGTCACGGCCTGATTCCCCAGCATTGTTCCCTGAAACGGACTGTAGGGATCGGGGTGCGCGCTGGCCGTAAAATTCAGTTGAAGCTGATTGAGATCTACCGCCTGAGCGTAGAGGTTGGTCAGCGTAAAGGTGACGCGTTGATACCAACTCGCGGCATTCAACTCGCTAACGTTAAGCGTAAGGCCGCGTTCCTGAAGGTCATTGTCCTTTTCCGGCACATCGGGTTCGGCGGGTTGTTCGTCTGCGGCGGGTATCGCTGGCGTCTCCTCATCGGATGGGGTTTCAGACTCTGCGTCTTCGGATGACGATGACGCCAGCGTCAAGGTGATGGCGGACATTTTTACCGGCACCTGCGTCGCCGCGAGGCTGAAAGAGAGCGTCCCGCGTTCGCCCGGCTGAAGAAGTAATGCATCGCTGTTATTAATGATGATGTTGTTAGTTTCCAGCGTGCCATACGAACTCTCATTCAGCGTAAGCGGCAGGTTCCCTTTGAGCGTACCGCCGCTATTTCCCCATGGATCGATGTGCCCGGAAGCCGTGAATGATATTGCGGCATGGTTCATATCGACCGGATTACCGCTCTCATTGATGAAGGTTAAGGTGATTTTTTGATACCAGCTGTTGACGTCAAATGCGCTGGCATGGATGGAAATGGTCATGGTCTGCTCTTCCTCTGTCCCTGGTGGAGAAAAGCCCCGGTAAACCGGGGCTTGAATCATGAAGCCCAATACATCGTGCTTAATGCCGTGTATTAGTAAGCGCCAAGATCGGTCCATGCACCGCCGACACCGCAGTTCAGGTCAGGCTGGTCGCCCATAGACCACCATTTCACCTGATAGTTATGGCCTTTCCAGCTAACGATTTCGAAAGAACCCCAGTTTGCGCCATAAACGGTAGAAGCATCCCACTGCGCGTAAGGTGACGTTTTGTCATCTGCTGACGTATCATCCTCAGCCGGCGTGGTATCTTCTTCCTCGTCCGGTACAGGAACGATAATCTCTTCTTCCTCTTCCGGTTCCGGTTGAACCTGAGATAGCGCAGGCACAGCCGTCAGAACAAAGCGCTGTTGAGAGGACGGTTCGTTGTAGCAGTCGCGTACAAACAGGGTGAACTGGAAGGCTGTTTTTTCGCTAACTTCCGGTACCACAACCTCAATGATTTCAGCCGTTTTGTCTGCCACAGTGATTTGAGAAGGCACGCCCCAGCTAAAGGACAGCTCATCGTTATCTTCATCAGAAGAACCTGCGCCAGACAGCTGTACCGTAGATCCGCCTACGACCAGCAGTTCAATCGCCGCTTTCGGCGCGTGGTTGACCTTCTGCGCGTCGTCGCTGTCGCTCTGCTCTTCATCTTTTTCTACATTGATACCTTCAAAGTAGAACGGTTCCATATCGATAACTTCAGATTCGATTTCATAACCCAGACCTTCACGCACGGCGTTAACCAGCACGCCGTTGTCCTGATCGATAGTCCAGGTAAACACGCCGCCCAGGCCCAGTTTCGCTGCATATTCGCCTTTTGCTTTGACGGTACGCGGCGTATCCAGGGATAAAAACAGTTTGGATTCCGGGCTATACAGGTAGTCAGCATCAGCGACCTGGTCGGTGTAAACGTTGAAACCGTTACGGCCTTTCTGGTTTTCCAGATCCAGGTAGCTATAAATGACGTCATACCATTCGCTGGTGCCGGATTCGAAGGAACCGGTAGTAGGGCCTGAACCTGGGTTGTAAGAACCTTTCAGCGGCGACAGGGATTCAATTTCTACCTGACGAGCGTTACGGGTATAGCCGGCATAACCGATGTTGATACGGTCAGCGGAGAAACCTTCCGCCAGCAGGTGATCAACGATAGTTTCGACAGCCCAGCCGCCCTCTTCCAGCGCTTTGCGGTTAGTGTGGTGGCCCAGCGTTTCCGCCCACGGCGTACCGAAGAAGTCATAGGTCATCAGGTTGATGCCATACAGGCCAGCAGCCATCAGATCTTTTACTTTCGCATAGTCAAAAATAGTAGTGACAGCAGAAGCGGCAATAGAGATCTTCACATTGCTCAGACCAGCGGAATCCAGCTGTTTACGCAGTTCGGCAATCAGCAGCGCGTAGTTAGCGCCATCTTCCGGACCAAACGGGTTGCCCGCCCCTTCATCGTTCGGGTATTCCCAGTCAATATCCACTTCGCTGAACATCGGGAACTGTTTGAACAGTTTCACCACGCCTTTGGCGAAGATTTTACGAGAAGAGTCAGAAGCGGCGGTTTCGTGGAACCCGTTACTCATGCTCCAGCCGCCGATACTCATGGAGAGCGCCAGCGTGTGGCCTGCGGCTTTCGCTTTTGCCTGCATATCACGCAGCGCGCCCAGCATACCTTTGGCGTTAGCCTGGGTCACGGTTTTCGGATCAACATCCCAGCCGCTGGTTTCAAAACCCAGGTTGATATAAGACTGGAAATCACCCCACGGATCGAGGAAGGTCGGTTCATATTTCACTTTGCCGCACTGTGCTGCCGCTTCTGCTACGACGTCGCGGTCTTCTTTATCAATTTTTCTGAAACCGGTGATGCCAACAAAGCCGAAAATCAGTTTGTCATAAGCCGTCGGTGAAACGTTGGTTAAATCATAACCACGGCCCGGTTGGGACATATTGCCTTGCAGACGGCTGTCATACTGTGACCAGTCGGTGTAATAACCGAATACCTTCGGTTTAGTCGTGGAATTTTTATATTTATTGTATACCGGTTTCGCAACACGAGCGGAAGTATAGCTTATTTTATCATCGCTTGTTGCAGGGTCAAAACCATTCGCTGCATGAGTAGTTTCAGTAATTGTATCGCCTTGAATCAGTTTGCTTGTAGCCATTTTCAAATTTCCTTTTACGTTTCAAAATTGTCGCAGCTCGTTCTGCGGGGTCCATAATCGTTACAGGCATAAAAAATAGCTAATCACAAAACATCATCTTTTTATGATGATATAAAAATCATAAAAATGAGGTTAACAACACCGTCTGTCGAAGAGAAAACAACATCTCTCAGCGCCCGCTTAGTCCGTTCTGGTGAGAGCATAGTAAATATCATTTATCATGTAATTAAATATCATTTAATTTCAATGAAATAATGTGATTACACTCGCTATAGACAATGACAATACAATAAAACCAGTGACATTTATTGGATTAAGACATTTCTCATACAATATAGTCACCACAGACAACCAGGATGTACATTTCTAAAGGAAGACGTTATGAAAACTTATATCATTAATAGCAACTGCATTTACAATGAAGGTAAATATGAACTGAGGACGGTCTCAAATTCACAGGTTATTAAAATGACTGCGATGAGAGCCAAATGCCTCAGTTTCATCATCGAGAATGCTCATCTGGAGATTATCGAGCGACAAAAAATAACCACTGCGTTATGGGGAAGTCGAAGCCACTATGTTAATGATGCAAATCTAACGCAGATTCTCTATTTAATCAGACGTGACCTTAAAGCGCTTGGTATTAACGATCTTTTTATTACCATTCCAAGACAAGGTCTCAAAGTGAATAGTGATATCGCCATTATCGCGACGGATAGCGAAACAAAGGGAAGAAAAAAACAGATTGTACGGCAAACCATCGCCGCCCTGACGACCGTATTTTCAGTAACGTTAGGTTCTCTCATGTATCTGCATATTCACTAAGCGAAGGAAAGGGAAGATGAATCCAATTATAGATGGAATTATTGCGCTTGAAGGCGGTTACGTATTTAATCCTAAAGATAAAGGCGGCGCCACCCATTGGGGCATTACCGAAGCCACGGCGCGAGCGCATGGCTATGCTGGCGATATGCGGGATCTGACCCACGCTGAAGCCTACGCGATTCTCGAAGAGGATTACTGGATAAAACCAGGTTTTGACGTCATCTCGACGCTATCGTGGCCAGTCTCCTTCGAGCTGTGCGATGCGGCAGTCAACATAGGCGCTTACCACCCCAGCGCGTGGCTGCAACGCTGGTTAAACGTCTTTAATCACGAAGGTAAACGCTACCCGGATATTCATGTGGATGGCAATATTGGCCCGCGGACGCTTGCCGCTCTCGAACATTATTTGGCCTGGCGGGGCCAGGAAGGGGAAGCCGTTTTGGTGAAAGCCCTCAATTGCAGTCAGGGCACGTACTACTTAAACGTTGCTGAGAAAAACCACAATAACGAACAATTTATTTATGGCTGGATCAAGAATAGAGTGACCTAGACCCGGCTGAAAAAAGACGCGTAAAAGGCTCACGGATGAGCCTGATACTGCGAATGATAATTAATCTGAATTATTTCCTTCGATAATTTTTTTAATCCGTCGCCCAAGAATTTTTAAGATCGGACTCGCGAAAACACCGCCTAAGCCTGCCGCCAACAGAACAATGTTGAAACTGCATTCTTTTTCGATCGCAATCGCGCTTAACAAGAAACTGGTGAAGCAGGAAATCACGATCTGCGTTAAGCAATATTTAATACTTTCATGAGAACTATTATATTCTGTCTTATCTTTGCGTAAAAGATAGCTGACAAAGCCTCCCCACGCGCCAATCGAAATAATAGTGAGTAAGATCTCTAGCTCCAATAGCACAACTTCCGTTGTCGACACATGGTTGGGAATAGACATTTTAACACTCCGAAATCATTATAAATGAATAATTAACACAAGGAGTGTAAGCGCCCTGTCAGAAGGGTAAAAATCAAAGCACATCATTTAAAACCATATTAAATCAAAGCGTAAAAATGAGGTGTATTAGCGACGGAAGGAGGAAAGCGTTTGTAACATACTTACCATCTCATTAATCGTCGATATATTTCTACTATTTTTATTCCAGGATGCATAGACCTGAACTGACTTCAAAGCCAGTTCGGGCGGAGGCTGAATAAATTTAATGTCATATTTACGATGATTTTTATAAAAAAGCGCTAATTTCAAAGGCATCAATGCAATCAATGAGGTTCGTTCGATCATGCTCATCAAACCGTTAAGCGAATCACTGCGATAGCCGACAATACGCCTGCCAGTATAGTAAAGATCATCCTTAAATAATTCGCTATCATGATATATCACTGAAGCCCCCATCCCCGGCTGATATAACGCATGACGCGAAGAATAAAAATGATGTAGCGACAGTTGTGAGAGGGTACTCAGCATGTGTTTACTGCTACAGATACAAACAAATGATTTAAAACTATCAATAATTTGATTCTCTATGCCGGACTCCAGCAAAGGTTCGGCACTAATCAACAGATCGCCTTGCGCAGTAAACAGAAGTTCGCTGATATGCTCCCGACTCATATTTCTGACAGTGAAATGATTTATCAAAATACGGTCAAATATATCGCTGTTATAGAGCTGAGAAAGATAATAGCTTTCAACAATATCACTGCCTAATAACGTTATCTGGAACGCTTCATCTTTTTTGCTATTACAGAGAAATGTGTCATCCACCAGTTTCATCACCTGACTGAAATTTTGGTGAATGTCGACAGCCTTAGCTGTGGGGATGAGCCCGCCTTTCCCTCTGCTAAACAGTTCTTCCGGGTAATAACTCTGCAGGCGCTTTAACGCCAGAGAAACGGCAGCCGGTGTAATGCCTAACTTTTTTGCCGCCATAGCCGCATTTCCTGACAAAATAACAGCGTCAAGAATTTTGATTAAATTATAATCAAAGCTCTTGTTGGCACCTTTCGATCCCATTCGCTGTCTGCCTCCGGAAACTAAAAAAAGCAATATAGATAATACTCAAGATAAATCAATTCACAGCATCTAAAAAAGCAATCATTAATGTCATCACATCACGTTTTTTTAAAGAATAAGCGTATACAAAACTGCTGATTAACATCAATTTGTTTATCAGTAAAAACAAAATATCAACAAATGAGAGGATACGATGCGTTTAACAGAAGCCTGGGCGCGTACAGGCAGAAAAAAGCCCGGATATACACCCGGGCTGAAGAAAAATACAACGGGAAAAAGATTAGCGAGTCAAATCGTCAAAGAATTTTTTCACGCCGTCAAAGAAGCTTTTTGAACGCGGGCTGTTTTTCTCTCCCGTCGGGCCGCCAAAACTTTCCTGAAGATCTTTTAGCAATTGCTTCTGTTTTTCGCTCAGACCGACCGGCGTTTCAACCACCACACGGCACAGCAAATCGCCCTGCGCGCCACCGCGTACGGACTTCACGCCTTTGCCGCGCATACGGAACAGCTTGCCCGTTTGTGTTTCGCTCGGTACTTTCAGCATCACGCGACCATCTAACGTCGGCACTTCAATTTCACCGCCCAGCGCCGCCATCGCAAAGTTGATCGGCACTTCGCAATAAAGATTATTGCCTTCACGCTCGAAAATAGGGTGTTGTTTCACCTGGACCTGAACATACAAGTCGCCTGCCGGTGCGCCATGCTCGCCCGCTTCGCCCTCGCCTGCCAGACGAATACGATCGCCGGTATCCACGCCCGCCGGGATTTTAACGGACAGAGTTTTACTCTTTTCAACACGCCCATGACCGTGACATTTATGGCACGGATCTTTGATCAGCGTACCGCGTCCCTGACAGTGTGGGCAGGTCTGCTGTACAGCAAAGAATCCCTGGCGCATCTGTACCTGACCAGAACCATGACAGGTCGGACAGGTTTGCGGTTGCGTGCCAGCTTTCGCCCCGCTGCCGTGGCAAACGTCGCACTCCTCCAGCGTCGGAATACGGATCTCTTTGGTCACGCCACGCACCGCTTCTTCCAGGGTGAGATCCATGTTATAACGCAAATCAGCCCCACGCGCCGCACGTTGGCGACCACGCCCGCCGCCAAAGATATCGCCAAAAACGTCACCAAAGATATCACTGAAATCAGCGCCGCCATTAAAGCCGCCGCCAAATCCGCCGCCCATACCGCCTTGTTCAAACGCGGCGTGACCATACTGATCGTAGGCTGCGCGTTTTTGCGCATCGGTCAGCACTTCATAGGCTTCTTTAATCTCTTTAAATTTAGCTTCGGCCTCTTTATCACCCTGATTGCGGTCCGGATGATATTTCATGGCCAGGCGCTTATACGCCTTTTTGATTTCACGCTCTTCCGCTGTTTTGGAAACGCCTAAAATCTCGTAGTAATCTCTTTTCGCCATCTCTTTTTATCTGCCCTTAACATGCATGCACGGGCGGAGAGGAAACCTCTTCGCCCGTGCCAGTAATTACCCGTTCAAAGGGCGATTATTTTTTATCTTTTACTTCTTCAAACTCAGCGTCGACAACGTCGTCATCTTTCGCGTTGTTTGCAGAAGCGTCAGCGGAGCCAGCCTGCTGCTGCGCATGTTGCTGCTGAGCGATTTCCATCAGTTTCTGGGAAACCTGCGCCAGTTCCTGCATTTTCGCTTCGATAGCGGCTTTATCTTCGCCTTTCAGGGCAGTTTCCAGCGCGCTCAACGCAGACTCGATAGCGGTTTTGTCATCAGCCGGCAGTTTATCGCCTGCTTCTTCAACCTGCTTACGGGTGCTGTGCAGCAGATGGTCACCCTGGTTACGGGTCTGAACCAGCTCTTCGAACTTACGGTCGGATTCAGCGTTCGCTTCTGCATCGCGAACCATTTTCTGAATTTCTTCCTCGTTCAGACCAGAAGATGCCTTGATGGTGATCTTCTGCTCTTTACCGCTATTTTTGTCTTTCGCGGAGACGTGCAGGATACCGTCAGCATCGATATCGAAGGTGACTTCGATCTGCGGCATACCGCGCGGCGCCGGGTTGATGCCATCCAGGTTGAACTGACCCAGAGATTTGTTATCAGACGCACGTTTACGCTCACCCTGCAGCACATGGATGGTTACCGCAGACTGGTTGTCTTCCGCAGTAGAGAACACCTGGCTGTGCTTGGTCGGGATGGTGGTGTTTTTGGTGATAAGCGGAGTCATCACGCCACCCATCGTTTCGATACCCAGAGACAGCGGGGTAACGTCCAGCAGCAGTACGTCTTTCACATCACCGGTCAATACGCCGCCCTGTACCGCTGCGCCGATAGCCACAGCTTCGTCCGGGTTCACGTCTTTACGCGGCTCTTTACCAAAGAACTCAGCCACTTTTTTCTGCACCATTGGCATACGGGTCTGACCGCCAACGAGGATCACGTCGTTGATATCAGACACGGACAGGCCAGCGTCCTGCAGTGCGACTTTCAGCGGCTCGATAGAACGGTTCACCAGATCTTCAACCAGGCTTTCCAGTTTCGCACGAGTCACTTTGATGTTCATGTGTTTCGGACCGGTGGCATCTGCGGTAATGTACGGCAGGTTCACGTCGGTCTGCTGCGCAGAAGACAGCTCGATTTTGGCTTTTTCTGCGGCTTCTTTCAGGCGCTGCATGGCCAGCGGATCGTTACGCAGATCAATGCCCTGATCTTTCTTAAACTCGTCAACGAGGTAGTTGATCAGGCGGGTATCGAAGTCTTCACCACCCAGGTGGGTATCACCGTTGGTTGCCAGAACTTCAAAGGTTTTTTCGCCATCAACTTCGTCGATTTCGATAATAGAGATATCGAAAGTACCACCACCGAGGTCGTAAACCGCGATAGTACGGTTGCCGACTTCTTTATCCAGACCGTAAGCCAGCGCTGCGGCAGTCGGTTCGTTGATGATACGTTTAACTTCCAGCCCCGCGATACGACCAGCGTCTTTGGTAGCCTGACGCTGCGCATCGTTAAAGTAAGCCGGTACGGTGATAACCGCTTCAGTTACCGGTTCGCCCAGATAATCTTCAGCCGTTTTCTTCATTTTCTTCAGCACTTCGGCAGAAATCTGCGGCGGCGCCATTTTCTGACCTTTCACATCAAGCCATGCGTCGCCGTTGTCGGCGCCGATGATTTTGTACGGCATGATAGAAACGTCACGTTGAACTTCTTCGTCCTGGAAGCGGCGGCCAATCAGGCGTTTAATCGCAAACAGGGTGTTTTGCGGGTTTGTCACTGCCTGACGTTTAGCCGGCTGACCAACCAGAGTTTCACCATCCTGGGTATAAGCAATGATAGAAGGCGTAGTGCGATCGCCCTCGGCGTTCTCCAGCACGCGTGCCTGCGTTCCATCCATAATCGCTACACAAGAGTTGGTAGTACCCAGGTCGATACCAATAATTTTACCCATCTAAACGTCTCCACTAAAAATTCGGTCATCATGTGGTTGTGAATCTGTAATAAGGGCGAAACGTGCGGTTTCAACTACCCTGAATCGTTTTTTTTCAGACTCACCACTGCGGTTGACTACAAGATGGGGTCGTAACCCACGTCATCAAGGGGGAGATGAAAAAATTTTTTAGTGACGAGAGGGCGCGATGGAAAACCAGACAGACAAACATTCATGAAATAAATTAAATAACGAATACCATTCACAGAAAAATTGTAATAAAAAGAAAAGATTACAAAACTGAATCGTTGCCATGAGCAGAGTATGATAGACGGTAATTGCTTATTGAACCCGTCAAAGAGAAATTCCATGCGATCTGTGTTAACGATTTCCGCCGGCCTGCTTTTCGGCCTGGCGTTAAGTAGCGTCGCGCACGCGAACGACCATAAAATACTGGGTGTTATTGCCATGCCCAGAAATGAAACGAACGATCTCACGCTGAAAATTCCCGTCTGCCGCATCGTGAAGCGCATTCAACTCACGGCGGATCACGGCGACATCGAACTTAGCGGCGCATCCGTCTATTTTAAAACTGCGCGTAGCGCCAGCCAAAGCCTGAACGTCCCTTCCTCAATCAAAGAGGGCCAGACAACAGGCTGGATCAATATTAATAGCGATAACGACAACAAACGCTGCGTATCAAAGATTACCTTCTCAGGCCATACGGTAAATTCTTCCGATATGGCGAGACTTAAAGTCATTGGCGACGATTAATCGCTGTTATTTCTATTCCAAAAGCCAGACTGAAAATGAACGTCACCTATTTACACGACGAGGATTTAGACTTTCTTCAGCATTGTAGCGAAGAACAACTCGCCGATTTCGCCCGTTTGCTGACGCATAACGAAAAGGGCAAAGCTCGCTTGTCGAGCGTCCTTAGTCATAACGAGCTGTTCAAAGCGATGGAAGGTCACCCGGAGCAACACCGCCGTAACTGGCAGCTCATTGCCGGCGAGTTTCAGCATTACGGCGGCGACAGTATCGCCAACAAATTGCGCGGACACGGAAAACAGTACCGCGCGATTCTGCTGGATGTCGCAAAACGGCTAAAACTTAAAGCAGATAAAAGCATGTCGACGTTTGAAATAGAACAGCAACTGCTGGAGCATTTTTTACGTCATACCTGGCAGAAGATGGACGCGGCGCATAAGCAGGAATTTCTGCAAGCCGTAGACGCCAAAGTTTCTGAACTGGAAGAACTGCTGCCGCTGCTCATGAAAGATCGCAGTCTGGCAAAAGGGGTCTCCCACCTGCTTTCCACCCAGCTTACCCGCATTTTGCGTACCCATGCCGCAATGAGCATCCTGGGCCACGGATTGCTGCGCGGCGCAGGTCTTGGCGGCCCGGTCGGCGCGGCGTTAAACGGCGTCAAAGCGATGAGCGGCAGCGCGTATCGCGTGACTATTCCGGCGGTGTTGCAAATAGCCTGCCTACGACGAATGATGGCAGCCGTTCAGGCGTGAATGCCCTCACAGGGGGAAATATTTTCTTTTCCCCCTTATTAGATCATAGACAGTCCTCTTCCCCCTGATTATTATGCCGCGCCCCGAATACGGAACTCGTTATTCTGGGAAACTATTTCACCATTCAATTATGATGATTTTGAGGAATTATGGGCAACACTAAGTTGGCTAATCCGGCACCGCTGGGCCTGATGGGCTTCGGCAT
Organism: Salmonella sp. SJTUF15581; assembly: GCF_043356775.1. Lineage (NCBI taxonomy): Bacteria > Pseudomonadati > Pseudomonadota > Gammaproteobacteria > Enterobacterales > Enterobacteriaceae > Salmonella > Salmonella sp. SJTUF15581. Next base: position 448,457 of record NZ_JBEUJY010000001.1, on the reverse strand, counting down.
GACCACCATTCTGCTTAACCTGCACAATGCCGGTTTTTTCGCCCTGGACGGTATTATTCTGGCGATGGGGATTTTCTACGGCGGTATCGCGCAAATTTTTGCCGGTCTGCTGGAGTATAAAAAAGGCAATACCTTTGGTTTAACGGCCTTTACCTCTTACGGTTCGTTCTGGCTGACGCTGGTCGCTATCCTGCTGATGCCGAAAATGGGCCTGACGGATGCGCCTGACGCTCAGCTACTCGGCGCTTATTTAGGTCTGTGGGGCGTGTTCACGCTGTTTATGTTCTTCGGTACGCTGAAAGCCGCCCGCGCGCTGCAATTTGTTTTCCTGAGCCTGACCGTACTGTTCGCTCTGCTGGCGGTCGGCAATATCACCGGTAACGAAGCCATTATCCATATCGCAGGCTGGGTTGGTCTGGTTTGCGGCGCCAGCGCTATTTATCTGGCGATGGGTGAAGTGCTAAACGAGCAATTTGGCCGCACTATTCTGCCAATCGGCGAGGCGCACTAAATCTCTTTTATTCCTCCCGCACCGGGAGGAATAACCCTACTATCAGTCTCTTCCGGTCAGGATGACATATTCTCACGTCTGGCGCTCTTCGGACGGAAAGCGGCAACCACTTCCGGCGCGGTTTCGACATACGGCCCGTCAAGCAGCTGTATACAATACGGCACGCTCGCAAAAATGCCCGGCACGCTAACGCTGCCATCGTCCGCTTTTACGCCTTCCAGCGTTTCTTTGATCGATTTTGGCTGTCCAGGCAGATTAAGAATTAACGCCTGTTTACGGATAACGCCCACCTGGCGGGAAAGAATGGCGGTCGGCACAAAGCGCAGGCTGATCTGGCGCATCTGTTCGCCAAAACCTGGCATTTCACGGTCGGCGATGGCAAGGGTCGCGTCCGGCGTGACGTCGCGACGCGCCGGACCGGTACCGCCAGTGGTCAGCACCAGATGACAGCTCATCTCATCAACCAGTTCACACAACGTTTGCTCGATAATTTCCTGTTCATCAGGAATTAAGCGCCGTTGGACCTCGAAAGGCGTGGTCAGCGCAGAAGCGAGCCACTCCTCAAGCGCAGGAATGCCTTTATCCTGGTAAACGCCGCTTGAAGCGCGGTCGGAGATAGAAACTAAGCCAATACGTAAGGTATCCATGATTATTCCGTTTAAACAGTCTCGTTAAACAGAATGATACACTGCGAAGGGAAGGACAGACAGGTTTCAGAAGAGGTAGCGTGACCCATATCAGGGCCACGCGTTAATGATTACAGCAGATCGCCGATCATTTTTTCCAGTTTTTCCTGGTCTACCGCAAACTTACGGATACCATCCGCCAGTTTGTCCACCGCCATGGGGTCCTGGTGATGCTGCCACAGGAACTCGGCTTCGGTAATGCGTTCCGGGCGCGCTTTGACTTCGCCGGAGAAAGAGAGCTTACGCTCAATCGCCCCTTCGCTTTCCGCCAGTTCTTTCAGCAATGCCGGTGCGATAGTCAGGCGGTCGCAGCCCGCCAGCTCCAGAATTTCGCCTACGTTACGGAAGCTTGCGCCCATAACGACGGTTTCGTAACCATGCTGTTTGTAGTACTCGTAGATTTCCGTTACGGAAACCACGCCCGGATCTTCAGCTGGCGCATAGTCTTTCTTGTCGGTATTGGCTTTATACCAGTCAAGAATACGACCTACGAACGGCGAGATCAGGTAGACGCCCGCTTCGGCGCACGCACGCGCCTGCGCGAAGGAGAACAGCAGCGTCAGGTTACAGTTGATGCCTTCTTTTTCCAGCTGTTCGGCTGCGCGAATGCCCTGCCAGGTGGACGCCAGCTTGATCAGGATACGATCGTTGCTGATACCCGCATCATTGTAGAGTTTAATGATACGTTTTGCTTTGGCGATAGACGCTTCAGTGTCATAAGACAGACGCGCGTCAACTTCGGTAGAAATACGCCCCGGCACCAGCTTCAGGATTTCCAGGCCAATATTCACCGCCAGCTTATCGGTCGCGTCAACAACCTGCTGCGCGCGGTCGCTGCTCTGCTGTTTCGCCCAGGCGACAGCATCGTCAATCAGCTTACGATATTCCGGGATTTGCGCTGCGTTAAGAATGAGAGAAGGGTTAGTTGTAGCATCCTGCGGCTGGTACAGCTTCATTGCCGCGATATCTCCGGTATCAGCCACTACGGTGGTGAACTGACGAAGGGAGGTCAATTTGTCCGTCATGATAGAGTTTCTCTTTAAACAGCTTGTTAGGGGATGTAACCGGTCTACCCTGATGATAACACGACGCACTCACAGCGCAACCGCCTACATGCACCTGGCTGCCCTTGTGCACTGTTTGCGTATCTGCCGACGGTTGATGCGCAATTAAAGGATACCGCCGTATTTATGGTAAACTGCCGTTAATATTAGTCTGACAAGGTCATCTACATCATGGGTCACGCTTATACAGGATCATCAAAGCGTGACGGCATCAACAAGAGGGACGTTAATGCCTGAGTTTTTCAGTTTTATTAACGAAATACTCTGGGGCTCGGTAATGATTTACCTGCTGCTCGGCGCAGGATGTTGGTTTACCTGGCGTACCGGATTCATTCAATTTCGTTATATTCGCCAATTTAGCCGCAGTCTGAAAGGCAGCCTTAGCCCGCAGCCAGGCGGCCTGACGTCATTTCAGGCGCTGTGTACCAGCCTCGCGGCGCGGATTGGCAGCGGTAATCTGGCCGGCGTGGCTCTGGCTATCGCCGCAGGCGGTCCCGGCGCGGTATTCTGGATGTGGGTCTCGGCCATCATTGGCATGGCGACCTCCTTCGCCGAGTGTTCGCTTGCCCAGCTTTATAAAGAACGTGACCCGACAGGCCAGTTCCGCGGCGGCCCGGCGTGGTATATGGCGCGTGGGCTGGGAATGCGCTGGATGGGCGTGGTTTTCGCCCTCTTTCTGCTCGTCGCCTACGGGTTGATTTTTAATAGCGTGCAGGCGAATGCCGTCTCACGCGCGCTCCATTTCGCCTTCAACATTCCGCCGCTTATCTCCGGCATTGCTCTGGCGTTCTGTGCCCTGTTAATTATCATTCGCGGCATCAAAGGCGTCGCCCGTCTGATGCAATGGCTGATTCCCATCATCGCGTTATTGTGGGTCGCCGGCAGCGTATTTATTTGCCTCTGGCATATTGAGCAAATGCCTGGCGTTATCGCCTCGATAGTCAAAAGCGCATTTGGCTGGCAGGAAGCCGCGGCAGGCGCAGCCGGATATACGCTCACTCAGGCTATTACCAGCGGTTTTCAGCGTGGGATGTTCTCTAATGAAGCGGGAATGGGGTCAACGCCTAATGCGGCCGCAGCGGCAACGTCGTATCCCCCTCACCCTGTCGCGCAGGGGATTGTGCAAATGATTGGCGTATTCAGCGACACCATTATCATCTGTACAGCCAGCGCGATGATTATCCTGCTGGCGGGGAATCACGCGTCCCACTCGTCAACAGAAGGCATTCAGCTTCTCCAACATGCAATGGTTTCGTTGACCGGTGAATGGGGCGCCAGTTTTGTCGCGCTTATCGTCATTCTGTTCGCGTTCAGTTCTATCGTCGCCAACTATATTTACGCCGAGAACAATCTGTTTTTTCTGCGGTTACATAACGCAAAGGCCATCTGGCTATTACGCCTTGCGACGCTTGGCATGGTTATCGCCGGTACGCTTATCAGTTTTCCGCTGATATGGCAGCTCGCTGACATGATCATGGCCTGTATGGCCATTACCAATCTGACGGCGATTTTGTTGCTCTCACCGGTGGTGTATACCCTCGCCAGCGATTATCTGCGACAACGGAAACTGGGCGTAAGACCGCAGTTCGATCCGCGGCGCTTCCCGGATATCGAACCACAACTGGCGCCAGATACCTGGGATGCGGCATCGCGCGATTAAGCCGACAATCGCAACCATCGGTCAACTCTGCGGCGTTTTTTTGCTAAAGTCGCAGAAAATTCCCTGCAAGGACTGGATATGCTGATTCTGATTTCACCTGCAAAAACGCTTGATTATCAAAGCCCGCTGGCCACGACCCGCTATACCCAGCCGGAGCTGTTGGATCACAGCCAGCAGCTTATTCAACAGGCCCGCCAGCTTTCGGCGCCGCAAATTTCCAGGCTGATGGGAATTAGCGACAAACTGGCGGATCTCAACGCCACGCGTTTTCATGACTGGCAGCCTCATTTTACGCCGGATAATGCACGCCAGGCGATTCTGGCGTTCAAAGGCGATGTTTATACTGGCCTACAGGCGGAAACGTTCAACGACGCGGATTTTGATTTTGCTCAACAACATCTGCGTATGCTCTCTGGCTTGTATGGCGTATTGCGCCCGCTGGATTTAATGCAGCCTTATCGTCTGGAGATGGGGATTCGCCTGGAGAATCCGCGCGGCAAAGATCTTTATCAATTCTGGGGCGATATCATTACCGATAAGCTCAACGAAGCGCTTGAGGCGCAGGGCGATCGGGTGGTGGTGAATCTGGCCTCCGAGGAATATTTTAAATCGGTGAAGCCGAAGAAACTGAATGCCGAACTGATTAAGCCCGTGTTCCTTGATGAGAAAAACGGCAAGTTTAAGGTGGTAAGCTTCTACGCCAAAAAAGCGCGCGGACTGATGAGCCGTTTTATTATTGAAAACCGCTTAACGAAGCCGGAACAGCTTACCGCGTTTGACCGTGAAGGGTATTTCTTTGATGAAGAAACCTCCACACAAGACGAGCTGGTCTTTAAACGCTACGAGCAGTAACGGCATCGCCGGATGGCGGTTACGCCTTATCCGGCCTACAAATCGACACCACCCCATAGGCCCGGTAAGCGACAGCGCCACCGGGCGCAATGGTTATTGGCGGGTCATCATCAGCTTACGCAGGGCGGCAAAATCCGCAGGCAGATGATGTGAAAGCAGCGGCAGGTCGGCGCGTTCGGCGAGCGCTTCAGGCAAGGCCAGCGTTTCTCCCAGAATGGACTCCACGCTCTCTTTAAACTTCGCCGGATGCGCCGTTCCGAGAAACAAGCCATACTCGCCAGGGTTTAACTGGTCGCGTAATGCCCGATACGCTACCGCCGCATGAGGTTCCGAGATATAACCTTTCGCTTTCAGCTCGCGCATCGTCTGCTGTGTCGTAGTATCATCCACCGCCGCATAGCCCAGCTCAGTCAGGCGCCAGATTTTACGGCGGAATAGCTCCTCCACGCGCGGCCAGTTATTCGGCTGGCTGACATCCATCGCATTCGACAGGGTCGCCTGCGTCGCTTTCGGCGCCCACTTTCCGTCATGCAGAAAACGCGGCACAGTGTCGTTGACGTTGGTGGCGGCGATAAAACGTTTCACCGGTAGGCCTAACGACTTCGCCAGCAGCCCTGCCGTCAAATCGCCAAAGTTGCCGCTGGGGACGGAGATCACCAGTTGGTTACGCGCCCCCTGCGGCAGTTGCGCCACGGCTTCAAAGTAGTAGCAAATTTGCGCCAACAGGCGGCTGATATTAATCGAATTAGCCGAATTCAGCCCCAGCGCCGTTTTCAGTTCTTCGTCATCAAATGCCTGTTTCACCAGCGCCTGGCAAGCGTCGAAATCGCCGTCGATCGCCACGGTTTCAATGTTGCCGCCCAGCGTACAGAACAGTTTTTCCTGCAACGGACTGATTTTACCGCGCGGGTAGAGAATGACGACCCGCACATTTTCCAGGCCATAGAACGCGTGAGCCACCGCCGCGCCGGTATCGCCTGACGTTGCGGTCAGAATCGTCACCGGTTTGTCGCCGCTGATATGCGTCAGCATTTGCGCCATAAAACGCCCGCCGAAGTCTTTAAAGGCCAGCGTCGGACCATGGAACAGCTCCAGGCAGCCGACATCGCTTTCTACCTGCGCTACCGGCGCCGGGAACGCAAACGCCGCGCGGACGCGCTCTTCCAGAATTTGCTGCGGTATTTCATCGCCAATAAATGCCGAGAGGATCTTTGCGCTACGGCTGACAAAGTCCTTGTTGAGCATCTCATCAATTTCCGTCAGGCTAAACTCCGGCAGTTCGTGCGGAAAAAAAAGTCCCTGCTGTTTGCCCAGTCCTTGCGTGACGGCCTGCGCAAAGCTGACCTGCTCATTATGGTCTTTCAGATTATAGAGTTTCATTGATTATCCCACTACTCGTGCGCCCGCCGTATCCAGCCGGCAAATATGAACGAAGCCTTCCTGATTTTGCAGATAATGTTTGCTCAGCCAGTCCGCGACGCGCTGCGCCGTCTCCGGTTTATCGCATAGCGCAAACAGCGTCGGCCCCGATCCTGAAATCCCGCTCGCCAGCGCGCCGATCTCCGACACCGCCTGCCGCGCCTGGCTAAAGCCCGGCAGTAAACGCGCGCGGTATGGTTCGGCAATAACATCTTTCATCAGCGCGGCGGCAAGCTGCGGCTGCCGCGAGTAACAGGCGTGAATAAAACCGGCCAGATGCCGTCCATGCGCAATGCAATCCTGACGGCGATACTGCGCAGGCAAAATGGCCCGTGCTTCTGCGGTGGAAACTTTAATGCCCGGATAAGCCAGTACCCATAGCCACTCATCAAAGCCCGGCACCTGCTGACTAATAATGCCGTTTTCTTCAATCATCAACTGCATACCGCCAAGAAAGCACGGCGCGACGTTATCGTAATGGATGCTGCCGGAGATACGGCCTTCCAGCTCGCCCATCAGCGCCAACAGACGCGTGTCGTTTAACGGTTTGCCGCAGTGCTCATTCATCGCGACCAGCGCAGCGACGACGGAACAGGCGCTGGACCCTAACCCGGAACCAATCGGCATATTTTTTTCCAGCGTCATCGCCACCGGGATGGTTTTCCCCAATGCCTGGCAAAAACGTTCCCAGCACTGATAAACAATATTTTCACGCGGCTCCGGCGGCAGTTTATCGGCAAATCGCCCCAGGTTATGCAGACGGAAATGGTCCGCTGCTTCAACGGATACCACATCGCCCAGCAACGTGCCGTCAACGGGTGTGACGGCTGCGCCCAACACGTCGAAACCGACGCTCATGTTCGCGCTGGAAGCCGGGGCATACACTTTCACCATGTTAAACTCCTAACTTCCATGAGAGGGTCCGTAACAGATCGGCAAACACGCCCGCCGCCGTCACATCATTGCCTGCGCCGTAGCCGCGCAGCACCAACGGCAAGGGCTGATAATAGTGGCTGTAGAACGCCAGCGCGTTTTCACCGTTTTTCACTTTGAAGAGCGGATCGTTACCATCAACTTCGGCAATCTTCACGCGGCACACGCCATCCTCTTCGATATTGCCCACATAGCGCAATACCTTACCTTCATCACGAGCTTTAGCCACACGGGCGGCAAACGCGTCGTCAAGCTGCGGCAGATGCGCCATAAAGGCGGTCACATCGCCGGAGGCGTCAAACCCGTCCGGCAACACCGGTTCAATCACGATATCGGAAAGCTCCAGCTCGCGGCCCGTCTCGCGGGCGAGGATCAACAGTTTCCGCGCCACATCCATACCGGAAAGATCGTCGCGCGGATCGGGTTCGGTATAGCCCATCTCGCGCGCCAGGGCGGTCGCCTGTGAGAGACTCATCCCCTCTTCCAGTTTACCGAAAATAAAAGAGAGCGACCCGGAAAGAATGCCGGAAAACTTTTGCAGTTCATCACCCGCATTCAGCAGGTTTTGCAGGTTTTCGATTACCGGCAAACCGGCGCCGACGTTGGTGTCATACAAGAATTTGCGCCGTGATTGCGCGGCGGCGAAACGTAGCTGATGGTAGTAGTCCATCGACGAGGTGTTCGCTTTCTTGTTTGGCGTCACCACATGGAATCCTTCACGCAGGAAGTCGGCATACTGGTCGGCCACCGCCTGACTGGAGGTACAATCAACAATCACCGGATTGAGTAGATGATATTCTTTCACCAGGCGAATTAAGCGTCCCAGATTGAACGGCGCGTTCGCTTGCGCCAGTTCCGCCTGCCAGTTGTCCAGATTCAGGCCATGCACATTGGTTAGCAACGCCTTTGAGTTCGCCACGCCGCACACGCGTAGATCGATGTGCTTGTTCTTCAGCCAGGTTTGCTGACGTTTAAGCTGTTCCAGTAGCGCGCCGCCGACGCCGCCGACGCCAATGACAAACACTTCAATCACCTGATCGGTATTGAACAGCATCTGGTGCGTTACCCGCACGCCGGTGGTGGCATCGTCGTTATTCACCACCACAGAAATGGAACGCTCAGAAGATCCCTGAGCGATCGCCACGATATTGATATTAGCCCGCGCCAGCGCGGCGAAGAATTTCGCTGAAATGCCGCGTAGCGTGCGCATACCGTCGCCGACAACAGAGATAATCGCCAACCGCTCAGTAACCGCCAGCGGCTCCAGCAGCCCCTCTTTCAGCTCCAGATAGAACTCATCCTGCATCGCACGGCGGGCACGCGCGCAGTCACTCTGCGGCACACAGAAGCTGATGCTGTACTCAGAGGAGGACTGGGTAATGAGCACCACCGAGATCCCGGCGCGAGACATGGCGGCGAAAACACGCGCCGCCATCCCAATCATCCCTTTCATTCCCGGGCCGGAGACGCTAAACATCGCCATGTTGTTAAGGTTAGAGATCCCTTTAACCGGCAGATTATCATCGTCGCTGGACGCGCCGATCAGCGTTCCTGGCGCCTGCGGATTACCGGTATTTTTAATCAGACAGGGGATCTGGAACTGGGCGATGGGCGTAATGGTGCGAGGGTGAAGGACTTTGGCGCCGAAGTAAGAGAGTTCCATCGCTTCCTGGTAGGACATCGATTTCAGCAGCCTGGCGTCCGGCACCTGGCGCGGGTCACAGGTATACACACCATCGACGTCAGTCCAGATTTCACAGCAGTCAGCGCGTAAACAGGCGGCCAGCACGGCGGCAGAGTAGTCAGAGCCATTACGCCCCAGCACCACCAGTTCACCCTTTTCATTACCGGCAGTAAAGCCCGCCATCAGGATCATGTGATCGGCCGGGATCTGGCTGGCGGCGATACGGCGAGTCGATTCCGCGATATCGACGGTAGATTCAAGGTAATGGCCCACCGCCAGCAGTTTTTCTACCGGATCGATCACCGTGACACGATGCCCACGCGCCTCCAGAAGTCCCGCCATAATCGCGATCGACATTTTTTCGCCACGGCAAATCAGCGCGGCGTTGATGCTGTCCGGGCACTGACCCAGCAGGCTGATACCATGCAAAACATGTTTGATCTGAGCGAATTCTTGTTCGACAACCATTTTCAACCGTGCAAGCGGGAATCCCGGCTGCGCGCTGGCAAGTCCTGCGAGCAGGTCAGAAAAAATACGTTCGGCATCGCTGATATTCGGCAAAGCATCCTGGCCGCCGATAGTTTTTTCAATCATCGCCACCAGATGGTTGGTAATTTTCGCGGGGGCGGAAAGTACGGTCGCTACCTGCCCTTGCCTGGCATTGCTTTCCAGAATATCGGCAACACGCAGAAAACGTTCTGCATTTGCCACTGATGTACCGCCGAACTTCAACACTCGCATGGTTGTTACCTCGTGATCTCTGGTCGAAAAAAAAGCCCGCACTGTTCAGGTGCGGGCTTTTTTCTGTGTTTCCTGTACGCGTCAGCCCGCACCGTTACCTGTGGTAATGGTGATGGTGGTAATGGTGGTGGTGCTGATGCGGTTCATGGATGTTGTGTACTCTGTCATTTTTATTTGTCTGTCTTGTATTCCTATATTGGTTAAAGTATCTGCCCGCCTAAGTCAATAAATTTTTAAATTGATCACATTCCGAAACTTGTTCATGTGCTGCTGGCGATATATTTATTTTCAACCAATTCCCCCTGTTATGATCTCTTGCAACCAGACGTAATCTCTTATTATTTTAAAAATTACAGCACGTTATTTTGTTAGTTTTTTTTCAATATCATGGACCAAACGGTGCAACATTACCGTATCTCGCTGTCCCAGCAGGCCGATTCGCTGTTGTAGCCAGTCGGTTAATTTGTGGTCATCGGCCGCCTCCAGAGTCGTTAGCAGGCGTAAAAGGCGCGCGCGTAACGCCTGTAACTGCGATTCATCAGCAATATCAACGGATTCTGTGGCCTGTTGCATTAAACCTGCTAATTGATAGCAATACACCATGACCGCCTGACCCAGATTGAGCGAAGGGTAATCCGCCGCCATCGGCACGCCGGTCAATACATCCGCCAGCGCCAGCTCGTCATTGGTCAGACCGGAATCCTCACGGCCAAAAACCAGCGCGGCATGACGCATCCAGCGTGATTTTTCCTGTAATAAGGGAACCAGTTCAGCGGGCGAAGCGTAGTAATGAAATTTTGCCCGGCTGCGGGCTGTCGTCGCTACGGTAAAATCTACATCGTGGAGCGCGTCGGCAAGGGTGTGGAAAACCTCAATATTATCAATAATATCTCCAGATCCATGTGCGACCCAACGGGTGGCGGGCTCCAGGTGCGCCTGGCTGTCGACAATACGCTGATCAGTAAATCCCATGGTCTTCATTGCCCGGGCGGCTGCGCCGATATTTTCCGCTCTGGCGGGAGCGACAAGAACGATTGTTACACGCATTTCATTACTCTTTTTGACTAATTTACAGGAAATTAGCTGGCGTTTGTAAGCATATTACGCTTCGCAAATTTACAAAATTTTAACGGATATCACTGAAAAAGCATTTTTGATTTCGTAAAAGACGCTACACTATTGCGTATCTGTACTATTGCTGTTTATGTTAACAGAACATCGTTATCCTGCTGTTTATTTAGGATAATTTAATTTAAAATAGATCCTGTTCTTTGGATTCATCGCATTTATTAGTTGGCTTACGTAACTAGTTGGAATATTGCAAATTTGTGATGAAAGCTAGCATTTAGCTACGATGATTTCATCAAACTGTTAACGTGCTACAATTGAACTTGATATATGTCAACGAAGCGTAGTTTTATTAGGTGTCCGGTACGTCTTAGCCTGTTATGTTGCTGTTAAAATGGTTAGGATGACAGCCGTTTTTGACACTGTCGGGTCCAGAGGGAAAGTACCCACGACCAAGCTAATGATGTTGTTGACGTTGATGGAAAGTGCATCAAGAACGCAATTACGTACTTTAGTCATGTTACGCCGATCATGTTAATTTGCGACATGCATCAGGCAGGTCAGGGACTTTTGTACTTCCTGTTTCGATTTAGTTGGCAATTTAGGTAGCAAACATGCAGACCCCGCACATTCTTATCGTTGAAGACGAGTTGGTAACACGCAACACGTTGAAAAGTATTTTCGAAGCGGAAGGCTATGATGTATTCGAAGCGACAGATGGCGCGGAAATGCATCAGATCCTCTCTGAATATGACATCAACCTGGTGATCATGGATATCAATCTGCCAGGGAAAAACGGTCTCCTGTTAGCGCGTGAACTGCGTGAACAGGCTAACGTTGCGCTGATGTTCCTGACGGGCCGCGATAACGAAGTCGACAAAATTCTCGGCCTCGAAATCGGCGCGGATGATTACATCACCAAACCGTTTAACCCACGCGAATTGACCATCCGTGCCCGCAACCTGCTGTCCCGTACCATGAACCTGGGTACCGTCAGCGAAGAGCGTCGTAGCGTTGAAAGCTACAAGTTCAACGGTTGGGAACTGGATATCAACAGTCGTTCACTGATCGGCCCGGACGGCGAGCAGTATAAACTACCGCGCAGCGAGTTCCGCGCGATGCTTCACTTCTGCGAAAACCCTGGCAAAATTCAGTCACGCGCAGAGCTGTTGAAGAAAATGACCGGGCGCGAGCTGAAGCCGCATGACCGTACTGTTGACGTTACCATTCGTCGTATTCGTAAGCATTTCGAATCCACGCCGGATACGCCGGAAATCATCGCCACCATTCACGGCGAAGGTTATCGCTTCTGCGGCGACCTGCAGGATTAATTCGGCCCAGGCGCCGAACCGTAAAAACAGCCGGTAAGTTATTCTTACTGGCTGTTTCTTATGTCCCCCTTCCGCTAAGCGGCCTCGCTTTCCCTCCTGACCTGCCGTTATGACGTACTCTTTTACATAAAAATTGTCGTATAGCGCTGTTTATCTCAGCTTGCGAAAGTTAAGGTAGTTTGTGTATTTACATTAAAGAGTAATGCACGGAATTTGTTAGTCCCCAAAAAATAAGGGGATGCTCACAGGACGTGAGGTTTCAAAGGATGAAAAAATCACCATTATGCTGCTACCTGTTTTGTGCAGCGATGTCAGCTTCATCAGCCGCGCTGGCTGCTACCGCGCCGGTCTCCGCAGGCGTTATTCATTTCAAAGGCCAGATTGTCGAATATGGTTGTAATCTTGCGCCTCACGATCGCAATATCGAGGTATCATGTTTGCGGAATAATATCCCCCATTTACAGACAGTCGCCACACCGTCTGGAAACGCTATTTCGTTGATGAATGGAATCGCCACGGTACGGCACGTGTCGTTAAAAGATCATCCGGAGATTCAAAGCCTGATCGTCCAGTACCGCTAACCGCTTATGGCTCCCGCCGGGAGGAGTTCCGGCAGGCGGCGATTTCGCTCAGTAAAACGCCGCCCGCCTGCATTTTGTACTTTTCTCTCATTCGTATCCTCCAATAGCGATGTTCATCGCTTCGCTATCCTGTACGCTCTACGCGCTCGTTAAGCACAGTACCTATGATAGCTGTCATAAAATGATTGCAAATAAAATCATCACATTTACTATGGTTAACCTTACAAACAGCGTTGTCGCTCATGCATTGATAAGGTGAATATATTGACTTAAATATTCTTGTTGGCTATTTTTATTTACTTAATTATAATTTCAAGTGAATATTAAATTTATCTTTACCTTTTAATAGTCAACCACTTTATCAGCCATAATAATGGGGAAGATATGAAGCAGTTAAACGGCGGGAATGTGTATCGTCCCACAGGGAAAGAAAAAAACCTGCAAGCCATTTTAAATATTCATCGGCACGTTATTCAAAACATCTCCCCTGTCACTATTACGGCCGGTAAAACACTGGATATCAAGATTGATAATCAATCCCACATCCTGTTAATCACTAAAGGCGCTATTAAAGTATGTCGGCGTATCGACAGCATTGTAATGGGCTGCGGTGTCTCACCAATGATTTTAGGCCTTGTAGATGCCTATGCTGACTTATACCAGTTAGAAGAGAATTCAGACGTCTTTTTTATCGCCGAAACCACCTGTGAATATTATCCTGTCCCAGTAAAAGATTTTGTGGAAATAGCTGATGAAAAGCATCTCTGGCGTGACATTTCGAACATCCTGATGTACCGCATTGCTTTCATGACTAACCGTGACAGAAACCTTATCGGGCAGGACGCCTATAGCCAGATAAAAGCGCTGTTACTTGAACTGTGGTCGTATCCTGAAAGCTCACGATTTGAGATCAACGCACAGAACTTCATACAGCAGAGAACCGGGCTTTCACGCAGCCGTATCATGCAGGTACTTTCAGAACTAAAAGCGGGGGACTATATAAAAATACTGCATGGAAGACTGTTAGAGCTTCGAAACCTGCCGGTTTCATTTTAAACGGACAAGCGTCGTATATTCTTAAAAATAAAGCAATATAGAGTTAAATAAATCCTCCAGGAAATAATAACTATTATCAAAAAAGAGATCTTGCTCTATAAATCCAGTCACCAACCATACTTCTTTAGTGGTATTTTATTAAACTTTGTTACCGGGTCCGAAACTGGACTGCCGTTCAATATTGCATCAGAATTTTTATTGAGTTCATAGTTGATATACGTAGAATAGCCGCCTGCTTATCTACAGAACAGAAAGAAGCGCATACAGAGTAAAATATAATATTTTATTTTATATGGCTATCTTTATTTTTCAGCGAATAGAATCAGGCAACAATTAATATGTTTAATAAGAAAATTATCATCCTGGCAATGTTAACTGCCGTAGCATCCACACCGGTATTTGCCCAGAACACGATTACGTTCAATGGCAAAATTTACGATCAGGCGTGTACGGTTCAGGTTAATGGCTCCACGGATACCACCATTGATTTAGGTAATTACAGCAAAGAACGCATCGCGGAAAAAGGCGCCACAACCGATTACGTGCCGTTTACCGTAAGCCTGGTTAGCTGCCCGGAAGCAGGGACTGGCGTACCAACCCAGGCCATGTTCCGCTTCCACGGCGCAACAGATGATTCCAACCCAACGTACTTCAAAAACGCGGACGAAGGATCGGAAACGGGCGCCGCGGGTGTCGGTATTTCTATTCAGAACGCTTCACATAGCGATGTGACAGATAACACGGATGATGCCGCAGTAAACCTGCCAACCGACGGCTCGGAAGCAGACTTTACCTATTACGCTGCCATGGCAAATGATGGTTCCGCAACCGTAACCGGTGGAGATGTTAGCACTCAGGTTACGTATACCGTTTCGTATCAGTAAGGCATTCTCATCCTGATGTGGACAGGCAGGATGCCAGTCCATAGCGTAAAACATCTTTACAGAGTAAAAAATGAAACACATAAAGAAATCCGTGTTGGTCGTATTACTGACAAGCCATGTTGCCCATGCCAGCATTGTTGTTGGCGGAACCCGACTGGTTTTCGACGGCAATAATGATGAGTCGTCAATCAATGTAGAGAATAAAGACAGCAAAGCGAATCTTGTTCAGTCATGGTTATCGGTTGCCGATCCCCAGGTCACAAATAAGCAGGCGTTTATTATCACCCCGCCTCTTTTTCGCCTTGATGCCGGGCAAAAGAACAGTATTCGGGTTATTCGCTCTGGCGCCCCCCTACCTGCAGATCGGGAGTCTATGTACTGGCTCAATATTAAGGGTATTCCTTCTATTGATGATAATGCCTCCGCGAACCGCGTGGAAATCTCCATTAATACCCAAATAAAGCTTATATATCGACCGCCAGCATTAACAAAATCAACGCCTGATAGCCAGAGCCAACAATTAAAATGGCAGACGGCAGGTGATGTTATTACCGTAAATAACCCCACTCCCTATTATATGAACTTTGCCAGTGTGACGCTTAACAGCCATGAAGTGAAATCAGCGACCTTCGTTCCGCCAAAATCATCAGCGTCATTTAAATTGGGTTCTACTGCCGCCCCTCATGGCACGGTAACGTGGCGATTAATCAGCGATTATGGGATGAGTTTAGAGCCGCATTCCGGTTCATTCTAGCCATTAACGACTTCACTTTACTTTTACCCTTTCAGGACTTTTACTGTGCAATTCTCCAGAGTAGAGCCCCGTTCTCAATTAGCGTTATCGTTTCTGTTTATATGCTGTTCCATAAAGCCAGCGTTAGCGCATGATCATTTTAATCCATTATCGTTGGAAAATGATGAACCGGGCGTGGAGAATGTCGATCTATCGGTTTTCGAAAAGGGGGGTCAGGCAGAAGGCACCTATAATGTTGATATTTATATTAATAACACCAGTGTTGAAACAAAAAATATTGCCTTTAAAAATAAAAAATCAGCAGATAATAAGCTCTCCCTACAGCCGTGTCTTAGCGTTGAACAACTCAAGCAGTGGGGCGTAAAAACAGAAAACTTCCCCGAGCTTAAAAATGACCCAAACGGGTGTACCGATCTTAGTCTGCTGGCTGGCGCTGTAGCAAAGTTTAATGTCATCGGTAACCGGCTGGATTTAGCGATCCCTCAAATCGCGTTGATCGCCGACCCGCGAGAATTCGTCCCTACCAGCGAATGGGATGAAGGCATTAATGCTTTTTTGCTGAACTACAGTTTTACCGGATCGCAGGATCACGATATTGATGAAAACCGGACGGAAAATAGCGAATACGCCAACCTGCGCCCAGGTATTAACATTGGCGCATGGCGTTTTCGTAACTACTCAACCTGGAATCATGATAGCGATGGGCAAAATAGCTGGGACTCTGCCTACACCTATGTTTCTCGCGATATCGAATTTTTAAAAGGACAGCTGATCGCCGGGGAAAATAACACGCCCGCGGACGTCTTTGACAGTATTTCATTTAAGGGCGTACAGATCTCTTCTGATGACGATATGTTGCCGGACAGTATGAAAGGGTTCGCCCCGGTCATTCGCGGGGTGGCCAAAAGCAGCGCGCAGGTAACCGTTGAACAAAACGGTTATACCATCTACAAAACTAACGTTCCGGCGGGTCCATTCGCCATCAACGATCTTTATCCAACCGGCGGTTCGGGCGACCTGTACGTCACCATCAAAGAATCCGATGGTTCTGAACAGCATTTCATTGTGCCCTACGCCAGCGTTCCGGTCTTACAGCGTGAAGGCCACCTGAAATACGACCTGACGGTAGGCCGCACGCGTTCATCAGATACGCATTCCGCGCAACAGAACTTCGCTGAACTGACGGCCTTATACGGATTAGCAGGCGGCATAACCACCTATGGCGGAATAGAGAGTACGCTGAGCAATGATGTTTATCATGCGGCGCTCATCGGGACAGGCTTAAACCTTGGCGATCTGGGCGCATTGTCTTTAGACGTCACCAACTCATGGTCAAAAATTAAAGCAGGCGATGTGGTTAGCGATACGCTTACCGGACAGTCCTGGCGTATTCGTTACAGCAAAGATATTCAGTCAACAGGCACCAATTTCACTGTCGCCGGCTACCGTTATTCGACCAAAGATTACTACGCTCTTGAGGATGTGCTGGATACCTATAGCGATAATAGTCACTATGATCATGTACGTAATCGCACCGACCTGTCGTTATCGCAAGACATTATCTACGGTTCCATTTCACTCACTTTATATAATGAAGATTACTGGAATGACACTCATACCACATCATTAGGTATTGGCTATAACAACACATGGCATAACGTAAGCTATGGCATTAACTATTCTTATACGCTGAACGCCGATAATTCTCAGGATGAAGACGACGATACGGAAGACAGTAATGACCAGCAAATTTCAATCAATATTAGTATTCCGTTAGATGCCTTTATGCCGTCAACGTATGCCACCTACAATATGAACTCCGCGAAAGACGGCGATACCACGCATACTGTCGGTTTAAACGGAACAGCGCTGGCACAGAAAAATCTCTCATGGAGCGTTCAGGAAGGTTATTCCTCTCAAGAGAAAGCCACCAGCGGTAATGTGAGCGCAACCTATAACGGGACGTATGCGGATATTAACGGCGGATATAGCTACGATAATCATATGCGTCGCCTGAATTATGGCGTTCAGGGCGGCGTACTGTTACATCGAAATGGCCTGACACTATCCCAGCCAATGGACGACACCATCATATTGGTTAAAGCCCCTGGCGCAGCGGGTGTCCCCGTGAATAACGAAACGGGCGTGGACACCGATTTTCGGGGTTATGCCGTCGTACCTTATGCTTCGCCTTACCATCGTAATGAAGTCTCTTTAGATACGACGGGCATTAGAAAAAATATTGAGCTCATTGATACCAGTAAAACGCTGGTGCCTACCCGTGGCGCGGTGGTCAGGGCTGAATATAAAACCAATATTGGTTACAAGGCATTGATGGTATTAACCCGCATAAACAATCTGCCTGTTCCTTTTGGCGCGACCGTCTCGTCTTTAACAAAACCAGACAATCACAGCAGTTTTGTTGGTGATGCGGGGCAAGCCTGGTTAACCGGACTGGAAAAACAAGGGCGGTTATTAGTGAAGTGGGGACCAACAGCAGCAGACCGGTGTCAGGTCTCTTATCGTATACCGAGCTCCCCCTCCGCTTCTGGCGTAGAAATCTTACACGAGCAATGCCAGTGATTCTGGTGGGATAAAAGATGAATATGAACAGATTTGCTGCATTAGCCGCCCTGTTAACGTTCACGGGTCTGGCATTATGGTCGCCATCGATCAGCGCGGCATACAATACCGCAGATGCCGTAGACATTAACGTTACGGGATTAATTTATGCCGATCCGTGTACCGTTACGGTACCTGACACGATCTCTCTTGGACAATATGCCCGGGCGGATATCGCCGTGGCCGGTGGCAATACCGCCACCATCCCTTTCACCATAAAAATGACGAATTGCCCGGCAACGACCACAAAAGCCGCGATTTCATTTAACGGCGTACCTTATCCCGATCCAAATTATGCTTCTGCAATTTATGCAAACAGCGCGGCCAATCCGGCGCAGGATTTAGGATTACAGCTTTTTAACCTGGACGGCAAAAGTCTGGTCAATCTGGCCAACAACGTCACTTACACGGTGGATATCAACAGTAATACCCATGAAGCCAATTTGCCTGTCGCCGCAAGGATGTATACCCCGCACGGAAAAGTCACGGCAGGGGATTTCACGTCCGTTGTGACGATCACTATCGCATGGCAATAACATCTTTCTATTTCACCTGGTATAAAAGCAGGAATTTTTCATGAGAAGGTTATATCTGGCGCTTATTCTGCTGTTCGCGTACTCCAGTCATGGTTACGCCTCCTGTAAACGTTCCGGTAATGAAGGCGCG
This sequence comes from Salmonella sp. SJTUF15581, assembly GCF_043356775.1. Classification (NCBI taxonomy): domain Bacteria; kingdom Pseudomonadati; phylum Pseudomonadota; class Gammaproteobacteria; order Enterobacterales; family Enterobacteriaceae; genus Salmonella; species Salmonella sp. SJTUF15581. The sequence continues at coordinate 429,945 of NZ_JBEUJY010000001.1, read as the reverse complement.
ATCACTATCACCCCGCCGTCGCAGCTTGTGGTGGATAGCCACGCCTATACCGCAGGCGAGGTGTTGTGGCAATCGGGCTGGGTTTCCACCTCCGAAGTCACAATGGATGGCTGTAGTCGCGATTATAAGGTCGGTTTTTTATATGAACCCGGTAGCGCGCAGTCAAATGCATCAGCGACAATCAATGCGAATGACGGGAACAACACGCCGGTATTTAGCACCGGCATTTCCGGCGTGGGCATTGCGATTAAAACCCAAACGAATGCTGGCCCTTACGATAATGTCATGCCAATCGATAATACCTACCATAATGGCGATGGCAATAAAACACACCATGCGATGGCTCCCGCCTACAATGTTGAACTGGTCGCCTTAGGCGGTCCGATCACCTCCGGTACCGCGACATTCCAAAGTCCACTGGCGCGCGTATCTTTTCGCGATAGCGCAACGGAAGACTCCGGCGGCGATATCCTGACCCATCTGTATTTGGGGAATACGCAATTGATTATGAAAGCGATGGGATGTCGGGTAGAAACACCTGCCATCACCGTGGATTTAGGCAGCGTCAATTTAGGCAGTTTCGCTAACAGTCAAACCGCGGGCACAGGCGAGCAGGATATCTTATTGACCTGCGAACAAGGCACCGCTATTTCCGCATCGTTAAGCGCCCAGCCTGCCAGCGGAAACAATCCTGATAATTCAGTCATCCAGTTGAGCAATGCAAGCGCGCCAACCAGCGCAACCGGCGTTGGCGTACAGTTGGGTATTCAGGCACCGGACGCCGGTTTCTTTACCGACAGTTTGCCAATCAATCAAAAAATTGATCTCTTTACTCACACGATTACCACCAATGCCGATGGCAGCCAGACGGTTAACGGCGGAACCATGAATATGTCGACCACCCTGAAAATTAGCGCGCGCTACTATAAAACCGCCGCCACGGTAACGGCCGGGCAAGCGAATGCCACGGCAACATTAAACCTGACCTATAACTAACGGCATCACATTTTCTGGCGCTGCGCGGGAAAACGTTAACGCGCGCGCCCGTTATATTTATTTCCACAAACGTAATTCGTCATCTTTTACTGGCGGTAATGACTTACGTTGCTGACAAGAGAGCGAATACCAGTCCAGATGGCGCGTCAGGAACATCACGCCGCCAAGCGCCAGTAGCAGAACGCCGGTACCCAGAAGCAACGAGCTATCTTCCGAACGCAGCAATCCCCACATCACGCCATCCAGCGCCAATAACGCTAACGTAAACAGTACGCTATTGCGCCATCCTTTCAGCACCGCCTGCAAATAAACGCTATTCATCAACGCGCCCACCAGGCTTGCGGCGATCCAGGCTGGCGTGAAACCGATATGTTCCGACAGTGCCAGCAACAGCAGGTAGAACATCACCAGCGATAACCCCACCAGCAGATACTGCATCGGGTGTAACCGCTGCCCTGTCAGGGTTTCGAAGACAAAGAACGCCATAAACGTTAGCGTAATCAACAAAATGGCATATTTCGTCGCTCTGTCCGTCAGTTGATACTGATCGGCTGGCGTCGATACAGCGACGCTAAACGCCGGTAAGTTGTCCCAATCCACCTTTTGCGCATCAGCAAACTGTTCGCCGAGATTCGTGGCAAACCGGCTGGTTTGCCACTGGGCCTGAAATCCTGAACCGCTGATTTCGCGTTTACCGGGAAGAAAATCCCCCACAAAATTTGGGTGCGGCCAGTTGCTGGTCAGGGTCATTTCACTGCTACGCCCGACGGGAACCAGTGAAAAGCTGCCGGTTCCGCTTAAATTTAGCGACATCGCCAACGTCAGGTTGCGCGTCGCCCACTGACTGTCCGGCAGCGGGATATGAATGCCCTCTCTACTTTCCGGTAAGCCGGTCCCCGGTTCTACAGTGAGCGTTTCACCATTCACCTGCGGCGCTTTTACTGCGCTGATACCGCGCGCATCGCCGACGCCCACGACGATAAAGGGCTTTCCAAGGGTAATGTTCGGTCTGTTCAGCTCATGCAGACGGGCCACATCAAACTCCGCCTTTATCGCCATATCGGTATGCCACACCTGCCCCTGATAAATACCTATTTTTCGCGCTTCAACGTTTTGATTGCCTTCGACCAATAGCGACTCCGGCAACCAAAAATAGAGATAGCTGCGCTTATACTGGACCTCTTTCTCCTCTTCCAGCACGGTATAGAGCTCTGTCACCGGAACCGCCACCAGCGGGCCGACAACCTTTTGCGGGCCGCTGGTACTCTGACGAATAGCGGCTTCTACATGGCTTCGATAATCAGCACGTTCCACGATGGTGTGCCGTACCATCATCAGGGGAATTAACAGCAGGATCATGGCGCCGCCTAACGTAATCATTTTCCACAACAGGGGGGATTTCAACATAGCGTTCTCCTTTGCAATAACAGCAGTGTAAGAACGCGATGTGGGGAGAATTTGAAGTTATGTGAAGTGACGGTGAAGTGTCAACGAGGCCAGCACGCCGCCTTCGGGACGGTTGCACAACGTCACCTCACCGTTGAGGAGTCGCGCCGCCTCGCTGACAAACGCCAGCCCAAGCCCGCTGCTTTTACGTCCGTTTTCACGGGGCAACGAATAGAATCGGTCGAAAATGCGCGGCAGCGCAAAATCAGGAATACCACAGCCGGAATCCGTCACCTGCAGGATCGCTTTCTCCCCCATCGGCTGAGCGCTTAATGTGATAACGCCATTTTCAGGCGTAAAGTCGATGGCATTGTCCAACACATTGCCCAGCGCCTGCGCCAGAAGCTCCGCGTCGGCGACGACAACCAGCGAGGAAGGCCGTAGAGTAAGGGTGATATTTTTTGCCGCCAACTGAATACTGCGCGCCTCGCTAAGCTGCGTAAATAGCTCATCAACAGCAACCGGCGCGAGAGGGATATCCTGCCGGTTTTCCAGCCGCGCCTGGCGCAGCAGGGTCTCTACCAGCGCCTGCATTCGCGTATTTTGCGCCAATATATTCTCTGTAAAGCGGGTAACCACATCCGCGGGCGGTCCTTCACGCAGAATCTCCGCCGCGCCGCGTATCGCCGCCAGCGGACTTTTCAGCTCATGAGTCAACGCATACACGTACTGCTCAATCTCATTCTTGCCTTCCAGCTTAATGCGCATACTCTCCAGCGCCTGCGCCAGTTTACGCAGCTCGCTGCTGCCTAATGCAGGTAACGCAAGCGGGCGGTTTTCGGTGACAGAATCCGCATAGCGCGTCAACCGGGCGATGGAGCGGTTAATCCACCAGACCATCCCCGCGCCAATCGCCAGCGCAATTCCCAGTAAAACGGCGCTGGCCCACAGAATGCGCCGTTCGCTGCGCTTAATCACCGGCGCCATTGCCGCATTCGGTTTACCGACAGACAGGACGCCGATAATCCGTCCATCGCTGATTATCGGCGCGGCTACGTACATCACGGTGCTATTGGGATCGGCAGCATCTTTTGCCGTGCTGCGGGCGCCATACTGTCCGCGCAGCGTAAGCCAGACGTCATTCCAGCGAGAATAATCCTGCCCCACCGCTTTGTTTTCCGAATCAAACAACACCTTCCCCTGCGCATCCGTCATGTAGACATGGTATTCATTGCGCACTTTGACGATCCCGCTGATATTGGCGCGAAACGGGCGATGTTGCAGTTGGGCGAATGCTTTCGCCAACTGGCCGTCAGTCGGGTTGCCGGAAAGGAGATCGTCGCGGGCCAGCGCCGCCAGCAGCGTCGCGGTGTCAATCAGCGTCCCTTCCGTCGCGCGGCGGACGCCCGGCTTTATCTCCTGAACGAAGATAGACAGCACAAACACGGCGGCGACGGCAACAATAAGAAAGTAGCCCAGCAGCAAACGCATTCCGATGCGCATCAGACGCTCCTCAGGCTGTATCCCATTCCACGATGCGTGTTAATTGGCGAGAGATCCGGGTTGATCGCGCGTAGCTTAGCGCGCAGGGTTTTGATGTGTGTATCGACCGTCCGATCGAAGGTCTCCTGGGCATCAGACCAGACAATATCCATCAATTGCTGGCGCGAGTACACGCGCTCCGGCGACAGCAGCAGGGTTTTAAGAAGCAGAAACTCATAACGCGTCAGCGAGAGCGGCGTACCAAACCAGGCGATCTGCGCCGCCGGTTCATTGAGTTCAAAATGTCCGGTACGCACCACCGGCGACGGCGCAGCAAACTTTTTCACCCGGCGCAACAGCGTGCGCACGCGGGCGCTCACTTCGCGCGGCGAGAACGGCTTGGCGACATAATCATCTGCGCCGATCTCCAGACCAAGCAATCGATCCACTTCATCGCTACGGGCAGTCAGGAAAAGAATCGGCAGCGCAGGATGGCGTTCCAGCAACTGCCGACACAGCTCAAAGCCGCTGATATCCGGTAGTCCCACATCGAGAATCACCGCATCCGGCCGTTGCTGACGCGCTTTTTCCAGCGCGGGCAGCCCGCGAGCGAATAGCTCAACGGTAAACCCTTCCAGTTGCAGGGTGTAGATGAGCGTATCGGCGATTCCCTGTTCATCCTCGACTAACCAGACCTGCGGTTGCTGCATACTCTTTCCCTGTTATTGTCGCCACGGCATGACCGGCACCGCGCTGATGGCGTTCTTCGGCGACCCGTCGACCACTTTGTCGGAATAGGCCAGATACGCCAGCGTGTTGCGTTTCTCATCATAGAAACGCACGACCTGCAATGACTTAAATATCAATGAGGTGCGTTTTTTGAAAACCACCTCTCCCTGCGCCTTGCCATTCTTAATTTTGTCGCTCAGTTCAATAGGCCCGACCTGCTGGCAAGAGATAGCGGCGTCAGACGTATCTTCCGCCAGCCCCAATCCGCCTTTTATGCCGCCCGTTTTCGCCCGGCTAACATAGCACGTCACGTTTTTGACATCAGGATCGTCAAAAGCTTCCACCACGATTTTATGGTCAGGACCGAACATTTTAAATACCGTATCGACTGAACCAATTTGTTCCGCGCGGGCGCTCTGCCCCAGCAGCAACAAAATTGAGAAAAGTACTAAGCTCTTGTATTTCATATTGTTACCATTCATAAAAGTTACATTGCGTAATTATTAGACATTCTAAAATAAAATGGTTATAGATCACAGGATTAGAATAATTACCTGTCACGTTGCCTAAAAAAAGCATTTAAGCTCAAAAAAAACACTGAATGCTAAAAGAACAAAAAATGCTATTATCCTCTTACCTGATATCGGGTGCTCGTTGTTGAAAGGATGGGGATATTTTATGGATCAGGCTGGCATAATTCGCGACCTGTTAATCTGGCTGGAAGGTCATCTGGATCAGCCGCTGTCACTTGACAATGTGGCGGCAAAAGCAGGCTATTCCAAGTGGCACCTGCAGAGAATGTTTAAGGACGTGACGGGCCACGCCATTGGCGCTTACATCCGCGCCCGTCGTTTATCGAAATCAGCAGTAGCGCTGCGTTTGACCGCGCGTCCAATTCTGGATATTGCTCTTCAGTACCGCTTCGATTCTCAGCAAACCTTTACGCGCGCCTTTAAGAAACAGTTTTCCCAGACGCCAGCGCTGTATCGTCGCTCCTCGGAATGGAGCGCCTTTGGCATTCGCCCGCCATTACGGCTGGGCGAGTTTACCGTGCCGGAACATCAGTTCGTTACGCTGGAGGATACGCCGCTCCTTGGCGTCACGCAGAGCTATTCCTGCTCGCTGGAACAGATTTCCGACTTCCGCCACGAAATGCGCGTGCAATTCTGGCATGATTTCCTCGGTCATTCGCCAACTATTCCGCCTGTGCTTTATGGGCTTAATGAAACGCGCCCCAGCATGGAGAAAGACGATGAGCAGGAAGTATTCTATACCACCGCACTGCCGCAAGAGCAGGCCGATGGCTATGTTCAGTCGGCACATCCTGTGCTGTTGCAGGGCGGTGAATACGTCATGTTCACCTATGAAGGGTTAGGAACCGGCGTGCAGGATTTTATCCTGACCGTTTACGGCACCTGTATGCCAATGCTGAATCTGACCCGTCGTAAAGGACAGGATATAGAGCGATACTACCCGTCAGAAGATACCAAAACCGGCGATCGCCCTATCAACCTGCGCTGCGAATTTCTGATCCCGATTCGTCGTTAACGCTGTAGCTCATCCAATGCAGGGGCGTCCAGATGCGAAACGTCCCCTGCGGTTTCTACCACCCACCCAGACGCCAGCCACTGACTTTCCTGGTAATCGATGCGGGAAATAGAGCAGTTGCGCAAACGTAACCGGCGTTCCGCCCAGGCGGGTAGTCCCAATATAGTACTGACCAGACAGCCCAACGCGATACCGTGACTGACCAATAAAGGTCGGCTGCCCTGCGGTAGCTCCAGACAGGACGCCAGCGAGGCATGAACGCGATCGCTCAACTCCTGCATCGATTCCCCACCGGGAATGCGGCCATCCTGCGTGCCGTTGACCAGCTGACGACGCCAGCCCTCTTCTTCTTCCGTCAGCGAATCGATCTGGCGCTTTTCCAGCACGCCCATATCCAGCTCGCGCAGGCGGGAGTCAAAGGTGATATCACACCCGCACGCCTGGGCGATAATCTCCGCCGTGCGTTTTGTGCGGCCTAAATCGCTGCTGATGATATGGGTGATGCCGAGGCTGCGGGCGCGTTCTCCTACCTGCATGGCCTGCTGCTCGCCTTTTGCTGTCAGGGGACTGTCCGATTGGCCCTGAATACGTCGCTCGGCGTTCCACTGCGTTTCACCGTGGCGAACAAGGTATACCTGTAACATGTTTTTTTTCCGTTATACTGCGATAAATTTTTAAAACTGAGCTTAATTATGCACCAGGTTATCTCTGCGACCACCAATCCTGCCAAAATTCAGGCAATTCTACAGGCATTTGAAGAGATTTTCGGCGAAGGATCGTGCCATATTACGCCCGTCGCCGTCGAGAGCGGCGTACCGGAGCAGCCCTTCGGAAGCGAGGAAACGCGTGCTGGAGCACGAAATCGCGTGGGTAATGCGCGACGCCTGCATCCACAAGCTGATTTCTGGGTAGCCATTGAAGCCGGAATTGACGATGACGCCACCTTCAGTTGGGTGGTGATTGATAACGGCGTTCAGCGCGGTGAAGCGCGATCGGCCACGCTGCCGCTGCCCGCCGTCATTCTCGACAGAGTCCGCCAGGGAGAAGCGCTTGGCCCGGTGATGTCGCAGTACACAGGTATTGACGAGATTGGTCGCAAAGAGGGCGCCATTGGCGTATTTACCGCCGGAAAATTAACGCGCTCCAGCGTTTACTACCAGGCGGTGATCCTGGCGCTCAGCCCGTTTCATAACGCGGTGTATCGATAATTATTTGCGCTATGTTGTAGGCCTGATAAGCACAGCGCCATCAGGCATTTCGCGGCGATGTTGCCGGATGGCCGCTTCGCCTTATCCGGCCTACGAGCAAATCAGGCGTTTTTCAGCAGTACGTTCTCAAGCCAATGACGCAGTTCAACCGGCGCGGATTTCAGGCTGTTTGACCCGCGCGTGATGGTGGCGATACCCGCCCCCAGCTCGGTTTTCAACTCGCGCTGGCTCATTTCGCCACGCAGCAACTCCTCAATAATGCGCACGCGCGTTCCCAGCGCTTCACGCTCGTCCGGCGTAAGCATCAGTTGTAATAAAGGCAGATGCAGATCCTCTGCATATGCCTGACGGAGTAACTCCACAAAACGAAGCCACTCCTGATTACGTTGTTCGGCGATAGCCGATGAATAAGGGGAATGCTGGGTCATGTTATACCGCCGTTTGTACTGTTACACGAGTACAAATGATAACATAACCCGTCTGCATTAATACCGTCGCTGCCACTCAGAGTCGCTCATTAAGGCCTCTTTCTGCCCCATAAAGTGGCGATAGTAAGCGTCATAGGCCAGAACGTTTTTCACGTAGCCGCGCGTTTCCGAAAAGGGAATGCTTTCGACAAACGCTACGGCATCGATACGCCCGGCGCTATTGCCAAGCCAGGTGCGCACGCGCCCCGGCCCGGCGTTATACGCCGCCGAGGCGAAAATACGGTTATTACCAAACTGCTGATAGACATACTGCAAATAGCTGGTGCCAATGTTGATGTTGGTCTCCGGCTCCAGCAGTTGGCCGGGGCCGCGGTAGTCCGGAATCGAAAACATTTTCACCGTATGGGTGGCCGTTCCCGGCATAATCTGCATTAAGCCGCTGGCCCCTACCGGCGATTTTACTTTCGGGTTCCAGGCGCTCTCCTGGCGGGCAATCGCCATGGCATAGCTTTGTGAGATGTCTTTTCCGCGGGTATAGCGGGTAAAAAGATCGTTATACGCCAGCGGGAAACGCTCCTCCAGATGATCCCACAGTTTTCCGGCGATCGTCGCCTGTACGCTCAGATCCCACCAGTGCTGGTTAAACGCATAGCGCGCCAGCTGCGCCTGTTCAGATTTACTACGGCTTTTTACCAGATTCGCCCATTCGCTGCGCGCCGTGTTATCCAGGTTCCAGTACATCAGCTCCCGTACACGCGCCATCTCCGGCCCCTGCGTCAACGCGCTGTTTACGTTGGCGGGCGCTTTATCAATTTTAAGCGTGTACTCTTCTCCTAAACGCTGCGCCGCAACCATCGGATAAAAACCGCGCTTCTGCATTAAAGCATGAAGGATCTCTTTCGCTTCGGCGTCACGACCGCGCTCCAGCAATAAATCCGCCTGCCAGTAACGCCACTCGTCTTTCTCTTTCGCCTCCATTGGCAGGCGGGCAAGCCAGGTATTGAGACCGCGACGATCGCCCATCCCCAGCGCCATACGCACGCGCCGCTCGATAAGCGACGTCGATTGCGAGCGCATAATCGCGTCATCGCGCCATTTCGCCTGCGCATCGGTCACATCGTTGCCCATCAGTCGCCAGGCAACGATATCGCGCAGCGCCTGCGTTTGTTCCTCATTAAGTTTCTGCGCCTGTACCAGCGAGGGGATCATCAGACGTGCATTTTCCGCGTCCTGGCGGGCGACGCTGGCAAACGCGACTTCCGCCATCTGGCGGGTAAAATCGGTGGCGCCGGTGGTGCGTGCGAAGGTCAACACGTTATTAGGGTCATTAGCCAGGGTAATGATCGCTGAGGCGATCGTTTGATATTCCGCCGGCATCTGTCCGGCCAGCACCGTAACCAACCCCGTATTCCCGGCTTTCATCGCCAGCCGAATACGTTCCAGATACGCCAGCGGGTCTTGCTTGCCGGAGGCCCGCCAAACGCTGAAAAGTTTATCGCAGGCATTCGGCTGACTTTTGCCGGTCAGCCAAAGGTCTTTCGCGCCCTGCCAGGCCGCTTCCGTTTGCCCGGTACTCCATTTCGCGTAGTAATAGTTACATTGCGCTTCCGTGGTACCGGGTTTCTCCGGGCTAAACGCCAGCAAGCCGCGCCAGTCTTCACGACGCGCCAGCTCATTGACGAAGCGCGATTGCAGCGTACGCGCAGGCGGAAGCGTAGGATTGGCGCGCACAAACTGCGTGACAGCAATCGCCGGTTGGTTCATCAAATCGTCGGTGATCTTACGGTATTCCAGATACGGGTAGAGCGGATAATCTTTCAGACCCGGCATCATCTGCTCTACCACATCCATCTGGCGGTTGTCCCAGGCCTGCTTAATCTGCGCATAGCGGTTACGCTGCTCTTCCAGTGAGTCGGCCCGCGCGAGGTGACAAAAGGTCAGCAGGCATACGCTGGCGGCGACGAGACGCCAGACAAATGGTTTGGCTCTATCCACAAGCACTTCCTCAATTGTTATCCAATGCAGCATCATGCCGCGTAATGAATTTATGCTAACCAGTCATAGCCATTTGCGCCACGTTACGGACACTTTTTTACTTTTATTGCGAGTGCGATCTGCTGGCTGGGCTTAGGCAGGGAAAAAGGCTACACTTCGCCTTTGACATCTATTCACCATCACGATAAACATAGAGGCGAAGTCCAACGTGGCTCAATTCGTTTATACCATGCATCGTGTCGGCAAAGTGGTTCCGCCGAAACGTCATATTCTGAAAAACATCTCGCTGAGCTTCTTCCCTGGCGCCAAAATCGGCGTGCTGGGCCTTAACGGCGCCGGTAAGTCTACCCTGCTGCGCATCATGGCGGGTCTCGATAAAGATATCGAGGGCGAAGCGCGCCCACAGCCCGACATTAAGATTGGCTACCTGCCGCAGGAACCTCAGCTAAACCCGGAACACACGGTACGCGAGTCGATTGAAGAGGCCGTTTCGGAAGTGGTTAACGCTCTCAAACGTCTGGATGAAGTGTACGCGCTGTACGCCGATCCGGATGCCGACTTCGACAAGCTGGCCGCAGAGCAAGGCCGGCTTGAAGAGATTATCCAGGCGCACGACGGTCATAACCTGAACGTGCAGCTTGAGCGCGCTGCTGACGCTCTGCGTCTGCCGGACTGGGATGCCAAAGTCGAAAAACTGTCCGGCGGCGAGCGCCGTCGCGTGGCGCTGTGCCGTCTGTTGCTGGAAAAGCCGGACATGCTGCTGCTCGACGAACCCACCAACCACCTGGATGCCGAATCTGTTGCGTGGCTGGAACGTTTCCTGCACGACTTCGAAGGCACCGTCGTGGCGATTACCCACGACCGTTACTTCCTCGATAACGTTGCCGGTTGGATTCTGGAACTTGACCGCGGCGAAGGTATTCCGTGGGAAGGCAACTACTCCTCCTGGCTGGAGCAGAAAGATCAGCGTCTGGCGCAGGAAGCGTCTGCCGAAGCGGCGCGCCGTAAATCCATTGAGAAAGAGCTGGAGTGGGTGCGTCAGGGCGCGAAAGGCCGTCAGTCGAAAGGTAAGGCGCGTCTGGCTCGCTTTGAAGAACTGAACAGCGTTGAGTATCAGAAACGTAACGAAACCAACGAACTGTTTATTCCACCAGGACCGCGTCTGGGCGACAAAGTCATTGAAGTCAGCAACCTGCGTAAATCCTACGGCGACCGCGTACTGATCGACGACCTGAGCTTCTCGGTACCGAAAGGCGCTATCGTCGGGATCATCGGGCCAAACGGCGCGGGTAAATCGACCCTGTTCCGCATGATGTCCGGTCAGGAGCAGCCTGATAGCGGCACCATTACGCTGGGTGAAACCGTCAAGCTGGCCTCGGTCGATCAGTTCCGCGACGCGATGGACAACAGCAAAACCGTCTGGGAAGAAGTGTCCGGCGGGCTGGATATCATGAAGATCGGCAACACTGAAATGCCAAGCCGCGCCTATGTAGGCCGCTTCAACTTCAAAGGCGTCGATCAGGGCAAACGCGTTGGCGAACTGTCCGGCGGTGAGCGCGGTCGTTTGCACCTGGCGAAACTGCTGCAGGTGGGCGGCAACGTCCTGCTGCTCGACGAACCGACGAACGACCTGGATATCGAAACCCTGCGCGCGCTGGAAAACGCCCTGCTGGAGTTCCCTGGCTGCGCGATGGTTATCTCGCACGACCGTTGGTTCCTTGACCGTATCGCCACCCACATCCTGGATTATCAGGATGAAGGTAAGGTAGAATTCTTCGAAGGCAACTTTACCGAATACGAAGAGTACAAGAAACGCACGCTGGGCGCCGAGGCGCTGGAGCCGAAGCGTATCAAGTACAAGCGTATTGCCAAATAAATGTCTGAATGCCGGGTGGCGCTTGCGCTTACCCGGCCTACAAACCCAGCGATTCCAGTACGTTGTGAAACTGTAGGCCTGATAAGACGCGGTAAGCGTCGCATCAGGCATTGGTTCTTATCCCTGCTCGCCCATCATCTCTTTCACCAGTTCCACACAGCGCAAAAAGCGGCCATCGTAGTCAGCCTCTTTAACGTGAACGAACTCAATGTTGTTCTCTTTCAGCATCTCGACCAACAGGCTCTGGAACGCTTTGCGATCCACTGAACTGCCCAGGCTTCGCAGTCCGTCAGCTACCCACGGCGTATTATTTTCCAGCAAAATCACCAGGTCGAAGCGATACTCGTCGATCAGCGCCTGGACAAAGGGATGCTCGCGCCCTTCGTATTTTTTGCAAAATGCCTGGGTGGTGACGAAATCGGTATCGATAAACGCCACTTTATTCGCATATTTCACTGCGAAATCAATATATTGCGCATGACCCAGCGCAATTTTATCGTAGTCGGAATACTGTAACGCCATCTCATCGCCGCCCAGATGCGAAAAGACATAGTCGCGGCCATATTCCCAGGCGCTGGTGGTATTAAAAATATTGGCGAGCTTATTGACCAGCGTAGACTTGCCGCTTGATTCCCCGCCCAGAATCGCGACGGTACGCACGAAAAACGGCTTCACTTCGGTAGGAATATATTCCCAGTAACGAAACGGATTTTCGCGGATTTGCGCCCCACTGATATTCATAAACGTGCGTTCAGGATCGACCAGCACCGTCTCAATCCCTAAATGCTCCAGGTACTGCGGCGCATCAGCCTCTTCGGAAGTGTAGATCCAGCTCGGCTGTATTCCCTTCTCTGCCATAAACGCTTTAATGCCGTTGCTCCAGACGTCCCAGCCATGCGGATAAGGCTCCATCCCCTCTTCATTAAAGGCGTGGATACGAATATTTTTTTGGTATTTGAAGGTTTGCAATAACCAGCGCAGGCGATCCGACACGGTGGGCTGCTGCGACATGGCGCTATCCTCAAACAGCCCACGGTCGCGCGTATCGTCATAACCCATAATGATGTGCAACTCATCCACCTGGCTACAGGCGCGCTGGATCAAGTAGATGTGTCCGGTATGCAATGGATAAAATTTACCGAACACCACGCCAATGCTTTTCTGTCGGCGGGGAAACTCCAGCCCGAGAAAACGGTGTAGCGCCTCCAGTTTTTGCGCGCTGGGGCTTTTGATTTTGGCGTTAAGTAACTGACTCAGATACCCCTTGGTCATACCGCTGGCGTCAGCCACCTGTTGCAGAGTGCAACCTTGCTGCTTAATCGCGGTTTTGAGATAGTCGAACGATGACACAAGAGCCTCCTGCTGGAAAAATCGCATAACACTGCCTGACGGCGCTTCGCTTATCAGGCCTACAACATCAATCCGTATCAATCCGTAGGCCGGATAAGACGCATTGCATCGCCATCCGGCAAATTATACAACATCACTACATACAGAGAATTATAAGTCGTCAAACACGCTTAACGCATCTGCGAGCTTTTTAACACCGAACACCTGCATTCCTTCCGGCGGCTTTTTCGGTACGTTGGCGGCAGGCACAATCGCCCGACGAAAACCGTGTTTCGCCGCCTCGGAAATACGCTCCTGCCCGCTCGGCACCGGACGAATCTCGCCTGCCAGCCCCACTTCGCCAAACACCACCAGATCCTGCGGCAACGGCCTGTCACGCAGGCTGGAGACCATCGCCAGCAGTAAAGCCAGATCCGCGCTGGTTTCGGTGACTTTCACGCCGCCGACCACGTTGACGAAGACGTCCTGATCCGACATTTGCAGACCGCCGTGTCGGTGCAGCACCGCCAGCAGGATTGCCAGACGGTTTTGTTCCAGACCGACCGCCACGCGTCTGGGGTTCGCCATCATCGAGTGATCGACCAGCGCCTGAATCTCCACCAGCAACGGTCGCGTACCTTCCCAGACGACCATCACTGAACTGCCGGAAGTGACCTCATCGCCACGGCTTAAAAAGATGGCGGACGGATTGCTCACTTCGCGCAACCCCTGTTCGGTCATGGCGAAGACGCCCAGCTCATTGACTGCGCCAAAGCGGTTTTTGTGGCTGCGCAGCGTGCGGAAACGAGAATCGGCGTCGCCGTCGAGCAATACTGAGCAATCGATACAGTGTTCCAGCACTTTCGGCCCCGCCAGCGACCCGTCTTTGGTGACGTGGCCGACCATCACGATCGCCACGCCGCGCGTTTTGGCGAAGCGCGTCAGGTAGGCTGCCGTTTCGCGGACCTGGGCGACGCTGCCTGGCGACGACTGAATGTCCGCCATATGCATCACCTGTATGGAGTCGATCACCATCAGTTTCGGCTGTTCTTCTTCCGCTATCAGGCAGATCTGCTCGATGCTGGTTTCGGAGAGCATATTCAGATTAGCGGTCGGCAGGCCGAGACGGTGCGCACGCATCGCCACCTGCTGTAGCGACTCTTCGCCGGTGACGTACAGTGTTTTCATCTGCTCGGCGAGCTTGCACAGCGTTTGTAGCAGCAACGTTGATTTGCCCGCGCCGGGATTACCGCCAATCAAAATGGCGCTGCCGGGTACCACCCCGCCGCCCAGCACGCGGTCAAACTCTTTAAAACCGGTAGAAAAGCGCGGCAGTTCCTCAAGACTGATGTCAGACAGTTTCTGCACTTTTGATACGCCCGCACTGCCGGCGTATCCGCTCAGACGTTCGTTACGCGCCACCGTCGGCGATGCGGCAAGGCGCACCTCGGTAATGGTGTTCCAGGCATGGCAGGCGCTGCATTGCCCCTGCCAGCGCGGGTAATCGGCCCCGCATTCATTACAAACAAAGGCGCGTTTGGGAGCTTTTGCCACGTTTTACCTCTTTCGTTAACGCTGTTGCCGGATGGCGCTGACGCTTATCCGGCCTACGGTCGCCTTGCCATTGGGCAGGTTAATCATTTCTGGTTCATGCTGCCGGAGAGAATGCAAAACACGCCCATCAGGTCAGCGTGGCGGATCGTAATCTCCGTCTTTTCGTTTACTTTTGGCTTGGCATGGAAGGCAATACCTAACCCTGCCGCTTTGATCATGGGCAGATCGTTAGCGCCGTCGCCAATCGCCACCGTCTGCGCCAGCGGGATGTCATGCTCTTGCGCCAGACGAAGCAAGGTATTGGCTTTATACTCAGCATCCACAATATCGCCGATAACGTGGCCGGTAAATTTACCGTCCATGATCTCCAGCTCATTGGCGACTGCCGCCGTCAGACGTAGCTGGTCACGCAGATAGTCGGCGAAGAAAGTGAAGCCGCCGGAGGCGATAGCGATTTTCCAGCCAAGCGCTTCCAGTTTTAGCACCAACTGCGTTAATCCTGGCATTAGCGGCAGATTCCCGCGCACCTGGCGCAAAATATCGGCATCCGCGCCTTTCAGCGTCGCCACGCGGCTGCGCAGGCTGGCGGTAAAATCAAGCTCGCCGCGCATCGCGCGCTCCGTCACTTCAGCCACCTTCTCACCGGTACCGGCCAGCTTAGCGATTTCATCGATACACTCAATCTGGATCGCCGTGGAATCCATATCCATGACCAGCAGCCCCGGCGTGCGCAGATGCGGAATTTTACCCAGCGGCGCGACATCCAGCTGCGCCTCATGCGCCAGCCGCGTCGCACGCGGCGTCAGCGACCCCGCCAGACGAATGACCTGATAATCCTCCACGCACCAGGCGGCGACAATCACCATTGCGGCGCCCAGTTTGGTCTGATATTGAGTTAAACGCTGCTTATCCAGCCCGCGCCCATACAGCAGCCAACCGCTGCGGCCTGCATGGTAATCCAGAGGCATCACCTCGTCGCCGCTTAAAGAAAGAGGCAAACCAGGCCATAAAGAGACATCTTCAGGCAGATCGCACCAGGTAATGTTAGGCATTAAAGCTCCTGTAAATCGTTCAGGCCGGTAACCGCCCCGCGGAAAATAACGCATGAGGCTACCTTGTAACCATCGCTTCTGGCAACATTAAGCCTCAAATTTTCAGCAGGTGGAATATGGCTCGCGCAAAACTGAAATTTCGGCTGCATCGTGCAGTCATTGTATTGTTCTGTCTCACACTGCTCGTCGCGCTCATGCAGGGCGCTTCATGGTTTAGTCAAAACCACCAGCGACAGCGCAATCCGCAGCTGGAAGAGCTGGCCCGCACGCTGGCGCGCCAGGTGACGCTCAACATCGCCCCGCTGATGCGCAGCGAAACACCGGATGAAAATCGCATCAACGCCGTGCTGCGTCAGCTCACGCAAGAGAGCCGAATTCTGGATGCCGGCGTCTATGATGAACAGGGCGATCTTATTACTCGCGCTGGCGAAAGCGTCAACGTGCGCGACAGGCTGGCGCTGGATGGCAAAAAAGCGGGCAGCTATTTTAACCAACAAATTGTCGAGCCTATCCAGGGGAAAAACGGCCCCTTGGGTTACCTGCGTCTGACGCTGGATACCCACACGCTGGCCACCGAAGCAAAGCAGGTCGATAACACCACCAACATTCTACGTCTGATGCTGCTACTCTCGCTGGCGATAGGCGTGGTGCTGACGCGCACCTTGCTACAAGGTAAACGCACCCGCTGGCAGCAGTCGCCCTTCCTGCTAACGGCCAGCAAGCCTGTTCCGGAAGAGGAAGAGCGTGAGGAAAAAGAGTAAAATGACGGCTTAATAAAGGTAAGGAAAACCACCATGACAACATTACGCCTGCTTATTTCTGACTCTTACGATCCCTGGTTTAACCTGGCGGTCGAGGAGTGCATTTTCCGCCAGATGCCCGCCACCCAGCGCGTGCTGTTCCTGTGGCGCAACGCGGATACGGTGGTGATTGGACGCGCGCAAAACCCGTGGAAAGAGTGTAATACGCGGCGTATGGAAGAAGATAACGTCCGTCTGGCCCGCCGTAGCAGCGGCGGCGGCGCGGTATTCCATGACCTCGGTAATACCTGCTTTACCTTTATGGCCGGTAAACCGGAATACGATAAAACCATCTCCACCCATATTGTGCTCGCGGCGCTGAATTCGCTGGGGGTCATGGCCGATGCTTCGGGACGCAACGATCTGGTCGTAAAAACGCCGGACGGCGATCGCAAAGTCTCCGGTTCAGCCTATCGCGAAACCAAAGATCGCGGTTTCCATCACGGTACGCTGCTGTTGAACGCCGACCTCAGCCGTCTGGCGAACTATCTGAATCCCGATAAAAAGAAACTTGCGGCGAAAGGGATTACCTCCGTTCGCTCCCGCGTGGCCAATCTTACCGAGCTATTACCGGGTATCACCCATGAACAGGTCTGCCAGGCGGTGACGGAAGCCTTTTTCGCCCATTACGGCGAACGCGTCGACGCGGAAGTGATTTCACCGGATAAAACGCCGGATCTGCCGAATTTTGCCGAAACCTTTGCGCGCCAGAGCAGTTGGGAGTGGAATTTCGGCCAGGCACCGGCGTTCAGCCATCTACTGGACGAACGTTTCACCTGGGGCGGCGTCGAGCTACATTTCGACGTCGAAAAAGGTCATATCACCCGTGCACAGGTCTTTACCGACAGCCTCAATCCCGCGCCACTGGAAGCGCTGGCGGGGAGACTGCAAGGGTGTTTGTACCGCGCGGATATGCTACAACAGGAGTGCGAAGCGCTACTGGTTGATTTCCCGGAGCAGGAAAAAGAACTGCGGGAATTATCGGCGTGGATTGCCAGAGCAGTGCGCTAAATAAATAATATCAGAGAGATGAATGTGTCTCTGATATTATTTAAACATAACAACATATTCTGAAAAATGAGTGAATAGCACAAATAGTTAAAACACACTCACCAACTACTATAATCTTTAAAATTAATATTATTTCCCCGCACTTCATAAACCCAGCGAATTATAAACCATTTATCATCACCAATGATGATTAAAGTTTTTCTTAACCAAGATTTAATTTTATTAAATTTACAACCTATCATTCTCTTCATAGAATCCCGGCGCGCATTACATGTTCTTTGGAAATATACTTAATCGTTAGGGATTACTGATGAAAAAATTATTAATAGCGACCTCTGTCGTAATAGGATTATCAACTTCAGCGCAAGCGGTTGAATCCACTGCTGTATTAAAACTGACTGGCGTTTTAACCAACGGCGCATGTATACCAGAGTTAAGTGATGGTGGAGTTGTAGATTTCGGTACTAAGGCCGTTAGCGATCTGCTGCCAACTGAGACGAATCAACTGGGATACAAAGATATAACACTCACGATTCAGTGTCTTGCACCGGCAAAAGTTGGCTGGACCGCTACCGATAATCATCCCGATTCGGTAACATCATTGACTATCGATGACGCAACATTTAGACATCAGAACAATAGAATACCAAACTATCAGCTAGGTCTGGGTAAAACAGCAGGTGGTATCAACATTGGTTCATTCGGCCTCTCTATGGACTTGAATAATGCGACCGCCGATGGCATTCAGACGAAAATGGTAGCGTCAAGTAGTAATAATCCAGATTTGTGGGCTATCACAGGAAACGAATTCGTTGCGCTTACAAATACATTTCCAAATATCACTACATATAGTGTCGGCGATGAAAATGGCCCCGCCGCTTTTACCATTGCAACATTTCCTATACGCGTAGCTGCCGCTATACAGGGAACGGACACACTGGCTATTACCGATAACACCACGCTTGATGGTCAGGCGACCTTTACACTCGTATATCTGTAACTCCAGCATTCACATGGAATATTCAACACCTCTTTAATGGAACTATAATGAAAAAAATTTTGCTTATTACTGCAATTGCAGCAGCCTTTGCTACAACCAGCGTGAATGCTGACACCACCGCCGTATTAAAAGTCACCGGTCAACTGATTGTTGGCGGTTGTACCCCAGAACTCAGCGACGGCGGCGTGGTTGATTACGGTACTATCCGCCTCGCCACACTTTCCGCAACGGATGTAAACCAACTGGGCACTAAAGATGTCTCTCTGAGTATCTCTTGTCCGTCTGCAACCAAAGCAGCCTGGACTATTACCGATGACCGTGCGGACACCCACCCAGGCGCATCCGTTATCTCCATAGCCAATGGCAATATGACTAATGGTATAGTATCTGATACCACAATGTCCTACGGCGTTGGCAAAACAACCGAAGGTGTAAAAATCGGCGCGTTCTCTATTTACACCGATACCGCGAACGTTACCGCTGATGGTGTAAAATCTGACGCTATCTCAGGAACCGTTGATAGCCCAGTCTGGCAGAAGTCCACCACCGGGATTATCAAAAACGGCAATATGGAAATGTTTACCGTTGCTACAAAAGGCACCACCGAACCGGTTCCGTATACTCTTGCCATTTTCCCGCTGAAAACCTCACTGGCCATTCAGGATACTGCAACGCTGGCCATTACTGATGATACTGTTCTGGATGGTCAGGCAACCATCACGCTTAAATACCTCTGATCCAGACCGTATAAAAAGGTTATTGATCTGTCTCCCTTATTATGGGGAGACAGATTAAAATTAAAGGACTAATTCTGATGCCAGCAGTGACTAAACTTCCATTATTATTACTCAGCGTCCCCTTTGTTTTTTCAGCACTCTTTTCACAGGCTAACGCTGCCGGCATGGTACCGGAAACTACGCTACTGGTGATTGAAGAATCCACACACAGCGGCGTAATGAATGTTAAAAACACCGACAGCAATCCGGCTTTGTTATATACCACCGTCGTTGATTTACCTGACGACAATGGTGTGAAACTGGATGTCACTCAACCGGTTGTTCGCGTTGAAGCAGGCCAGCAGCAGCAACTACGCTTTATTATGGAAAGCACGGAACCGCTCACCGTCGAGCACTATAAACGCGTCACGTTTGAAGGTATTCCTCCGAAATCTACCAATAAGGGAATGAAAATAGGTTTTAATCTACGCCAGGATTTGCCGGTATTAATTCGTCCTAAAAATCTACCGGTCGTTACTGATGCCTGGAAATTATTAACCTGGTCCAGAAACGGACAAACAATCAACGTCAAAAATCCGTCTCCCTACGTTGTACGTTTAGCCCAAAATATTACCTTCTTACCTTCCGGGGGCGAAGGCACGATTAAAAAAACCTATATTCTGCCCGGCGAAACATTGAACGTCAGTATAAAAACGCCCCTTGCTGCTGATACATCCGTACGTTTTTACCCTGCCAGCCGTTACGGCATTGAAGTCCCCAGCTTTACCTCACCGCTGGTGCCGTGATGAGAGCTAGCACGTGAAGTATTTAAAACTGCCGCTATACATCAAAACTGCGCTTTATTGCTCACTGGCGACCACGACGTTTTCGGCTCTGGCGGAGGAGCTGAATTTTGACATGGGTATTCTCACCTCCAGAGGCATTAGCCCCAACGTCGCACAATATTTTTCCCGTGCGCCGCGTTTTCTACCAGGCAGCCACACCGTCATGGTAAAGATCAATGGCGTAAATAGAGGGTCGTTGGTCGCGCGTTTCGACACAGAAGGCCAGCTTTGCGTGGATGACGATTTCCTCAGCGCCAGCGGGCTCGTACCGCTTAATATCAGCGCCAAAGAAACCTGCCATAGCCTACAAGAAGATTATCCCTCAGCGATTATTACCCCACTGCCAAACAGTGAATCGCTGGAGCTTTTTGTTCCGGCGCAGGCTCTGGATAATAACTTACTCTCGCTAAACAACGTGATTAAAGGCGGCACCGCCGGGTTATTTAACTATAACCTGTACGCCAGTCGCAGCGAGTCATCCGGTAGCGATAGCCGAAACTATGCCCAGGCAAACCTTGAAGCTGGCTTAAACTTCGCGGAATGGACGCTGCGCAGCCGCTACATGCTGACGAATAATGATGGAGAATACCGTACCGATAGTCTATATACCTATGCGGAGCACGTATTTCAGGCACAAAAAATGCGTGCGCAAGTTGGGCAGATCAACGTCAACTCCAGTCTATTCAGTGGCGCGCCGATCAACGGCGTACAGCTTATCCCTGAACAAGGGCTGGCACAGGATACACAAGGCGTAACCATTAACGGTATTGCCCGAACCCACCAGGCTCGCGTTGAAGTTCGTCAGTCCGGGCAGATTATTTATACCGCACCAGTGAACGCTGGGGCATTTACCCTTGAAAATGTCCCCATCATACGCAGCAATACCGACCTTAACGTCAGCGTCGTTGAAACCGATGGCTCAACGACAACCTTCACGGTGCCGGCAGTATCTTTTAATTTACGCGAACTCACGCCCGCAGGCTTGACAATGTCCATAGGGCGCGTACGTGATACCACCAGCGACTATTCTCTCCCCTGGATCTATAACATCAGCGATGGTTGGAAACTGAGTGAAAACTGGCTGGCGCAGGCGTCTGGCGTACTGGCACAAGACTATCAAGCGGCAGGAGGTATGCTGCAATGGCTTCCAACCAACAAATGGACGTTTTCCGGCTCAATGCTGGGCAGTAAAGCGTCCTTTGGCGAATCTCTGCAGGGTGCGAAAAGTGAGCTACGCGCCAGCATGGCGCTGCCCGGGGAAATTAGACTTGACGTCAGCACCGCCCGCTACAGCGACGGATATCGTGAGTTAACGGATGCGCTCAATAAAGATGCTTATGAATACCAAAGTAGCTCCAGTGCTAATATCGCCTGGAACCATAATCTGTTAGGTACCTTCTCTCTGGGTTATTACACTTATCAGGCTACGGATAATGACAACGACTCTCGCAGTATAATGGCTTCCTGGGGCAAAACGTTTAAATATGCCTCAATTACCGCTAACTGGCAGCACGCTGTTAATCAGGATGATGCGAATCATAACGGCAGTAATGATGATGATATGTTTTACATCAACATCAGCATTCCACTAGGTGAGCAGCGCGTCGGCGCTTATATGCGTAATCAAGGTGATAAAACAACCTACGGGCTACAAAATAATGGTTCGCTGAGTAAAGATACCCATTACTATATTTCTGCGGATCGTGATGCAAAAAACCAGCAAAATAGCTTCAACGGTAATCTCAATAGCAATCTCCATTACACTCAACTCAGCGTGGGCGGCGGCACTGATGGCGATAATTACCGCAACTATAACGCAACCTTCAGCGGGGGCATCGCTGCACACGAACATGGCATAACGTTCTCGCCTTACACCATCAAAAATACCTTTGCTATCGCACGCCTGAGTGAACCAGAAAGCGGCATTGAAATCGCCACGCCACAGGGGCGAATCTGGACTGACCGCTGGGGGCAGGCCGTCATTCCGGGGCTAACTGAATGGCGGAAATCCCGCGTAGAGGTTAATGCGAATACGCTACCAAAGAGCATGGAACTGGCAAACGGTATTAAGAATATTACTGTCGCGCACAGCGCTTTTCGGGTACTGGATTTCAACGTGCTGAATACACGCCGTGTGATGCTGACAGTAAAGCGTCCGGACGGCTCATGGCTACCTAAAGGCACCAGCATTGTAGATGAAAAAAATAACTATTTGGTCAGCGCTGTCGACAGCGGACGCGTATTTATCACCGATGTTGGGGATAATCCTGCGTTATATGCCGCTGATGATGATATGAATCGTCTGTGTCGCATCCACTACACGCTGCAGAAAACCCAGGATAAAGAGGCATTTTATGAAACGGCAAAGGGAGTCTGTCAATGAAATCCAACAGCAAATGGTTGGGGATTGCTATATGTTGTCTCTTCACCGCACTACTCCCTCCATCAGCCCGAGCCGACGATGACTGCCAAATAACGTTCTCTTCGCCAAACGTCAGCTTTGGCTGGCTTAAGCAAGATGATATCGTCAATTCTCAGCAAGGCTGGAATCAAATGTCTTCACAGGAGGTTCACGTTAGTGTGAGTTGCCCAGAAAGCCAGAATATTGCTCTTTTTGTGCAGGCCTCAGCGGGGGAAAAGGGACGATTTTATTTTGGAAATAACGGTGGTCTCGCCGTACGTGTTAGTCAGATGATAGTAGATGGTAAAAGTTATCCTATTGCCAGCACCCTTGATAGAGTGAGCTTTGCTCCCAATGACAGTGCCCTGGATAGTCTGTTACTACATAATAACAACGGTATCATCGCGATGGATAATAACCAGCAGGTCAGTGGGAAAATGATGAACGTCACGCTGACATTAACACCTGTCTTGAACGATAATCAATTTACGCATTCTACCGATACGGTCATGCTGGAAAGCAATTTACAGTGGGAAGTGCTGACGAAATAAACGATGAAGGGGGCCTGCTCTGGCCCCCTTCACAATCTTACTCTTTATCGCCCAGCAGTACGGATTCCAGCGCGATTTTGATCATGTCGTTGAAGGTCGTCTGACGTTCAGCGGCAGTGGTCTGCTCGTGGGTACGGATATGGTCGGACACGGTGCAGATGGTCAGCGCTTTCGCGCCAAACTCAGCCGCAACGCCGTAGATGCCCGCCGCTTCCATCTCTACGCCCAGTACGCCGTATTTTTCCATCACGTCGAACATTTCGCCGTCCGGAGAATAGAACAGGTCTGCGGAGAACAGGTTGCCCACGCGCGCGTCTACGCCCAGCGCTTTTGCCGCGTCAACCGCGTTACGCACCATGTCGAAGTCAGCGATAGCCGCGAAGTCATGATCTTTAAAACGGATACGGTTCACTTTGGAGTCGGTGCAGGCACCCATACCGATCACCACGTCGCGCAGTTTGACGTCCATGCGCACAGCGCCGCAGGAGCCGACGCGAATGATTTTCTTCACGCCGAAATCGGTGATCAGCTCTTTGGTGTAGATAGAGCAGGACGGGATACCCATGCCGTGGCCCATCACGGAGATCTTACGGCCTTTGTAAGTCCCGGTGAAACCTAACATGCCGCGAACGTTGTTCACTTCGCGAACATCTTCGAGGAAAGTCTCAGCAATGTGCTTCGCGCGCAGCGGGTCGCCCGGCATCAATACGACGTCAGCGAAATCACCCATTTCTGCATTAATATGTGGAGTTGCCATCTTCAGTTCCCTTTAAATTTGTTGTTATTGCCTGATGGCGGCTACGCCTTATCAGGCCTACAAAACGTGTGTAAAAACAGTGAAATACCCTAAGGATTTCGCGTTGCAGGAAGGCGACGAATTCGTGAATCCCCGGGAGCATAGATGAACTATGTGACCGGGGTGAGCGAATGAAGTCAACGCATCTACAGCGCGAAAGACAACAGGTATCACAGCATGTTTTTACCGTAGTCCATCGGCGATGTACCAAAGTAGGTCGCCAGCGTCTGGCCGATATCCGCGAAGGTTTCACGGTGACCTAAAGAGCCCGGTTTGACTTTCGGACCGTAGATCAGCACCGGAATGTGCTCACGGGTATGGTCAGTACCGGTCCAGCTCGGGTCACAGCCGTGGTCAGCGGTCAGGATCAGAATGTCATCTTCCCCCACCAGCTCCATCAGCTCCGGCAGACGGCGGTCAAACAGCTCCAGACCTGCGGCGTAGCCCGCGATGTCGCGACGGTGGCCCCAGGAAGAGTCGAAGTCAACGAAGTTAGTGAAAACGATGGTTTTATCGCCCGCTTCTTTCATCTCTTTGAGGGTCGCGTCGAACAGCGCGTCCAGACCGGTCGCTTTCACTTTCTTAGTGATGCCGCAGTTGGCGTAGATGTCGGCAATCTTACCGACGGACACCACGTGGCCCTGTTTTTCATCGACCAGTTTCTGCAGCACGGTCGGCGCTGGCGGTTCAACGGCCAGGTCGTGACGGTTACCGGTACGCTGGAAGTTACCGGCCTTGTCGCCGATAAACGGACGCGCGATCACGCGGCCAATGTTATAACCGCCTTCGGTCAGCTCTTCACGGGCGATTTCGCACAGCTCGTAGAGTTTATCCAGGCCAAAGGTCTCTTCGTGGCAGGCAATCTGGAACACGGAGTCAGCGGAGGTGTAAAAAATCGGCTTGCCGGTTTTCATGTGCTCTTCGCCGAGCTGGTCCAGAATAACGGTACCGGAAGAGTGGCAGTTACCGAGATAGCCCGGCAGGTTGGCGCGTTTTACCAGCTTATCCAGCAGTTCCTGCGGGAAGCTGTTTTCGTGGTCGCTGAAATAGCCCCAGTCGAACAGCACCGGCACGCCGGCGATTTCCCAGTGGCCGGACGGCGTATCTTTGCCGGAGGACAGTTCGTGCGCCCATGCGTATGCGCCAATAACGTCCGCGTTGCCGTCCATGCCGGCGGCAATTTTACCGGTAGAGCCTTCATGCGCTTTCACCAGCCCCAGACGAGTCAGGTTAGGCAGATTCAACGGGCCTTTACGGCCATTGTCAGCTTCGCCTTTGGCGCAAGCTTCTGCGATGTGGCCCAGAGTGTCGGAACCTACGTCGCCAAAACGATCCGCGTCTTCAGTAGCGCCGATGCCGAATGAGTCCAGCACCATAATAAATGCACGTTTCATATCTTCTCCGTACTTAGTGCTTCAAAAATAATTGATCAGATCAGTATACAACTATTCAGTAATTCGACGATAGACCGAAGGTGTGCTTGCTGGCGCTTTATCGTCAAGGATAATTGCCGCTTTGACGGCCTTCGCCGCTTCCTGCCAACTGGCTTCGTCTTTGGCATGAATCACCGCCAGCGGGCTCTGCCCGTCGATGCTGTCGCCCAGACGGGCCATGTCGGTAAAGCCAACGCTGTAATCAATGGTATCAGACGCCTGACGACGCCCACCGCCCATCGAGACGACCGCCATCCCCAGCGCACGCGTATCCATTGCGCTGATAAACCCTTCGGTATCAGCATATACCGCTTTGCTCAACATGGCGGTCGGCAGGTATTTATCGTAGTTCTCAACGAAATCGCTCGGCCCTTTCTGCGCGGCCACCATACGACCAAAGACTTCTGCCGCTTTACCGTTATCCAGCACCGCCTGCAGTTTGGCACGCGCTTCGGCGTCGTCTTTCGCCAGCTGGCCGGAGATCAGCATCTCCACGCATAGCGCCATAGTGACATCAAACAAGCGCGGATTGCGGTATTCACCGGTCAGGAACTGCACGGCTTCACGCACTTCCACCGCGTTACCGGCGCTCGAAGCCAGCACCTGGTTCATATCGGTTAACAACGCCGTAGTGCGAACTCCCGCGCCGTTTGCCACGCCGACAATCGCTTCAGCAAGGGCTTCAGAAAGTTCATAGGTTGGCATAAACGCGCCGCTGCCGACTTTGACGTCCATTACCAGCGCATCCAGCCCTTCGGCCAGTTTCTTGGCGAGGATGGAACCGGTGATCAGCGGAATAGAGTCCACCGTCGCGGTAATATCGCGGGTGGCGTAAAAACGTTTGTCCGCCGGTGCAAGCGAGCTGGTTTGCCCAATAATCGCCACACCCACGTCTTGAATAATTTCGCGGAAACGGTTGTCATCCGGGAAGATATCGAAGCCCGGGATCGCTTCCAGTTTGTCGAGCGTACCGCCGGTATGTCCAAGGCCGCGACCAGAGATCATCGGCACATAACCGCCGCAGGCCGCTACCATTGGCCCCAGCATCAGAGACGTCACGTCCCCTACGCCGCCGGTCGAATGCTTATCGACAATCGGGCCATTGAGATTCAGGCTTTTCCAGTCAAGGACAGTACCGGAATCCCGCATCGCCATGGTCAGCGAAACACGCTCCGGCATGGTCATATCGTGGAAGAAGATGGTCATCGCCAGGGCGGCAATCTGCCCTTCAGAGATAGTATTGTCACGAATACCATTGATAAAGAAACGAATTTCTTCGTCACTCAACGCATGACCATCACGCTTTTTACGAATAATTTCTTGTGCGAGAAACACGGTACCCTCCTGAGGGAAAAGAGTAGAAGGCTTACATCGCCGGATGGCGGCTAACGCCTTATCCGGCCTACAGGCCTGGATTTGTAGGCCGGATAAGCACAGCGCCATCCGGCAAATCAGAGCTTAGTAGCTGCTGGCGCTCTTACCGTCGCCGTGACCCAGCGCTTTCAGCAGGCTTGCCAGCAGGCTGGATGCGCCAAAGCGGTAGTGACGAGAATCTGCCCAGTCAGCGCCAAACAGTTCGTCTGCAATCGCGAGGAATTTCTGCGCGTCTTCCGCCGTACGTACGCCGCCCGCCGGTTTGAAGCCAACGGTTTTGGAAACGCCCATGTCGCGGATCACTTCCATCATGATGCGCGCGCTTTCCGGCGTAGCGTTTACCGGCACTTTACCGGTAGAGGTTTTGATGAAATCCGCACCGGCTTTAATGGAGATTTCAGAGGCTTTACGAATCAGCGCCTCTTCTTTCAGCTCGCCAGTTTCGATGATCACTTTCAGCAATACGTTCGCTGCGGCACAAGCGTCTTTACAGGCTTTTACCAGGTCAAAACCCACCTGCTCGTTACCGGCGATCAACGCGCGGTACGGGAATACCACGTCCACTTCGTCAGCGCCGTAGGCGATCGCCGCACGGGTTTCCGCCAGCGCAATATCGATGTCATCATTGCCATGCGGGAAGTTAGTCACCGTTGCAATGCGGATGTCCGGGGTACCTTGTTCTTTGAGAGTTTTACGCGCAATCGGGATAAAACGCGGGTAAATACAAATCGCCGCCGTATTCCCGACCGGGGTTTTTGCCTGATGACACAACGCGATCACTTTTTCATTGGTGTCGTCATCGTTCAGAGTGGTCAGATCCATCAGTTTGAGCGCACGCAGGCTGCTTGCTTTTAAATCAGTCATGACATTCTCCAACGGCATTGCCGTATAAAATTTCACCTTGCGAGTCTGTTAATATTCTAACATTCACTCGCGATTACACTTCGATATACATCACAGTTAATGAAAACTACGTACAAATTTGCATTACTGTAATGAGATCTGAATCAAATTATCCCGCCGTCACCGTCTGTTCTTCGAGCGATAAGCGCATCAGGATCAAAGTCGGTTTGCCGCCGTTTTCTACAATAGCGCATCGTCCCGGCATAAAGAGGAAACGAAGATGCCTGCCTCATGCGAAACTGCGCTCCAGCAGCGTTGCCAGCAAATTGTGACCAGCCCGGTGCTCACGCCTGAACAAAAACGCCATTTTCTGGCGCTGGAAGCTGAAAACGCCCTGCCTTATCCCCCCCTGCCGGAAGATGCCCGCCAGGCGCTGGATGAAGGCGTCATTTGCGATATGTTTGAGGGGCACGCCCCCTTCAAACCGCGCTACGTGTTGCCCGATTACGCCCGATTTCTGGCTAACGGTTCACAGTGGCTGGAACTGAAAGGCGCGAAAGATCTGGATGATGCGTTATCCCTACTCACCATTCTGTATCATCACGTTCCTTCCGTGACGTCCATGCCGGTTTATCTCGGCCAGCTTGATGCGTTGCTGCAACCGTATGTTAGAATTCTAACACAAGATGCGATCGATATTCGAATAAAACGTTTCTGGCGTTATCTCGACAGAACGCTGCCAGACGCCTTTATGCATGCCAATATTGGCCCTGCCGATACGCCTGTCACACGAGCGATTTTGCGCGCTGATGCCGAGCTAAAGCAGGTGGCGCCTAACCTGACGTTTATCTACGATGCGGAAATTACGCCGGACGATCTGCTGCTGGAGGTCGCCAAAAACATTTGCGAATGCAGTAAGCCACACATTTCCAATGGCCCTGTAAATGATAAAATTTTCACAAAAGGCCATTATGGCATCGTCAGTTGTTATAACTCGCTACCGCTTGGCGGCGGCGGCAGTACGCTGGTACGTCTCAACCTGAAAGCCGTGGCAGAACGCAGTACGTCTGTCGATGACTTCTTTTCACGTACGCTACCGCACTACTGCCGACAGCAGATCGCCATCATTAATTCACGATGTGAATTCCTCTATGAAAAGTCACATTTCTTTGAGAATAGCTTTCTTGTACAGGAAGGTTTGATCGATCCCGAACGTTTTGCGCCGATGTTCGGTATGTACGGGCTGGCGGAAGCCGTGAATCTGCTGTGCGAAAACGCGGGCCTGAACGCCCGTTACGGCAAGAATGAAACGGCGAACGAGCTGGGCTACCGTATCAGCGCCCAACTGGCGGATTTCGTCGAAAATACGCCAGTGAAGTATGGCTGGAAGCAACGGGCGCTGCTCCATGCCCAGTCTGGCATCAGTTCCGATATTGGCACTACGCCGGGCGCACGTCTGCCGTATGGCGATGAACCGGACCCTATCACCCATTTGCAAACCGTCGCGCCGCACCATGCCTTTTATCATGCCGGGATCAGCGACATTCTGACGCTGGACGAAACCATCAAGCGTAATCCGCAGGCGCTGGTTCAGCTTTGTCTTGGCGCGTTCAAAGCCGGGATGCGGGAATTTACCGCCAATGTCAGCGGCAACGATCTGGTGCGCGTCACCGGTTATATGGTGCGCCTGTCGGATCTGGCGAAATTTCGCGCCGAAGGCTCGCGCACGAATACCACCTGGCTGGGAGAAGAAGCCGCACGTAATACCCGCATCCTGGAACGACAGCCACGCGTAGTCAGCCATGAACAACAGATGCGCTTTAGTCAGTAAGATCATTGCGTTTTCCTGCGTCGATGGGCCAGGCAGCCGCCTGGCATTATTCTTACAGGGCTGCAATTTGCGCTGCAAGAATTGCCATAACCCGTGGACGATGGGACGCTGTAACGACTGCGGGGAATGCGTATCGCAGTGTCCGCACCACGCCCTCAGCGTTGATGGCGGGAAAGTGGTATGGCGGTCGGACATCTGCGAGCAGTGCGATACCTGCCTGAAAATGTGCCCACAGCAGGCAACGCCAATGGCGCAGACCATGAGCGTTGACGATGTGCTGCGTCATATTCGTAAAGCATCGCTGTTTATTGAAGGTATTACCGTCAGCGGCGGAGAGGCGACCACGCAATTACCGTTTATTGTGGCGCTATTTACGGCGATCAAAGCCGATCCGCAGTTACAACGGCTGACCTGTCTGGTGGACAGTAATGGTCAGTTAAGCGAGACCGGCTGGCAGAAACTACTGCCGGTTTGCGACGGCGTAATGCTCGATCTGAAAGCCTGGAAGAGCGAGTGTCATCACCGTCTGACCGGACGTGATAACACGCATATTAAGCACAGTATCCGCTTTCTTGCTGCGCGGGGAAAACTGGCGGAGCTGCGGTTGCTGGTTATCCCGGGTCAGGTGGACTATGCGGCGCATATCGATTCACTGGCGGCGTTTATTACTTCGCTGGGCGAGGTTCCGGTACGTTTGAATGCCTTTCATGCGCACGGCGTCTATGGCGAAGCGAAAGCCTGGCCAGGCGCGACGCCGCAAGAGGTGGAACGGCTGGCTGACGGATTGCGCGCGCGTGGGGTGGCGAAGCTGATTTTGCCGGCGCTATATTTGTAAGCGTCACCTGCCGGACGGCGGCTGCGATGCCATCAGAGCCGAAACAAGGTAATGGTATTGCGATACAGCGTATCGGCTATCACCTCTGCGGGCTCCGGACGTAATTCGCAGAGCGCATCAAATACGCGCGCCGCCTGCTCCGGGCGATTCGGCTGCCCCTGAAACCCCTTTAGCGGCATATCCGGCGCATCGGTCTCCAGCAACAGCGCGTCCAGCGGCAACCGCGCCATAACATCACGGGTTTTACTGGCGCGCGGGTAGGTGATGGTGCCGCCGACGCCGATTTTATAGCCCAGTCGCACAAAGCGTTCGGCCTGTTGCAGACTGCCGGCAAAACCATGCACCACGCCGGTTCGCGGCAGATCCTGGCGCTTTAAGTGCATCGCCAGTTTGTCATGCGTGCGCCGCGAGTGCAGGATCACCGGCAGATCGTAGCGTTTTGCCAGTTGCAGTTGCGCGTCTAAAAATCGCTCTTGCCTGGAGAACTGCGGATCGTCGCGATAAAGATCGAGACCGATCTCGCCTACCGCCACGACGTTCTGTTGTTGCGCCAGCGCTTGTTGCAGCTTATCAGGATCGTCATCGACATGACGCTCAATCACAATGGGGTGCAATCCCAGCGCAGCATAAAGCGACGGGAAACGCGCCGCCAGCGCCAGCACGCGGGGAAAGTGCGCCGCCTCGGTCGCCGGCACGATAATTTTTTCAACGCCCGCCTCACAGGCACGCTGAATACTGGCGCGCTCATCGCCCGTAAAGGGCGGGAAATCAAAATGGCAGTGTGTATCGATAAAGCGCCAGCTCACGCCAGATCCTCGTCGGTAAATGTGGTGTCGTTTGCCTGCGGCGCGCTAATGACCTCCGCCACATGCGTATCATTGGCCACCGGCGCCGGAGGCACGACCACCGTTTCCGGCACGGCAATCCGCGACGTATGGCGCAAGAGAGGCGGCGTTGCGGCGAGCAATTTACCAACGGTGGCAAGGAAATAACGCCCGCATAATTGCCCGGTTTTGTAATCCTCACGCAGCGCCGGGATACGGCTGCCCAGCGCCATGCTGTGCAGCGGTTTCGGCGGATAAATTTCAATGATCCGCAGCTTACCCGGCGGCTTTTCAATAAATTGTTGGATCGCGCTGTAGGACGTTTCATGATGCTGCACCAGGTTGACCAACGGCTGTAGACTGCTCTCCCCCAGCCAGCGCTCCATACGCTTAAACCACTGCGGCGTGTAATACATTTGCGAGGGTACGGTGCGGATCACCACAATGGTTTTCGCCCCTCGCTTTGCCGCCTCCTGAACCGGAATGGCGTCGCTAATGCCACCGTCCAGATAGTTGATGCCCTCTAACGTAACGCCGGTACGGTAGAAACCCGGTATGGCGCTGGAGGCGCGAATGATATCAAGCCAGTTTTGTTTTGTCGGCGAGAAATAGCCCGGCGTGTAATCATCCCCCCGGCAGGCGCACATATAAAAGGATTTTCCGCTGTCGAACAGGCGCGCTGCGGTATCCATTTGCAGCGGCATCCGGGCGGCGGTGGATTCCACCAGCCAGTCGAGGTCAATAAGGTTTCCTCCGCGTACAAATCGTAGCGGATCAAAAAATTCGCGCCTGGTGGTATAGCGCATAATGACTTTACGCCCGTAGCCGGGCTGGTTGCAGAGATACGCCGAGAGATTTTGCGCACCGGCTGATGTGCCGAAGTAGAGATGGAAAGGATTAAACTGCGCACGCATAAACTCATCCAGCACGCCTGCGGTAAAGATACCCCGCTGCCCCCCGCCCTCACAGACCAGCGCCATACGGCCTGGCCGGAACGGTGTTAATGATAACGGCGCAATATTGCCGAGCGTAACCGGTATTCGCTGGCCCACCTCTGCCTTCCTGTTTTTCATTTTTTCCAGGCTGACAAGGTAACGCAAAACGTTAACGGCTAAAACCGTAAAAGCCAGTCCGCTGGACTGGCTTGATAGCAATATATCTTTACAGCTGCCTGCTAGGGTCGTTTACGGCCCATGAACAGGCTGACCAGGAAGAGCACGATCCCGACAACGAAGACGATTTTCGCCGCGCCGGCAGCCGTACCAGCCAGTCCACCAAAACCCAATGCGGCGGCAATTAACGCGATAACCAGAAATATAATGCCCCAACGAAACATAAGCCTCTCCTTTACCATAGTTAATGTCGACCGCTAAATATGAGCGCTCAGGCTACTCATTCGCGATATTTTTAGTGTGGTGCACATTACGCCTCCCGACAAACGTCGGGAGGACGAATTACGACGAATTACTGAACTTTCAGATCGTTTTTAACACTTTTTACGCCATCAACGGCTTTCGCGATGCTTTCAGCGCGGTCGCTTTGTTCCTGAGTTTCAACAGTACCGGAGAGCTGTACGACGCCATCGGTCGTTTCCACTTTCACTTTACGGGAAGGGACGAGATCGTCCGCCAGCAACTTGGCTTTGACTTCACTGGTCGTGGCCGTATCGCCGGCATAACCTTTCACGGAACCTTCTTTATTGTCGCGAACGTGAAGTTTGTCGCTAACGGAGGTCACGCCTTCTACGCCTTTCGCCACTTTCACGGCGGCTTCAGCCTGCGCCTGGCTTTCTACAAAGCCGCTCAGGGTGACGACTTTCTGATTGGTTTCGACAGAAATATCGGTGCTTTTAATATTGTCATGGTCTACCAGCGCAGCTTTTACTTTCGCAGTGATGGCGCTGTCATCCATGAAGTTACCGACTTTATTCATAGAGCTATCGACTTTTTGCCCTGCGGTTTCGGTTCCGCTTTGCGCCTTGTCCGTTGTTGCGTTTTCTGCAAAGGCAGAACCTGTCGCAACAGCAGAGGTCAACATTACGGCCAGCAGAGTTTTAGAAATCTTCAGTCTTGTCATAGTCATCGATTTTGTCCTGTATGGTTTGCTCGTAATTTGAGCTCAGGCAACACGAGGTTGCATTGCTGAATGCGGTGAAACTCACCGGTTTCTGAAGTCAATGACTGGCATCACATTCGTGAATTTGTAACGACGCGTCGCCTGCCACCCTTCCGTTTCAGTTATTAATATCGTGACTGAAACAAATCTCAGCTTTAAGCTCTCATATTCACGCATTGAACAGGCATTAAAGCCGACATTTATGTCATCACTTTGTTAAATATAGATCACAATTTTAAAATCGCTTGTCGGTGCGTATAAAAAACAGGCAGATCGGAGAAAAAACGCGGGATTTAAGAACATTCCGTAAGCGGTTAAAAAGGCAGGGAAAGTACGAAGGCGCGGCGGATGCCGCGCCCGGAAAGGGATCAGTGTTCGCGCGTTTTACGGAACTGAACGTCAGGGTAACGTTCCTGGGTCAGGTTCAGGTTAACCATCGTGGGGGCGATATAGGTGAGATTGTCGCCGCCATCCAGCGCCAGCTGCGTTTCATTCTTACGCTTAAACTCTTCGAATTTCTTCGCATCGGCGCTTTCCACCCAGCGCGCCGTCGCCACGTTGACGGATTCATAAATCGCCTCAACGTTGTATTCGCTTTTCAGGCGCGCGACAACAACGTCAAACTGCAAAACGCCCACGGCGCCGACAATCAGATCGTTGTTGGAGATGGGACGGAATACCTGAACCGCCCCCTCTTCAGAAAGCTGCACCAGCCCTTTCAGTAGCTGCTTCTGCTTGAGCGGATCTTTCAGACGAATACGACGGAACAGTTCCGGCGCAAAGTTCGGGATACCGGTAAACTTCATCATCTCGCCCTGGGTGAAGGTATCGCCGATCTGAATGGTGCCGTGGTTATGCAGACCCAAAATATCGCCCGGGTACGCTTCTTCAACGTGCGAACGGTCGCCCGCCATAAAAGTTAACGCGTCGGAAATCACCACATCTTTGCCGGTACGGACCTGGCGTAACTTCATGCCCTTCTCATACTTACCGGAAACCACGCGCATAAACGCCACGCGGTCGCGGTGTTTCGGGTCCATATTGGCCTGAATTTTAAAGACAAAACCGGTGAACTTCTCTTCTGAGGCTTCCACTGTGCGGGTATCGGTTTGACGCGGCATCGGCGCGGGCGCCCACGCCACTAAACCATCCAGCATATGGTCAACGCCAAAGTTACCCAGCGCGGTACCGAAAAATACCGGGGTAATTTCCCCTGCCAGGAACAGCTCTTCATCAAACTCGTTAGACGCGCCCTGCACCAGTTCCAGCTCGTCGCGCAGTTGCTGCGCCAGGTCTTCACCGACGGCGGCGTCCAGATCCGGGTTATTCAGCCCTTTAACGATGCGCACTTCCTGAATGGTGTGGCCCTTACCGGTCTGATACAGATAAGTTTCATCTTTATAAAGGTGATAAACGCCCTTAAACAGCTTGCCGCAGCCAATCGGCCAGGTGATCGGCGCGCAGCCGATTTTCAGCTCATTTTCCACTTCATCCAGCAGCTCCATCGGGTCGCGGATGTCACGGTCGAGTTTGTTCATAAAGGTCAGGATCGGCGTATCACGCAGACGGGTAACTTCCATCAGCTTACGAGTCCTGTCTTCAACACCTTTTGCGGCGTCGATCACCATCAGACAGCAGTCCACCGCCGTCAGGGTACGGTAGGTATCTTCGGAGAAGTCTTCGTGCCCCGGGGTGTCCAGCAGGTTCACCAGACAGTCGTGATACGGGAACTGCATCACCGAGGTGGTGATAGAGATACCACGCTGTTTTTCCATCTCCATCCAGTCAGATTTTGCATGTTGGCTGGAGCCACGGCCTTTTACCGTACCGGCGGTCTGAATCGCCTGTCCGAACAGCAACACTTTTTCGGTAATGGTGGTTTTACCGGCGTCCGGGTGAGAAATAATTGCAAAGGTTCTTCTTTTCGCTACCTCTGCGGCCAAAAGGCTTGTCATAATTGTTGTCTCTTTGATTATGTACAATCATATGTACAAAGAAAAATTCATGCCGCTGATTGTACATTTTGGAGGTATCAGAGCATAGCAGAACATGATCAGTAGGTGTATTTGTAGCCAAAGAACATTTGTACATGCAGCAATCTTTGTTCTATTGACACTGTTTATTCATACAGTTAAAAATAATACTGTATACAAACACAGTGTAGAGGGATTTTTATGCGTATTGAGATCTGCATAGCCAAAGAGAAAATGACTAAAATGCCAAACGGTGCTGTGGATGCGTTAAAGGAAGAATTAACTCGACGCATCAGTAAGCGTTATGACGATGTAGAGGTGATCGTAAAAACCACCAGCAACGATGGCCTTTCTGTTACGCGCACTGCCGATAAAGATTCAGCTAAAACTTTTGTTCAGGAAACTCTGAAAGATACCTGGGAGTCTGCTGACGAGTGGTTTGTTCACTAATTAGCACGTAAAATCGGTAACGGCTGGAAATCATTCAATACCCGCACTATCGAAAGTTCACCAGTTAGCCGCAGCACGTTCCTGCATACAACGTTTCTGCGGCATATCACGAAAAGATTACTCAATGACTGGGACTTCAGGCCACTCAATATCCCGTACAATTATGTATCACCACACTTTAACAATACCCGATATTTATTCCAGAGTGCGAGCAACGTTGTCCCTTCTCTTTTGCACTCTTAATATATACGATTGCTTAAGTGGAGATGCTTGACGAATCGCCAAATAAAACATCTTTATTAGAACAAAAATCTATATGTGATTGCAAATTTAGTCGTTAACACTACTCATATCTGAATACTGACCTAATATACTTACTAACCGTGAGAAATCTTTTTTTCCGAGTTAATCATTCGCAATAAACTTTCACCTAATTTAAAATAATTAGCTACAATTATAATTGCAATATTAGATATGACAATTTACGTAAAATCTCATGGGATACAGTATACCGAGCCAAACACATAAGGAATTGAAATGGATGGAGAAAGTTTTAATTTTGACAATACTGATATTGAATTCCTTGCTTCAATGTATGCATCAGCTAAATTATCGGCAAACACAAGCCCCATAATGCATATAATAGTAAGCATTCCAAGAGATAAGAAAAAACATTTTTATAATCGAGTTAAACATTATCTCAACTTATATTCCGATAAAAAAGACACTCCTTAAAAAAGAATGTCATCCCTTTTACTATTAATAATAAAGGGATGACACACCCTCAAACCATTCTGTTTTTTACTTCTAATGAATTACATTTCGGCCAGCATTTATCTGACATTGTAAAAAGAGCACTCTATATAAAGTTTTTGTTTTATCCTACAGGTGCTGCTGGCCACTCAATATCAGGTGCAGTTGATGTATCAACACGGTTCAGCAATACCCGATACTTTTTCCATGCTTCCAGCAACGAGATTTCTTCCTCCGTTGCAATTTCCAGATCTGCAGCATCCTGAAGCGGCGCAATATGCTCACTGGCTACCTGCATCAGGTTGTTTTTTGTTTCTTCCGCCTCCCGGATCCGGAACAGTTTTTCTGCTTCCGTATCCTTCACCCAGGCTGTGCCGTTCCACTTCTGAAACTCCCCTTCCGGCGATAACCAGGTAACATTTTCCGGTAACGGACCGAGTTCAGAAATAAATAACGCGTCGCCGGAAGCCACGTCATAAACCGTTTTACCCCGATGATCTTCAACGAGATGCCACGATGACTCATCACTGTTGAAAACAGCCACGAAGCCAGCCGGAATATCTGGCGGTGCAATATCGGTACTGTTTGCTGGCAGACCTGTATGAGGCGGAATATATGCATCACCTTCACCAATAAATTCATTAGTTCCGGCCAGCAGATTATAAATTTTTATGGTCCGTGGTTGTTCACTCATTCTGAATGCCATTATGCAAGCCTCACAATATAGTTAAATGCGATGTTTTTGACGGTGTTTTCCGCGTTACCAGCAGCGTTAACGGTGATGGTGTGTCCGTGTGAGCCAATCGCAACGGAGTGCGTATGAGCACCAATACCGACAGTATGCGCGTGTGCACCTGCACTTGCAGCAGTACCTGACACCGGGTGGGTATGCGCTCCGGCTGACGATGTGCCAGTACTCGAGCCTGCACGAGACGCACCTTTGAGGGCTTTATCGCCCTGCTCGGTATTGCCAGATGGGTAACAGGCAACCGTGTGTGTATGTGCCCCTGCAGAAGCAGCCGTACCACTGACACTATGGGTGTGCGCTCCGGTGTTATTCGTGGTCTTAGTACCATAATCAAACGAACTGGTTGTTTTCGTCCCCAAATCCGTACTGGATGCACTGGCACTGTGGGCATGCGATTTAATACCGTCCTGTTCCTGAGACAATACAGCGCGACCACTGGCGGGTTTGCCCTTAATTGTCCATCCACGCAGATCAGGGATCACACCAGATGGGTAAGCGGTTGCAAGTTTCGGGTAGGCAGATTTGTCAAAAGTCTGCCCCTGCATCAGGGCATAACCAGACGGAACGGTATCTGATGGCCACGGGATTGGTGCGCCAACTGGATAAAACTCTGCCGGAGGATGGGCAGTAGTGTAAAGCTGCGCCCACGGCGACCAGTTGGCGTCGGTTGTATCCCGTCGCGAACGAATAAATGCCGGAGCATGTGCACCGCTTGTACCACTCCACCCGATAAGCAATTCGCCCTCTCCAGCAGCATTCGCACCTCTCATATGAAGCACATTGCCATAAGCAGTGGGGTAGCCATTGTTGTACGCCTCGTACATTTGAATGCCAGCAGTGCCTTGAGTAGAGCCGCTTAACGCCGTAACTCGGCCACGAGATACCAATGTATTAATGTTGATATCGCCTGAGCCATCAAACTTAACACCATTGATGTTTCTCGCTGTTTGCAACTTCGTAGCTGTTGAAGCATTACCCTTAATGCCGCCATTAACGGTAAGCGCCCCGGTTATTGTGCCTCCTGTTAATTTCAAAAAGAGCGCATCAATCCATCCAGCGAAACCCGGTTTATTGATATACAAGTTGCCATCATTGGCAAATATGCCACCACCTGGTGTTCTTAATGGCTGTGACATATCCGCCAAAGTTAACTGGCCTGACATTGAATCACCAGCTCGATTAAAGTCCCGTCTCCAGCCTGGCGCATAATTGTCACCGTGGTTGATGTAGGTAAATTGTGCCTTGACGGTTCCGCCGTTCGTTGCGGTCGTGGGGGTGGTGATGCGAATAGTCATAGCCTCTCGAACCCCCATAACCTCAACTACAGCGCCAGAAAGTTGTATATTTCCACAACCGGTATCCGTGATGATTTTATTGGCAGCGTAAGCCCATGAGCCTTTGCACATCCAGTATGAATGATTGAACGCCCCCTTAGACTCCAGCCACTCGATAAATTGCGCCGTCGTCCAGTTATTGCTGTCTCCTCCGATGCTGATATTGCCGCTGGCAGCTTTCGCTGCGCCAATATTTTTTACGAAGGTGTCTTTATCAGGTATATCTGCCCCGTTCTGGTTTTTCCGAAGGCGTGTTTCAGCGTTGTCGTATGCGGACTTTACCGCTTTCGGTGTTGCAGCGAGCGTCTCAGATTCGCTGCTGGTCTCACTGCTGAGCTGTACTATCCCTTTTTTCGTCGTGCTTGCATCCTCAAGCGCCACGGCAGATGCAATATCCTCTGCCCGTTTTGCAGCTGTCTCGGCGCGCGTTGCCGCGGATTCAGCCGCATTTTTGCTCTGAGCTGCCTCCGTCGCACTTCCTGCCGTCTCTGTCGCCTTCGTGGATGCCGTTGACGCACTCTCTGCCGCCGCTGACGCCTGTCTGGTCGCCTCATCTTTTGAATCAGACGCAGATGATGCCGATGATGCCGCCGAACTGGCTGACGATGCGGCTGCCGTCTTTGAGGATTCTGCACTGGTTTCCGACGCTTTCGCGTTCGTCTCGGATGTCTTCGCTGCGGAAGCTGACCTCGCTGCTGCCGTGGCCTGCTCAGTGGCTTCGCCAGCCTTCGTTGTGGCTGTTGAAGCGGACGATGCGGCGCTTTCTGCCGATTTCCCGGCGGCGGTGGCACTGGCGGCTGCCTCCTCTGCCTTAATGGATGCTTCACGGGCCGATGATGCAGCTACTGTCTCAGAGCCTGCCGCAGCTGAGGCGCTCTGTTCCGCTGCCGTTTCAGAAGACTTAGCATTCGTCTCTGACGTTTTTGCCGCCTTCGCGGAATTTCCTGCCGCCGTTGCCGAGGAGGCTGCACTGCTGGCGCTTGTGGAGGCGTTCGTTTCTGATGATTTTGCCGCCTCTTTGGAGGCAGCCGCATCTCTGGCTGAAGTGGCGGCTTCTGACGCTTTCGTCGTCGCAGTGGATGCAGAAGTGGCTGCTGATTGTTGTGACGCTGCCGCATTCGTTTCTGACGTTTTCGCGGCACCGGCACTGGTGGCCGCCGCGCTTTTTGAGGACTCTGCAGCGGCAGCACTTTTTGACGCTTCCGTGGCCTTTGTTGATGCCGTTCCTGCGCTGGAAGATGCTGACTGAGCAGACGATGCGGCCTGTTCGGCGGACGTGCTGGCTGCGCGTGCTGAGCCTGCGGCATCAGTCGCATGGGTTGCCGCCTCACTGGCAGATGTGCTGGCATCGCTGGCTGACTTCTTCGCGGCTGCCGTGTTCTGTGCCACTACGGACGCGTTACGCGCCACCTCTTCCACCATCAGTTCAAAACGGCGCAGTGCCTCCGGACGGGCATCATCCTCCGTCATGGCACCGAGAAAATCATTCAGCGTCCCCGGCTTTGAATCCTCATACACGGTGATGGTCCCGGCATGTGACGGCGGGAATCCTTCCACCATCAGAATAACGCTGTACTGACCGTACTCAACGTCCATGCTGTAACGCCCGGCTTCATCCGGATTTTCTGAGGCCAGCGTGTTCACCACGACCGTGGTACTGTTACGTTTTGCCTTCAGCTGAATGGTGCAGTTCTGTACCGGTTTCCCTGTTCCGTCTTTCAGTACACCTGAAATCTTTACTGCCATATTCACCCCACAAAAAAGCCCGCCTGAACCGGCGGGCTGTCATAACACTGTGTTACCTGGCTAATCAGAATTTATAACCGACACCCACGATGAAACCGTCAGTGCGCCAGTCACCACTGCCGGAGCCTTCATAAGCAATATCAATGGCCACGGATTCGGTCGGGTTAAACTGCACGCCAGCCCCCCACGTCAGAGACGTGTTACTGTGGCGACCATCATCACTTCCGGTCAGCACATCGTGCGTTTTCCCCTTGTTGTCAGTTACGCGGAGATAATCCCCGGAGAAAGTCGAAACACGGCTGTAAGCCACACCCGCCATCGCATATGTGCTGAACCATTCATTCACGCGTACAGACGGCCCCGCCATCACGCTGAACCAGCGGTTACGAACGGAATCTTCATGCCAGCGGGTATCGCTGTAATGCGTTTTTTGCTCATCTTCGGCGTTGGCATAACTGAATGACGTCACCATCCCAAGCGTGTCCGTAAATTCATAACGGTATTTCACGTTAATACCATTCAGATCATCACCGCCTGGCATTTTCGTATGAGCATGAATATATCCTGCGCTTAATGTGCTATGGTGTTCTGCTGCACTCACTGTCGTACCCGATACGGTCAGGAATACTGCTGCGGACAAAAGAATTGCACATACTTTACGCATAATTACCTCTCACTTTTCTGCAATAAAAAAGGCGCCATTTCTGGCGCCCGGTTTGGGTTTTAAACATTCAGCTGATACTGATACCAGCTGTGGATTTTTTCATAATGACCACAAGCAAATCGCTGATAGTCGCTGAAGGATAATAATTCCCGTTTGACGCAGAAACTGAAAACTCAAGAGTTATTCCTCCAGAACCGGCTGGCATATCCATGATGCCTGTGTAAATGGCTGTAACATCGTTGGTCGATTTGTCATAAATTACAGAACCATTCTTTTTTACAACAAGACGACAGGATGAATAATATTCACTGTTTGTGGATGCCTGCCGGTGCTTCGCCCCACGAAACGCAACAGCAGGAATGACAATTTGTCTGTCATATTTTTGATCATCATCTATCCTCACAGTAATCGTACCTGACGGCCACGGTTTAAATTCTGATTCGCGCGGATCATGTGGAAAAGCCTTTCCCACCGCTTTGACAATATCGCCCTCAATCTGACTGGCAGACAGTTTTCCTTTTATCAGACAGTTCTCATTAATCGTGACATTGTTGAGCGTCCCGGCGTTCGCATTCACACTGCCACTGATATCCGCATTTTTAGCAGTCAGCTTTCCGTCAGGTGTCAGGGAGAATGCCGGAGGATTACCACCACTGGTAATCGTGGGAGCAATAAGGAACTTGATCAGCGCCTCATTAATAAACGTCTGTCCGCCCTGTGTGACCAGTGCAGGAGTGGTGTTACCATTCGCCGGGTTAATAAATGCCACCCGGTCTGCAGCCAGAAGCACCTGACTCTGCATGCCGTCCTGGGTATTCTCAATACCGGCACCGATACCCGCAATATAAAGGCGTCCATCCTTCATCTGTTGCAGCTTCACAGCCCACATACTGTTCAGGTTATTACTGGTGTCAACCTGAACCTTCTGTATCTGCTGGATTGCTGCGCTCTGGTCTTTCAGTGTCTTGTTAACGGTCTCGGTGATTTCATTGCTGACATTCGTAATGGATGTCCTGATTTCAGCCAGATCCGGGGCAAGCTGACCGTTATCAATTTGTGTCCACAGCTCCTGGGCCAGATGTGTTTTCCCTATCTCTCCTTTGAAAAAATCCAGATAGCCGGACGCATCATTACTCGGCTGGCCAACAGCTTCCACAAATACCGATTTGCCGACGGTGTTCACACTGCGAACATAAAAATAATAATCATGGCCCGGCCTGATATTGATACTGGCAGCTATCCAGCACTGCGCCGTACCAAGATAACGCGCGCTGGTTTCAACCTGCCTGATATCGGTAATCCGCTTTTCCGAAAACCAGAACTCAAACTGTACCGTCGGATCATAAACCGCAAGATGCGGCGTGGCGGTGATCTGAAAATAACCCGGCGTCAGCTCAATCCGCGACGGTGCTGCCGGTGCGGCAATCCGGAACGATACCGATGCCGGATCGCCCTGCTGCTCCCAGGCATTTGCCGCCCGGACTGTCAGCCTGTAGTTTCCCAGCGCCAGTTGCGTGAAGCGGTATGTGGTTTCCGTCGTCCGGGCTGTGCTGACCAGCCGCTCACTGCCGTCTTCCGCTGTCACGGTCAGACGAAGCAGGAAGCTCACGCCCTTCACCACCTTCGGCGTATCCCAGCGCGCCAGCACCTGATATTCCCCGCTGTCTGCGGTGACTTCGGCAGTCAGGTGCTGCACCGCTGGCGGCGTGACACCATTCACCGTGCCGCTCTGGTCGCCGTCAAAGTGCGCCCCGTTATCCACGATGGCTTCTTTTTCCGGTATATGCTGCACGGCGGTGATGGCATACGTGCCGTCGTCGTTCTCACGGATACTCACGCAGCGGAACAGGCGCTGGCGCAGCGTCGGCAGCTTCAGCCCCCACACGCTGTATTCAGCAACGCCGTCAGGAACCCGGCTCACTTTCACCTTCACGCCGTCGGTGACGGACTGAACCTCCACGCTGACCGGATTGCCACTTCCGTCAACCAGGCTTATCAGCGTGGTACCGGAGGATGGCAGCGTGATTTCACGGTCGAGCGTCAGCGTCCGGGTCTGGCTGTTTACCGCCAGCACGCGCCCGCCGGTGCTGATACCGGCATAGTCATCATCGCAGATTTCAATGACATCGCCCGGTACATGGCGAAGCCCTTCGGCACCCACGCTGAAGTCCACGGTCTGCGTTTCCAGCAGTTCTGTTTTAATCAGCCACAGCCCGGCGCGATGTGCCTGCCCCCGGCTGGTACAGCCAAAGGCATCCATCTTCGTGACGTTACGACCGTAACGGGCAATGGCCTGCGTGTCCTCCACAAGCTCTGTCGCCGTCTCCCAGCCGTTATTCGGGTCAATCCAGTTCACCTCAACGGCATTATGGCGGTCCTTCAGGGCGCTGAAGCTGTAGCGGAACGGCGCGCCATCATCCGGCATCACCACATTACTGCGGTTATAGGTCCACACCTTATCTGATGGTCGGTCCTGCACGAACGTCAGCGTCTGCCCGTTCCATACCGGCATACAGCGCATCGCCGAGCAGAAATCACTGAGCACATCCCACGCCTTACGCTGTGTGGTCAGGTACGCATTACAGGTGATGCGCGGCTCCGTGCCGCCAAAGCCGTCCGGCACTGACTGGTCGCAGTACTGGCCGATGACATACAGCGCCCATTTATCGACATCCGCCGCACCAAGACGTTTTCCCATGCCGTAGCGCGGATGGGTCAGCATATCCCACAGACACCAGGCCGGGTTGTTGCTGTATGCCGGTTTAAACGTTCCGTCCCAGATACCGCTGTATTGCCGCGTCTGCGGGTTATAATTCGACGGCACCTGCAGAATACGCCCGCGAAGATGATAATTACGGCTCACCTGCTGGCTGCCGAACTGCTCCGAATCCACCTGCACGCCGACCAGTGCCGTGTTCGGGTAGCACTGTTTCACATCGATAATTTCGGTGTATGACGACCAGAGCGTTTTGTTCTGCAGCTGGTCTGTGGTGCTGTCCGGCGTCATCCTGCGCATCCGGATATTAAACGGGCGCGGCGGCAGGTTATCCACCACCACCGAGGCCAGATACTGCGAGGTGGTTTTGCCCTTAATGGTGATGTCTTTTTCCGTCACCCAGCCACCATTACGCTGTATCTGAACCAGCAGGCGGACTTCCGACGGATTCCTGTCCCCCTTTGAGGTGGTTTCCACCAGTGCCTGCACGCCGAAAGTAAAACGCAGACGGTCAATGT
This sequence comes from Salmonella sp. SJTUF15581, assembly GCF_043356775.1. Classification (NCBI taxonomy): domain Bacteria; kingdom Pseudomonadati; phylum Pseudomonadota; class Gammaproteobacteria; order Enterobacterales; family Enterobacteriaceae; genus Salmonella; species Salmonella sp. SJTUF15581. Next base: position 386,085 of record NZ_JBEUJY010000001.1, on the reverse strand, counting down.
TTGCCGACGTGATGGTCCGGGTGATCGGCGTGTCATATTTCACTTCCGTACCCAGCACCGTCTCGGAGCCGGAGGATTCAAAGCCCTCAGGCGGTGTCTGCTCCTGCTCACCTGCCCGGAACACCACCGTGACGCCGGAGATATTGGTATTCCCCTCACTGTCCAGCACCGGCGTACTGTTCAGCAGCACGCTTTTTAATCCATCCACCGGACCTTCAACCGGCCCTTCGCTGATGGCATCGATCACACTCAGCAGCTGCGTGGACTTCAGGTTGTCCTTCGCTTCGCGCGGGGTATGCCCCTTACTGCTACCTTTACCCATTCCTCACACTCCATAAACAACAAAGCCGCCCAAAAGGCGGCTCATGAGTTACGGCAGGATTAACTATTATTTACATGCATTAACACTATCAGCAAAAATTTTTGGCGTTAATGCTGGTACGCGTTCATAAAGAGTAAAACTACTGCCATTTCCTGCTTTTTTGATATCAAGCACAACATCATACCCACCCATAGCCTGTGGAACTAAAAGGCTTACCCCATTCTCAATAGGAATGGATGTTATAGGTGTTCCATTACCAGCCCATTGTCTGGATATGCAGCCTGACAATTCATCAATATTTTTTAATGAATTACCTTCCATTACAGGCTTGCCGGATTTTACGTAATCCAAAGATTTACATCCTGTTAAGGCAATAATCGTGCAGAATAAAATCGTTTTGTTCATATAGCTAACCAACAGAATAATTATCAGTGTTCGATATAAATATTAAATCAGTTAGAACATGAGTAAATAATATTACCGCCCAATTACCACAACCTGACCACCATCCCCTTCATCTGCCGTGCTGATCTCCTGAGATGCCACACGTGACCCCACGCGCATTTCACCGTACAGAACAGGCAGGACATTGCCCTGGGCAACCATGTTATCCAATGAGGAAAAATAGGTATTTTGCTTACCGTTATCAGTGGCTGACACTTTAGGCGTTTTGGCTTTCGGTGCCAGCATCTGCGCAACACCGCCTAAAACCATACCTGCCCCAAGAGAGAACATGAGATTACTTGCAACAATACTAAGCCCCGGCATCCAGATTGCCGTAGCAATTAGCGCCGCACCCAGCACTGCCTGAAAAATACCGCCACTTTTGGCACCCGCCAGACGCGGTACGATGTGGATCACGGCACCATTTGCCAGCGGCTCATTAAGACGGGCAGATAATTCGTTTTCGCCTGCATCACGCCCGGAAATGCGCACCTGATACCAGCCCTCATTCAGTTTCTGGCGAAACGCCGGAAGCTGCGTGGCCAGCGCCCGGATGGCTTCAGCCCCCGTTTTCACACGAAGGTCGATGCGGCGACCAAATCGTTGTAAATCCCCGTAAAGGCAGATGCGTGCCATGCCCGGTGACGCCAGAGGGAGTGTGTGCGTCGCTGCCATTTGTCGGTATACCTCTCTCGTTTGCTCAGTTGTTCAGGAATATGGTGCAGCAGCTCGCCGTCACCACAGTAAATGGCGGCATGATTCGGCACCGATGAACCAAAACAGCACAGCAGCACATCGCCCGGCTGCGCCGCTGACAACGGCACCTGATACAGCCCTGTGGCCTCCAGATTATCCAGATAGAGATTCTGACCGTTACGCCACCAGTCATCCCCGCGATGAAAATCCGGCATCTCAATCCCCGCCAGATGGTAAGCATCCCGGAACAGCGTGTAACAGTCCGTCACCCCGTGCTCAAAGCGCCGCCCGGTAAGATGTGGCACACAGCGGAACTTGTAAATCGCCCCCCGGCAGACCAGCCACCACGGCAAATCACTCTGCACCTGCAGCCGCCGATCGGCCTCACTCAGCCAGGGCAGACCACCGGGGTGACTGTGGACCAGCGCCACAATCTCACCCTGCATTTCTGCCTGCAGCCAGTCCTCCGGCGACATCCGGAAATACTCCTCCGGCTCACCGGAGATATTCACGCAGGGAAAATATCTTTCCCCCTCCGGCGTTCTCACCACGAAGCCGCACGACTCCGCTGGCGCACATCGCCGGGCGTGCGCCAGAATCGCTGATTCTGTCTCTGTCATGGGATTACTGCGAAAGTTTGTTAATGGAAAGGAAGCCGCCAAAGTTGCCGACATTATTGCGAAACTTACAGCCACTCAGGCATTTACTGCATTTATCTTTCGTGATATCGGACGTCGGCTGGTCATATTCATCCGCGACAGCCGGACCGCTATAACCGCACTCATCACCGCGATAGGTCCAGGTACAGGTGTTGGCCAGCATGATGCGCCCCGGAAAAACAGCGCCATCCGTTTCCGTCGGCGTGGACAGTACAAAAGAGGCGCTCACCGCGCTCAGTTCGCTGCACTGCTCGATGCGCCAGCGGCTGATCACCTCCTGCTCCGGATCGGCATCGCTATTTCCGTTGACGAAGTTCACCGCATCCAGAAAACGGGCGTAAACCTTACGCCTGACCACCGTTCCTCCGACCAGACTCTGCAGGTCTTCCGCCATCCCGGTGACCATGCCGTGCAGATTAGAGACTTTCAGCGTTGGCCTTGCACTGGCTCCTTTGCCGTTCATCTCAAATCCACTTCCCTGAATGGGATAGGCCTGATACTGCCGCCCCTGCCAGGTGACTGGTTCACCTTTTTCGTTCTGCTCATTACAGAAGAAATAACGATCTCCGCCGACCTCTGTCAGATCGATTTCCCAGAGCACCACGCTGGCAGACTGCTCCGCACGGGTGCATTCATTCAGTGTTTCCTGTCGGATATTCTGCATCAGTTCACCACCTGTTCAAACTCTGCGCTGAACTCAACACGCAACATACTGACCCGCGACGACCATTTTGCGCAGGTCACCTTTATCTGCCGGTAGCCATAAGGCGGCGTCCACAGAAAGGCCTTCCAGCCCCCGTGCTCAGCCAGAAACGATTCCAGTGCCGTGGCCTCCTCGCGGGGAACAGAAAGCGTCACGCTGTACGTTTTCAGGTCAGCGTTCAGCCCGGCAGGCGCACGCTGAGAATAGCCATCACCAAAGCGCACCTTTATTACGGAAGGGGCCGAAGCCACATCCATACCGGATTTCACTTTCCAGCGGAAGGTTTTCATCGTCCACCTCCGGAGAACAGACCACCATCACGGGACTGCTGTTGCATAAAGTCCGCTGCTGCTTTTTTCCCGAGGTCATAAACCACCTTCAGGGCAGCCGGACCTATCTGCCCGTTCGTGCCATCGTTATTGATCTCGATGTTGTACTGCGGGGCAAACATCGCCATACCTGAACCACCAATATCCGCCACAACCCCCAGCTTACCGTCAGCACCACGACGCAGAGGCAGAATGGCTTCAGGCCCAGCTTCCCCCATCACACCTGCACCTTTTGCAAAAGCAAAAAACGTCGGACGGTTAACCACCGTGCCACTGTAGCGACTCAAATCAGCAGACTGATAAACACCACCATCAGCATTGGGCGTCACACTGGCAGTTGCTGCACTCCCCCAGCCAAACGCCGAACCAATCCCCTTAACTGCCTGCATCATGGACATCTGAGCCATGATTTTTGCCAGATCAGAAAGGAGCGAGGCGGTAAAAGATTTGAAGTTCAGTTTTCCGGTGGTACAGAATGTTGCCAGTGCATTACCTGCACTATTAAATGCCGCTGTAAGCATCTGCTCCGCAGTGCCTGCCGCATTATCCGCATCTGCCGTGAAATTCTGAAACGCCCGCATGGCACCGTTTTTCCAGTTACCCTGAGCAATTTCAAGCTGTTGCCAGTAACGGCGATTCTCATTCAGTTGCCTGTTCAGGCTCTCCGTCAGCGCCTGCTCGGCCTTTCTGTAGTCATCCGTGTTATATGTCCCTTTCTGCTCACTATCCCGCCTCAACTGCTCCAGCTGTTGCTGGTATTTCTGGCGAAGACTCAGTTGTACCTGATATCGCTGCCGCTGCTGATCACCCATACCCACCGTGGCGATATCCAGGTCATGTTGCTGATGCTGAGAGCGCTCTTCTTCAGCCAGTTGACTGGTCAGCTGAATTGTTTTTTTCTTCAGATCGTTGAGTGCCGTCTGTTTCTGAAGCTCCTGCTGTTTTACATCCAACAGCGTCAGTGCCTGAATCAGTTCATCTTTACGGGCCAGCACACTCTTTTCATCTGCCGTCAGTTTTTTCCCGTCCAGATCGCTGATGCGCTGCTGCAGAGCCAGAAGCTGTTTATGCGCTTCTGTCATCCTGTCAGTGGCAATGCCAGCTGACTGTCTTGCAGCAGCAATCTGTCCTTCCACCTGTGCCTGTTGCTGACTGTACTGCAGCAATAACCGGGTGGCCTCATCATTACGGGTTTCGCGTGTTTTTTTCTTACCGGATGCCAGGGCTTTCTCGTAACGTTCATTTTCACGTTGTATCGCCGCATCCCTGACAGCCTGGTCGGCGTACTGCATGGCATTAATACGCGCAATTTCACGCTGATGTCGTGCTGCTTCCGTTTCATTCATCCGGTTCAGTGCAGCATTTTCAGCATTACGTCGTTTCTGTTGCTCCTGATAATTCCGCTCTGCCTGCTCTTTTGCATCCTGCAAATCCTTCTGGCGTTTTTTCTCCTGAAGATCGTTAAGACGCTGCTGATCGTATTCAACCTGAGAAGATGATGCCGTCCAGGGGAGTCTTTTCGCCCGCGACACTTTCTCCTGTAAAGTGGCAATCTGTTCATCCAGCGAGTCTTCACGACCAATATTCATGGCCGCATCCCAGAAACGACTCCATAAATCAGACAGATACTTCAGCGTACTGCCAAGCGCATTGAGGTTATTATCAATATCCGCAGTACGCCTACCGGTTTCCTCTGCCAGTGCAGACATGGCTATCCGTGCAGCATCACTGGACCGTCCCTGCTCCCCAAGGACGCGTATCTGCTCAAGCTGAGTGGCAGTAAGAAAATGCAGCTCATTGTCCAGAGCCTTCGCGGCATTTACAGGATCATCCTTCAGCCGCTTAAACTGATTTATGGTATCGCTGACCGACTGGCCAACCGATCGCTCCATCTGTGCGGCAGCTCTCGCCACCATACCGATATCGTTTCCACGAAATGCACCACTACCCACCACCTGAGCCAGCGCACCGGCTGCAGCATGTTGCGTGATACCATTCCCGGAAATAGCACGACTGAGCGTCCACAGCTGCCCGGCAGTGACTCCGGCATAATGCCCCGTCAGCGACAGCTGGCGGTTAAATTCTTCCCCCTCCTTCTGACCGTCATACCAGGCTTTACCCAGACCATAGACAGCCGCGGCAATACCGCCAATAACCCCGCCAAGCATCATGCCTTTCGGTGACATCAGTGTGTCTATCCACCCGGCACGGTTAGCCAGCGTTATCCCGGATCCCCTCAGCGCACCTAAATTGCCGCGGGCCAGTTCACCTATCAGAACGCCTATCTCCTGGCGGGCCGCTGCACTTTTCAGACCCAGCGAATGCGTGGCTTTTCCTGCCTGCTCCATTTTGCGGATATACACTTCTGCAGCACTGCTTACCCCCAGTTGGGCAGCCTTAGCACGAAGCAACTCAGAAGAAGAAAGATTCTGGCGGGTTGCCTGCTCTTTAAGCTGACGGATAAACGCCACTTTCTGTCGGGTAGCCTCTTCCTCAGCCTGTGTAAGAACACGGGTTTTCGCAGTAACCTCAGAAATCAGCGCCAGATAATCCTGCTGACCAATCCCGCCACTGTTTCTGGCCTGTCGGATCTGCTGCTGAATACGCTGTAATTCCTGCAGCCCCGCACTGGCCTGTTTCACACTGTCAATCTGACGATAAAACGCAGCAGCCGCTTTATCCTGAGCCTCCGCCAGAGCCATGGCCTGCGCCTGTTCCTCGCGCATTTTCTGGCTCAGCGCCTCCATGCGCTGGCGGGTTTTCTCCACCTCGCGGGCCATGCGTTCATGAGCCTGTGCGTTCTTCTCCACCGTCTGCGCATGGACGGATGCGGCTGTTGCAGCCGAAGAAGCCGCCTGCGTTGTCTGCCGGGCGGCCTGAGTCTGACGCTCCATAAAACGCTGCATACGGGCAGAAGACCGTTCTGCATCGCTGGCTGCACCATTCAGAAGGTTTTTGATACGGGGGATTTCATTTTTAAACTCTGCCGCATCAATCCCCAAATCAATGACCAGGTTGGCTATCTGGTCCATAACGCACACCTCCGGAAATACCTTCCCCAAGATGCATCAGTTCTTCGTCCGTTCGCTCCGGTATCCCGTTCTCTTCCGGTAAAAGGCTGAAATCAGCCACCGCAGCATCACTGCTGCCGGACACCATTCTCACGATCAATGCCTTCAGCGAGGCAAACTGCGCATCCATCCACACATCACTGAAGCTCTGCATCCGGAAATAATCGCCCCACTCACCAAGCTCAGTGGCCGACATTTCCGACAGCATCCGCCGCCAGTCTGCCCGCCGGAACTCCCGGGCAAGCCGCATGACAAACTGCATTTCCCGCGTCAGGACTTTTCCGGCGTCAGCGCCTCATGCTCATCATCCCCGGCATTATCAATGGTCCCCATACCGCTCAGCGACAGAACCATCTCCGCCCCCGCACCCAGGGCATCATACGACCATGTTGTAATAACGGATGCGCAAAGCGTCTCTACATCCTTAGACTGATCCGCATTCCACAGTGAGCGGGAAACCAGCCAGGCATTGATATCCATCCCCATCCGCAGAAAAGCAATCTGTCGTTCAGCCTCCGGCAGTTCTCCCTCTTCGGCATCAAACTTTGCCGTTCGCTGCTGAACAAACGCCAGATATTCAATTCTCTGCAGCCCGGACAGCTCACTGAGCACCACGGACTGTTTTTCATAATTAAACGTGCCCTGTTTCAGAAACATCATATTCTCCACCTGCAAAAAACCCCGGATAACCGGGGCAAATGATGAGTATCATCCTGTTAACCTGCGGCGCTGACAGCCACCGTAGCCACTGCCACAAAATCGCCGTCAGAAGTCATGCCCACAATGCTGACGCTGCCCTGCTTCACGCCTTTCACCGTGGCCACAAGTCCGTTCAGGGTCACAGTGGCTGTCTGTGGATCTGTCGAATGCACACTGATCGCTTTGTCACTGGCTCCGTCAGGTTTTACTGTAAAGGTCAGCGTGGTGGTTGCTCCCACATTGACACTGGCGGATGCCGGTGCCACCGTCAGCCCGGTAACGCCCACAGTTTCAGTGCCCTCCTCTGCCAGATATGGACGCCCCACACCGCTGATTTTCACGGTGCGGGTCATCACGTCTTTTGAGGCAATGGTTTTACCCAGTGAACTCAGCCAGCCACGGAAAACATCAACAGTACCGTTGGGATATTTGATACGAAACGCGCAGACTTCACCGGAGTCGAACAACTGAACCAGTTTTTTCTGCCCGCTGTCACCCGGACGCCAGGCCAGCGTCGCCGAAGTATCACCGACGGATTTCTGCCCCTGGGTTGTCGTTTTCCAGTCTGCATCTTCATCATCGAGATAAGTGTCATCTTCTGCATCAGCGGTCATTTCGCCAGGTTGCAGATCCTTCACCATCGCAAGACGCAGCCAGTCAGTGTCCGATAAAGGGTTCGCAAACGCATCGCCCTTGCCGGTGTACATCCAGAACGTCGTTCCCGCACCTTTAGTTTTTGCCAGTGGATTTGGTGTGGTCATTGCCACCTCCTTAATTCGTGTACGTGATCTGGTACGTGATTTCCGCCATCGCCCAGGTGGCCATCTCATTATCACGTTGATAGTTAAAACCGAGTGGGATCAGGGTGTCGATGAGTCCGGAAAGTGCCGGTACATCATTCAGGGCCGGGAAAATAGTGCTCTCCATCCACATATCCAGCTCTGAATCCGGTGCCTGTGCCCGGATGAAGACAGCAATATGCAGAACAGCCTGCCAGTCATCTTCATCCGTCATTTTTCCGGTGTACTGAGCATCACTCAGCCACACCGCCACGGCAGGCAGTTCCTGCGCATCAACAAATGCCGGAAGTCCGTCAAAAAACGTGGCGCTGTCTCCACACTGTTCCCGAAGGCGTGCCAGTACGACCTGGCGGATTTGTGTATGTCGGTTCATCGGGTCAGCCATAACCTCAGTTGTTGTTTCAGTGCATACCCCAGCTGTTTCGGCATTTCCGCAGCAATGATGCGGTCGCGGGCATCTTCAAATGCCTGTGTCAGCGGTCCGGACAGCGGGATTTTCACCACATCAATGGGATAACGATTTTTGCCATCAATACGCCGCATCACATGCCAGCGACCATTCGCCAGTTGCTGAATAAACGCATCCCGGAAAAGATATTTACCCACCTTCAGCACACTGCCACGGTACTGCAGTTTTCCACCACGCCGGGCCAGTCTGACCCGGGCTGTCCCCAGCTTAATGGCGGGCAGATTGCCCCGGTTAACGCGGATCCTGGCCGTCATTTTTCCTGACGGACTGGCTTTAAACACCCGGACACGCTGACGTACCAGTTTCAGGGGGATCCCTTTCACCTGGTTATCTCCCGCAACGGTATTCCCGGCAACCTGCCGGGTGGCAACCGAGACCGCTTTCTGTGCCACACGGTTTATCGCCCATGCGCTGGCCTGTGGCACCATACGGGTATCAAGGCTGTTCAGATTACGGATGGCATTCTCAAGCCCCTTCATCCCACACCTCTTTACTCAATAAAGATCATTGGCTTACCGTTAAAGCGTTCATGCCGTGTGACCGTCCATTGTTGTCCGTCATAAACAACGCGATCCCCGCGCCGTGGGCGGTATCCCGAAGAAAACACCACCAGAGAGACCGCAGGCCCGGACAGAGCATTCAGCTCTGCCAGTGTTTCTCCCGGGATCACAGTCATATCGACATCATTAATCGAGGCTGTCTTTCCCATCTTTCTGACCGTGATAGCATCCATACGCGCTGCCAACCGGGAAAAGGGATCAGACATTGAGTTTTACCGGCACTTCTTCTGCACTGGTTCCGGCATCTGCCCAGACAACCCCGACCAGCGGATCAGAGCCGCTGTTAGTCAGCTGAACTTTTCCGGACTTCAGATAAACCTTCTTACCCGTTTTCATGTCATCCGTTTTCAGCTTAGGCAGCATAAACACACCTTCGGTCAGGCCGTCGCCTGTTTCACCCTGTGGAATATCGGTCAGCGCCACCGCAAAAACATCGCCCACCTGCACCAGATCTCCGCTGCTGATGGCTGCACTGGCAACAATCGCCACCGTTTTTCCTTCTTCTACAAAATTCTTTGCCATAACTGTCTCCGCACAGCCCCGTTCAGGGGCTGATTTCAGGTACAAAAAAAGCCCTTACGGGCCATCAGAGTTGTTGTCTGCGACGTTTACGCCGTACATTTCACCAGACCGCGGTGATCAACTGGCGCGACACCGGCGTCAATACGCACTTTCGTTGTCACGCCATCCACACTGAAGCCCTCCATCTGATCAATATATGGCGTATCCACACCGTTGAGATAAGCCACTTCAATCGTATCGGAGCCTTTGGACGCAGCCAGGTAGAAAGTGGTCTGGCTGTTATCATCAAGACGAGGCTCTGCAATAACGGTCGCAAAATCTTTCACCGGGTTAATAATACCGGCGTTAATGTCAGCCCCCTTGACACTTGAGGAGCGAATGACCTGGTTAGCAACAGACTCCATCGCCGTCGGTACCAGTACGAACGCAGGACGAATATTCAGATGACGCTCCCCCTCTTTCTGAACGCGCATCAACTGGCGGGCTTTATCCAGCGATGCCACGTCCATTTCAGCGCTCTCCAGTACGTTTGCATGTTTCGCTTTATCGAACAGACTTACATTATCTGTGGAGATTTTCGGGTTAGACGTCAGAATGGCATAAACCAGATCGGCAATAGTGGATTTCGCCGCACGGCCCAGTTTCATCGGGACATCGGTCAGCATATTCAGATCATCATTGATAATGGCCTGACGGGTGATACTGAACAGCTCGCCATAGGTCGCCAATGCAATAGTGGCCTGTTTATCTCCGGTGGTGACGTATTTATATTCCGCCCCTTCACGCACCTGACGCAGAGCACTGAAGCCCCCCATACCCACACGATGGGCAATTTTAAAATCAGACAACTGACCTTTCCGCGTCCACTGTTCATAGGTTTCAGGGGCATCTTCCCAGCCCTGCAGAATGGCTTTGTTCGCAACATCCAGCAGAATATTACCGAAGTCAGACGTACTGTGTGTGAACGCCGCACCGACCATCTGCATCGGGTTATAACTGGAAACCCCAATACCCCGTTCAGTCAGTGACATACGGGCATATTCACGCAGGGTCATCCCGTTGTAGACATTATCACGTTCGGTTTTTTCAAATCCGGCACGCGCCATCAGCGCCTGGCGGATCCCGTCCCCCACAAAATTACCGTTACCGGCATAAATATGAGCCGGGGTATTTTTATTGGATGGCGTGGACTCGCGCCCCATCTCGTTCAACAGCTTTTCGCGGGCCTGCTCCAACGAACATTCAGGATCGGCAAGACACTGAGCCTGCAGCGTCTGATAACGCCCGCCAAACATGGCAAACAGATCATTAATACCGTTTACACGCGCTTTTTGCTCTGCCAGTACCTGCGCACGGATACTGTTTTCATCCACCACGGGTGCTGCTGCCTGCACTGGCGTCCGGGAGGCTGCAGGTTCATCATCCTGTACGCGTGGAGCAGTGTTGCGTGGCGGAGTAATCATGTTTCGAATGGATTCCGGCATCTTTTTAAATTCCTCTGTACGTTTTGACTGAATACATGCCATTGCCTTAACGGCTGGCGTTACCTGATCAGCAAATCCATGTGCCAGACATTCGGCACCGGACATCCAGGTCTCATCCGCCAGCATGGCAGCAATTTCATCGGTGGTTTTCCCGGTTTTCTGTGCATAAGCGGGTAACAGAACCGCCTCAACCTTATCGAGCAGGTCGGCATAGGTGCGCATGTCCTCCGCATCACCGCCCGTAAAGCCAAATGGTTTATGAATCATCATGAAGGTGTTTTCCGGCATAATGACCGGGTTTCCCACCATCGCAATGACCGACGCCATTGACGCCGCCACACCGTCGACATAAACGGTAATGGACGCACCATGTGTTTTCAGCGCATTAAAAATGGCGATGCCTTCAAAGACATCGCCACCCGGTGAATTAATATGGAGATTAATGTGGGTGATATCGCCCAGTGCATTCAGATCACTGATAAACTGCTTCGCTGTAACACCCCAGAAACCAATCTCGTCATAAATATAAATATCCGCGTCACTCTGGTGACCAGCCTGCATCCTGAACCAGGAATTATTCTTCGGACTGGTCGTCGGTGTGCTGCGGCTCCTGTCGTTTCGTTGCGGCACTGCTGCCTCCTTTATCACTGGCCGGATCGGTATCAAATACCAGATCCAGCTTGCGGTTTTCATCAATTTCGGCCTTGCGCCGACGTTTGACATCATCCGGATTACGACCACCAGCACGTACCCAGTCTGATTCTGTCGCCGCTCCACCACGAATCTGGATTTTCCAGGCCTCAGCCTCCTTAACAGGGTCAATCCACGGCATCACTGGTCCGGAATACACCGCGGTATACAGTGAAGAACGGTCAAGATCGCGGGGTAACCTGATAACACCGGATGCCACAGCCTGTTTCAGCCAGGCACGATACATCGGGCGGGTGACGGCACCAATAAACCAGTCCTGCAGGATCAGGTAGCCATCAGTAGACTCAACCAGTTCCTGACGCTGGGCGCTGTAAGTGCCGTTATAGTTGCGTGCCGTACTGGAAAAACTCAGACGACTGCCCGCCGCCACGGCACGCAACTGACCATTACGAAAAGTTTCAAGGTTAGGATTGGGACGATCCGACTTCACCATTCCGATTTCTTCGCCGGGTTTCAGATCGTCGTAAATAATGCCTGGCTGAATGGTAAGCTCGCGTTCATTCTCCTTGCTGCCATTACCATCCGGTTCATAGCTCTGCCCGTCGCCTTTCCGGATGTACATCCCCAGAGCAGCGGCGATCCTTGCTGCAGTCAGCTCAGAATCTTCATACTCTTTCAGGGCACTGAGGCGGATCAGCACACCGGACAACAAAGACGTCCCGCGCATCTGGTGCAGACGGCGAACAAATTTAAGATGCAGCATTCGCTCTGCATCCACTTCTTTGGTTTCCATCTGCCGCCCGGATACGGGACGGCTTTTATACACCAGATATTTTTCGGGACGCCCCCAGTCATCAACAAACACGCCCTGATTCAGCCTGTTGCTCTCATCACTGGTCATGGGAATAAAGTCCGGCTCGAGCGCCTCCAGCCAGAAATGAACACCGGCAGAAGGCGTCAGGCTGTTTATGCGCCCGGAAACCATCTGGGCAAACACCTCACCATCGCGCAGCCAGGTACGCAGCATCAGACGTTCCAGCATCGGACGGGTAAACTGCCCGGTGACTTCCGGACTGACAGACCATTCACTCCATCGGGTGCGTATCTCCGCTGCCAGATCACGGGCAATGGCCCCATTGCGTAATACCGGATGTGGCTCGACAATAATCCCGTTTTTCCCCACCACCCGTTCTTCCAGCTTGTCAAATACACCAATAACCAGATCGTGGTTGTTATCAAGGTAACGGGCCTGCTCACGTAACGACACGGCCCCGTACTGGCTTAACTGGTCGGCAGTTCGGTTTTCCCGCCGGGCTTTGTGTGTCCGTGTCGTTTTTACGGCCTCATAAGCCTGGATCACCGCACGGGAACGCAGCCTTGCCGCTTTCCATCCTGGTGAAAAAACGCCAATCACATCATCAAGAATTGCCATCAGAACCTCGCCAGCCGGTACCCAGGATGCCCCCGTCGTCGTGTAATCAGAGCCGCAAGGCGGCGCTCCCACTCCTGCCGTCCCTGCCGGATCTCAGATAAGTTTTCCATGGTCATCTGCTGACCATTAAAGGTGACGGATTTTCCGTCCAGCACCGCCATTTCAGCTTCCGTATAACGCTGAATCATGGCTTCGATATCATTCTGGTTCATAACCATCCTCCGGAAGTCAGCCAGGGGTTAACATCGTCAGTTACTGTTTTCTTCCGTTTTTGTTTTTTAACAGGCGTGGATACCGGTTCCGGTGAGGGTGACGGTTCGGTACTGTCCGGGACACACTCCAGCCAGGTTTCCCGGCTCGCCCACTCCGGTGCATCCGGCCAGCGGATCTTTTCGTATCCATACAGAATGACCAGAGCCTCGGCATACACCATCAGGTCAAAAGCTTCGTTGGCACCGCGACCCGGCTTACTCCATTTCCCGTCACTGCTCCGCTCTTCATACGTCAGTTCGTCGTAAAACCAGCTCCCCAGCCAGTCAGGGAAATGCACATAGCCGGGACCTGGCGAGTCACGCCATAACGCGTTATTCACCCGGTCTTTCAGGGCATCCGTCTGAAGAAGCCAGAGCGGCACATCACCTGCGGCCTGCGCCCGTCGGCCCGTTCGTCCGGTGTTATCAGGGAATGTACGGGTGATCAGTTTTGCGCGCCGGATGCTGTCGCCCTTAAACAGGTAAATACGTTTACCAAGGCCATCACGACGGCAACGACGCCAGAATTTATAGGCATTATCAGTGACCCCGTCTTCACCGCCGGAGTCCACCGCCATTGCCATCAGTCGCATTTGTTGAGAAGGGTCGGAGGCCAGCGGCCAGCTTTTATGAAAAACATCCGTCAGCAGGACATCCCAGTCTTCCGGATAGCTGGCCGGATCAATTCGCTGGCTCTCCCCGTCGCTGTCACCGCGCAATGACTGCGTGATGTTGTAACGATCAATAATCCAGCGTTCTCCACGGCTGCCATAGCCCGTTACCTGAACCACAAAACGGCGATGACGTCCCGCCTGCACATCCACTGTCGCCACAAGGAAATTAACGCCATCCGGCACACTGCGGGAAGGAACTGGCTCTGCCCGCTGCTCAAGCAATTCACTTTTTCGTTGCTCCATGCTGGCGCGGGGAAGATAAGGTAATCCCCAGTCGGTATTGATAACCGTCTTGAGTGTCTCTTCACTTCCGGTTGTCTCGTATTCCTGTTCTGCAGTAAGCAGTTTGTAAACGAGTTGCGAGAGTGTCTGATAAGCAGCTGCCGGACCCTCCATCCAGAATGACGCAATACGTGAACGCCGGGGATCACCATAACGACTGCCATCTGCATTGATGGATTCACCATCCCGTAACCAGACCCCACGTCCGTTCAGCTCGCGTTTTTGTTCAGGCAAAATCCGTCCTGAACAGGAAGGACACTGAATATAAGCCGCCTCACTTGCCAGCACAGGATCGGCAATATCACGGAAACCAGCAACCACATCGCCGCAGGGCTGAAAATACTCACCACAGTGTGGACAGGGCCAGTACCAGCGACGGCGATCGCCACGGTTATAGAGCGACAGGATCCCCGTGGTTGGTGGAGCCTCATGCGGTGAAGTCCGTCGCCATTTCACATCCTTCACATCCCTGCCGGGGGAACTCTCCACCAGCGTCATACCACTGGACATAAATGTGGTGGTACGTTTTGAGGCAAGAGAGAAGGCATCCCCCTCACCATCAATATCTTCCGGAAAACGGTCATAATCCGTCAGCGCCACGCATTTATAATCTGATGAAGACATGATATTGACTGACGGCCAGCCGATTTTCAGGTAGTTGCCAGCAAGGAATGTTCTGTCATAAACGTTGTTGTCATTTTTGTTCGGACTCAGGCGACTGACCACTTCCGGGCTGACGCGAAACGTTCTGGCGAGTCGTTTTTTGGAGTGTTCGCGGGCTTTTTCCTCCGTCATCTGAATGATCAGCATATCAGCAGGATCGCAAATCACGTTGTAAATCACCCAGCCGTCAATCAGGCCGATAGTCTTGCCGGTTCGTGCCGGGCCAACAAATATCACTGCGTCGTATTCACGCGAGGCCAGGCAGTTCATAGGCTCAATAACATACGGTGCCACCAGCGGATCCCACGGGACTGAGTTCCCTGCCCCCATGGGCACCCGCATATACTGAGCAACGGCATCAGCAACCCGCATTCGTCTCGGTGCGCGAAGGATATAACCTGAATCGGTTCGTGCTGCCTTTGCGGTTTCCTGATGCAGCATTACTCCTCCTGCTGTAATTCCTCCTCATCATCCGCACCTGCTTCAGTCACCCGCAGGGCTATCTGATCGCGCAGATCATCAATAATGGACTGAACACGGCTCACAGCGGCAGGCTGCAGACCGCAGTCACGTTCAAGAATATCCGGTAATGTCTCCAGCACCTGCACGACCGCTTTTGCCCAGATGGCAAACTCCCGTCTGACATCACTGGCCGGAATGAGTTGAGCCGTTTCCTGTTCGAACTTAAGCCGCTCACGTTCAGACTGATACCAGGCTTTGCGCTCATGCGCGTCCATTTCGCCTTCTGCAACCGGCGGTGGTAATGCCAGAAATGCCGACACAATATCAACCACCCGATAAAGCTTGAGGTTGCTTTCATGTCCCCCTGCAACGGGTAGATTTTGCAGCCTTGCCGCAGCAGTCTGGCGATGTACACCTGACAGTGCCGCCAGTTGACTGATATTCAGCGTCAGATTTTTTAACTCTCGATCCATACCCGCTCCAGAATGTTTTAAACATGCATCTTGCGAACAACTTTAGGCAAACGGTGTTAGTGATGAACAAAAAACAATCAAAATCGACACCATAAAAATAAAACCACTGTAATATCAATCTATTACAGTGGTGGTGATGACGAATGAAATTTCAAAAACTAGCCTTTTTCCGCGACGCTCCCGCCCCGTGGCAGGCCACCCCACCGGGAGGACCCGTCAGCCTGACAGCTCTGACGAACGTCTGATACAACGCCTTGCATGAATGGCATCGGGATAATCCAGAAAGGCATAGCATCGTGCCCACAAGAATCTGTGTAAGTGTCCTGTTTCTTCCACCCCCGCACAGGACTGGCGAGCATGAGGGACAAACCCGCGAACCATAAACGCGGTAAAAACCCGGTGTGCATCGTTTTTGATTATTCCCGCACACTCGCGCAGAAGGAGTTCCCCGTCGGGCTACGGTCTCTGTTAATACGGGAATACGGCGACGATACAGCGCATGATGTGTCAGGCTTGAATACCTTTATCCGTTAAAAGGGATATCAGTTAAGTTATCCCGTGTAGGGTATAAGCCATTATCAAAGCCACTCTGTAGGGAATGGCTTTTGTAATGGCAATAAAAAGCCCCGCGAATGCGAGGCTAAATCCTGGTATTTGTAATGACTGGCTCTTATCTCAACGCAGCCCCTTACCGCGCGCAAGATGCTCAATATCAAGCATCAGCAATGAGATGTTTAATCTGGATTCACTCCAGAAGTGATCACCACCCTGTCTACAGAGCCAGATGTGAAGGATGATGAGTAAAATTATCGCTATCATCGAAGGCATTGCGTCCTGATGTATTCCTGAAGCGTTCTCAGTGCTGTTTGGTCGCGGATAATTCCGTCCCGGATACCGAGAACGTTTCGTCCAGCAACTGGAGAGAGTTCGACGGTGGCATCATTGCCCATGCCGGAGGCGCTGGAGGTTTCGGCTGAGGATGGCACAGGGCATTTTCCTTTGACGAACACCCGACCACCATTATCAAGCTTGCGCCGAAGAGCATCATTTTCAGCTTTCGCATCAGCTAACTCCTTCGTGTATTTAGCATCGAGTGCATCAGCAGAACGCTGGCGCTGCTGCATGTCAGTAATGGTGGCGGTCGCCTGCTTCAGCTCACTGACTTTTTTATCTCGCTGTTCTTTGTAGGCGATGGCGTTATCACGGTAATGATTGACCGCCCACGACAGGCAGACGATGATGCAGATAACCAGAGCGGAGATAATCGCGGTTACTCTGCTCATTGTTGCCCCCATAAACAGACTTCACGCTCAATCTCACGACGAGTCATCAGGCCTTTCCATTGCTTACCGCCAGCGTATGTCCAGCGACGTAGCTGGTCACATGCGCCTTTGATATCGCCCTGGTTTATTTTGCGAAGAAGCGTCGATGTTCTGAAATTGCCAGCACCCACGTTGTAGACGAACGAGTAAAGAGCGCCGCGCGTTGTTTCCGGTATATCGACTTTGATGTACGGGTTAATTTGTCTGGCAACCGTGGCAAGGTCTTTATTCAGGAGGGCTTTGCATTCTGCTTCGGTATACGTTTTACCGAGCATGATGTCTTTTCCGGTGTGTCCGTGACATACAGTCCATACGCCAACGATATCTTTGTATGGTATGTAGCTGACACCTTCCAGGCCATCGTCACCACTTGGGCCAGTGATTAACACTGATGCTATAGCAATTGCTCCGCCACCAATAGCAGCAGCAACTGCTTTTCGTAATGATGGAGGCATTATTCACCTCTCGCAGCCTTGCGCTTATCTTCTTTAATCTTGAAATAAAGGTTTGTCAGGTACGTCAGCAGGCCAAATACCAGGCTACCCAGCACACCTATTGCTGCCCACTGTGAGGGCGTGACTTTATCGAGCAGCTGTAAAAACCAGTAACCGGCACTACCTGCTGAGGTGCCATAGGCGACACCCGTTGTTAACTTATCCATGGATTTCATAACCCCACCTCGCAGATGCGGGTGCTGTGTAATGGAAATAAAAAGGCCACCTGCGTGGCCACCAGATTATTTCCCCACCAGCTCGTTTATCTCTTTCACTGTCTGGTTAAACCGCTCTGACTCAAGCTCAACACCTAAGGCCCGACGCCCCAGCGCCATTGCTGCTTTTATTGTGGAACCGGATCCCATAAAAAAATCAGCAACCAGATCACCAGGTCGACTACTGGCATTGATTATTTGCCTGAGCATATCCGCCGGTTTCTCACACGGATGTTTCCCCGGGTAGAACTGAACGGGTTTATGCATCCAGACATCGGTATAAGGCACGGAGACTGATACGGAGAAATAGCGCCGGAGAGATTTAAACTCATCCAGCAATTCAGAATATTTGCGATTCAGTGAATCATAAGATGCCACCAGCTGGTGGTGTGGTTGTTCCAGTTGTTGTTCCTGAAACTTCTCTGCCGCTATACGGGAAAACAGTGCCTGTAACTTCCGATAGTCAGCCTCATTCGGCAACTGCCACTGACTGGCACCAAACCAGTGGGAAACCATATTTTTCTTACCTGTGGCTTCGGCAATTTGTTTTGCCGTTATACCCAGTTCGGCACGAGCATCCCTGAAATACGATATCAGCGGTGCCATTATGTGCTGTTTGAGTTCCCTTTCTTTTGCTGCATAGCCGTCACTTTTGCCGCGATATGGCCCCTGGTAATGTTCAGCAAACAGAACGCGCTCTGTGGCAGGAAAATATGCGCGCAGACTTTCTTTATTACACCCATTCCAACGTCCGGACGGCTTCGCCCAGATGATATGGTTAAGCACGTTGAAACGTTCACGCATCATGATCTCAATATCAGATGCCAGGCGATGCCCACAGAACAGGTAAAGGCTTCCGGCAGGTTTTAACACCCGCCAGAACTGGGCCAGACAGTGGTCCAGCCACTTAAGGTAATCTTCGTCCCCTTTCCACTGATTGTCCCAGCCGTTGGGTTTCACCTTGAAGTACGGCGGATCGGTAACAATCAGGTCAATGGAATCATCAGGCAGGGACTGAATAAAATGCAGGCAATCAGCGTTGATTAAATCAACACTGTTTATTTTTACAGTATCTTTCATGGATCAGTAAGCGTAACTCTGGTAGGCTCACTCTGCTTTTGCGCTAAAGCAGTGGGCCGTGGTTCGCTTGTGACCAGTAAGCATGAGCGAATGGCTGGCAGGTGCTACCAACACCCACCAGCCGCCCATTTTCACAGCAGGAAACCGCCATTACTGGCAGCGTCTGAATTTATTCCCATACCCGCCGTTATCCTTCGCCAGCCCCGCCAGAACTAACTGAGTCAGTATTAACTGGCACCGGGCTTCGCTTACTCCGGTAGTTCTCGTCATCATGCGTGGCGTTACCCACTTGTCAGCAGGTAGGAAATGAAGGACTACGGCGGCGGTTTCTGTCATATCTTGCTGTTTTAGCATGTCTTTTTCCCTTCTGGTTAACATGACATACCAATAACTCTTGTCTAAAAAGCCAGCAAGATAAAAAGCCAGTATTCACGACCACCAGCGTGTTTACTGTACTGCACCAGGTTTACAGGTACAAAAAAACCGCTCAACTGCGGTTTTAAGGAAGGAGTCGAAGTAACCACTCTTAACATGATACAATTA
This sequence comes from Salmonella sp. SJTUF15581, assembly GCF_043356775.1. NCBI lineage: Bacteria > Pseudomonadati > Pseudomonadota > Gammaproteobacteria > Enterobacterales > Enterobacteriaceae > Salmonella > Salmonella sp. SJTUF15581. Next base: position 366,785 of record NZ_JBEUJY010000001.1, on the reverse strand, counting down.
TTTTTGCGGACCGCGTAAGCGTTTATATAGTGTCAACATGCAAAAGATGACACTATATGTTGACAGCAGAAAAAATTTACATTTAAACAGTGCAAAATTTGTTGACAACGCAAATGTCAATAGTTAATTATTGCGTCACCAGCTCAGCACTGTTCGTAGATAATATTTAGGGTCTACTCAACGGTTCTGAGCTTTTTTTGTGAGTTTTTCAATGAAGAAAACAGCAGTCTTGATTGACGGCGGCTACTTCATCCGTCGGATTGATTACTTTCTACGAAAACATTTCCCTGGGCATGAGTTAGACAGCCAACAACTTGTTAAAATAATCTGGCGAATTGTTAAATTTCATGTAGAGGTTCCACATGGTGCTCACGCTGACCGTGAACCACTTGAGCTTTACCGTATTTACTATTACGACTGCCCGCCGCTTGATAAACAGATTAAGTATCCTTTGCCTGATGGAGACAACAAAACCCCATCAACTAAAAACTTCAAGACACATGCTCCGAATGTTTTACGAAACAAGCTTCATGAGGAGCTAAGGAAGAATCGTAAAACGGCACTTCGTATGGGTGTTCTTTCAAACGTCGGCAACTGGCAAATAAAAGAACATACTCTTAAGAAACTATTACGTAATGAAATTCAATGGTCTGAGTTAACTAACGACGATTTCTACTACGAATATAAACAAAAAGCCGTCGATATTAAGCTTGGTATGGATATAACTATCCTTGCTCATGAGAAACTAGTTGATGTGATCGTCCTGATTGCTGGCGATGCTGATTTCGTTCCTGCCGCTAAACATGCCCGTATAAAGGGTGTGGATTTTATCCTCGATCCAATGAACCAACAAGTTCCTCCCTCACTGGCAGAGCACGTCGATGGAGTGCAATCGAGCAACATTGTTGTTGCAATTGCTGATATTTGCAGAATCGTCCCAACAGTAAAACCTGATTGGTGGGACGATTATATTGACAGACGCAAAGAGAAAAAACTCAATCGTCAAAAGAAAACAAAATCATCTAAGAACGAGCCCAAGAAAAAAACACTTCAATCTGAAACATCCCCGGCTTAAGCCGGGGTTTCACTAATCCATTTCAAGTTTAACATCCAGAATTGAAAGGCATCCATCAATAAACCCCTCAGCCATCTGTATCTCAATGCGTATTAGTTTCTCATCCTTTCCACGCGCCTTTGCAATCTTACGCTTGGATATTCTGTATAAATAATGTGCCACAAGAAGCGAATGCTCATCAGGTCTTTTTTGCTTTAGACGTGCAAGACAACCTTCAATAATTAATGCATCACTATCTGAACAAGCCTGACGTGTTTTGCTTGTATAGGGAAGAAGCCCTTTAAACCCAGCAGCTATAGGAGAATAATCTACTCCTGAACTATCACTCGCCGCCCATGCTCCCCAACGATCCAGAACCATCTGAATATCACGCATCACCTTTCTCCGAAAAAATCAGGCCAGCACGCCAATTGCCAGCGCGCGATCGATAAAACGAAATATCAGCTCCAGCTGGGAACCATACTTCTCTTCAAATGCCACGGTATCCGCATGCAGCTCGTCGTGATGCTTTCTGCACAAAGGCAACACAAAGAGGTCATGCGCTTTTGTAGCCATTCCACCCTGACCGTGGCCTATCAGGTGGTGGGGATCATCAGCAGGCTTTCCACAACATGCACACGGCTGTGTCTTAACCCAGCGTGTGTACTTTTCATTAACCCAGCGGCGACGTTTTGGGCGTAACATAAAAGACTCCGGCGACTCCGGATCCACTTTCAGCGCCAGCACCTTTTTCGCCTTATCCTGGATGATGCTGGTGGCAGGAACCGAAGGCACAAGGTCACTTTCCCGGGTGACAGACGGCACAACAGGCTTCGGTAATCTCAGTGCCTTACGGGCTGCACTTTCCGGTAAGGCATCCGCCAGGTCATTACGAATCAGCCACCAGCACAGTTCCGGCATTGTCACAACGTGACTGTCATCAAAACCGAGATCCCGACGCACAACAGACAACACCCAGCGGGCACAGTTATCCGTTGCCATTGATTCCAGCCGTTCCGTGAACTGATCACGCAGCTGGTTATCGCAGTGCCAGCACAGACGGATTGCGCCCGGCGCGTGTCGCATTGTTGTCATGTTCTCGCTGTGCCAGTCGGAATGAGGCCACTGACAGCTCTTTTCACGAAGTAACCAGCTTTCAAGACATTCCACGCCACCAGCACGACGGATCACCGCTTCATTGCGGAACACAGCCCGAACGGCAGGATCATCCGCCAGCGGTTGTGATGCCGCCGGAACGGCACCACTGGCGAAAGATGAATAACGTTCCGGCTCAGGCTCCAGCAGGACACGCCCCTGCATAAACAGGGGCATCAGCTCTGAACCTGGTCTGAACAATACGATCCCCATACGCGGGGCAATTTCAGGGGTCAGTAGTGCTCTCACGGTCACCTCAATGAACGGTATCGAGCAGCTTTAACAGCTCAGGGAATCGGGATTCGAAGAAGTGCGGCTGCGTCTCGCGCGGATTTGCAGGACTGGTGATGTTCTTGCCGAACATGCAGCCTTTCGCCGTCAGCGACCAGAATTTTTTGATGTTGTTAATCGCGGTACGGCTGTATCGTTCGCGTTGTTCAACGATCCCCAGCTTCACCATCTGGTGATATGCCTGATTAGCCGTCAGGCGGATACCATACTGCTTCAGCAGTGCACTCAGCGACAGCGTAGGGCGACTTGAGCCATCTGGCGCGTCAGCAGGAGCATCAATGGCATAGCGAGGTGCCAGATTCGGTAAGCCAACAGCCTCCTGGAGTTTCTGACAGGCACCAAGCACTGAAGAGTTAGACAGGTTTAACTCCCTGCGCATAAAGTCCAGCAGAATCACTCCAGCCTGCATCTTGTCAGCAGCCTGCCCGGATAATTTTTCCGGTGCGCTGGTTACCATATCGAAAGTACGGATCACCTTCAGATGGAATGACGGGCTGATCCACATTGCATAGGCATACACCAGTTCTTTGCAGACATACGTCCCCTGGTTATTTCCGCCATTAATGACGCTAACTGGTTGATTTTGTTCCAGAGGCGGAATTCCACCCTCGGTGAAAAGTTGTTCAATCAATTCACAGGTTTGCTTATTGGAGAGCCAGTATTTCGGGCGGTTTTTTTGTTCTCCCCCGGCTGCCCTGTGCAGATCGTTCAGGCTGTAACGCCCATAAGCATCACGGCGAACTTCAATACCATCAATAACCATCAGATTATTCATACTTCGTTTCTCCTCTTAATCAGGCGGCTGCACCCGCCGGTTTCTCATACTTACTGATAGTGATCTCGACCTTCCCTTTCGGGATAACCGGTCCCCACTCCACCAGCATTCTTTTCACCTGTCTGTCGTCTTCCCACACACCCGCGTGGGTCAGGGCGTCAAACAGCGCCTTGTTATAGTTGTCCAGATCGCGGATCCGGTTATCCGGAGGAAACAACACGATCTCCACTGAAGCAGGTGCCGACGTTGGTTTTGGCAGACGACGTAACTGCTCAACTATTGCTGCGCACGCCGCGCTCTGAAATTTTCGCCCCGCCGCGCTTATCAGGCTCTTACCAGCAAATGCCCCTTTGTTGGGGTGTCGCCAGTAGGTGTTCACGCTGGGCGGGAAAGGCAGAATCAGCTTCATACTTTCAGGCCCCTCTCATGTAACCAGTGGGTTGCACGCAGCCTTGCGTTTTCCTCACCGGCAAGCAGTGAGCGGATAATCCCGACCGCCTCGCTGTCGTCGTCCTTCACCGCGGTATGAAGCGTTATCCCCCGGGCCACGCCACGCTTTATCGTGATGACGCCTTTTTTCTCCAGCGCACGAAGATGCTCCACCGCTGCATTCACCGAACGGTATCCCAGCATGGTTGCCACCTCCTGATTGGTTGGCGGGAAACCACGTTCTTTCTGATAAGAAATCAGCATATCCAGCACCTGCTGCTGGCATTGAGTTAACGTCGTCATGCCGCCATCTCCCTGACCAGTTTTTCCGCCTGCTGACGAACCTGCGCCAGAAACGCCTCACCACATGCCTCAAGTTCATCGCGCCCGATATAGCTGATTGCCGGTCCCTTCCAGGTCTTGTCGAAAACAGCAATAGCACCAGCGAAGAACGCGCCTGTCGGCACCTGCTTCTCATCCTTCGGGATAAACCAGGCAGGCAGTTCAAAACCAATACGCCCGCGAATAAAAGCAATATGGTCTGCATCTTCCGGCCACCACACTTCGCTGGTGGCAGCTTTGATCAGGAAAACATAGCGCCCACCCTTATCACGCATGGCACTGGCATGTTTCATGATGTAACGCATGCCGGTGATGTATTGCCCCTCATGCTGACTGGCGCGGCTGTATGGGGGATTACCAAAGGCAGCCCCTTTAAGCTCCGCAAGACGTTCTGACCAGTCATGCGCCAGCGCGTTGTCTTCCGCCGTGTAATACGCGGCACATTTGGCGTTATCACCGTCAGTGAACAGATCCAGAACAAACGGACCAAACAGGGTGTTAATTCCCCAGAAAATGTTATCCGGCGTGCGCCACTGATCGCCCACTTCCTTCAGTTCATGGGCTGGTTTGTTCCGCAGTTCCACCAGCGCCTGGCAATATTTATTACTCATTAAGCCCCCACGTAATTCCCTGACAGATACCACTCTTCACCTGATGCAGCCCGCTTATTGCTTTTCCGTAAACACCGTTCACGACGCGCCAGAAAATTATTTCGTTCTGGCTGGGAGTGGCTTTCACGGAATGCCGCCATCCACACCGTTGCAGCACGACGGTATAAGCCCCTGGACTCCAGTTCTTCCGCCTGGCGGGTCAGGCACAAAATCACCCGCGGATCGTTAGTGCCGACATAGAAATTGCGCACAGGTCTGGTTTCACGAACTGGTTGTGGTTCCGGTTCCTGCGCTCTCTCAGTCAGGCGCGGGAAATGTCTGCGTGTATCTCCTTCACAACGGTGAGCCACACGCCCACTCTGACGTAACTTGCTTGCTGACTGCAGAACGCGCTGCCGTGAGTAACCTGCAAAAGCATCCGCAATGTCTCCGGAAGTACACCCCGGATGGGCTTCAATGAATTTCTGAACTTCATTCAAAAGACTCATGATCACCCCCTGAATCCTGCCGGGATCTGGCTGTAGTCCACGTTGTCGTAACTGGCTTTGAAGTACGGGTCCTCACGTCTGGCTGCAGATACCGCAGGAACTTCCCAGGATTCTTCGAAATGACGATCCGGACCAAAGAACGTGACAGCCTGTTTCACAAATTGTGTGCCGCTGTTACCCATCGCAGATACCCAGCCCGCATAGCGTTTCACACCTTCCAGCATGGTTTCGGGGTTTACCCCCTCATTCAAACGGGCTTTCCAGGCTTTGAAGGCTGCAGATTTTGAATTGCCACCAGCACGTTTGGGATATGCCAGCCATGCCTGCTCAAACTCCGGAGAGTATTCCGGTCGGTTTGAACGAACTCGCACAGACTCATCAGCAGATGCACCAACAGCTATTGGTTCATTGACTGGTTCTTTGACTGGTTCAAAAGAGTGACTGGTTCTGGGTGAATCTCCTGCACTACCCCCTGGTGCAACTCCTGCACTACCTGGTGAATTTGCTGCACCAGATAGTGAATTATTTGCACTACCCCCTAGTGAATCTCCTGCACCATCCAGATGAAGGAGATAGATATTACTTGAGTTACCTTTTTCACCTTTCCGGGTGACTTTTTTTACCAGCCCGGACTCACAAAGGGCCGCAATATGATTCATCACAGAACGTTTGCTAATCTCGCACTGGTCAGCAATATGCTGGTAGCTGGGCCAGCACTCACCCTGATCGCTGGCATTATCAGCCAGCTTGATCAGAACCAGTTTTCGCAATGGATTACCCACTCGAATTTTCATCGCTTTAACCATCAGCTCCATACTCATGCTGCACCTCCGAGATGCTTCATGTTTTTTCCGGAGCGAAAGGTTATAAGCGGCATACTGACGCGGTAATTACGGCCCAGCGGTTCACAAATCACCTTCTGACATTCACGGTCCACCAGGCTAACACGTAGAACATGCCCTGCAGGTGTGGTGTACCACTGACCCGGACGAGGACAACGGAAAGTCTGATTGGTAAACCGTTTGAAAATATTCCGGATCATTTGCGCCCCCTTACCTCTGAAGGGTTCAGCGACAAATTTATGAGGCAGGCCAGTGCCGAAGCATCATTAATATAGTCATACAAGCTAACAGCCAGCGGAGATTCGGCTTTTGCCAACATAGGATAAAGCTGCTGCAGCCAGACCTGATGAATTGATGAAATGTAGGAATAGAGAACGCTGGCGTTATGTGCAACGTCGCTCAGTACAGAGGGATTTGAAAGCTGTTTCTCCATCTGGTTAAAGGCATTGATGTATGCCTCTTTGAACTGGGCAGCACGTTTACCCGTGAAACCCATAGCAAGAAACGCAAAGCCGTCGCGGGTTATTTGATAGCAAGGTAGTTTGCGGCCTGTGCAATCGGTGTAATCACTCACCGAAAAATTGCGGGAAGTGAATGATGCAGAGCATTCAAGCGTGCGGATCTTTTTCAGTACATCGTCATGACGTTTGGAGAAGAAGTTGGCAACAGCCAGGGATGAAGTAACAGCCTGACCATCAACGATGGCAATTTCAGGTTGAGTGAGGGTTGGGATCGTAGCCATGATGGCAGCCTCCGATAACAGTGAATTACCTTCACCACCGGAAACGCCAATTTCGCTGGTGGTGAACTGAACGGGGTTGGCGTAACCGGCGTTATCGGAAACCGGCGCACCTTTCGGTGCCCCCGTCCAGCCCACCATAATTTGGGTGTGCACAGACGCAGACGATAAAAAAGACGCTGGCGCGTCATATATCGCCGATAACATTTCCAGGACGCCAATCCCGGCACCCGCTTTATAAGGTGCCTGAACAGTGTAACGTCCCGGAATGGCAGAATCAATGTGCTGGTGGTCCTTCACACTCAACAAAATCACGCCTGAATTTCCACAAAGGGCTAAAGCACTCATGCGGGTAGTCTTTGCGAAGATAGATAACGCGCTGTGTTTCTGGCTCCCAACGAATAACATGGACATAAAGCCCTCTTCCGTCACGAAACCAGCGGTTAAGTTCCTGCACAACTCGCCCCCCACAGTCAGGTAAAGTTCTCTGTGGTTACTTACAGCCAGGTGATCTGGTAATCTGCATTCATGCCGTAACAACAGGTGTTCAGCGACACTGACCACCAGCTGTTGCGACAAACGGTTATTTGCCGTTAAACTGTTCATGCGTTAGTTTCTCCACAGACACAAAACGCCACGACGCCCGGAGCTGCACACTCGCGGGCGTCACTCTTTTCTGGAGCGCAGAAGATTTTGTAGACCAGTGCTGCATGCTCCTGGAGCTTCGAAATTGACAGATACAACTCATCATTAATTGCTGTCTGCTCGTGTGGCTCCACGACCCCATCTTCGATTGCCGAACGAATCTGCTTTGAGTAATTCCCGATCTGTTCGATGACTTCCAGCAGGCGCTGGTTTATATCGGCGTTCTCTACTTCCTCAATTTCAGGAAGCGATACGAACACCCCACCAGCAGATTGTGCGACAGCATCCGCAATGTAGTGAGTGCCAGCCGCGCGCTGTAAAACCATTGCCCATCCCAGCGGGAAAATCTGATCGCCATCTGCACGAAGGCGGTTGAATAAAGCGTTCTCTGTTACATCCAGCCAGTTAGCAGCTTCAGCGTAACCCCCAGGCAATGCCGCGATAGTTTTTCTGACAGCTTTCACGTACCACTCAGGTTGTTTTTCCACTTTCCAATGATGCTTACCCACGGCTTACCTCCTGTTCCTGTGGTTTAAACCCATTCTGGTTTTGGCTAGATTGAAAACGTGCCGGATAAAGAATCTGCATTTCGCTGATTTCACCCTTAAAAAAATTGGCCAGACGTTCTGCAAGATCGATAGATGGAATTTGTTCCAGTCTTTCAATACGACTCAGCGTCGCTGGATTGACCTGAACGCCCGCAGCAACATGCTGCAAAGTAAATCCGTGCGCCTTACGCACATTCCGTAATGGTGATTGCATATAACCTCCACATATTGCGTGATGAGCATATTATTTCACGCAAATATTTTGCGCAAGTTGATTTGCTTAACGCGCAATAAAGAAATGTAATAAACGCATGAACATAGGAAATCGAGTCAGACAACTTCGCCAGGCGAAGAACATGAAAATCGCCGATCTCGCTGAAGCAATAGGAGTGGATGCGGCGAATATCTCGCGCCTCGAAACAGGTAAGCAGAAACAATTCACTGAACAAGCCCTGAGTAATATTGCCAGGAGCTTAGGTGTTGATATTGCTGATCTCTTTACCTCAGACCTCAAAAGTAATACTGTATGTAAAAACAGTATTAGTGAGGATGTTGCGCAGGTGAAGGATGTATTCCGTATTGAAATGCTGGATGTCAGTGCCAGTGCGGGAAATGGCCTTATCCAGGGCGGTGATGTCATTGATGTGATTCATGCCATTGAATACAGAACTGATAATGCTGTATCGATGTTTGGTGGACGACCAGCAAATCACATTAAAGTTATCAACGTTCGTGGGGACAGTATGTGTCCAACCATTGAGCCAGGAGATCTCATCTTCGTTGATATCAGTATCAATCAGTTTGATGGGGATGGTATATATGTATTTGGTTTTGATGATAAAATTTACGTCAAACGACTGCAAATGATACCTGATAAACTGCTGGTAATTTCTGATAATCAGATTTACCGCGAATGGGGAATTACCAGCGAAAACGAACACCGGTTTATGGTCTTTGGAAAGGTCTTAATCAGTCAGTCACAAACCCTTAAGCGACACAATTAACCCCCTACCTCAACATCAATTAGCCACCAGAAGGTGGCTTTTCATTACTCACGCTATTGCATGTCTCGCAATAAAATACTTGCACGTTACGCAATTTCATTTTATCTTTCTTTCCAGACCAACAAACAAGGTCCTGACAAAATTTGGTTGTAACACGGCGTATGGCACATGCGTCGTTAGCGGTCTGGGGACGTTAAAGGGGACAATCCACTCCTTGCTCGGGCAAACAAACCAGGTAGCCGGAATGTGCAAGTCAATGAGGATGCTGATAAGACGCCTAACCAGCGTGGCGATTCGGTTTGACGCCTGGGAAGAGACCAGGGTGCAACGATGAGGGCATTTATGGAGCCGCGACAAAGTGTGGTGCCATAACTGGCTAAGTGCTCTCAGCGTTGTGGTAATCCGCGAAATGGCGCGGCGGTAAGTATGGCGGGGTTATCCTTACCCCATTAGTGGCACCGGGTTGTCAGGTTGACCATACGCTTAAGTGACAACCCCACCACAACAGCCACTGCTTTGGCGGTACCAGTTTGTACACTTGCTTCCGGCTGGTACCGCTCTTTTTACAAAACAGAGAAGAGCATCACCGGACGACGGGCTCATAACCCAATCCACCCGGGCGGCTGCCACCGCAGGTGTTCTTCTCTGTTTTGTGGAGAAACCAACCGACCTTGCAGGGTCGATATGATGAGGAGCAGCAAAATGGCTAGCGAACGCAGTACTGATGTGCAGGCATTTATCGGGGAGCTGGACGGCGGCGTATTTGAAACCAAAATCGGCGCAGTTCTCAGTGAAGTCGCTTCCGGTGTGATGAACACGAAAACCAAAGGTAAGGTCTCGCTCAACCTGGAAATCGAACCGTTTGATGAGAACCGTGTGAAAATCAAACACAAACTCTCATATGTTCGCCCGACTAACCGCGGGAAAATTTCCGAAGAAGACACCACCGAAACGCCGATGTATGTCAATCGCGGTGGTCGCCTGACTATTCTGCAGGAAGACCAGGGACAATTACTGACTCTTGCCGGTGAACCTGACGGAAAACTCCGCGCAGCAGGTCATTAATATCGTTCTTAATTAACTGATTATTTATCTCATCACTGAATATCTTTATATAGTGAGGACTTATTATGTCTCAGAACTTAGACGCAACCGCAATTAATCAAATCCATGCCCTTATTTCTGCTCAGGGTGTTAATGAAATTATCAGTAAGATTGGTGCCGATGCTGTGGCATTGCCTGAGAATTTCCGCATTCATGATCTGGAAAAATTTAATTTAAATCGCTTCCGTTTCCGTGGTGCGCTTTCCACTGCCAGCATCGATGACTTTACCCGTTATTCTAAAGATCTTGCAGATGAAGGCACCCGCTGCTTTATCGATGCCGATAATATGCGAGCCGTCAGTGTGCTTAACCTGGGTACTATTGATGAACCAGGTCACGCAGATAACACCGCCACCCTCAAACTGAAAAAGACAGCACCGTTTTCTGCTCTGTTGTCTGTTAATGGCGAGCGTAACTCCCAGAAGTCACTGGCAGAATGGATTGAAGACTGGGCCGACTACCTTGTGGGCTTTGATGCTAATGGTGACACCATTCAGGCAACCAAAGCGGCTGCGGCAGTCCGTAAAATCACAATTGAAGCAAACCAGACCGCTGATTTTGAAGACAATGACTTCAGCGGCAAACGCTCTCTGATGGAGTCTGTCGAAGCGAAAACCAAAGACATTATGCCAGTGGCATTTGAATTTAAATGCGTTCCGTTTGAAGGCCTGAAAGAACGTCCGTTTAAATTACGCCTCAGCATTATCACTGGCGATCGTCCTGTACTGGTTCTGCGCATTATTCAGCTGGAAGCGGTGCAGGAAGAAATGGCTAACGAATTTCGTGATCTGCTTGTTGAGAAATTTAAAGACAGCAAAGTAGAAACATTTATTGGTACTTTCACCGCCTGATTTCATTACTGCAAATGCCCCTGCGGGGGCATTTATGGAAACATAATTTACTCAATAATCGCCGGATGGTGAGGGCTTCCTTTTACAAAAATTCAGCGCGGTGCAGCGCATATACGTGGAGAACAAAATGTCATTTATTAAAACTTTTTCCGGGAAGCATTTTTATTATGACAAGATAGATAAAGACGACATCGTTATTAACGATATCGCGGTTTCCCTTTCAAATATCTGTCGCTTTGCAGGACATCTTTCACACTTCTACAGCGTCGCCCAACATGCGGTGCTTTGCAGCCAACTGGTACCGCAGGAATTTGCTTTTGAAGCGTTAATGCATGATGCAACAGAAGCGTATTGCCAGGATATTCCCGCTCCACTGAAACGCCTTCTTCCTGACTATAAACGGATGGAAGAAAAAATAGACGCCGTAATCCGTGAGAAATACGGGTTACCCCCGGTTATGAGCACGCCTGTGAAATATGCCGATCTCATCATGCTGGCAACCGAACGCCGCGATCTCGGGCTTGATGATGGCTCTTTCTGGCCAGTACTGGAAGGTATCCCGGCAACAGAGATGTTCAAAGTTATTCCACTGGCTCCGGGCCATGCCTACGGGATGTTTATGGAGCGCTTTAACGAGTTATCGGAGTTACGCACATGCGCATGAGTCTTTCAACCGAACAATCACTGGAGGGGCAGCAATGAACAACTTAATGACAACAAAACAAGTCGCCGAATTCTGTGGCGTTTCAATATCGACGGTGCTTCGCTGGAACAGCGTAAACAGGAGGACTGGCCAGAAATACAGACCAGATTTTCCAGATCCTGATATTAAATCCTGCCCAAATAAATGGGCATCACGCAAGATATATAGGTTTGCTGGAGTAATAGAGTAACAAACATTAGCTCAAATGAGAGCTGGCACAGATATGGCACAGACCAAACAAATCTGACTGTCTGCTCTGTGCCAGGAGCAGCCATTGCTAAGTCCATCCTGTATTGTGCAGGTCAGCTCGTTTTTAAAGAGTCCGGCCATCATCTTACTGGTACAGACACCATATACTTTGTGACGGTCAGGCTACATATACACAACTCAACTTATTCATCTATTTTTTGCTTTAGCATGTCAGTGTTGCTTTCTCGTCGGCGGGTGAGCGGTGACCTGACCTGTCGATAAAGGAACGTAGCACGTTTTATGCAACACCCGCATGCGGCAGAAAATTATTGCCGAACGTTTACCCCTGTCAACAAGCTTTACTTTTTGAGGCGCGCCAGCCCGCGAGGAAAACAATCTGAACATCAAATAATTAATGACACAAGAAATACGATTAAAGATTTTTTTGTGCATGCCGATAGTGCTTTTTTAAAAGGAGAAATCTATGTCTGTCACAATTCAGGGGAATACCTCAACCGTTATTTCAAACAACTCCGCCCCGGAAGGAACATCAGAAATAGCCAAAATCACAAGACAAATTCAGGTGCTGACTGAAAAGCTTGGGAAAATCTCATCGGAAGAGGGGATGACGACACAGCAGAAAAAAGAAATGGCTGCATTGGTACAGAAGCAAATTGAAAGCCTCAGGGCTCAACTGGAGCAGTTGTTAAGGCAGCAGGCAGAGAAAAAGAATAAAGACGCGACAGTTCAGCCTGATAAAAAAGAAGAGAAAAAAGACGATACAAATACCGCTGGCACCATTGATATTTACGTCTAAGTGACAGCCGTATTGTGGCCCTCATCGGGCCACTTTTCGCCATCAGCCTTTTCTTTAAAGACATATTATCTTTGTATCATTTCTGATAGTTAACATTACAAGATATAAGTAATGGACGCACTCCCAATTAGTCTATTTAAATCGCCACGAGTTTAACTGACAACCCATGATCAATTATGAATTGCAACTATTTCTGTAGTCACTTTTGTGGGGACAGTCCACAAAACTGCCAACTTCCGCTTCTTGCTCAAAGCGGACTGTCAGTTGCTGTCTGAACCAGTACAAGTAACGATCGATTCAACTCTCTCCCACCATGCCTGGTAAGCTTTACGCTGTTCTTCTAAATAATCGCTCTTGTCATAAACCTGCCATACCCCTGGCAGTTTATGACCGAGCATTATTTCTGCAATATGAGGCGCAGTAAGATCAGAAAAGTTTGTTCGTGCTGTTCGTCTCAAATCATGAAGAGACCAATGGGGGAATTGATACCCTAAACGCCGCCATGCGTACTGCATTAAATTGTAAGGCAGCGACTGCAATGATGTCCGACCAACGGGTTCCCTACATCCTTCCTTAGTAAAAAGCATATCGGAACCATTGTTCATAGAGATAACGTACTTTATAAGCTCTTCAACCGGTTCAATAATGGGGCGCTTTAGCGGTTCACCTGTTATATCCCCTGTCTTATGTCGTTCTGGCGGTACAGTCCATACCTTATTAATGAAATCAAAATCATCCACCCTAGCGGTAATTAGCTCTGAACTACGGCAGCCAAAATGCAGCAATAGTTTAATGAAGGCCCGGTATTTAGGAACCATTCGAGAACCATCGATCGCAGCATAAAGGATTTTAATTTCATCATGTGTCAGAAACCGTTTCTTCTGACCTTTACGGATATCCATATCTTTACCCGTGATATCCGACAGCGGGCGAGTTTCAATAAGCTTTCTCTTATACGCCCAGACGTGGGCCTGCTTTGCGTTAATTAGCAATCGGTCTGCTATTGCAGGAGTCTTAGTGCTAAGAGGCTCCAGGACTTCTAACCAATCATGCAATGTAGCTGCATCGTGAGGGATATTCCCGATTTTAGAGAACAGGTGCAGCTCAAACGAGCGGAGTATCTGTTCAGAACCTTTTTTATTTTTTACACAATATGCTTCATACCAAGCACGGATCACAGACTCTACCGTCATGGCTTCAGTAGCTTTTCGTTTTTCAGCCTGCTTGACCAATCGTGGATTGCGGTTTGACTCGAGTTCACCACGAAGACGGATAACTTCTTCTCTGGCCTCTTTTAGTCCAGTTGCCGGGTAAGTTCCGATATCAAGACGCTCACCTTTCCCCGCCCACTGATAACGATATTGGAACACTACGCGACCTTTCGGTGATACTCTAACAGACAGACCATCACGATCGGATTTAACCAAAACCTTATCACGTTCCTTTCCAACGACTGAACGCAACCACGCATCAGACAGCGCCATTACTCACCTTGTACAAATCGCAAAACACCTCTGCTGCTTTGTACATTATGTACAAGCATATGTACAGATTTTTGATGAAAGCAAGCTGATCGATTTAAAGTTACATGAAAGAACTTTCAATTAAAGAAGCCACATAACTAAATGTATTTAAATGATTTATATAGCTCAACCTCAATTAACTGAAAGGATTTTGAAAGAGTAAAAGAGCTTTAATTTGGGGTTAATTATTGGGGTGAGAAATAATGGCAAAAGTGCGGCGTTTGGCCACCTCTTGCAAATAAGGAGACAACGTCATAGTCAAATCTTCTTGAGTAAGCGCGGCGTTTGACCACGCATGTTGAATACGAAAAATGCGGCTATTTTACCCATCAACCTGGGGGAGGCAATCAGTGTTTACACAGGAGCTGCTCCAGTTCGCTTAATGACGCCACAGTCCAGGTTGGATGGATACCCGCAGGCTGCTCGCGATGATGCGCGTTAAGCCAGCAGGTCGACAGTCCGGCGTTAATGCCGCCAAGAATATCGGACTCCGCGGTATCGCCAACCATTAATACGCGCGAGCGGTCAGGATTCCCCGCCTGCTCCAGGGCGTAGTTAAAGATTTTCGGATCGGGCTTCGCGACGCCAACCTGCTCGGAAATCACCAGCAGATCGAAATACTCGCGCAGCCCGGTGCGCTCCAGACGAGTTTGTTGTAGCGCGGTAAAACCGTTAGTAATAATACCGATTTTAGCCTGCCCGCGAATCGCATTAAGTAGCGAAACGGCGCCCGGCAAAGGAGAACAGATCTCCGCCATCGCACTAATAAAAGCGTCATTCAGCAGCCCCGGCGCAACGTTTAGCCGTTCAGCCCAACTTTGAAAGCGCGCGTGCTGCAATTGTAATGAAGTAATCGCGCCGTTCTGATAATCCACCCATAGCGGCTTATTCACGGCCTGGTAATCCTGGAAATCCTCAGCGGTAAAGGTGACGCTATAGTCAAGGAACATCCGCTGTAAGCCAGTGAAAGAATCAAACGTAAACAGCGTTTCATCGGCATCAAAGAAAATCCAGTCCCACTTCATCATTACACCTTGCCTCTTTTATTACATGCTTATCGGTAACGCCATGATGATGGCGTCCTCATGCCCTTGTGCCGTGGGATAGTAATTGCGGCGAATCGTCGCCTCGTTAAACCCCAGACTTTCATACAGCGCGATGGCGGCAGCGTTAGAGGCGCGTACCTCCAGCCATAGCGTTACAACCCCACGTTTTTCCAGTTCATCAATCAGATGCTCAAGCAGCATACGCCCCAGCCCCCGACGCTGAAAATCCGGATCGACGGCAATATTGAACAGCGTCGCTTCGTCCAGCACCACCTGTGTAATGGCAAACGCGGCCATTCTGTCATCAGCGGTCAGCTTAAGGTTGAGATACCGTTCGCCCTGGTTGCCGAAAAACGTTTTTTCGCTCCACGGAAACGCATGAGCGCGTTGCTCAATCTGCCAGGCTGCGGGGAGATCGGTCGTGCTGAGGATAGAAATCGTGTTCATGTTCGCAGATTTGTTGCCATAGTGCGGCGCGTGCCGCCGGGTTTGCCCGGAGTTCATTAAACGCCGGCGTCGTGACCTGAGCGCCTTCGAGTTGGAGCGGCACGTCAGTTCCTAACCGCCAGCTATTACAACGGCTGCCCTGCGGCAGCATGGCGACGCGCTCAGGCGCCAGGGGTAAAACCTGATCGGGACTCACGGTCAACGCGCGTAAAATATCGCGCATTAGCGGCTCGTTCAGCGCAGGTAATTCCTCTGCAACCACGATCAGACGAACGTGCGCGGGAAGGGAAATCGCAATCTCGCCCTGTAGCGCGCCAGGACGTCGCAGCGTCCACTGCGTAATACCCAGTTGCTGTAACTGCCAGTCTCGTCGGGATGTCATAGCGAAACGCTCCTGTAATCAGGGGCGCAAATATAGCAAATCTGTCGAATCTCCGCCATCAAACTACTATAATCGCCGCCAGTCTGAATTAAGGAGCATTCCATGTCTGCTTTTACCCCGGCAAGTGAAGTCTTGCTGCGCCACAGTGATGATTTCGAACAAAGCCGTATTCTTTTTGCCGGAGATTTGCAGGATGACCTGCCCGCGCGCTTTGAATGCGCCGCCAGCCGCGCGCATACGCAACAGTTTCACCACTGGCAGGCGTTAAGCCGCCAGATGGGCGATAACGTCCGTTTTAGCCTGGTCGCGCAAGCCAGCGATGTCGCTGACTGCGATACGCTGATCTACTACTGGCCGAAAAATAAACCCGAAGCGCAGTTCCAGTTGATGAATATTTTGTCGCTGATGCCGTCTGGCGTCGATGTTTTCGTCGTGGGGGAAAACCGTAGCGGCGTGCGTAGCGCCGAACCGATGCTGGCGGACTATGCGCCGCTGAACAAAGTAGATAGCGCGCGACGTTGCGGCCTTTACCATGGTCGTCTGGAAAAGCAGCCGCAGTTTAGTCTTGAATCCTGGTGGGCCGAGTACAACATCGACGGGCTGACCATCAAAACGTTGCCGGGCGTATTCAGCCGCGACGGACTGGATGTTGGTAGCCAACTGCTGCTGTCTACGCTGACGCCGCACACCAAAGGTAAAGTGCTGGATGTCGGCTGCGGCGCTGGCGTGCTTTCCGCCGCGCTGGCCAGCCATTCGCCGAAAGTGCGCCTGACGCTGTGTGACGTCAGCGCTCCGGCGGTGGAAGCCAGTCGCGCCACGCTTGCCGCTAATGGTCTTGAAGGCGAGGTATTCGCCAGCAACGTCTTTTCGGAAGTCAAAGGACGTTTTGACATGATCATCTCCAACCCGCCGTTCCACGACGGAATGCAAACCAGCCTTGATGCGGCGCAAACGCTCATTCGCGGCGCAGTGCGCCATCTGAACAGCGGCGGAGAGTTACGCATCGTGGCGAACGCCTTTCTGCCCTATCCTAAGATTCTGGATGAGACTTTTGGCTTCCATGAAGTCATCGCGCAAACCGGGCGCTTTAAGGTTTATCGTACCGTGATGACCCGTCAGGCGAAGAAATAGTTGGCCTGATAAGCGCAGCGCCATCTGGTTGCATGTGCCGGATGGCGACGCCAGGCGTCTTATCCAACCTACGTCTCGCGCCCATTTTTGCAGCAATCAATCTATCCCATGCAATTAACTATTGACGAATAGCTGAAAACCACTAGAATGCGCCTCCGTGGTAGTGATTCTTTTCAAGAATCGATGGTATGCGAAGGTGGCGGAATTGGTAGACGCGCTAGCTTCAGGTGTTAGTGTCCTTACGGACGTGGGGGTTCAAGTCCCCCCCCTCGCACCAAAACCACGTTGATATTGCTCGCACTGGGCGAAGGTGGCGGAATTGGTAGACGCGCTAGCTTCAGGTGTTAGTGTTCTTACGGACGTGGGGGTTCAAGTCCCCCCCCTCGCACCAACGAGGCGATATCAAAAAGTAAGATAACTGTGCGAAGGTGGCGGAATTGGTAGACGCGCTAGCTTCAGGTGTTAGTGTCCTTACGGACGTGGGGGTTCAAGTCCCCCCCCTCGCACCAATTATCTTATCCTTCCTTTTTATCTTCATTTTCATCCCTGATTCCAGTTCATCATTGCCAACATCATGCCGCCAATAAGCGCTATACACGATGGCAGCAGTACAAAATGCCGTAATTGTTTGTGATACAACATCAGCGCAGACAGTAGCAATCCTGATACAATCAACAGCTTCAGCGCATAAGCTGACAGGCCGATAAACGCCAGTCCAACGATAATCACTCCAGGCAATAACACGCCCCATCCGCTGCCTAACGTCCGCTGCAACATGGTTTCACCTCTGGAATTGATAATGATAACCAATATCATATGATATATTTTCTCATTTGTCAGCCAGAGTGAAAGCTAAAGAGATGAGTTTTACTTAACGGTTGATGACACGTATTCAGTAAGGTGATAAATTGTCCGACTGTTAACGTAAAAACAACAACACCTCGCTTTAGGCGACCTTTTCTCATACGTTATTTTCATGTTGGCGCCCGATTCCGTGTATATCACCGATAAATAACGACAATTACCCATGACAACACCATCCTGGCGGTCGCTTCGTATTAAGAAGTATCAGTTTTCTTTACGTCTTTTCTTGTTTCTCAACGCCGTGTCGGCGCTATTTACTCTCGTTTTCCCCCTTTATCAGATCAATGTATTTTGCACGCCAATGATCGGGATAGTGGTCCTGAGCGTATTACTGTTGATATGGCATGGGAAATATGGACAAAAAAGAATTAACCTCCCCTTTATCTCCCTACTCTTTGGGGGAATATGGGCGGCGCATATTGCGCTAAAGTATCCGGCGTTAGGCCATTATGATTTCTCTTTTTTATTGATTTCCCTGCTTAGCGTTCTGTTTATCGGCTCGATAGCCTTTGCCGCGAATATCGTCGCGTTTACGCTCTATTCGCTACCACCAGTCGCGGTCTGCCTGTGGCTGAACGGTAATGAACAAGGTTTGCGAATTCTCTATTTGCTGGCCCTGCCAATGGTGGGAATCGCTATTCAACATGTTATCCAGAAACGCTACGATAATTTTGCCCAACAGCTCATGTTTAAGCTGCTGGCCGAGCGGGAAACTCTCAATGGCCTGAGTATGCTTGATCCATTAACCGGCTTATATAACCGCCGTGGCCTGCAAAATCGGCTGGATACGTTACAGGCGCCGGGCAGCCATGAACACTACGTTCTGCTATTGGATATCGATCATTTCAAAGCGTATAACGATCACTACGGTCATATGATGGGCGATCAGGCGTTAATCCGCGTCTCAGCGGCAATTCGGGACGCCGTGCGATCGCGCGATGTCGTCTGCCGTTTTGGCGGGGAAGAATTTCTGGTGTTGCTGACCACCGCCGAACCACAGCAAGCCCGCGCTACCGCAGAACGTATCCGACAGGAAGTATACGATCTTAAAATCCCGCATATGTTTAACGAAAGCGTCGCCACCAATGTCACTGTCAGTATCGGCATTGCGCCCCTGACGGATCGCAATATCGGAGACGCTATCGAAAAAGCGGATAAAGCGCTCTACGAAGCCAAGCATCTTGGACGTAACCACATTCTGGTCAGCGACGACATGCGCGCCCTATGAATCCTGCAGGCGTAATCGTGCTACGCCAACAGCGTTAACCATAAACCGCTTGCCATCGTTTATCGCTATCGATAGGATTAGCAATCATTATCATTTAGATTAACATCATTAAACTGCGCTATGGCCTACCGTTCCGCACCGATTGCTGACGATATTATCTGGCGAGCTGCTCCCCAGCCGGAAGACGCCTCGCTGGCGGACGCAGTACGCGAGACGATCGCCTCTACCCGTGAGCACCTGTTGGACTTCATCCGGCTGGATGAAACACCGCCGCCAACGGCAATGACTCTTGCCCAGTGGACGCGCCCCGCGACGTTTCGTTCATTGCTGGCCGCCTATTCCGATCACATCTATCGGCACACGCCAGGCCTGGCACGTGAAAATAAGCCGTTACTCTCCCTGTGGGCGCAATGGTATATCGGGCTGATGGCGCCGCCGCTGATGCTGGCATTACTGACGCAAGCGCGCGCTATCGATGTCTCGGCAGAACATATTCACGTTGAATTTCATGAAACCGGGCGCGCCGCGTGTTTCTGGCTTGATGTGCATCAGGATAACCTGGCAACGGGGCGTTCCCCGGAAGAACGAATGGAAACGCTGATAGTCTCCGCACTACAGCCGGTCATTCAGGCGCTGGAGGCGACTGGCGACATCAACGCGAAACTTATCTGGAGCAATACCGGTTATTTAATCAACTGGTATCTGACTGAGATGAAACCGCTGCTTGGCGAAGCCCTGCTGGCAACGCTACGCCAGCGCTGTTTTTTTGAAAAGCAGCTATCCGACGGTCAGGATAACCCGCTGTGGCGGACCGTCGTAATGCGCGACGGTCTTCTGGTACGCAGAACCTGCTGCCAACGTTACCGCTTACCTGACGTACAGCAGTGCGGCGACTGCACGTTAAAGTAAACCGAGTTACGTTGCCTTCAGTTATCGTCACGGCTTACTGCTGCTGGCCTGTCACATTATTATATTTACAGCGGCGCTCTCCGTATGCCAAATTACGTTTTGCCATTTTTGGGTCTACCGTGGCTATTGGTAAGGTCTCAGGAGAGAAGAATGAGTCTGCAATCTGTACGGCAATTTCTGGCCGATCATGCTCCCGATATTGAAATTATCGAATTAAATCAAAGTACAGCGACTGTCGAGCTGGCAGCCAAAGCGCACAACGTAGAGCCAGGGCAGATAGCTAAAACGCTCTCGCTTAAAGTAAAAGACACCATTATCCTGGTGGTCGCGAAAGGCGATGCCCGCCTGGATAATAAGAAGCTTAAAACCACTTTCGGCGCAAAAGCCCGTATGTTGAGCAGCGATGAAGTGGTCAATGCAACCGGACATCCTGTCGGCGGCGTATGTCCTTTCGGGCTGGAGCACCCGCTGCCCGTTTATTGCGACATCTCTCTGAAGGGGTATAACGAAGTATTGCCTGCCGCAGGCGCCACGCACAGCGCGGTACGCATCACGCCGGAAAGAATGGCTGAACTGACATCGGCGACCTGGGTAGACGTGTGCCAATAACGTGCCTGGCCCCCGGATTCCCCGAACAAGCACGGCGCATCCGGCGCGGGCTATACCCGATGCTGGAGCGCGGTACCATCTCCGGCGCGCAGATATAACAGAATATCCGCCGCATCGAGTAACCCGGCATCAGAACTCACGCCCAGCTTGGACATCACATTAAACTTATGCGCCCGGATAGTCTTAATGTTACGTTCTAACTGGACGGCAATTTGCGGCATTGAGTAGCCGTTCGACATGAAACGCAGAATCTCCCGCTCGGTTGGACTAAGCATACAATTCTGGTGAAGTTCCCAAAGATTGTCTGTACGCTCCGTTGTCCGCCGGGCGCTATTAAGCGATGTAAATAAGGCATCCTGTAAAACATCCAACGGCGACGCTTTGCTGATGACCCCATCCAGCGGCAGTGGGGATAGCGCGCTGATTAAGCGGGCTTCAGCATCATCATCGGCAATCACCAGACGCCGCATATGGGGATAATTTATCGCCAGTTCCGTCAGGCTGGATAATCCTGTCCGGCGTTCAGTTCTTAACGCAGAAAGAGAAAAAATAACGGCAGAAAACGGCGTCTTTAGCGCAGCCTTATAAAACGCGGATGGTTTTGAAAAAATATGAAGCGTATGTCGGCAATCCGGCATTGCATCAAATAGCCCTTTAATACCAATGGTGCTCATCACGCATTTTTCTACGAGCGCAACATTTCTCTTGCTGATTCTGTTTTCCATTCCATGGTTTCTCCATATACCGAAGGTAGGTTCAATTCTCTGGCTCCCTGAGAACTGTTTATCCATGCATACATCTCTGCATTACTGTGTATTGATAAGCGTCGCATGGCGCTATTTTTTTGGGCGCTAATTGTTTTATTACTTTTTTTAAGTAACGCCGCAATTTGGTTAATGCCCCACCCTTTTCCTAAAAGGCGTAATACTTTTCGTTCAGACAGCGTAAGGACAATCGGCCTGTCGTGGGCCTGCTGAATTTCAGACGGTACCTGAGGCGATAATAACGTTTTGCTTATTCTTTCTGAGCGAGCGTTTCCCGCATGGATAACGCTAATAAGATTCTCGATTGGCTCTTCGTCTGAAAGCAAGGTGCTGACGGGCCCCATCAGGAGATCAACCGCATGTGGATAGCAGGATTTAGGAACCAGAAATACCCAATGTATGTCGCGATATTGCGAGATTAAGCTATAAAAATATTCGCAGATAGCGCGGGAAGAGGCATTGTTAACTGCTAAATCAGCAATAACTAAATTACTTCGGCGTAGCTGTAGCAGCGTTAGCTCTTCTATCGTACGACAATACGCCAGTTTATAATCGGGGAAATTACCTGTTATAGCCCCTTTAAGGCCTTCCTGTATAAGAGGGGTTTTACTGATAATAAGTCCATTTTTGCAGCATCCTGGCAGCATAATTCCTCCGCACCCACGCCGCCACTTTTCATTGCCCCATTAATAAAAACACTATTAACAATGATCGCAAAGAAATATAGGCCGAGTGGATTAATTATCCTTGTTTTATTTTTAAATATCTAACATTGATTGCGCTACAATCCACTATAGCACAAAAACATGAAATCACTATCGCATAGTTACTCATAAAACCAGAAGCAAGACAATTAAATTAACTAAATTTGCACATTAGCAATTCTAACGAAAACGCATCATATTAATAAATTTAAAATATGAGTTCGCCCTTCATTCATATTGCTGAGTCCTAAAACAAAAGCCCAACAATACTGTCTATCATCCATAAAACCCATGTAATATCTACGAATTACACTAAGTCATGCCTATTTTTACGCCCGCTGCTCACGCCATTGTGGTTAAACCATTAATGCATATAGTTGATAAAATTCACCACATCATTGATTCAAAAATGAGCGGCCAGGCTGGCATAATGCCTCTATTCTGGAAACGGACATACGAGAACCGTCGCCCATAAGGATATCCTGCCTGTGACGAAGCGCACGTCTCAGGAAGCTTATGCGTTGCGTCTGGTGGTTGACGTTTTTATCAACAAGAAATTGATCTTAACCAACGCCATCATGCCTGCGCTTCGTGTTAAAAAGAAAGCCTCTGTCATAGTGGCGGCGCATAGAATGTCTTTTCGGACAGGACGAGTCATGCAAGAAGAGCAATCAATTCAACGAGCAGTAACACGGTTATGTATTCAATGCGGGCTGCTTTTATTGCAGCACGGGGCGGAAAGCGCACTGGTTGATGAGCTTTCCACCCGCCTCGGTTTGGCGCTCGGTATGGATAGCGTCGAAAGCGCGATCTCCTCTAACGCCATTGTCCTGACGACCATTAAAGACGGACAATGTCTGACATCGACACGTAAAAACCAGGATCGCGGCATTAATATGCACGTCGTCACGGAGGTTCAGCATATCGTTATCCTCGCGGAACATCGTCTGCTGGATTACAAAGGCGTGGAAAAACGCTTTAGCCAGCTCCGCCCGCTGCGTTATCCGCGCTGGCTGGTGGCGTTTATGGTCGGTCTTTCCTGCTCCTGCTTTTGTAAGCTGAATAATGGCGGCTGGGATGGCGCGGTTATCACCTTTTTCGCCAGTATGATAGCCATGTATATCCGCCAGATGCTGGCGCAGCGGCATTTACATCCGCAGATCAATTTTTGCATTACCGCCTTTGTCGCTACCACGATTTCCGGGCTGATGCTCACCCTTCCCGCCTTTAGCCAGACGCCCACTATCGCCATGGCGGCGAGCGTACTGCTACTGGTGCCGGGCTTTCCGCTGATTAATTCCGTGGCAGATATGTTTAAAGGACATATTAATACCGGGCTGGCGCGCTGGGCTATCGCCAGCCTGTTGACACTGGCCACCTGTGTGGGCGTAGTGATGTCAATGACAGTATGGGGGCTACGAGGATGGGTATAATCGACTTTTTACTGGCGCTAATGCAGGACATGATCTTGTCTGCGATCCCCGCCGTCGGGTTTGCGATGGTCTTTAATGTTCCCCACCGGGCGCTTCCGTGGTGCGCGCTACTGGGGGCGCTGGGTCATGGCTCGCGTATGCTGATGATGAGCGCTGGCTTTAATATCGAATGGTCGACGTTTATGGCTTCGCTGCTGGTCGGCAGTATTGGTATTCAGTGGTCACGCTGGTATCTCGCTCACCCTAAAGTGTTTACCGTCGCGGCCGTGATCCCGATGTTTCCGGGGATTTCCGCCTATACCGCGATGATTTCCGCAGTAAAAATTAGCCATCTGGGCTATAGCGAACCGATGATGATTACGCTGCTGACCAATTTTCTGAAAGCCTCTTCCATTGTTGGCGCGCTCTCAATTGGCCTCTCTGTACCGGGATTATGGCTGTACCGCAAACGCCCCCGCGTGTGATCGGTGGAACGCCTCCTGCTGTTCTTACAGGTCTGTGTGGTACTATAAAAACAGTCGCCCTTCTCGGTTGTTGTTCCATATTGAGAAACATTATGTCTTCCAGAATTTTAACGTCGGACGTCATCGGTATTGACGCCCTTTTACACGATCATCATGCTGTGCTGGCGAAGTCAACGGGCGGCGCAGTGGCGGTATTCGCTAATAATGCGCCTGCCTTTTATGCCGTGACGCCTGCACGCATGGCTGAACTGCTGGCGCTTGAAGAAAAGTTATCACGTCCGGGAAGCGATGTGGCGTTAGACGCGCAATTTTACGAAGAACCCGAAGCCGCCCCCGTTGCGATTCCCTGCGGAAAATTCGCCATGTATCCCGCCTGGCAACCGGATGCGGATTTTCAGCGTCAGGCTGCCCTTTGGGGCGTGGCGCTTCGGGAGCCAGTCACCGCAGAAGAGCTGGCGGCGTTTATCGCCTACTGGCAGGCGGAAGGTAAGGTTTTTCACCATATCCAGTGGCAGCAAAAGCTGGCGCGCAGCGTGCAAATCAGCCGTTCCAGCAATGGCGGAATGCCGCAGCGCGACATCAATAGCGTCAGCGAACCTGACAATCATATTCCACCAGGTTTTAGGGGGTAACGATGAAAAATGTTGGCGACCTGATGCAGCGTCTACAAAAAATGATGCCTGCGCATATTACGCCGGCGTTTAAAACGGGCGAAGAACTACTGGCGTGGCAGAAAGAGCAAGGCGAGATCCGGGCGGCGGCGCTGGCGCGGGAAAACCGGGCGATGAAAATGCAGCGCACCTTTAACCGTTCCGGCATTCGACCGCTGCATCAAAACTGTTCGTTTGATAACTATCGGGTTGAGTGCGACGGACAAATGAACGCGTTAAGCAAAGCCCGACAGTACGTTGATGAATTTGACGGCAATATCGCCAGCTTTGTCTTTTCCGGCAAGCCGGGAACCGGTAAAAATCATCTCGCCGCGGCTATTTGTAACGAGCTGCTGCTGCGCGGAAAGTCGGTACTGATTATCACCGTAGCGGATATTATGTCAGCGATGAAAGACACGTTCAGCAATCGGGAAACCAGCGAAGAGCAGTTGCTTAACGATCTGAGTAACGTTGATCTGTTGGTGATCGACGAGATCGGCGTGCAGACCGAATCCCGCTATGAAAAAGTGATCATCAATCAAATTGTCGATCGTCGTTCCTCGTCAAAACGTCCCACCGGCATGTTGACGAACAGCAATATGGAAGAGATGACGAAAATGCTTGGCGAACGCGTCATGGACCGTATGCGTCTCGGCAACAGTTTATGGGTTAATTTTACCTGGGACAGTTACCGCAGCCGGGTGACAGGTAAAGAGTATTAAATTGCAACGTGCGCCAGGGCGATACGACGCCTGGCTGGCATAACACAGGTGATTACCATGAATACAGCGAAACATGTTCTGTGCTGCGCGGCGATCGCCAGCGTACTGATTTCCACCAGCGGTATTGCCGCCAGTCAGTTAAGCGCTCAGGGCGCGAACGCACAGCAGGGCGGGATGTCGCTTTCTGCGCTAACCGGTCTGCTCAGCAGAGGTGCCCAGTCACTCAGCGCCGATAATATGAATAATGCCGCCGGTATTTTGCAGTACTGCGCCAAACAGAAACTGGCGTCCGCTACCAACGTGGAAAACGTTAAAAATCAGATTCTGAACAAGTTGGGGTTGGATACCACACAGCAGGAGCAGGACACTAACTACCTGAACGGCCTGCAAGGGTTGCTCAAGACGAAGGACGGCCAGCAGTTGAACCTCAATAATATCGGCAGTACGCCGCTGGCGGAAAAGGTGAAAACCAAAGCTTGCGATTTGGTATTGCAGCAAGGGCTGAATTTCCTCTCCTGACTGCGTTTTTCTGACCGTGCGCCACGCCGGGACGCCCTGTTAAAAGCCGTGTTTTGGCCCTTTACCCGCCAACACGGCATTAACCCGATTTTTCTCTTCGTCTTTTCCTGTTATTAACCGCTATGGCAGGAAGTGATGCCGATCAAAAAACCAACTTTCTAAACTCATTCTAAATAGCAGCGCCGTGTAAAGTTATTAGAATTGCAGCAATGTGACATCGCTATTACATTGTTAGAAATTTTTTCCTGCCAGCGATAAGCCTGGTTTATTGAGGATCGTCAGTTGTCCGAGTTGCTCTCTGTCGCTCTGTTTCTCGCCTCTGTGCTGATATATGCCTGGAAGGCGGGCCGTAACACCTGGTGGTTTGCTGCCACTCTCACGGTGCTGGGACTTTTTGTCATTCTGAATATTACCCTGTATGCCAGCGACTATTTTACCGGCGACGGGATCAACGACGCAGTGCTTTATACGCTGACGAATAGTCTGACGGGAGCGGGAGTCGGCAAATATATTCTGCCGGGAATCGGCATTGCCCTGGCGTTAGTGGCGGTATTCGGCGCGCTGGGATGGGTACTACGCCGCCGCCGTCACCATCCTCATCATGTCGGTTACAGCCTGCTGGCGTTACTGCTGGCGTTGGGTTCGGTCGACGCCAGCCCGGCGTTTCGCCAGATTACCGAACTGGTAAAATCACAAATGCGCGATGGCGATCCGGATTTTGCCGTTTATTATAAAGAACCAGCAAAAACCATTCCTAATCCGAAGCTCAATCTGGTCTATATCTACGGCGAGAGCCTGGAACGGACCTATTTTGATAATGACGCGTTCCCCAATCTCACGCCAGAGTTGGGCGCGCTGAAAAATGAGGGGCTGGATTTCAGCCATACCATGCAACTGCCGGGAACGGATTACACCATCGCCGGGATGGTGGCTTCCCAGTGTGGTATTCCGCTGTTTGCGCCGTTTGAGGGCAATGCGTCCGCGTCGGTTTCCAGCTTCTTCCCGCAGAATATCTGCCTCGGCGACATTCTGAAAAACTCCGGCTACCAGAACTATTTCGTGCAGGGAGCTAACCTGCGTTTTGCCGGGAAAGACGTGTTCCTGAAATCACACGGATTTGATCATCTGTACGGCGCTGAAGAGCTAAAAACGGTGGTGGCGGACCCGTCTTATCGTAACGACTGGGGCTTCTACGACGATACGGTGCTTGATGAGGCATGGAAGAAATTTGAAGCGCTTTCCCGCTCAGGCCAGCGGTTTTCGCTGTTTACGCTGACCGTAGATACTCACCATCCGGATGGGTTTATCTCGCGCACCTGCAACCGCAAACGCTACGATTACGACGGTAAGCCCAACCAGTCCTTTAGCGCCGTAAGTTGCAGCCAGGAAAACATCGCCGAGTTTATCAACAAAATCAAAGCGTCACCGTGGTTTAAAGATACCGTTATCGTCGTCTCTTCCGACCATCTGGCGATGAATAATACGGCCTGGAAATACCTGAATAAGCAAGATCGCAACAATCTGTTTTTTATTCTGCGCGGCGATAAACCACAGCAGGAGACGCTGGCGGTCAAACGCAACACGATGGACAACGGCGCAACGGTGCTGGATATTCTCGGCGGCGATAATTTTATCGGTCTGGGACGTAGCAGCCTTTCCGGGCAGTCGCTGTCGGAAGTGTTCCTGAATGTAAAAGAGAAAGTGCTGGCGATGAAGCCGGATATCATTCGCCTGTGGAATTTCCCGAAAGAGATAAAAGATTTTACCGTCGATCGGGACAAAAACATGATCGCTTTTTCCGGCAGCCACTTCCGCTTACCGCTGCTGTTGCGGGTGTCGGATAAGCGCGTCGAGCCGCTGCCGGAAAGCGAATACTCCGCTCCGCTACGGTTCCAGTTGGCCGACTTCGCCCCGCGCGATAACTTCGTCTGGGTCGACCGCTGCTACAAGATGGCGCAGTTATGGGCGCCGGCGCTGGCGCTCTCCACCGACTGGTGCGTCTCGCAGGGGCAGCTTGGCGGGCAGCAAACCGTACAGCATGTCGATAAAGCGCAGTGGCAGGGTAAGACGGCGTTTAAAGACACGATGATCGATATGGAACGCTACAAAGGCAACGTCGATACCTTAAAGATTGTCGATAACGATATTCGTTATAAAGCCGATAGCTTTATCTTTAATGTCGCGGGCGCGCCGGAGGAGGTGAAGCAGTTTAGCGGCATTTCCCGGCCGGAGTCCTGGGGGCGCTGGTCAAATGCGCAGTTGGGCGATGAGGTTAAAATCGAATATAAAGCGCCGCTGCCGAAAAAGTTTGATCTGGTGATCACCGCCAAAGCCTTCGGCGACAACGCGAATCGGCCGATTCCGGTACGCGTAGGCAACGAAGAACAGACGCTGGTGCTGGGTCACGATGTGTCCACTATCACGCTGCATTTCAACAACCCGACGGACGCGAATACCTTAGTCATTGCGCCGCCCGCTCCCGTCTCCACCAACGAAGGTAATATTTTGGGCCATTCGCCGCGCAAATTGGGGATTGGCATGGTGGAGATCAAAGTGGTGAATGTTGAGGGTTAAAAGAGAAGGTCATATATGCCGGGTGGCGGCTGCGCCTTACCCGGCCTACACATCATCTTTATCAATAAACTGGCGCACAGGCCTGATAAGCGAAGCGCTATCAGGCACTGTATATGCTACACGCCCCTTTCTGTTAATAATCGAACTGACGGTAGTAGCGACGAATATCCAGACTGTGGCCGGTATATTTCTCGAAGTGCGCCGCCAGCCGATCAACCAGCAGTGTCGAGACGACGCAGGGCGCCATGATCCAGCGGAACTCATCATCAATGCCGTCCAGCGCATACGCTTTCGGATCAATCACCACCAGGTTATCGGTAATCTTACTGGCGAAGCGTTCCACGCGCTCGTCCAGCTCGCGGCATTTCCCTTCCCCTTTCACCAGAATGAGCGGAACGTCTTTTTCCAGCAGCTCCAGAGCGCCGTGGAAAAATTCCGCAGAGCTGACGGGGCGCGTGCGCTTCCACTGCATCTCTTCCAGGATACACATGGAGAACAGATAGACCTCGCCCCACATCTCCGCGCCGCCGACCCACATCATATAATCGCTGTTATGATAACGGCTGGCGATAGCGTCCGCCTGCGGATCAAATTTTTGTTTCGCTTTCAGCAGATTCGCCGGCAGAATTTCCAGTTGGCTGGCGAAGCGATCGTAACTGGCGAATTCGTTATTGCGCGACAGCACGCGGAAAAACAGCCAGTACAGCAGCATATATTCATATTCCACGCCATTTTTGTGACGCATCGGAATATGCCATGTCGCCGCCTGCGCCAGCGGAGAGTCCGCATTTTTGGTAATAGCGACTACGCGTATTCCCTGCGCTTTACACCACTCGGCGATCGCCACCGATTCTTTGGTATCGCCGGATTTAGACAGCGTAATAACCACAGAGTCTTTATTCAGCCGCTTATTTCCTTTATGAATTAATTCTGCCGCCTGCTCAACATAAACCGGCAACGTTGTTAATTCTTTGGCAAATTCATTAATTGCCATCATTGGCGCCAGTGAACCGCCAACAGAGGCGAAAAATAAAGAACTGAACCCGGCCTGATAAATCTCGTCAGCAACCTGTTCTGCCTTCTGGCGCGCAGCGATGATCTCACGAGCACTCGTCAGGTACTCGTCCTGATTAAAACCCAACATATTTTTCTCCTGATTGTTCAGATTTTACTTTTTAAAACGCGATCGAAATCGTCAAAAATGCGTACCGAAAGGTCGATGCCTTTCAGTGAGGCGATATGAAACGCCATGAGTTGTACCGGCACAATCAACAGCAATGGCGAGAAATGGTGATCAACCGCTACATCCAGCGCAAGCGTCTGGTCATCCTGCGCCGCCTTCGCCAGCGTGAGAGTAAAGGTTTTGGCGACCGCAGGCGTCATATACTCCCGTAGCGCCCTGGAGCGCGCGTCGGGCCGGTCCTCAAAGAAGAACATCACGTGTTCCGCATTGGCTTCCAGATACGGGCCGTGCATATAGGCTTCCAACTCAAACCCGCTTGAGGGAACACGTACCGTCTCGGTAAATTTAGTTTCCAACTCTTTTGCCACCCCAACCAGCGCGCCGTAGCCTGTCGCCACAAAACGCGTCCCGTTTCGTAAAACGGCCTGGTGCTGGTGAATAAACGCTTCCGTACGCACGATAACCAACGGCAGGGTTGCCGCGATACGTTGAAGCTGCGCCACATACTCCTCGACCTGCGATTCCGTCAGTCGCTGCTGCTGACGGGCAATTAACAACGCGATAAGCAACAGATTCAATACCGTCGCGCTAAATCCACGGGTAACAAAGCCGACGGACTCAATCCCGGTCAGAATATCCAGTGGATAATCACTGGCCTTGCCAAGAGGGCTTTGCGGATCGGCGGTCAAAGCGAATACCGGACGTCCCTGCGCCTGAACTTTACGCATCGCCTCCAGGGTAGAAGCGCTTTTCCCGCTCTGGGAAATAGCAATAACCATATCGGCTTGCGGATCGCTATTCTCATACTGGCTAAAGGTGTACGGCTCTTTAATATCGATAGAGATACCGCAGCGCTCAAAGAAATAACGGACGCAAAAGGCGGCATTCAATGACGATCCGGTGGCTAATATCAGGATTCGTCGTAACGTTTTTTGGCTGGCGAACCGCGATACTTCTTCCAGAGACTGGCGATGGCGTCGAATAATATTCGCCAGGACGTCAGACTCTTCGTTAATATAGGTCAGCATGGTTGGTGACATTGTGTATCCCTCTTAAAATAACCCTATCCAGGAACCGAAAATTCCCACCAGCGCAATACCGCCAATGATGGTTAACGGTTTCACTTTTTTCCCTAACAGCCAGTACACAATGGCGAAGCTAATTAACGGCAGCAGACAAGGCATGATGTCGTTAATAATGTCCTGAACATGGGTTTTCGCCTCTCCCGTACCAAACGTAATGGGAATGGTGATATCAATCATGGAGGCCGTCATCGCGCCAACCACCATCAGACCGATAATCGAGGCGCCATAGGTTAGGCTTTCCATCATTCCGCTTTGCTGAATACGTTGCAGTACGCCGGTTCCCAGCACATAGCCCCAGCGGGTAAAGAACCAGCGGGCCAGAATATGCGGTACGTTAAACACCAGCAGAAATAAAATCGGCCCCAGAATATTGCCTTTCAGCGCCAGGCTGGTACCGATGCCAGTGGCGATAAGGCGCAATGTTCCCCAGAAAAAAGAGTCGCCAATACCCGCCAGCGGCCCCATTAACGACGCTTTGACGTTATCGATAGAACTGGCGTCCATCTCTTTCTGCTGGCTATTTTTCTCCTCCATCGCCACGGTAATACCGAGGATCAACGTCACAATGTGCGGCGTGGTATTAAAGAAAGCCAGATGGCGTTTTAGCGCTTCGGAAAGATCTTCTTTTCGGCTATACAGTTTCTTTAATACCGGAATGAGCGTATAGACGAACGCCAGGTTCATTTGTCGTTCATAGTTCCAGGAAAACTCCATCTGGAATGACCGCCAGAAGACGCGGCGTAAATCACGCGCGGTGACCAGACCAGTGGTTTCCGCCTGCTGGCGGTCTTTATCAGAAATCATCTTCATCGTCATGAGACGCTCCTTGCGCAGGTGCCGGTTGCGAGGCCGCAAATTTCGGCATATTGACCATCACGACGGCGACGATCGCGCCGAGAATCGCAATACCCGTCACCGGAATTTTTAAATACGCCATTAAAACAAAACCGAGGAAAAAATAGGGGGCGACCTTTTTATTAATTAATAAGCGCGCCAGCATGGCAAAACCCAGCGCGGGAATAATACCGGTGGCAACGCTTAATCCATGTTTAATAAATTCTGGAATGGCATCCAGAAAACCTTTAACCATATTCACGCCCGCTAAATAAGAGACCGTGACGATAATCCCCAGCGTCAGAGACAGCCCAATGCCGGAGATTAAATGCATACGCTCAATGCCCCGGGTATCCCCCATCTCAGCGTAAGCATCGGCTTTATGACAGAGCAACGGAATAAACATTCCGTTATAGATATTTTTCACAATTAACGCCAGTGTCGCGATAGGCAAACCTAATAACAGCGCGGTTTCCGCCCCAGCGCCGGAATTAATCGCAAAGGCCACACCTAAAATACCGCCAGTGACCACATCCGGCGGCAGCGACGCGCCCACCGAAAAGGAACCGATAAACGCCAACTCCAGCGTCGCGCCCATCACAATTCCGGTTTCCATGTCGCCCAGCACCAGTCCGGTTAAAAGTCCGGTCACGATAGGTCTGGAAATCAGCGACGTCCCTAATGCATATTCAGACTGGGCGATAAACGCCACCAGTCCAAGTAAAAGCGCCTCTACCATAATATGTCCTCAGGAGGGTATCCGCTCAGGCAAAAAGTTGTTTACGATCGTTAGGCACCAGCCGAATTTCTATCTCTACTCCGCCAGCCGCCAGCTCCCGAAGTTGAGTCATTTCATCCGCTAACAGATTGATGGCTTTAGCAATATTCTGGCTCCCTTCACGTACCTTCGTGCCGCCTAAATTAATGCTTTTAATGTCGGGTAATTCGCGCGCCAGCCGGTACGCATCCGCCACGGATTCAACAACAATAAAAAGTTTATATTTATCGGTAACGCCGCTTTTTATCGCTTCAATTGAATCGGCAATATTTTTAATAACCAGCTTCACCGCGGGCGGCTTCGCCATTTTAATGGTGGTTTTACGCAGGTCATCATTAGGTACGCTGTCGTTGGCAATTAAAATACAGTCTGCGCCAACGTACTGCGTCCAGGAAAAGGCGACCTGTCCATGTAATAAACGATGATCCACCCGTAAAAAAACAATCATGACGCTTCCTCCCCTTAAAAATCTTTATCGCTTTGCATGGCGCTGGTGATAGTTTGATTGCAGTACTGAATATTTTCTTTTGAATCCGCTAACGCCGTCATTATGGTATGCGTGGTATTGCCATCGTTTTCCGACATAAAGAGATCGATAACCAGCGGCAGGTTAATCCCTGCCAGCAGATGAAAATTTTCCCGTGATAAATAACGGACAAATTCATTATTCACGCTGCCGGCAAAAATATCGGTCAGCGCAATAATTTCATCTTCCGGTGGGATCCGGGCAATTAGCGTATCTACCTGCTGGCTTAAATCCACGCTCTCTTCAACGTAAGCGCACAGCGTCCAGACATTTGACCGTTTGCCTAAAATCAGCTCCACGGAGTTTAAAACCCCGCTGGCCAGCGTGCCGTGGCTGGCGAAAATATAATGTCTCTTCATCCTGACCTCTAAAACACATTCCACTGTGATAAAAGAGAGCAAGCGGCGTGCCAGAAAAAGTGGCGCGCCGAAAAAAGATGCGGGTTAACAGAGGGAAATCGTTAAAACTGTTGATCTTGCTCGATAAGTTCTGTTTCGAAGGTCAGGATATTATGGATATAGCCAAGCTCGGCGGTGGGGATTTTGACACTGTAGTTACTCTCAATGACACTAAACGCTTCCCGTAGCCGATTCAGTTCCTGTTCCGGACACTGTTGTCCACTATAAGCAGTAATGCCCGCATGGCGGATCAGACGCTCAATCAGGCAACTAATATGCACATAGAGCGCCACCTTTCTTTCATTCGAGACGGTAACGCCCGCCAGATGCTCATAGCGCAGCAGAAACTGCTCAACGTGGTTGATGACTTTGCTGGTGTCGAGGATGGTGACGGATTCGATCACTCGTCGGAGCGAGAAGTTTTTCAGCAGCAGGTTGTTGATCTCCGCCACCTGCTCCGGCGTGGTCAGCGAACCAAACAGCCGCATCAGGTAGTGGTTCCCCTCGCCGGAGATCAGCGAGTCGAGCGAAATCCACGGCACGCTGGCGATGTGCGGGTCCAGCGTGCCGACTATCGCCAGTACGTCGTAGCGCATAAATACCGGCTCCTGGGTTTTATTGCTCGCCAGCATCGCATAATCGCAGGCGACGACGTCAATCTCCAGCGCCTGCGGAATACTGGCGCTCAGTAATGCGCAAAGATTTGTCGCCACACCGATACCGGTCGCGCAGGTGGTCAGTATGGCGCGCGGTTTGTTGCTTTTCGGCCAGTAGAGCTGATACTCGACCGGCACATCCCGGGCGATATCGCGGGCGATCTCTTCAATAAAATGCCCCTGTAAAATACGCTCCCCTACATACAGGGCCATGCTGGTCGAGACGTTGTTGATAATCGTCACCGGCGTGGAAAGCGCGCGATCAAAATGACGATGAATGGCCTTGAGCGATCCCATATCCACCAGAATCATCAGGCCGGAGGCGAGCGGATGCCCTTCCAGATAGCGCATCACCTGCTGCGCTATCGCCTCCGGCGTGACGTCCAGCGGCATATCGAACGATTCAAAAATCGTATTTTTCAGTAACCGGTTGGCGACGTTGGCGATACTGCTGGCTGTGGCATAGCCATGCGCCAGAATCACCGCATGCGTCACCTGTTTTTGGTTGTTAGCCCCCTGTTTATGCAGCCAAAGCGCCAGCAGCAGCATATCAATGCGTCTCGGCTCCAGATCCAGCTTCTGGCCCAGCGTCTCCAGAATTTGTAAACAGAAGCTGTACAGCAGCGGATATTTCTGGGCGAGGAAGGCGTCCAGTTGGCGGATCTGCTCGCTGTTGAGACGAGAAGGCGCCAGTGCGGTACGATGGATTAAATAGTGGCTAAGCGCGTAAATACAGTTGCCGTTAAGCTGCATATTGAAACGCTTCTCCAGACGATAAAACTCTTCCCGCACCTGGCTTGTAATTAACAGCAACCGCTGTGAGTGCACATTATCGTCGCCGGTAAAAATCAGGCGATCGAAGAGGGTCTCAATTTCATCGCCCATTCTTTTTTGTACCGTCTCCCACTCCTCTTTCCCGCTACGTACCAGTTCGTATAGCGCCAGCACATGACACTGCGTATCATGGATCATGCCCTGCATCTCGTCGCGGGCGCGCAGCAGCCAGGTAAGGTTCGTGTCGGGCGAGATGCTCACCGGCGTGTCGTCCGCCAGCGATTCATTTAGTGACGGCAATGCCGACAGCATGGCGTCCGGCAGATCGTGCAGCGACACGGTAACGGTTTCCTGCCCAGGCTTTTTCGCCCATGCCGTAGCCACCGCATACTTCACCACATTTTTCAGCTCGCCGACGTTGCCGCGATAAACATACTGATTGAGGATCTGCAACAAACGCGGTTTGAGGATAAGCGTGGCCGAAAGTTTTTTCGCCTCCGTCCAGAAAAACAGTAAGATCAGCGCCTCTTTTTCCTGGCGGCTGCGGTGCTGGAGATCCGGCAGGTTGACCTGAATCGGGATGCGTCGCAAAAATGTCGTCAGAAAGGTGCTGTGTATCTCTTCGGTCGTCGCAAATACCAGACGTACCGAAACCGGATGCCCCTGCGCGGTGTCGCCTACCCGATAAATTTCACCACGATCGAGCCAGGTAAAGAGCTTCTCCTGCCCTTCGGCGCTCAGCCGGTGGACTTCATCCAGAAATAACATGCCGCCGTCAGCCGCCTCGAACGCGCCCGGTCTGTCGCTCTGCGCGCCGGTAAACGCGCCCTTCACATAGCCAAAAAGATTCGCCGCCAGCAGTTCGGGATTGCTCGCATACTGGGCGCAATTAAAACTGATAAATGGCGCATCCGGCGACAGAAGCGCCTGGGCGATGGCATATTCGTGCATGAGCTGCGCCAGATAACTTTTCCCGGTGCCGCTTTCGCCGGTCATCAGTAGCGGCAGTCCGCCGTCGGGATAAAACAGCGCGGTTTTCAGTTGCTCAATCGGGCGCTTCAGGCTTTCGTTATGGCCAATCAACAGGGAAAAGTGATCGTCCGGCGCGCACTCCTGTTCCCCGTGCGCTAACAGCTCCGCGACGCTGGCGTATTCATTACGCGAAAGGGTAAAAAACTGTTGGCTAAATGCCTGCTTATGCAGGAAATAGACGGGACGGGTATTGATTTTGCAGAGCACGCCCTGCGCCACCAGTTGGTTCAGATAATGGCTGGCGGTATTGCGCTGCATATTAAAACGCTGCGCCAGATAGCGCGCGGTAAACACCTCACTGACATTTTCCGGATCAAAAAAATCCGTTTGGTTCATCAGGAAAGCAAGCAGGGCATCTTTGCGCATCGTATCCTCTCACGATTATCACATCAGCAATTATGATGCCGCGAAACAAGGCTCTCCTGTCGTGCGTTCTCTCGCTTTATTCATTTTTTGTGGATCACCGCACACCTTCACTCAACGTTGGATTAGCGCGCGATATCAGAAAAGAGAGGAGGAAGCGGCGCACGGCCTCGCGTATGAATCACGCTGCGCCATGCGCCTGATGCTGGTTTAAAATCGGCCTGCGCGGACTGCCAGGCCTGGTAAGCGCTACGCCATCAGGCAAAAGTGTGAACATCTCATCCGGCCTACGATCATCTGTAGGCCGACTGTTCACCATACGCCCTTAAAACGTTTCCCAATTATCGCTGCCGTCGGCCACAGCGGCCTTTGGTGACGACACGGCTGCCGGGGTTTTTACCGCAGCCACTTCACGCGCACGCTGCTGTTGCTGTTGAATACGGAACACCGCGACGGCCTGGGTCAGACGGCTGGCTTGCTCTTCCAGCGCCGCAGCCGCGGCGGCGGACTCTTCCACTAGCGAGGCGTTCTGCTGCGTTACGCGATCCATCTCCGCTACCGCCAGGCCCACCTGGTCGATACCACGACTTTGCTCGTCAGACGCCGAGGCAATCTCGCCCATGATATCGGTCACGCGGGTCACTGCATTGACGATCTCATCCATGGTTTCACCGGCGCTTTCGACCAGCGTCGAACCCACATCAACACGGCTCACGGAATCCTCAATCAGACTCTTGATCTCTCGTGCCGCCTGCGCGCTACGCTGGGCCAGATTACGGACTTCACCGGCCACCACCGCGAACCCGCGTCCCTGCTCGCCTGCGCGCGCCGCTTCTACCGCCGCATTCAGCGCCAGGATATTGGTCTGGAAAGCAATACCGTCGATTACGCTGATAATATCGGCGATTTTCTGCGAACTGGAGGCGATATCGCGCATTGTTTGTACGACGTTATCCACTACTTTGCCGCCTTTTTGCGCTGTTTCAGAGGCGCTCAATGCCAGGTGACTGGCCTGACGGGCGTTTTCGGCGTTCTGTTTCACGGTGGCGGTCAGTTGTTCCATACTGGCGGCGGTCTCTTCCAGAGACGCTGCCTGCTGCTCAGTACGGGAAGAGAGATCGTTGTTGCCCATCGCAATCTCGCTGGCGCCGCTATAGATCGCATTCGCGCCGTTACGTACATCGCCAACGGTACGCATCAGTTCACTTTGCATATGACGCAGGTTTTCAGCCAACTGCCCCATTTCGTTGGAGCCTTCCACGTCGATACGCTTCACCAGATCGCCGCTGGCGATATGACGAATGCTTTCAATCAGACGATTCATCGGGGCGATAAGCGACAGTTTGATGCCGAACCAGACGGCGATAATGACCACCAGAACGGCAATCAGCACACTGACCAGTACCCACATCGCCTGGTTGTAGGAACTGTTGTTATCCTCAACAGCAATATCGTACAGACGATCGTTTTGCTGCATATAGGCCATGTACTGCTTCTCAAAAGCGTCCTGATAGCTTTGAGTCGGTTGATCAAAAAACTCGTTAATCTTACCCGCGCCAAGAAGCTGAATAAGCTCCGCCAACGCGCCGTGGTAGATATCATAGGTTCGTTTGATCTCAAGGAAAGCCGCTTCACTCTGACGTGGATCGCGCGGTAACGCCTCATACTGCTCCCAGTTTTTTTCGGTCAGCTTCAGCGTATTGGTCGCCCCCTGCATCAGTTCAGCGACAGTTGCGCCGCTGCCAATATTGCTCTGGTCCATCATCCAGCGGATACCCGCGCGATTCAGGGTATTACGCGTTTGCAACAGCTCCACCCAGGTTGCATTCAGGGCAGACTGCTGCTGACGAATAGTTTGCAATACGGTGAAGTTTTCTTTGTCATTCTTCAGCGAGTTGAAGAACAGCCCGCCGGATGTCAGTTGTAAAAGGCCAAATAGCGCCAATACCAGCAGTAAGCTGGTAACAATTTTAATTCGCTTTAACATGTTTTCTCTTTCCGCTAGACAGATACAGAATTTTCGGCCTGGAAAGGGAAAACTTTATGGGATGCGCGCCATTAATATCACGATTAGCTCAGTTAAGTCGTTATGACGCCCCGCGCAACAAGGATCGTCCCATTTTATATCGTGATCTCAATCACATAAAATAGCCCACGCCCTCCTCCGCGAAACCGCTTACCGGTACGTCCGACCGCTTAAACCGCCATACAACCACTCACTGATTTACCTAACTTTACGCGCGCGATGATCTGGCAAGATCCTCTCAGCATAGCAGTCAATTTACCTCCTCAAACACGAACTCAATGTCCACCCAGCTTCGGCTGATAATTAAACTTACAACCAGGTTTTACTATGGATACGAAAAAGATATTCAAGCACATACCCTGGGTGATTCTCGGAATCATCGGTGCTTTCTGCCTCTCGGTCGTTGCCCTACGTCGGGGTGAACACGTGAGCGCCCTGTGGATCGTGGTCGCTTCCGTTTCCGTCTATCTGGTGGCTTACCGCTACTACAGCCTGTATATCGCCCAGAAGGTCATGAAACTCGACCCGACGCGCGCGACGCCGGCGGTTATCAATAACGACGGCCTGAACTACGTGCCGACTAACCGCTACGTGCTGTTTGGTCACCACTTCGCCGCCATCGCCGGCGCAGGTCCGCTGGTCGGGCCGGTATTGGCTGCGCAGATGGGCTATCTGCCGGGGACACTGTGGTTACTGGCGGGCGTGGTGCTCGCGGGCGCAGTGCAGGACTTTATGGTGCTGTTCATCTCTTCCCGCCGTAACGGCGCCTCTCTTGGCGAGATGATCAAAGAAGAGATGGGTACCGTTCCAGGCACCATCGCGCTGTTCGGCTGCTTCTTAATCATGATCATCATCCTCGCGGTGCTGGCATTAATCGTGGTTAAAGCGCTGGCCGAAAGCCCGTGGGGCGTCTTCACCGTCTGCTCCACGGTGCCGATTGCGCTGTTTATGGGCATCTACATGCGCTTCCTGCGTCCGGGACGCGTAGGCGAAGTCTCCGTTATTGGTATCGTGCTGCTGGTGGCGTCTATTTACTTCGGCGGCGTGATTGCCCACGACCCGTACTGGGGCCCGGCGCTGACCTTTAAAGACACCACCATTACCTTCGCGCTGATCGGCTACGCCTTTGTTTCCGCGCTGCTGCCGGTATGGCTGATCCTTGCCCCGCGCGACTATCTCGCTACCTTCCTGAAAATCGGCGTGATCGTCGGTCTGGCGCTGGGGATTGTGATCCTCAACCCGGAACTGAAAATGCCGGCATTGACGCAATATGTCGACGGTACTGGCCCGCTGTGGAAAGGCGCTCTGTTCCCGTTCCTGTTCATCACCATCGCCTGTGGCGCCGTCTCTGGCTTCCACGCGCTCATCTCTTCCGGTACCACGCCGAAACTGCTGGCCTGTGAGACCGATGCGCGTTTTATCGGCTACGGCGCGATGCTGATGGAGTCCTTTGTTGCGGTGATGGCGCTGGTGGCGGCCTCGATCATTGAACCGGGTCTCTACTTCGCGATGAACACCCCGCCGGCAGGTCTGGGCATTACCATGCCAAACCTGCACGAGATGGGGGGCGAAAACGCGCCGCTGATTATGGCGCAGTTGAAAGACGTTACCGCACATGCGGCGGCGACCGTCAGCTCCTGGGGCTTTGTGATTTCCCCGGAACAAATCCTGCAAACTGCGAAAGATATCGGTGAACCGTCAGTATTGAACCGCGCAGGCGGCGCGCCAACGCTGGCAGTAGGTATCGCGCACGTGTTCCACAAAGTCCTGCCGATGGCGGATATGGGCTTCTGGTATCACTTCGGTATTCTGTTCGAAGCGCTGTTTATCCTGACCGCACTGGATGCGGGTACCCGTTCCGGCCGCTTTATGTTGCAAGATTTACTGGGTAACTTCGTCCCGTTCCTGAAAAAAACCGATTCTCTGGTCGCGGGTATCATCGGTACCGCAGGCTGCGTCGGTTTGTGGGGCTATCTGCTGTATCAGGGCGTGGTCGACCCGCTGGGCGGCGTGAAGAGCCTGTGGCCGCTGTTCGGTATCTCTAACCAGATGCTGGCCGCCGTGGCGCTGGTGTTGAGCACCGTGGTACTGATCAAAATGCAGCGCACCAAGTACATCTGGGTGACGGTAATCCCGGCGGTATGGCTGCTGATCTGCACCACCTGGGCACTGGGTCTGAAACTGTTCAGCGCCAACCCACAGATGGAAGGTTTCTTCTACATGGCAAACCTGTATAAAGAGAAGATTGCCAACGGCACCAACCTGACCGCGCAGCAGATTGCCAATATGAACCATATCGTGGTGAACAACTACACTAACGCTGGTTTGAGTATTCTGTTCCTGGTGGTGGTGTACAGTATTATCTTCTACGGTTTCACCACCTGGATGAAGGTACGCAACAGCGATAAACGTACCGACAAAGAAACCCCGTATGTGCCCGTGCCGGAGGGCGGCGTGAAGATCTCTTCACACCACTAAAACTGATGCCGGGTAGCGCACAGCGATCCCGGCTAGTGTAGGCCGGATAAGGCGCAAGCCGCCATCCGGCTTTATTCATTAACAGGACGGCAGAATGTTTGATACTTTAGGTCAGGCAAAAAAATATCTCGGCCAGGCGGCAAAAATGTTGATTGGTATTCCGGACTACGACAACTATGTCGAGCACATGAAAACCAACCATCCCGACAAGCCGTACATGACCTATGAAGAGTTCTTCCGCGAACGTCAGCAAGCACGTTACGGCGGCGATGGCAAAGGCGGTATGCGCTGTTGTTAATGGAGAGACTATGACCCCGATTGCAGTTACCCTACTTACCGGTTTTCTTGGTGCCGGCAAAACCACCCTACTACGCCATATCCTCAACGAACAACATGGTTTTAAAATCGCCGTTATCGAAAACGAATTTGGCGAAGTCTCCGTTGACGATCAACTGATTGGCGATCGCGCCACACAGATCAAAACCCTGACTAACGGCTGCATCTGCTGTACCCGCTCCAACGAGCTGGAAGATGCGCTATTAGACCTGCTCGACAGCCGCGACCGCGGCGATATTGCTTTCGACCGCCTGGTGATTGAATGCACCGGCATGGCCGACCCCGGCCCGATTATTCAGACCTTTTTCTCCCATGACGTATTATGCGAACGCTACCTGTTAGACGGCGTGATTGCGCTGGTCGACGCGGTGCACGCTAACGAGCAGATGAACCAGTTCACCATCGCCCAGTCGCAGATAGGCTACGCCGACCGTATCCTGCTGACCAAAACCGACGTGGCAGGCGACAGCGAGAAACTGCGCGAGCGGCTGGCGCGTATCAACGCCCGCGCCCCGGTTTATACCGTGGTACACGGCGATATTGACCTGAGTCAGTTGTTTAATACCAGCGGCTTTATGCTGGAAGAGAACGTGCTGGCAAGCCAACCGCGTTTCCACTTTATTGCCGATAAACAGAACGATGTGTCGTCAATTGTGGTGGAGCTGGATTACCCGGTGGATATCAGCGAGGTTTCGCGGGTGATGGAAAACCTGCTGCTGGAATCAGCGGATAAACTGCTGCGTTACAAAGGGATGCTGTGGATCGACGGCGAACCCAACCGCCTGCTGTTCCAGGGCGTGCAGCGTCTCTACAGCGCCGACTGGGACAGACCGTGGGGCGACGAAACGCCGCACAGCACGCTGGTATTTATCGGGATCCAGTTGCCGGAAGACGAGATTAGAACGGCATTTGCGGGGTTAAGGAAGTAACCATTAAGCGCTTATCTGGCCTGGCGGGAATTTGTAGGCCGGATAAGGCGCAGCCGCCATCCGGCATCTTCGGGCTATTTCTTATTTTGCTCGCGCAGCATCGCCTCGCGCAGAATGGCATTGAGCCGCGTCTGGTAGCCTTTTCCTGGCCGTTTCAGCCACTCCATCACATCGGCGTCAATACGCACCGAGGCCTGAGTTTTTAACGGGCGAAAAAACTTACCACGCACTGCTTCAGACCACTGCCCATCCTCCGAAGCGGGAATGTCGCTGTAATCAATCTCATCATCTGATTTTTTCACCAGCGCCTTCAGTTCAGCCTCATGCTGAGCACTCAGCGCGGATGCGTTGCCGCGTTTATGTTTAACCATGCTCATAACGATTCCTCTCTTTTCTGTCTGCCTTGCGGGCGCTGATGATACGGATAACTTCAAAACCACTTTCGAACCGAACGCTATGAGCAACCAGAATGACCACAATGCCATGGACAAGGCCGAGGGTCTGCCAACGATATTCTCCATTCTCATAACGCTCCTGACGTGACAGGTGTCGGGGATCGTCAAACACCAGTACCGCATCCTCAAAGCGGACACCGTGCTTCCTCAGGTTGCTTTTAGCCTTGTTCGCATCCCATTCAAACTCCATCGGCATGTGTTTTCCCTAATTGTACATACAAAAATGTATATACAATTATCTTACGATTAT
Source organism: Salmonella sp. SJTUF15581 (assembly GCF_043356775.1). NCBI lineage: Bacteria > Pseudomonadati > Pseudomonadota > Gammaproteobacteria > Enterobacterales > Enterobacteriaceae > Salmonella > Salmonella sp. SJTUF15581. The sequence continues at coordinate 324,126 of NZ_JBEUJY010000001.1, read as the reverse complement.
ACCTGGATTGTTGGAAATAGCTTCACAATTTGCGTATTCGAGATAAAAGGAAATTGACCAGAAGAGTAGGCCGCAGAAGGCGCAGCCGCTATCCGGCATGGGTTTAGGCTGATACGCAGCCATAGAAAGTCACGTGATTTCTGGGAGAGAGGAAACACAGGTGCCCACAACGTGGTCCATCTCAATTACCCGCAATCAGGTTCCAGCGTTACCACTACTCAAAGTAATCCATATCGAGCTTTGGCAACTTGAGTAAACGTGAGGATACGCCAATATCATTATCAATCATCAGATGCACCAGCCTGTCGCCATCCACCAGCACCAGACCTTCAACTTTGTTAGCATAGTCTCTGGCATGCGCCGTAAAGCCTGAGGTGGTAATAAAGACGCCACGTTTCACTTTCTGCTCAGGCAATGCACCATAAAAGCCCCTGACTTCAGCGCTCCCAATGGTGCCTTTCCAGCGTTTGGCCTGAACGTAGACTTTTTCCAGCCCGAGCTTATCGAGAGAGATAATACCGTCAATGCCGCCATCGCCGGTTCCCCCTACGCGCTGCAAATCACCGCGATGGCCGCCATATCCCAGGCGGTGCAACACATCTAACACAATCACTTCAAAACGCGCCGGCGAAACCTGAAGCAGGTTCTCCAGCAATTCTTCGGCAACAGATTCACGAATCTCATTGAGCGCTTGCTCCAGGCGATCGTCCGGGCTGCTTCTGGCAAGCTCATCATCCTCAATCGATTCTGGCTGTGGATCTAACGCCACCGCGTCTGCCGGCTTACTGAGCTTTACGCCGTTAAAATCACAAGCAAAATGACTCACTTCCTGCTCGGTCATCGGCTGCGGATGCGAGGCAACCCAGCTCATTCCCGCTGGTGTTAAACACCATTTTCCCCGGGATAGGCTCTGCGATAACCCGGCGCGTTTGAGACGATCGTGCGCCCAACCGGTGCGGTTCTGGTACGTCAGTTGTCCACTGGTAATCACCTCTGCACGCTGCTGCTCATTTAACCCAAGCATTTCGGCTGCAGCTTCACGCACTTCTCTGACCAAAGCGCCCTCGGGTCGAGTGGCCAGAAAACGCAACACTGGTTCAATAAATTTGTCATATGTTGGAACAGCCATAAATCCATCCCTGCTATTGATATAGATTAGATACCCCGCCGGAGAACGATACTCTTCAGGAAAACATTAGGAAAGAAGCAGTTACTCTCTGATTGTTCGTTGATCACACACAATATGAAGTCTACCATGGGTCTGTTATTTTCCCTTTACGGCACAAGGTAATAACGTCTTCCCGCTCAGGAACCGGATAGATAAAAATGAACAAATCTAACTTCGACTTTCTCAAAGGCGTCAACGACTTCATTTACGCCATCGCCTGCGCGGCGGAAAACAACTATCCGGACGATCCTAATACCACTCTGATAAAAATGCGCATGTTTGGCGAAGCCACCGCGAAACATCTCGGCCAGTTGCTGGATATACCCGCCTGCGAAAACCAGCATGACCTGCTGCGCGAACTGGGCAAGATTGCGTTTATTGATGACGGCATCCTTTCTGTTTTCCACAAGCTGCGCCGTATCGGTAACCTGGCCGTCCACGAATTTCATAACGATCTGGACGATGCCCAGATGTGCCTGCGGCTCGGGTTCCGCCTCAGCGTCTGGTACTACCGACTGGTGACCAAAGATTACGATTTCCCGGTGCCGATGTTTGTTTTGCCAGAACACGGCGAGAATCTTTATCACCAGGAAGTGCTGACGCTGAAACAACAGCTGGAACGTCAGGCACAAGAGAAAGTACAAAGCCAGGCCGAACTGGAAGCTCAGCAGCAGAGACTGGTTGCGCTCAACGGCTACATTGCCATCCTTGAGGGCAAACAGCAGGAAACCGAAGCCCAGACCAAAGCGCGTCTGGCCGCGCTGGAGGCACAGCTTGCGGCAAAAGATGCCGAACTGGCGAAGCAAACCGAACAGGAACGTAAGGCCTATCATAAAGAAATCACCGACCAGGCTGTCAAACGCACGTTGGAACTCAATGAAGAAGAGAGTCGCTTCCTGATTGACGCCCAGTTGCGTAAAGCGGGCTGGCAGGCCGATAGCAAAACGTTACGCTTTGCCAAAGGCGCTCGCCCGGAACCCGGCGTCAATAAAGCGATTGCCGAATGGCCGACGGGCACAGATGAAACGGGAAAAACAGGCTTTGCCGATTACGTGCTGTTCGTTGGCCTGAAGCCCATCGCCGTCGTTGAAGCGAAACGCAAAAATACCGATGTCTTCAGCAAGCTCAACGAGTCTTACCGTTACAGTAAATACTTCGATAACGGATTTTTACGCGACACGCTGCTGGAGCACTACGCTCCCGACGAAGTGCATGACGCCGTGCCGGAGTATGAAATCAGCTGGCAGGACACCAGCGGTCAACAGCGCTTTAAAATCCCCTTCTGCTATTCCACCAACGGGCGCGAATACCGCGCAGCGATGAAGACCAAAAGCGGTATCTGGTATCGCGATGTCCGACACACCACCAATATGTCAAAAGCGCTGCCGGAATGGCATCGTCCGGAAGAGCTGGTCGCCATGCTGGGCAGCGATCCGCAGAAACAAAACCAGTGGTTTGCCGAAAACCCCGGAATGAGCGAACTCGGCCTGCGCTATTACCAGGAAGATGCCGTCCGCGCGGTGGAAAAAGCTATCGTTAACGGTCAGCAACACATCCTGCTGGCGATGGCGACCGGTACCGGTAAAACCCGTACCGCCATCGCCCTGATGTTCCGTCTGATCCAGTCGCAGCGTTTCAAGCGCGTCCTGTTCCTGGTCGATCGTCGCTCGCTCGGCGAGCAGGCGCTGGGGGCGTTTGAAGACACGCGCATTAACGGTGATACCTTTAACAGCATTTTTGATATCAAAGGGTTGACCGATAAATTCCCGGAAGACAGTACCAAAATCCACGTCGCCACGGTGCAGTCGCTGGTCAAGCGCACGCTGCAATCCGATGAGCCGATGCCGGTTGGCCGCTACGACTGTATCGTGGTTGATGAAGCGCACCGCGGCTACATTCTCGATAAAGAGCAGACCGAAGGCGAGTTGCAGTTCCGCAGCCAACTGGATTACGTTTCCGCCTATCGCCGCATTCTCGACCACTTCGACGCGGTAAAAATCGCCCTGACCGCCACGCCAGCGCTGCACACGGTTGATATTTTCGGCGAGCCGGTTTACCGCTACACCTACCGTACGGCGGTGATCGACGGCTACCTGATCGATCAGGATCCCCCTATTCAGATCGTCACCCGTAACGCGCAGGATGGGGTCTATCTTTCCGAAGGTGAACAGGTGGAACGCCTGAACCCACAGGGCGAGCTGATCAACGACACGCTGGCCGACGATCAGGATTTTGAGGTCGCCGATTTTAACCGTGGCCTGGTGATCCCTGCGTTTAACCGCGCGGTATGCGGCGAGCTCACCAACTACCTGGATCCCACCGGGCAGCAAAAAACGCTGGTGTTCTGCGTCACCAACGCCCATGCCGATATGGTGGTTGACGAACTGCGTACCGCGTTTAAGAAAAAGTATCCGCAGTTGGAGCACGACGCGATCATCAAGATCACCGGTGATGCCGATAAAGATGCGAAGAAAGTGCAAAGCATGATCGTCCGCTTCAACAAAGAACGGCTGCCCAATATCGTGGTCACCGTCGATCTGCTGACCACCGGCGTGGATATTCCGTCCATCTGCAATATTGTGTTTCTGCGCAAAGTCAAAAGCCGCATTCTCTACGAACAGATGAAGGGCCGCGCCACGCGTCTGTGTCCGTCAGTGGGGAAAACCAGCTTTAAGATTTTCGACTGCGTCGATATATACAGCTCGCTGGAAAGCGTCGACACCATGCGCCCGGTGGTTGTGCGTCCGCAGGTAGAGCTACAAACGCTGGTCAATGAAATTACCGATTCAGAAACCTACAAAACCATTGAAGCGGATGGCCGCAGTTTCGCCGAACACAGCCATGAACAACTGGTCGCCAAACTGCAGCGGATTATCGGCCTCGCCACCTATAATCGTGACCGCAGCGAAGCGGTGGATAAGCAGGTCCGCCGTCTGGACGAACTGTGTCTGGATGCGGCAGGCGTCAACTTTGGCGGTCTGGCCTCGCGTCTGCGGGAAAAAGGGCCGCACTGGAGCGCCGAGATTTTCAATAAGCTTCCCGGCTTTATCGCCCGCCTCGAAAGGCTGAAAACCGATATCAACGCCCTGCGCGATGCCCCCATTTTCCTTGATATTGACGATGAGGTGGTGAGCGTCAAATCGCTATACGGCGATTACGACACGCCGCAGGATTTCCTCGAAGCGTTTGATGCGCTGGTGCAGCACGCCCCTAACGCCCAGCCGGCGCTGCAGGCGGTGATCAATCGCCCGCGCGACCTCACCCGCAAAGGGCTGGTGGAATTGCAGGAGTGGTTTGACCGCCAGCATTTTGAAGAGTCGTCCCTGCGCAGCGCGTGGAAAGCGACGCGCAACGAAGATATTGCCGCCCGCCTGATCGGCCATATCCGCCGCGCGGCGGTGGGCGATGCGCTCAAACCGTTCGACGAGCGTGTCGATCACGCGCTGGCGCGTATCAAAGGCGAGAACGACTGGAGCCCTGAGCAGCTAAGCTGGCTCGACCGTTTAGCGCAGGCGCTGAAAGAGAAAGTGGTGCTCGACGACGACGTCTTCAAAACCGGCAATTTCCACCGTCGCGGCGGTAAGCCCATGTTACAGCGCACCTTTGATGACAACCTCGACAGCGTGCTGGATAAGTTCAGCGATTACATCTGGGACGAGCTGGCTTAAGAGGGTATCATCCCCGTTTTCGCCGGATGGCGGCGATGCCTTATCCGGCCTACACGTAACCCTGTAGGCCTGATAAGCGAAGCGCCATCAGGCATCTGAAATGCTCAATCACTTTTGCGACCCACAATGGTGGTCGCCATGTCAAATGGGATCTTCAATGAACAATAACGATCTGGTCGCCAAGCTGTGGAAACTGTGCGACAACCTGCGCGACGGCGGCGTCTCCTATCAAAACTACGTCAATGAACTCGCCTCGCTGCTGTTTTTGAAAATGTGCAAAGAAACCGGCCAGGAAGCGGACTACCTGCCGGAAGGCTACCGCTGGGATGACCTGAAGTCGCGTATTGGCCAGGATCAGATGCAGTTCTACCGTAACCTGCTGGTTCAGTTAGGCTCAGATGAGAAAAAGCTGGTGCAGGCGGTCTTCCATAATGTCAGCACCACCATTGAGCAACCCAAACAGTTGACTGAACTGGTCAGCTATATGGATGCGCTGGACTGGTACAATGGCGACCACGGGAAGTCCCGCGACGACTTCGGCGATATGTACGAAGGGCTGTTGCAAAAGAACGCCAACGAAACCAAATCCGGCGCGGGCCAGTACTTCACCCCGCGTCCACTGATTAAAACCATTATCCATCTGCTGAAGCCGCAGCCGCGTGAAGTGGTGCAGGACCCGGCAGCGGGTACGGCGGGCTTTTTGATTGAAGCCGACCGTTACGTGAAGTCGCAGACCCACGATCTCGATGACCTTGATGGCGACACTCAGGATTTCCAGATCCACCGCGCGTTTATCGGCCTTGAACTGGTACCCGGCACCCGTCGTCTGGCGCTGATGAACTGCCTGCTGCACGATATTGAAGGCAACCTCGACCACGGTGGCGCCATCCGTCTGGGCAACACGCTGGGCAGCGACGGCGAAAACCTGCCGAAGGCGCATATTGTCGCCACCAACCCGCCGTTTGGCAGCGCCGCGGGTACCAACATCACCCGCACCTTCGTGCACCCGACCAGCAACAAACAGTTGTGCTTTATGCAGCATATTATTGAAACCCTGCACCCCGGCGGCCGTGCGGCGGTGGTGGTGCCGGATAACGTACTGTTTGAAGGCGGCAAGGGTACCGATATTCGTCGCGACCTGATGGACAAATGCCATCTGCACACCATCCTGCGTCTGCCGACCGGCATCTTTTACGCCCAGGGCGTCAAAACCAACGTGCTGTTCTTTACCAAAGGCACGGTCGCCAATCCGCATCAGGATAAAAACTGCACCGACGACGTGTGGGTGTATGACCTGCGGACCAATATGCCGAGCTTCGGCAAGCGCACGCCGTTTACCGAGCAGCATCTGCAGCCGTTTGAAACTGTCTACGGCGAAGATCCACACGGCTTAAGTCCGCGTGAAGAAGGGGAGTGGAGCTTTAACGCCGAAGAGAGCGAAGTCGCCGACAGCGAAGAGAACAAGAACACTGACCAGCACCAGGCCACCAGCCGCTGGCGCAAGTTCAGCCGCGAGTGGATCCGCAGCGCAAAATCCGATTCGCTGGATATCTCCTGGCTGAAGGATAAAGACAGCATCGACGCCGACAGTCTGCCGGAGCCGGACGTGCTGGCGGCAGAAGCGATGGGCGAGCTGGTACAGGCGCTGGGCGAACTGGATGCGCTGATGCGCGAGCTGGGCGCGGGCGATGAAGCGGATGCTCAGCGTCAGTTGCTGAATGAAGCGTTTGGCGAGGTGAAGGCATGAGTGGGGGGAAATTGCCGGAGGGGTGGGCTACAAGCACAATCAATGAAATGTGCAACCTCAATCCCAAACTTAAACTTGATGATGATTTAGATGTTGGATTTATGCCGATGGCCGGTGTTCCAACAACCTATTTAGGTAAATGTAACTTTGAAACCAAAAAGTGGAGTGAAGTAAAAAAAGGATTTACTCAATTTCAGAACGATGATGTTATTTTTGCCAAAATCACGCCATGCTTCGAAAATGGAAAAGCTGTTGTAATCAAAGAATTCCCTAACGGCTATGGTGCCGGTAGCACTGAATATTATGTTCTTCGGTCTATTAATGGGTTAATTAATCCCCATTGGTTGTTTGCTTTAGTTAAAACTAAAGATTTTTTAACTAATGGAGCACTTAATATGTCCGGTTCAGTCGGACATAAACGTGTTACTAAAGAATTTCTTGAGAACTATGGTGTTCCTGTCCCACCTCTTGCCGAACAAAAAGTCATCGCCGAAAAACTCGATACGCTGCTGGCGCAGGTAGACAGCACCAAAGCACGTCTTGAGCAAATCCCACAAATCCTGAAACGTTTTCGCCAATCAGTGATAGTTGCAGCAGTAAACGGGCAACTGACAAAAGAACTTCATAAAAAAAATAAATTCAAGTTAACAGAATTGAATATTTCTATTCCATCTTTATGGAAAATCAGTGAGATTGGTCAATTTGCTGATGTCAAAGGTGGCAAGAGATTACCTAAAGGTGAATCATTAATAGCTGAGAATACAGGGTTTCCATATATTAGAGCAGGGCAGCTAAAAAATGGAACTGTTCTTCCTGAAGGACAACTATACTTAGAAGAATATATACAAAAAAGTATTTCTAGATATACAGTCTCATCTGGAGATCTTTATATAACTATTGTTGGTGCATGTATTGGTGATGCTGGTATAATTCCAGATGCTTATAATAATGCAAATTTAACTGAAAATGCTGCCAAGATATGTAATTTAAACGAAAATATTTTCAATAGATTTCTTTCTTTATGGCTGAGAAGTAGTTATCTTCAGGATATTATCAATTCAGAAATAAAATCAGGAGCTCAAGGGAAGTTGGCTTTGGCAAGGATAAAATCACTCCCATTGATACTACCACCACTCCAAGAACAACACGAAATCGTCCGCCGCGTCGAACAACTCTTCGCCTACGCCGACACCATTGAAAAGCAGGTCAACAACGCCCTGACCCGCGTCAACAGCCTCACCCAGTCGATCCTGGCGAAGGCCTTCCGCGGCGAGCTGACCGCCCAGTGGCGTGCGGAAAACCCTGAACTTATCAGCGGTGAAAACAGCGCCGCCGCCCTGCTGGAAAAAATTAAGGCCGAACGCGCCGCCAGCGGCGGTAAAAAAACCTCGCGTAAAAAAGCCTGACCTTTATTTTCAAGCGCACCTTCCCGGTGCGCTTTTTATTATTTCCCCGCAATCATAACCATCAAAAATATATCCAGTTTATTCCTGAACATTCCCATTACAGTCTATTTTCAGCTGGACTTTTCTTTTATTTACTGATGTTATGTACAGGTATTTAGCGCGATATGGCCGTGCGGGAACACGGCCATATCGCTCATCACAATCACTATTTTAGGGAATAGCCATCATGACTACCGTCCATTCTATTGCAGATCCGTGCGATCCAGAAGTCTCCCCAACAAATAACCGTCACCTTACCGTGAGTTATGCGAGTCGTTATCCGGATTATACCCGCATTCCCGCCCTCACCATGAAGGGCCAGTGGCTGGAAGCCGCCGGTTTCGCCACCGGTACCGAGGTGGATGTGAGGGTGATGAACGGCTGTATTGTGCTGACGGCACAGCAGCCGCAACCAGAAGAAAGCGAGTTGATGCAGTCGCTGCGTCAGGTGTGCAAGCTATCGGCGCGTAAGCAAAAGCAGGTGCAGGCGTTTATCAGCGTGATGGCAGGTTCTAATTAAACGCATAAAATAAGCTGGCAAAGAACCCTTGCCAGCTTTAATTATAATTCATATCAATGATTGAAGGGAAACCATGCAGCTAAAAGTAAAAGAAAACATTACGCTTTGGAGAAATGAAGGATTAATTTTTTATATCATCCTGGGATTTCTATGTACTTTATTTATGGAGGTCAACGCACTATTACCATACTATCTTCAGCAAAGTATATTTTTCGAAACGCTGATGAATTACATGGTCTTCAATACGTTATTTTCGCTTGCCTTATGTGAGATTTTTTTTGCGATGCTGGTAGTTGTTTGTAATAACACTAAACTAGAGAAGCTTACAAATAATATTTTGCAAGAGTTACATAAAAGAATTATGCAAGGTTCTTTCGTTATATCCTTCTTATCTTTCGGAATATCTCTATTTTGTATGATGGCATTCTGTATTGGTTCGCTGATAATAAATAATAATTACTATGGAAAACATGCCATAAATTTTGCTTACCCATTTGTTTTATTTCTATCCTTCCCTTATCTTATACATAAATGTATAACAATCCTGTGTACTCAATTAAAAGGATTTCCCAAAGGCAAAATTCATGCAGCCATAATAATGTTACTGATAATTGCAGCCGCCATTATCATTCCATGCATATTTAACAAAAAAGAAAAAATGACTATAACCATTGATAAGGAAAAATATCATGCGATTGAGCAAAAAACTAAGGTAAAACCAGAAAAATATATTGAGAAAAAGATTAATGATATTAATATTAATGATATAAAATAGTGAGCATGCATAACATAAGGGCATAGTAATATATCATAAAATCCTTTAACTACTATTGCCCTTGAATAGATCCACTATTCCACATCCTTCCTTTCCAACCCTATATCCTTTAACTGCTCGTCACTCATTCGTCGCAGCGCCTGACAGGCCCGCTTACGCAGCCACCACCTTTTTAGCGCCCGTCTGAGCTGCACAAAGCCAATGAATGGTTGTCTGGGGCGGTTCTCGTAAAATTCCATACCGGCCTCCGCATAGAACAGAAAATGCGGGCATCATGAATGTCTGTACAAACAATATCGGGATAAAAAGCACGGTTAGTGCAACGTGGATAAATAAGGAGGGCGATTGAAGGTGTTTTGTTCGCTTATTTCGTTCTGATTTAAGATCCGCGTCCTTCGCTGCAAAAAGCCAGGCCCCTCCCGTTTTCAGAGGGGCAACAGGGATTAGCGGCGCACCACTACCAGCTTCTGGTTCACAAACTCCTTAATCCCCAGATCCGATAGCTCGCGTCCGAAGCCCGAACGCTTAACGCCGCCGAACGGCAGCTCCGCTGCGGTGTCGGTCAGCCAGTTGATATAAACCATCCCGGTTTCAATCCGGGAGGCCATGCGTTTAGCGCGTTCGATATTCTGACTAAACACCGCGCCGCCCAGGCCGTAGTGGGAATCGTTGGCGAGTTTTACCGCCTCGTCATCGTCTTTCACCACATACATCTGCGCCACCGGGCCGAAGAACTCGTCAAAGTACGCCGGGTTGTCACGCGTAATGTGGGTCAGAATGGTCGGCTCAAAGAAGTTGCCTTTGCTTTCCAGCGGCTTGCCGCCAACGTGCAGCGTCGCGCCATTTTTCACCGCTTCCTCGACCTGTCTGGTCAGTGTATCCAGAGCATCTTTCGATGACAGCGGCCCCAGTTCGGTAGAAGCGTCCATCTGATCCCCCACCTTCACCTTCCTGAATGCCTCGGTGAACTGGCTGAGGAATTGATCGGCGATTTTCTCATGCAAGATAAAGCGCTTCGCCGCCGTACATACCTGCCCCGCATTAGTGAGCCGTGCCTGCACGCCAATTTTCACCGCTTTCTCAAGATCGGCATCGTCCAGCACGACGAACACATCGTTCCCACCCAGTTCCAGCGTCGATTTTTTAATGTGCTTCGCCGCCTGTGCCGCCACAGCGCTCCCCGCTTTTTCAGATCCGGTCAGCGCCGCGCCCTGCACGCGCGGGTCGGCGATGATGTTCGCCACCTGATCGGAGGAAATAAACAGGTTGGTCCATGCGCCTTCCGGCGCGCCGGCTTCACGCACCAGATGGGCAAATGTCTCGGCGCAGTGCGGTACGATGCTGGCATGTTTCGCCAGCACCGGGTTACCAGCGGCCAGGTTCGGCGCCAGCACACGCATCAACTGATAGTACGGGAAGTTCCACGGCTCAACGGCCATGATGACGCCAATCGGATGATGTTCTACCCACGCGTCGCCAAACTCGGTTTTATAAGGCACCGGGGCAAGAAACTGCTTCGCGTTATCCGCATAATAGCGAGCGATCTGCGCGCATAGTTTGACTTCGCCACGGCTTTGCTCGATGAGCTTGCCCATCTCCTGGCTGGCGATTTTTGCCAGTTCTTCAACACGGCTGTCGATCAAGTCAGCCAGCTTATGCAGTACCGGCAGACGTTGGTCAATCTCTCCCTTGGACCAGTCGGAGTGATAGAGCGCGTCAGCTTTTTGCAGCGCGGCTTCAATATCCGCGTCCGTGTGCGGGGGGTACTCTTTAATGAGCTGATTATTGGCAGGATTCACTGTCTGGTAAGCCATATCACATGTCTCCTTGTTATCGTCATTAAGGCAGCCGTAAATGCCGCTCAGAACAATAAGGGTAGTAGAGATGGCTGGCGCTATCGGTAAAGTTCGGTATATTCGTGCGGTTATCAGCGATAATTATAGAGAGCGTTGCCCGGCGGGCACCGGGCCTGCAACATTCAGACTGGAACCGCGTTAGTGGCTAACATCCTGAAGCTCTTCAGCCGTAAGGCCGGTGAACCGCTGGACAGTCTCGCGGTCAAGTCCGTCCGCCAGCATCTGTCTGGCGATACGCAATGCGGCAACATGCTGACCTTTTTCCAGCCCTTTTTCTAATCCTTCTGCTAATCCTTCCTCCAGACCGAGCTGTCTTCCTTGCCGTTCCCCTTTTCTGCGATCCGCTGCGCGGATCCTCTCTATCAGCGTCATCAGTCTCTCCTTAGTGTGCGGGACATGCCCTACCACATCACGAATAAACGTGGTGAAACGAGGCGTATGTCCGTGCTGAATCATAAGATAATTAAACAGCGCTTTAAGCTGCCTGTCATTAGCGCAACCAGTAACTAACAGCGAAGCAATCCGTTCAACCAGTCCCAGCAGGTCCCGCTGGCGGATATGTTTTTGGATGAGCTCCAGCAGCGCAATGCGGCGGTGCTGCATAATGTCATCATCCGATACCACCGTAATGTCGACCAGCGGAAAGGCAGCGGCATAGAGTCTTCTTGCCACTTCCGGGTTCGCAAACTCATCCAGCCAGCACAGCGAAAAAGGATACGGGCTATCAACACCGTGATAAAACAGCATCGGCACCACCAGCGGAAGATGCTTATGCCCCGCATCCAGATGCTGTTGCATTGCCGCCATCGCATACCGCATCAGCCGAAACGCCATATGCGCATCCGGCGTGCTCTGATGTTCAATCACGACATAGATATAACCGTCGCCCTCGCGCGTTTTCAGCGACCAAAGCACATCGGAATAATAGGCTCGCAGATTTTTTTCAATAAAACTGCCGGGCTCCAGCTTTAGCGTCCGCAGGTCGCAAAGCTGGCGTAACGACACCGGCAGATGAATCTCCATAAAATCGCGTGCGGTTTCCGGGTGGCGCAAAAAGGTTTTAAACACCGCATCATGCGGTGTTGAGGTCGTCGATTTTTTCATGGCGCTCCGTCACCCCAAACCAGGATGCTGCGACTCTACCTCCTGAAAACTCCTTTCTCATCCGTACCTTTTCAGCATTGCGAGGCGCGACGGAAGATAAATCCTGTTATCTGTAATGCATATGCATTTTCGGAACTGAACACGCAAAATGCCAGTCTGCGCGCCCTGCCTTTATCTTTATTAACCAGACAAACTCTTTTGATTAACATCAAAATTTAATTACACTTAATGTGTATATTTTCCGTGCAACGTAAATTTCCCGAGGTGTGATGTGCTGATTGTTATCTGTAATCGCCACACGTTCTGACGAGATTCAGAACGCGTCTCTTCCTGTCTGTGTTTTCACCGGCAGCGTTTTTGATTACATGAAATTCAGTACATCCGCAGCCGCTGTTTCCATCGCCTGCCTGACGTCACGATGACGGTATTGAGTTTCGCTGTCCCATCATGGGGTTCTCCGACATGGAGCGCATTTTTTATGCAACGGATTATTCAGTTTTTCTCCCAACGCGCCACAACGTTATTTTTCCCGATGGCGCTGATTTTGTACGATTTTGCCGCCTATCTGACGACGGATCTGATTCAGCCTGGCATCATTAACGTCGTGCGCGATTTTAATGCTGACGTCAGTCTTGCGCCGGCCTCGGTCAGTCTCTATCTGGCGGGAGGAATGGCGTTGCAATGGCTTCTGGGGCCGCTATCCGACAGGATTGGCCGCCGGCCAGTGCTGATTGCAGGCGCATTAATTTTTACTCTCGCCTGCGCGGCAACGCTATTGACGACCTCAATGACGCAGTTTCTGATTGCCCGTTTTGTGCAGGGCACCAGCATTTGCTTTATCGCAACGGTCGGCTACGTCACGGTACAGGAGGCCTTCGGTCAAACCAAAGCCATTAAGCTGATGGCGATTATTACCTCCATTGTGCTGGTCGCTCCGGTTATCGGCCCGCTCTCCGGCGCCGCGCTGATGCACTTCGTTCACTGGAAGGTACTGTTCGGTATTATTGCGGTGATGGGACTGTTGGCGTTGTGCGGCCTGCTGCTGGCAATGCCAGAAACGGTGCAACGCGGCGCGGTGCCGTTCAGCGCGGTGAGCGTACTGCGCGATTTTCGTAATGTGTTTCGCAACCCGATTTTTCTCACCGGGGCGGCGACGCTGTCGTTGAGCTACATCCCGATGATGAGCTGGGTGGCGGTGTCGCCGGTGATCCTAATCGATGCCGGCGGGATGAGTACTTCGCAATTCGCCTGGGCGCAGGTGCCCGTATTCGGCGCGGTGATCGTGGCCAATATGATCGTTGTGCGCCTGGTGAAAGATCCGACCCGACCGCGTTTTATCTGGCGCGCCGTACCAATCCAGTTAAGCGGGCTGGCGACATTGCTCCTCGGTAATCTTCTTCTGCCGCACGTCTGGCTTTGGTCTGTGCTGGGCACCAGCCTGTACGCGTTCGGCATTGGCATGATTTTCCCGACGCTGTTTCGCTTCACGCTTTTCTCCAACAACTTGCCAAAAGGGACGGTTTCAGCCTCGCTGAACATGGTGATTCTGACGGTGATGGCGGTGTCGGTCGAAGTTGGCCGCTGGCTGTGGTTTCACGGCGGGAGACTGCCGTTTCACCTGCTGGCAGCGGTGGCCGGGGTGATTGTGGTCTTCACCCTGGCGACACTATTACAGCGCGTGCGCCAGCATGAGGCGGCAGAACTGGCCGCTGAGAAGTAAACACTCTGCCGGATAGAGGCTTATCCGGCAAAGGATAACCTGATGTTTTTTGCACGTTCCTGCCGTCTGGCTCTATCCTTAACCCTATGAATAAAATCGCCGAACTCAAACGCGCTAAACGCCTGGCGCTCTCACTGTTGCTGATAGCCGCCGCGACGTTTGTAACCACGCTTTTCCTGCCGCCCAATTTTTGGGTGCTGGGCGTAAAAGCTATTGCCGAAGCGGCGATGGTTGGCGCGCTGGCGGACTGGTTTGCCGTGGTGGCGCTGTTTCGCCGCATTCCCATTCCGTTTATTTCACGACATACGGCGATTATTCCCCGTAATAAAGACCGAATCGGCGAAAATCTTGGGCAATTTGTGCAGGAGAAGTTCCTTGATACGCAGTCGCTGATCGCGCTAATCCGCCGCCATGAACCCGCGCTGCTTATCGGAAACTGGTTCAGCCAGCCGGACAACGCCAGCCGGGTCGGGCAGCATCTGCTGCAAATTATGAGCGGCTTTCTGGAACTAACCGATGACGCCCGTATTCAGCGGCTGCTCAAGCGAGCGGTACATAAGGCGATTGATAAAGTGGATCTTTCCGGCACCAGCGCCCTGATGCTGGAAAGCATGACCAAAAACGATCGTCACCAGGTGTTACTCGATACGCTGATCGCCCAGCTTATCGCCCTGTTACAGCGTGACAGCTCCCGAACATTTATCGCCAGACAGATCATACGCTGGCTGGAGACCGAACATCCGTTAAAAGCGAAGATTCTGCCGACCGAATGGCTGGGAGAACACAGCGCTGAACTGGTCTCCGACGCGGTGAATTCTCTGCTGGATGATATCAGTCACGACCGCGCGCATCAGATTCGTCATGCCTTCGATCGCGCGACGTATAAGCTGATCGATAAACTTAAACATGATCCGGAAATGGCTGCCCGGGCAGAAAACATTAAAAGTTACCTGAAGGAAGATGAGGCGTTTAACCGTTATCTCGGCGAAATCTGGGCGGATCTACGCCAGTGGTTAAAAACAGATATCAACGCCGAAGACTCAAAGGTGAAGCAGCGCATCGCTCATGCCGGACAATGGTTTGGCGAGACGCTGATCGCCGACGACGCATTACGCGCCTCGCTTAACGGTCATCTGGAACAGGCCGCGCACCGCGTCGCGCCGGAATTCGCCGCCTTCCTGACGCGCCACATCAGCGATACCGTAAAAGGCTGGGATGCGCGCGATATGTCGCAGCAGATTGAGCTTAATATCGGTAAAGATTTGCAGTTTATCCGCGTGAACGGCACGCTGGTCGGCGGCGCTATTGGTCTGGTGTTATATTTACTGTCGCAAATACCGGCACTGCTCAGTATCTAAGAAGGGGAAGGCGCAATTCTCGTTCAGATTAACTGCCAAACCCCGCACGTGGGAGGCATTAATTTAATGCCATTTCCCACCGATGCCCCTCTTCTCAATCCGTTATTCGCCTGCGCTTCACTTTCTTTTCTTGCAAATTTGAAACATTAATTTTACTTTTTATTATCATTTACAACAACAATCCGGCACTCCTGCCTTACTTTAGCAAAGAGAAAAACCATGGTTCATGCTCAGAGCGCTTCACCTCGCCATCCCATTTTTACGGCGCTTTTCGGTATGATGGTATTGACGCTGGGGATGGGAGTTGGCCGCTTTCTGTATACGCCCATGCTGCCGGTAATGCTGGCGGAAAAGCAGCTAACGTTTAACCAACTCTCCTGGATTGCCAGCGCCAATTATGCAGGGTACCTGGCGGGAAGCTTACTGTTTTCCTTTGGCCTTTTTCATCTCCCCTCTCGTCTACGCCCCATGCTGCTGGCTTCGGCGGTCGCCACCGGTATTCTTATTCTGTCTATGGCGATATTTACTCAGCCCGCGGTCGTCATGTTGGTACGCTTCCTGGCAGGCGTCGCGAGCGCGGGAATGATGATTTTTGGATCAATGATTGTGTTGCATCATACCCGCCATCCGTTTGTTATCGCCGCGCTCTTTTCCGGCGTCGGGGCCGGGATTGCACTGGGCAACGAATATGTCATTGGCGGTTTACATTATGCGCTTTCGGCCCATTCGCTATGGCTGGGGGCCGGAGCGCTCGCTGGTATATTGCTATTAATCGTGGCAATGTTGATTCCCCCCCGCGCTCATGCGCTGCCGCCTGCGCCCTTAGCAAGAATCGAAAATCAGCCTATGCCCTGGTGGCAACTGGCGCTGTTGTATGGTTTCGCCGGATTCGGCTACATCATTGTCGCTACCTATTTGCCGCTGATGGCGAAAAGCACGGGCTCTCCGCTACTCACGGCGCACCTTTGGTCGTTGGTCGGCCTGGCGATCATTCCCGGCTGCTTCGGCTGGCTGTGGGCGGCAAAACATTGGGGCGTCCTGCCATGCCTGACCGCGAACCTGTTGATCCAGAGCGCCTGCGTGCTGCTGTCTCTCGCCAGCGACTCATTGTTGCTGTTAATACTGAGCAGTATTGGTTTTGGCGCCACGTTTATGGGCACAACCTCGCTGGTGATGCCGCTTGCCCGACAACTCAGCGCGCCGGGTAATATTAATTTGTTAGGCCTGGTGACGCTAACGTATGGTATTGGGCAAATTCTCGGTCCGCTCGCCGCCAGTCTGTCAGGCAATGGCGCGTCGGCAATTGTCAACGCCACGCTTTGCGGCGCCGCGGCGCTCTTTTTTGCCGCGCTGATCAGCGCCGCGCAGCAGATAAAACAAAAACGGTTTGTGATACGTGAATAAGCGGTAGAGTAAACCCGCGCTATCCGCACCGGGTTGTATCTTTAACGCTATTCGCGGCGCAATGCGGAGCTGTTTTTAATAGCACATCCTCAACACGTTATTTCAGGGTAAAGATGCCACTAAAAACTATACTTATTCTATGGTTTTTAGTGCTATCAAACTGCCTATTATTTTATATCCCCTTCATACTTCAAGTGGCTTATGTGTTGGCTACGGATTACCCGGCCCATCCATGGGCCTCGCCCTGACGGGCCGTTGCTCACCCCAGTTACATAGTTATCTATGCTCCTGGGGACTCACTCCCTTGCCGCCTTTAAGCAACTCGAATTATTTTGGCTATATATTCCATTATGATGATTATCGTTCCCTCTCAAATCATCACAATTATAAATAAATCACATTATGAAATTAATTCGATTATTCGTTTTTTATTACCTGCTCGCAGGATTCTTAGGGCGCAAGCTGCCCCATCAGCGGCTACTGACCTGACCGTGACAATTCCTCTTAAGGCGTGAAAAATGACAGTAAAAAAGTAAAATTTAGGTTAAAAAATCCTATTTTTTAACAATGATAATTAAGTGGCGTGAAATTGACTAACGTCAAATTTATTTCTCCTTTTTCCTGCTCCCGGCTCCGGCCTGCGTCAACACCTGTTTCTTTGCTTTTTTACCTCGCGTTATACCGTCCACGGTTCCCCGCGCCTCCGGCAGTAGCGAGGATGGTGATTTTTCGCGCTGCTATGCAAGAAACGCATAGCACGATACATACTTGCATTTTGCCCTTACCCTCATGACTGATAAGGTCTTTCTGTTTCGGGCTTTTTGGCCTGTGGCTACAACCAACACATCATCAAAAAAATTCGGGGATCGCTATGGCGCAACAAGTGGACGGGGCGGCCATGCCGCTTGATACAGAAAAGGTCGGGATAAAGGGATACCTGGCGTTTTTTCTCACCATTATTTTCTTTTCCGGCGTATTTTCCGGAAGCGAAGGCTGGTGGCGCGTTTTTGATTTTACCGTACTCAACGGGTCATTCGGTCATGTGACCGGTACGCAGACCTTTCGCGGCGCGGGCGGAACGGGCGCGAAAGATGGCTTCCTTTTTGCGCTGGAGCTGGCGCCGTCGGTTATCCTTTCTCTGGGTATCATCGCGATTACGGATGGACTGGGCGGTCTGCGGGCGGCGCAGCAATTGATGACGCCCATCCTGAAACCATTGCTTGGCATTCCCGGCATTTGCTCACTGGCGCTGATCGCCAACCTGCAAAATACCGACGCCGCGGCGGGTATGACTAAAGAGCTGGCGCAGGAAGGCGAAATCACCGAACGCGATAAAGTGATTTTTGCCGCCTGGCAGACCAGCGGCA
Source organism: Salmonella sp. SJTUF15581 (assembly GCF_043356775.1). Lineage (NCBI taxonomy): Bacteria > Pseudomonadati > Pseudomonadota > Gammaproteobacteria > Enterobacterales > Enterobacteriaceae > Salmonella > Salmonella sp. SJTUF15581. Next base: position 305,994 of record NZ_JBEUJY010000001.1, on the reverse strand, counting down.
GCGCTATTATCACCAACTATTTCTCCTCCGGCGTTGCGGTATTCGCCTTTCTGGGGACGTCAGTCATCATTCCGCTGGTGGTCATTCTGCTATTCAAATTTATCGGCGCAAACCTTTTGCGCATCTGGATTAACATCGAAGAACGCCGTCACCCTGCGCAAGGAGCCCAATCATGACGACTCAGGTACGTAAGAATGTCATGGATATGTTTATCGATGGCGCACGCCGCGGTTTTACCATCGCCACGACCAACCTGTTACCCAATGTGGTCATGGCATTTGTCATTATTCAGGCGCTGAAAATTACCGGTCTGCTCGACTGGGTAGGCCATATCTGCCAGCCCGTGATGGCGTTGTGGGGGCTTCCCGGCGAAGCGGCTACGGTGCTTCTGGCTTCGCTGATGAGTATGGGCGGCGCCGTTGGCGTGGCGGCCAGTCTGGCTACCGCCGGCGCGCTAAGCGGCCACGATGTTACCGTACTACTGCCAGCCATTTACCTGATGGGAAACCCGGTACAGAATGTCGGCCGCTGTCTCGGTACTGCCGAAGTCAACGCCAAATATTACCCGCATATTATCGCAGTCTGCGCCATCAATGCGCTGCTGTCGATCTGGGTCATGCAGCTTATTGTTTAATAAGGAGTTATCATGCCTGATTTATCCGCCGCGGAGTTTACCTTATTACAGGGTGCGCACCTGTTTGCGCCAGAAGACCGGGGCATCTGCGATGTTCTGCTCGCGAATGGCAAAATTATTGCCGTCGGCGCTGACATCCCCAGCGATATCGTACCGGACTGTACGGTGATTAATCTTAGCGGTCGTATGCTGTGCCCGGGCTTTATCGACCAACACGTTCATCTGATCGGCGGCGGCGGCGAAGCGGGGCCGACGACGCGGACGCCGGAAGTCTCCCTGAGCCGCCTGACGGAAGCCGGGATAACAACGGTCGTCGGTCTGCTTGGCACCGACTCCGTCAGCCGTCATCCCGCGTCGCTGTTAGCCAAAACGCGAGCGCTAAATGAGGAGGGGATCACCGCCTGGATGCTCACGGGCGCTTATCACGTTCCGTCGCCGACCATTACTGGCTCGGTAGAAAAAGACGTCGCGCTGATCGACCGCGTCATTGGCGTGAAATGCGCAGTCTCCGACCACCGTTCCGCCGCGCCCAGCGGGAATCAACTCGCCAGCATGGCCGCCGAATCACGCGTTGGCGGCCTGCTGGGCGGCAAACCCGGTGTCAGCGTTTTTCATATGGGCAGCAGCAAAAAAGGGTTACAGCCGCTGTATGACATCCTGGAAAACAGCGACGTGCCGATCGGTAAACTGCTGCCTACCCACGTCAACCGTAGCGAATCGCTTTTCGAGCAGGCGCTGGCGTTTGCGCTTAAAGGCGGCGTGATCGACATTACCACCAGTATCCCGGATCCCGTCGCGCCGGCGGAGGGCATTGCCAGAGCGGTAAAAGCCGGCGTCCCGCTTTCCCGGGTGACGCTCAGTTCAGACGGTAACGGCAGCCAGCCGCTATTTGACGCTGCCGGAAATCTGACGGGCATCGGCGTCGCGGGCTTCGAAAGTTTGCTGGAGACGTTGCAGACGCTGGTTAATCACTACGGATTCAGCCTGACCGATGCTCTGCGCCCGCTGACGACCAGCGTAGCCGCCTTCCTCAGTCTGGACGGCAAAGGCGAAATCCGTCCCGGTAACGATGCGGATCTGCTTGTCTTTAGCGCAGATTTACGCATTGAGCAGGTGTATGCGCGCGGCAAACGCATGGTCAATGAGGGGAAAGCCTGCGTAAAAGGTACCTTTGAACCGGCGTAATTCCCGCTAGTTTCAGGCTGCCCCATCGCGGCATCCTGAAAGAGGACGGGATAAGCGGTTGTCAGCCGCCCGAATGGACGTAGAATGCCTCTTCGGGCGGCTGACAGGATAACGGTAAATGGATGTAACTGGAGCAGGTTTGCACAATATTGAGACAAAATGGCTATATGATTTTCTGACGCTGGAAAAGTGCCGCAATTTCTCTCAGGCCGCCATTATCCGCAACGTATCGCAACCCGCTTTTAGCCGGCGGATTCGCGCCCTGGAACATGCCGTGGGCGTTGAACTGTTTAACCGGCAGGTCTCACCGCTACAGCTTTCCGAACAGGGTAAAATCTTTCACTCTCAGGTTCGCCACCTGTTACAGCAGCTGGAAAGTAATCTGACCGAACTGCGCGGCGGCAGCGATTATACGCTGCGTAAAATCAAGATTGCCGCCGCCCATTCGCTCTCCCTCGGCCTGTTGCCGACCATCGTTAAGCAGATGCCGACGCAGTTTACCTACGCCGTTGAGGCGATAGATGTCGACCAGGCGGTGGATATGTTACGTGAGGGGCAAAGCGATTTTATCTTTTCTTATCACGATGAAAACCTGCAACAAGCGCCGTTTGATAATATCCGTCTGTTTGAGTCGAGACTGTTTCCGGTTTGCGCCAACAATGGCCGGGGCGAGCCGCGCTATACGCTTGAGCAGCCGCACTTTCCCCTGCTTAATTACAGTCAAAACTCCTATATGGGCCGGCTGATAAATCGTACTCTGACTCGCCATGCTGAACTGAGTTTCAGTACATTTTTCGTCTCTTCGATGAGTGAATTGTTAAAACAGGTTGCGATGGACGGCTGCGGAATCGCCTGGTTGCCCGAGTATGCTATCCGTCAGGAGATTACCGACGGGCGCCTGATCGTGCTTGATGCCGACGAACTGGTTATTCCGATCCAGGCTTATGCTTATCGCATGAATACCCGCATGAGTCAGGTAGCCGAAACATTTTGGCGCGACCTGCGTGGGCTTCAGGCCGCGCTGTAAACACCTCAGGCGGTAAGGCGTTGTTCCCCGGTCAAAGAGGCGCGGGTGTCTGGCCAGGACTCATACCAACGAATCGCCGCGCGCACCAGCGACGCGGTGGAATCAATCATCGGGCACGCTATCGCGCGTTCATGTCCGGCCACAATAAGCGGAATTTCGGTACACCCCATAATAATTGCCTGAGCGCCACGGGCAATAAGGCTATCGATTTGCGGCAGCAGCAGCGCTTGCGCCGCAGTTTTATCGCCACGTTTAAGCGTATAAATAGCCTGCATTACCAACGCCTGTCCCGCTTCTTCTGGCTGAATTAACGTCAGCCCCCGCGCCAGCGCTTTCTTTTGATATAACCCGGTCGCCAGCGTCGCATTGGTCGCCAGCAGACCAACGTGCCGCGCCGATGGCGGAATATCCCCCAGGGTAGCGTCCAGGATGCTGATCATTCGCGCTTTCGCGACGTTCTGTAAATCATCAAACCAATAATGCGCAGTGTTGCATGGGATAACGATACACTCCGCCCCGGCGTCTTCCAGCATATGCAGATAACGCTCCAGATAACGGTATGGCGAAGGCCCGCCGGATAACAGACATGCTGTACGATCGGGAATATCAGGGATAGAGCTGACAATGAGCGGGATGTGTTGTTGATCACAACTGGCATGTCGCAATTCAACAAATTTTTCCAACATATCCGCCGTTGCCGCAGGTCCCATCCCCCCCAGTATCCCAATGGTGTGTTTCATCGCTTTTCCCGCTTATTTACGTCAAGGTCAGAAACACACTATCAACTTGATGTGTATATAAAAAATGCCGTTTTATTAGCGGCTATGCGTAAAAATCATAACGGGTGTAAGGGCCATGCGTTATCGCCTTTTCAGGCAATCGATTGGTTACATGAGCGCTCATCAGCCTTCGCAAGCCGCTAAATGCCATTTCGCTATACAGCATCGCCCACTGCGAGTCCGCAAGCTTGTTTTGTTCTCATCGCCACAGCGCCTGTCGGTGAAGGGGCCGCCGTGTTTTGCTTTTCGACGCTAATGCGGGAATATCCCAGCGAATATGGCTATAAACCAAATCCACGGTCTCCGTGGCGCTGCCTTCGGCGTCGCCATGATTGCTCATGCGTGAAATTCGCACATTGGTGAGCGTATAAATAATAAATGGCAGCATTGCGCCCTTATCACGACGGCATAATGTCAGCACGCCTTCTTTCACCGTTTTCCCGTTACAATAGTGCTCATAGAGGCCAGGCGTAGCAAGATCGACAGGCTTTGTCAGCGTCAATCCTCCAATATATGTCCCTCTCGCTTCGCCGGACTCCCGTTTTGTCGGGTTGTGGTTGTAAGCAATAAGTTTTATTTGGTTTTCAAAACCTTTGATCCGGCTTTCGCCTTCAATACCGTCCAGTTTTAAATAGATGGCGTCCATCCCCCCTCCGTGATTATCATGCGGCAAAGCAGGCTGACAAGGACGGAACGCCAACAATGAAAGAACGTTCCATTTTCCAGCCATTTCGTTGGTGTCTCTGTATACCAGATTAAATACTGACAATCTGCTATAACTGGATTCTTGCTAAATACCTTCTGCCATCAACAATCCATTTTACAATAGCGCTACTGACCTGAAATCTATTACGCCAGGCATTCAAGCATCGTTTCCTGAATAACCATAGCCGCTATAAGAACCATATCAAAAAAGAAATATCAATATCATTTCTTATTTTTATCCGAGAAATTACTTAATTACACCGAATCGGAATATAGACAATTCTTATTCCTTTTCACATCAATGGGTTTTTTAGACTTTTGTCATATCGAAAACAACCATTCCAATAGAACATATTTACTATGTGAATATATTTAATGTTTTTATCGCGCGCAGTGTTATCACAGTAATAAATGATTTGCATCAAAAATGCGCCTTTCAGCGCCACGTATTTTGGGCAGCAAATTATAAAATCGCGTTTCAAAGTCAGTAACATGTTCTCTGTTCAGGCGATATGACTTTATGCCCGGACGACACGCCAGCCGCTTTACCCTTACGTTTAGTCGTGATACGTTAGATCACATGAACACGAAACGATCCAACGCTACGCAACGTCATCTCCGCTGGTGGCTGCCTTCCTGAAGGCGGCACGGATCACTATCCCTCTTTAAGTAGCCGCCGAAAGGCGGCTACTGTGTTTCGGGACGTCTTTCGGCTTTACAGTAAGCATAAAGGAGTCCTTAATGAACACCCTTCCTATCATTCTGACTGGCGATCGCCCCACCGGCTCGCTGCACCTCGGCCATTATGTCGGTTCACTGCGCCAGCGCATCGCGCTACAGCAGGATCACCAACAGTATGTCCTGATTGCCGACCTGCAGGGACTCACCGATAACGGCAGTAATCCGCAAAAAATCCGCGATAATATTCCGCAGGTGTTAGCTGACTATCTGGCCGTCGGCATCGATCCCGCGCTAACGACGATCTGCCTGCAATCCGCGTTACCCGCCCTCGCCGAATTAACGGTGCTGTATATGAATATTGTTACCGTCGCCCGAGTGGAGCGTAATCCTACGGTAAAAAATGAGATTGCCCAAAAAGGCTTTACCCGTTCCCTGCCGGTCGGGTTCATGGCGTATCCCATTAGCCAGGCGGCAGATATCACCGCCTTTAAGGCCGAAATGGTACCGGTTGGCGACGACCAATTGCCCATGATTGAGCAAACGAATGAGATCGTTCATAAGATGAATAGTCTTTTCTCCTCGCCGGTATTGCGACCCTGTCAGGCGCTCCTGAGCGATACGGGTCGTCTGCCCGGCATTGACGGCAGCGCCAAGATGTCGAAATCGCTCGGCAATACCCTGCTTCTTTCCGCCAGCGAAGAGACCATCCACCGTGCGGTCAGCGCGATGTACACCGATCCCAATCATTTAAAAATTAGCGATCCGGGAAAAATAGAAGGTAACGTCGTCTTTACGTGGCTGGATGCGTTTCATCCGGATAAAGCCAAAGTCGCGGCGATGAAAGCACATTATCAACAAGGCGGATTAGGCGACCGTGTCTGTAAAAATGAGCTGGAGACCTGCCTGCAAGAACTGATCGCGCCCATACGCGAACGACGGGCAACCTTTATTGCAGATAAGGGAATGCTAATGGAATTGCTGAAAAAAGGTAGCGAGCGGGCGCATGAGGTCACTCAAAAGACGCTACAGGAAGTAAAACGTGGACTGGGTCTGCCCACGCTATTCCAGGTATAATCAGGCATCAACGTTGTCCAGCGGCCATGACTCAAACAGATAGCCATCAAAGTAGATATCATCAACATTGGAAAACTCCAGCAGACGCTGCTTCACGTTTTCCAGGTGCTGCCACATCGCCAGCTTCGCTGCGCGGGCGTCTTTCTTAATTAACGCCGCGAGGATCTGCTTATGATCGACCAGCCACTCCTTACGGTAAAGCGTATCGCCCAGATGGCTATGAAGCTGGAGCCACATCGGATTATTTTCACGCCATTGCCAGGACTGACGGAAGAGCTCTACCAACATACTGTTATGGGTCGCTTCGGCAATGGCCAGATGAAACTGCATATCGCCGCTTTCTGAGCCGCCCGGCGCGCTGGAGGCGAGCTCTCGCTCTTCCAGTTGTAACGCCTGGCGCATTTTAATGATGTCTTCGCGGGTGGCCTGCAGAGCGGCAAATTCAGCGATATTGCTTTCCAGCAGCTGACGCGCCTGTAACAGTTCAAACGGCCCGGCGTCATTACAGTGATTGACGTCAGCGCCTTCCATCTCGTTATTATCCGCGCTGTCGAGCACGTAGATCCCGGCGCCGCGGCGGACTTCAACCAGACCTTTAATTTCCAGCATAATCAGCGCTTCACGCACGACGGTACGCGTCACATTGAGCCTCTCAGCGATCTCTCTTTCCGGCGGCAAGCGCTCCCCGGGGCGGTACGGCGTCTGCACAATCAGATCCCGTATCATTGCGCCCACTTCCTGGTAAGGTCTTTGCTGAGAAGTGTTTGATTTCATATTGGTCGTGCCCGTCCGATGCGATTTCCCGGTATCAGACTATAGCATTTGTAAAGAGGGATAGCACGCGTAGCACACCAAAAACGCGAAACTGGTCAACCAGCAAAACAATAATGCGCCCCGTTTCGCTAGTGAGGCCAGATGAAAGGAAAGGCAGTAGACAATACACGACTGATGTTCCACCTTTAGCCCTGATGCCTGAATATGAACAGCACATTGGTTTACCAATATAAAATTTATCAACCAAAAATCAGGCCATAAAATGTGTCTGTACATTGACAGGAACAATGTCTCTGACATAGCGTGATCGGCGAAAATCCAGCCGCTCTCTTTGTATCAAGAACGCGTTATGATAAAAGACACCGTGTTTTTCGCCCCAGGCGTATCCGGGGGAAGCAACGCCTCCAGTTTGTCGAGCCGCCATCGCCGGGCAGCGATTATTCTGCATGAAATTTATGGTATTAACGCTCATATCCAACGCGCAGGCCATGAATGGATGACGCGCGGATTCGACATCTATATTCCCGCGCTGTTTCCTCACCATACCCCCTTTCGCTATGAACAGCAGGAGGAGGCTTACCGTCACTTTTCAGCAAATGTCGGCTTTGATCCCGCCGTCGTTACCACGTTACTCCACGAGCTCAGAACGCAGTATGAGACGTTAATCGTCGTAGGATATAGCGTCGGCGCAACGCTCGCATGGCTAAGTGCAGCCAGTGGGTTATGCGATGGCGTCATTTGCTATTACGGTTCCCGTATACGCCAGTACCTTCATCTTGCGCCTCTCTGTCCGGCACTGGTTATTATCGCGCGTTATGAGCCGGCGTTTGATCCCCTCGCCATGCGACAGACGCTGGAAAAGCGCCCCCGGGTGCGGTGTAAAATGTACGATGCGCGGCACGGGTTCTGTGATGCTGATAGCGCCACCTTCGATGCCGCCTTATCGCATCAGGTAATGGACGATGTGAGCGCATTTATTCGCGACATCACTCGTGCAAACACATCGCCCGATTTTCAGCTTTAGTGGAGACTTTTTTCAACGAGCTGTTCCAGTTTTTTCAAAGCCTGTATGTCTGCGGCATCAAGACCATAACGTTGCAGCGTTTCAGCGGGATGATAACTGACTAACGTTCGCCCATCGGCTTGCTGGCTAATGAGCACCCGAAACGGTAAATCCAGCGCCAGTTCGGGATGCGCCAGCATGAGAGGCGTTCCGCCTTTAGGATTGCCAAAGACCAGAACCGTTGTCGGCGGCATTTTCAGGTTAACATTCTGTGCCGCTCTGGCATGATCAAATTCCCCAAATAACACCAGACCGTGATCGGCGACAGCGTGCATCAACCGCGCTCGGGTCTGCAAATAGTCATAAGCGCTGTAGGTTTTAACCATGGTTATCGCTCCATCCTCCGTTGCAAAGCCAGGCCTTATTAAGATTAACATCAGGGTTACCGCCAATAAAAAAGGCTTTAAAATAGTGCTCATTCTTCTCTCTCCCTGACCCAATACCCATGAGTAAATGCGACACAGATGATATGCAGTTTAAAAATCAGTCATCGTACTGTACCCCTTATTATTGCACTGAACAGCTCATCACTAAAAAAACAGACGGCAGAACAAAAAATTCCGACGTCTGAACAAATTTAAATAACGATGATCCAATCTGACTGAGCGACAGCGCGATCATTATTATGGCGCGACACTATCTTCTTCAGCCCGCTGGGTAAGAAAAAATATACTCCGCTCAGTAAGATAATAAATACTACAGGCCAACTCTTCAGAGATACGGAGCATCATTGCGTAGTGATGATGCGATTTTTCTGGCGCCATCGGCAGAAATATTTCTGACTCCAGCACGTCACTTAAAAAATGAAATTTATGTGCATATTCAGCAGATATAACGCCTCTCGCCATCAGATTAGCCATTAAGGTATTTAAACTATCTTGTTCATGATATACGATACCTTTTCTCTCATGAATTCTGAGAAGAACGCTTCTGAAGGCTGCATGACATTCCCTTACGACACAGGCAAAATCATTAAGCATCAGGCGATTATACGCTTCCATAAGATCATATTCGACAAAGCCATACTCTCCAGGAGAGTACAAATAATAACATATGTTTTTAAGCCGTTTTATTCTGCGCAACCTTACAATTCTACCATTTTCATAGCGATATTTTAAACTATGCTCATGAAATATATTATTTAATTCACTAATCGCCTTATCCGGTTCTAACCCAAGCGTAACTTCATAGGTCCGAAGGTAGGTATCTATATAGTTAAAAGCAAGCTCAATGGTATCAATATGCTTTCTTTTATCATCTGTTTTTAATAACAGATTACTCATTTCATCCAGATATGACGTTGAATGCGCATATAAGGTGAATAAGCCATACTCTTTGCGCAACGTTTTACATATTCTTCGATAAACTTCGTCAGAATGACTATTATGATAGCAGTATAATGTCATATCATAAAAAGAGGAGCAATTCCCTAACGTATTAATAATCAATAAGATTATTTGCTCGCGTATTTCTAACGGAATATCTTCATATAACAGATCGCTATGCCTTAGTGAGTATGGTCTAAAGGTGTGCATTCCTCCTCCTGTAACCGCAACAGAACAGATTACGCTATAAATAACGCCACATTACTCTAATTCAGTGGTTCAGGTATTAATATCAGCTCAACAGTGAGTCATTTTTTCTTATTTTTTAATGGTGTTGAGTGAATATTTACATTAAATATAAATGATAAGCAAAGTAAAGAGGCTTGCGTAATTATGACGCTACTGACAAAGAGATCAGGGTCTTCGTATCGGATGAAACGTGAGATCCCATTAATGAATGGGATCTGTTTTATTATTACTTCCTGTCAACCCACTTTTTCAACTAAAAAATTATCCTGACGAACAAAATCAATAAGCAGTTCTATAGTCCCCAACCCCCATTGATTCGATATAGCAATACGCTCACCGGACGGCAACTCAATCAACGCATCTTCCTGCATATGATATCTGTTTTTCCTTTTTTCAGGGATCTGCTCAACCAGTGCTACTGTTCTTTTCTGTAAGTCTTCACTCAATTTATTCTTGAGATCATCTATATTCGTAGGATTATGTTTATTAATCCAGTCAGTGAAAAGTTCAAGTGCAAGCTTCCGTTTATTGAAGGTTTTTCCTTTATATTTATATAAGGAATAATCCCTCTCCGACTTTTGACTGCTAATAATTTGTTCCGTGCGTTTCTCTCTGAATCTGACCTGATATTCTTCCAGTTCAGGGACTGGTATTATTTGTTCAGCATTAATCAGCACTTCACCCTTAAAGTTGTAAGGCGTTAAGCGAACACAGCGAATATCGACACCTTTATCTCTTAGCCATATTGCGGTTGTCGTTAATTCTTTACTGAAATCCGCTGATGCCAGAACGATGCGAATATCTTTACCAAAATCAGCGAGTTCGTTTTCTTCTAACTCCACAAAATCCAGTAACTTCTCTTTTGCATTTTCATCGATCCCATGCTTCCAAAGATATGCCTGATAATATTCGCATGCTTTCGCAAAACTCATCGTTGAAATCATTGCCGCATACCTTAGCGCCTGCAGTTCCATATGCGCACCGATTTCATCACGTTTCAGTTCAATGACAACCAAATTGGCCTGCTTGTCAATCGCTAATAAATCAATCCTCCGCCGACTATCCTCCCAATCAGAGAATTCTTCGGATATGACAAGGCAGCCCGGCGCGACAATATCAATATTCTTCTTGATAGCCTCCTGAAGATCATAGCGTTCCTGCAGCCTTTCGATGGTGAAAGATGTTTTTTCAAGGGTAGTCAGTATTTTCTCAGAGATATTGTATAGCGCCACATTATATTCCTTTTGTTTACTCTACAGATAATTGTAACCCATCGCCCTTTGTCATTCTGCTGGCTTGCGCAAAGAATCCATACAACATCATCACTGGTGCGAAAATCTGGATTATCCATGGCATTCAGTCTTCACTGAATGCCACAGACAAGCGTTATTCAACTAAAGCTCACCTGTCCCTTAGTCCTTCTTTCATTCCGTTGCGTCGTTGCCATACCAGCACACTTAAACGTAAGGTGAGCTTATTGTTTTTATCGACGGGTCAGAACAATCCTTCGCCGGTCATACAGTGTTTCAACTGAGAGCTGCAAATCATATTTTGCATTCTTCAGTTTTCGCGATTTAAGCATTTTCACCGTGACGCCACTTATTTGCCCTGTTTCAATCCGTCTCTTGATTTCGGCTGCGCTTAACAGGAGTTGCTTCTTCAAAATCGACAGCAGGCTGACCTGAAAAGAACGGGAAATCCTGACGCTAACACTGACCTGCTTGTGGGAGGCGATACTGACCAGCCACCGTTCCTGAATGTGAAAATCAGGCTGCCCCGATAATTCAGCATTGTTTCGCTTCAGGATCGCGTTGTCATAAGCAAAATATTGCACCGTGGCAGCATCATTCGCCATCAGTCGGCCATAAAGATCGCGGTTAATTTTGCTGACTGGCAGACGCGAGAACAGGGAGATATTCCAGGTGTAATCGCAGTGTGTGCATTTATAGATACTCCAGACATCGAGTACCTTCTTTTGCGAATTAACCCGAAATGCCCCAGAAGGCGTGAAGTCCCGTTTTACGCTGCATGAAGGGCAACGTTTCGCTATGCGCTGATACCCCACAGGAGTGACAGTCCATATGACTTTCATAACGTACCTTTTTTAACCCATACAAAACCGGATCCGAACTCAGCGGACCATAAATGTTTATGTATGAAAAATATTTAAGTGATATTTTTCAGTGGGTTAAAAAAAGATTTCCAACGCAACAACCCTGTCAATGGCTAAAAAGATACGTCGAGACTATCAAAGCGGCCATTATCGGGTATATGAGTTTAATCAATATTCATTATGGTAGCGGCGGGATCTATTCAACTGACTTACTAAACGCATGATCCTCCCTTTGAGATCACACTTTTCACTCCCGGTTATTCACTTACAGAAATCAGGTGTTATCATTCACGACGTAAATACCTTTCAACTCAACTCGAGGCTTTGATGCTGGAGAATGTCATCATCTGATAATCAGTTCCCCGACCTTTTCAGGCCGGACTGATTATCAATGCGCCGAAATCGAATGCGGACACCGCAGTGTGTTTGCACGTTTTGCCTATGATGATTAAACAGGTTCTTCAGTATGAATTTATCCCGTCAGGAACAACGTACCTTACACGTTCTCGCCAAAGGCGGACGCATTACGCACATCCGCGATGCGTCAGGCCGCGTCACCGCCGTTGAATGCTATAGCCGCGAAGGGCTGTTGCTCGCCGATTGCACGCTCGCTGTATTCAAAAAACTCAAAACCAAAAAGCTGATCAAATCCGTTAACGGTCAGCCCTACCGCATTAATACGACCGGGCTGAACAACGTTCGCGCCCAGCCTGACAATCGCTAAGGAGATGATGATGGATATCAGCGCCGTTATTTTTGCAACGCATCGCATTCGGTTATTACCCGATGAAGGCAAAATCCCCTGGGACGAGCCAGCCTTCAGCCAACGCATGCTGGAAAATCATCTGTCGCAGGACCACGACTGGGCCAGCCGCCGGCTAACCGTGATTGAGCAACAGGTAACATGGATTACCCGTCAGTTACCCGGTGGCGCCCACATTCTGGATCTCGGCTGTGGACCCGGTTTTTATACCCGCCTGTTAGCGGAGCGTGGGTTTCACTGCACAGGCGTAGATTTCTCTCCGGCATCCATCACATGGGCTCGCCAGCAGGCGCAAGCCGCAAACCTGAATATTGACTACATTCAGCAGGATATTCGTACATACCACCCCACGGAACCTTTTGATTTCATTATGATGACGTTTGGGGAACTGAATGTCTTTAGCGCTGCGGATGCGCAAAGCCTCATCAGTCATTGCGCGCAGTGGTTGAAACCGGACGGCAAACTGCTTGTTGAAGTGCATACCTTCGATGAAGTTAAACGCCAGGGCATGGCGCAGCCAGGCTGGCAGCGTTGTCCGCACGGCCTGTTTCTTGCCGAGCCTCATCTGCTGTTAACGGAAAATGCCTGGGATGAAGAGGCTCAAACCAGCTCAACGCTGTTCTGGGCGATAGCGGAAAACGGCTGTACCACCCGTTTCGGCAGTCAAATGAAGGCCTGGCGCGATGATGAATATATCAGCCTGCTTGGTGATGCTGGCTTCACTGTGTTGCAGCGCCCGGACAGTCACACCTGGCCGGTCGGCGAGACTTTTGCAGGCAAGCTGTTTGCGCTGCTGGCTGAAAAAGCATCCACTTCTGAGGGTATTGCCCTCAGTAAAAGGAATAACCCAATGGATATCCCACGTATTTTTACCATTAGCGAAAGCGAACACCGTATCCATAATCCGTTTACAGCGGAAAAGTACGCCACACTGGGCCATGCGTTACGCATGAAGCCAGGCACGCGGATTCTCGATCTCGGTAGCGGTTCGGGTGAGATGCTCTGCACCTGGGCTCGCGATTACGGTGTTACAGGTACTGGCATTGACATAAGCCCGCTCTTCACCACACAGGCAAAACAACGTGCAGAAGAGCTCGGCGTCAGTGAATATGTACATTTTATTCATAACGACGCGGCCGGTTATATTGATGAGGAAAAATATGACGTGGCGGCCTGCGTAGGCGCGACCTGGATTGCGGGCGGTGTCGCGGGGACAATAGATCTGCTGGCCAAAAGCCTCAAACCAGGCGGGATCATTCTCATCGGTGAACCGTACTGGCGTCGGATCCCCGCAACGGAAGAGATCGCCCACGCCTGTGGCGTCTCATCCGTCGCCGATTTTCGTCCCCTGCCCGAGCTGGTCGCCTTTTTCGACCAACTCGGCTATGACGTAGTGGAAATGGTGCTGGCGGACCCGCAAGGCTGGGACAGATATGAAGCCGCGAAGTGGATGACCATGCGCCGCTGGCTGGAGGAAAACCCTAACGATGAGTTTGCGCAAGAGGTTCGAACAGAACTGACGGTAGCCCCCAAACGTCACGTCACCTGGACGCGAGAATACTTTGGCTGGGGCGTATTTGCGTTAATCGCGCGATAACGTGAAGCAGGAGGTATAGCCTACAAGAGGTATACCTCCGTTTAAAAGTATGCAACAAATTAACACGGCTCAAGGCGGGAATATATCGTCTTAGAGACTATCCCAGTAGGCGTTATTGGCGCAGCCAGTTTGGACACGGACAGCGCGCAAAAACCGGAGCGTACACGTAGTACGTGAGGATTTTGAGCACTGCCCTGGTCCAAAATGGCAAGTAAAATAGCCCTAATGGGATAGGCTCTTAATTTCGCCATTAAGTTTCTGCCACAATATGTCGCAAGACGTGCAAGCGTTCCACCTCACCTGATGAGCGACACCACCATCAATAAGACGTTATTGCTGTGATTCAATTATTAAAAATAAAAAAAGAACCAGAAGAAAATTAAAAAATGGCTTACCCACCATATTAGCCATTGTTAAAATCAAAGTAACCCCCCGTAAAAGCTGGATGTTTTTATTTCTCATAGACGAGAATTTATATATTATGATATAATACGGCAGAAAAACATGCAGGTTATTAACCTACCGTTAATGTAAATAATTCTTTGAGGAGATGTTTCCAGTGGGACGTAAATGGGCAAATATTGTTGCTAAAAAAACGGCGAAAGACGGTGCAACGTCTAAAGTATATGCAAAATTTGGTGTAGAAATCTATGCTGCGGCTAAACAAGGTGAACCAGACCCGGAATCAAACTCAGCTTTAAAATTCGTTATTGAACGAGCGAAACAAGCACAGGTTCCAAAACATGTTATTGATAAAGCCATTGATAAAGCCAAAGGTGGCGGAGATGAAACGTTCGTGCAAGGGCGTTATGAAGGCTTTGGACCAAATGGTTCAATGGTTATCGCTGAAACGTTGACGTCTAATGTTAACCGTACGATTGCTAATATCCGCACAATTTTCAATAAAAAAGGCGGGAATATCGGAGCGGCAGGTGCTGTCAGCTATATGTTTGACAATACTGGAGTGATTGTATTTAAAGGAACAGACCCTGACCATATTTTTGAAATTTTGCTTGATGCTGAAGTTGATGTTCGTGATGTAACCGAAGAAGAAGGAAACATCGTTATTTATACTGAAGCTACAGACCTGCACAAAGGAATTGCAGCGCTAAAAGCAGCTGGAATTTCTGAATTTTCAACAACAGAATTAGAAATGATTGCTCAATCAGAAGTTGAACTTTCACCAGAAGATTTAGAAATCTTTGAAGGACTTGTTGATGCCCTTGAAGATGATGATGATGTGCAAAAAGTATATCATAACGTTGCAAACCTCTAATTATAAATTAAACAAATCTGTCTCTATGGCAGATTTGTTTAATTTATAAAGCTGTTATAAAAAAGTCTATCTGGCCAGATATATAGATCTTTAAATTTATGTGTCTTATCACGACCTGATCTGACACATAGCTTTGAAAGATTGAGAGTTACTGGTTTTGATATAGTGTCGAATCCTTATATAAAACATGAGGTAATTTTCATGTTTCATACGACGAATCCCGTCAGCAAGCTAAGCAAAAGCCAACAATATCGGGCTACTTACAATCTCCCTGTGCTCTTTAAGGCACCGCCCTTATAAATTCCGCTTGCGCTCATGATGGCTCATCTGGCGCTCTACGCGTCGCTTGACTACAGGTGTGACTCCACCAGCGCGCTACAGACCATAGTGCGAGAACCGTGGCCGATTACTTTGATGCCTTTGATGTGGAGCTATTTTTTACAGATAACGTATACCCCACTCAAAATACTCCCCCAGATCAATGCCCTCCTCTGAACACCTCCCTCTTGTGCCATTCCACAAACCGTTCACCCGGATAATTTTCTTTCATCTGCGGCAACGCGATCTCTTTCCCCGCAAAATCCCAGAACAGCCGCTGTACCACCCCGCCACCATTCACCGCGTCGGAAACCACCACACGCATATTTTCATCCAGGCTAATCGAACCACGGTCGAACGCTTTATGATGAATTGCGCACAACGCCAGGCCATTAGGCACTTCACAAGGACCATGATGCTGCTTCCATCTGATATGGGCTGCTTCAAGGGCTATAGGGGCGTTGTCGTGGCGCATATTGAAGCCGCAGACCGCACATTGATAATTGTACGCTCGTAGCACCGCCTGGCGGAACTTCGGATCGCGTTGACGGAGAGAGGTGCGAATATCAAAACCCATCTCGTCAGCGATGTCTTCCTGAATACTGGTCGGGAAATGCGCCTCAAGGATCTGCTGCGCCAGCGTGTCGATTAGCTTACGTTTTTTTGTTACCAGCACGAAATTGACGGCATCAAACCCACCAGCGACATTATATTCAATGAGTTCGCGCTTGGGCGGCTGGCGGCTACCACTCGTTGAGCAGAATTCCGCGTTTTGCAATTCCCAGAAACCATCGCCCTTCAGACGCCAGAACGGCATATCCGGGCGCTGTTCACGGCGCTGTGGTCCATAGCGTTCCAGCAAATCCAGCAATTGCTCATGAATTTCAGAACCATAATCAAACAGACGATCGTGCCCCTGCCGATAGTGCGAGAGGACATATAACAGCAATAACGGCTTATGCGGCGCTCGCTGTTCGCCTTTGCGCCAAATAGTAATATTTGATATCGCTTGCTTTAGGGTTTTGTCAGAGGTCATTACGTTGAAGAATCCATAAGCACATAGTTGCGATGATTCTCTCCCAGTGGATCATGGTGCGGGCGGCGAGCTGTGCATCACCCTTTCGCGTCCTCAAGATAACGGGCGGCAAGCATTTCAGCGGATTCGATGCCTGCGATACCACTGACTGCTTTGTCGTAGAGCCAACCGATGATGGACTGGAAAGAGCGCGGGTGGTGGGATGGAGGGAGGTCGTCAGCGCTTTCGTCGTCCTCGTCTTCGTAGTTTTGGTATTCGTTATCCAGCTCCATATCACTCCTTTGTAGGCAGGCAGATAAAAAGAAGGCCGGAACCATCGTAAAGACGGTTCCGGCCGGAGGTTCAATGGGATGATATGGGGTTGAAAAGATTTGGAGCTACAAATCATCTCCTTACAGATTAAAACAAATGGCGAGTAGCCCCTCCGTATAATAAACTTAACTCATTGATTAAAATCAAACTAATATCAATTTCAAATTTAATTAAATTCATAATTCAATTATTGTTATCTGTTTTTTTTTCAAAATAACAAAATGTTATAATAACTTTCAGCCATTCACTGTTCTAATGCAAGGAGCTTGCTTTGAGTCAGTCCGAATACACATCCATTCTAAAGTGTACCCCATGGCTAGCTAAATTCCTCACCCGCAGAGGATTGAAGCAACCAGACCATCGTCCGTTATATGAATACCACGCAACGAGTGAAGAATATGATGAATTGAAACGGCTGCTGCGATCTATAGGGGTACCCGATGGTTATAAAAGTGATAAAGGGTACGCAGCCTGTTTCACATTGTTCTGCTCAGAGTGGTATCGAAGAGATTATGAAAGGGAGTATGGATGGGCATGGGAGCCAATTTACAAGACGATAGGTATCTCAGCATCTTCCTCGGAAATGGGGAAAATTATCCCTAAAGGCCTGGATGGTTACTGGGGGCGTCCAGTGCGGTTTTATGATACAGAAAGGCGGAATTTCTTAGGTTCCTTATTCAGTGAAGGCGGCCTACCTTTCAGGTTGCTAAAGGAATCTAATAGCCGTTTTCAGTCGATGTTTTCTCTCATTCTAAATCAATACGATCAGGCTAAATCTTCTAACATTTCCACGTTCGCGTTAGTCCATGCAGCGGTAGAAAAATCATCCCTGCCAGTCGTTTTCAAAGAGGATACTTCAGTTGAGCTTATTAGTCGGATGGCTGAACAGTTAGTATCTCTTGTTCAAATTTATGATTTGAGTAATCATACCGAGCCCGTAAAAGAACTTGAACGTGTTCATCCTAAGTGGCGTGACAGTTTCCCTGTTCCTCTCGATGATGATACGGGTACCAGTTTCCTTAATGGACTTTTACGAACAGCTTCTACTGAATCAAAACCCCGCCTTCAAAAGAATAAAACCACTCTCTGTCAGTTTTTATGGTCAGAAAATCATCCTGAAGCCGTCCAGGCTCTCATTTCTCTGCCTGAAGAGCTGAGTTTTTCAATTGATATTGAGCCTTCAACAACGCGCTTCGAGCTTGCTATCTATGAAGATGGTAACGAAATCGCAAGTCTGGGACCTGCCTATGCAACGCTAGGTAACTCCCAGGCAAAAATAAAAGTTCGTAAGCGCGAGATTAAATTTTACCGAAGAAATCCCACGGTCAGTTTGTTTATTGTGGCGAGAGCTGGGGGTATGTTTGTCGGCTCCAATCTTTTAGAAGGCAGTGAAGTTGCGGTTGGCGATGTTCCATTGGTTTTTGTTTCTGATAAAAATGAATGGCTGTTACAAGGACAAGCCTCTTGCAGCGTACGTGGCAGCCATGTACTTATTGTGCTGCCAAAGGATGGTTGTCTGGCTTCAGAACATGAGGATTGTGACTCTGGCTTTTCGGCTTTGGGATGCCGTGCTCTGACCATCAAAGGTCGCCAGGATATCATTATTGAAGGCGACGAAACGTACCGGATAAAGACTGGAAGGGATCAGATTATCCATGCTGGATTCTCTTTCCAGGGGAAGCGGTTAAATTGGACAAGTTACCCGGATGAACTCTTCCTCGGTGTTCCTGGGATTACTCAACATTCTGAGAATCTATCAACGCACCATTACAAGCGTTTTTTCAACGGAACATTTATAGATAATTGTGATGTACAAGAGAAGATGGGAGCACAGTTTATTTCGGTGCGTAACGAAAATAATGAAACGTTACTGCGTAAGAAAATTGGCATTCTCCCCAATGATTTTAGTTTGGAAATAAAAAATGGACAACAGGCGAACGAAGGATCTGTCATTATTACTACTCAGCACCCTTGTTTGTATAGTTTGAAGGAAAAAACACTTGAAGTTGGACGGAAGCGGTTGCCCGGTAGTACAGAAATAATGATGAAGGCGGAGGGCATTCCTCCTGCATCAGTTTCATTACAAATAACACCAAACCTCACTGCAAACCCGATTGTTATTTGGTTACCATTTCCTGCACGAGGCTGTCTTGCGTTCGATAAAGATGAGAAGCCTCTCCCGAAAAATTTAACGATTAACGATCTTCTGGGTGCCAGAGCATATCTTTTCGGAAAAAATGGTGAGCCTACGCGATACCAGCTTGAACTACGTTTACGTTCGCGTAGTGGAATGCAGGCCTGGTATGAGTGGCACTACAGTGCGGGAGAATGTCCGGTAGAGCTTACTTTATATAGCTTAAGGGAACATATTGATAATTTACTCTCCCTGGAGGAAGGAATTGATCAAACAGTTGATATGCGTATAAAAGGAGGCGGTAGTTCTTTTACCTGGCAGATCCGACGTTATAAATATAGTCTGGACTATGATCGTGACAGGCAGATTCTTCTCGCAAACTCAATAAGTAATCGTACAGGCCAGATCCCTTCGCCTGTCATTATGTTACTCAGCGAACCGGAGAGAAAAGTTGTACCGCTGATGTCAAGAATGAGCGAAGGTGTACCAGTTGGTGAATTTGAACTAAGTTCGATAATACAAAATAATGGCCCATGGCTGGTGCTGCCGAAACCAGGTGAAGAGGCCTCATTTCGACCTTGCTTTATTGCAGGTGAGCCGGTAATTCAAAGCGACGCGACAGCAATACAGTCTTTACAAAAAGCAACGCAGCTTTTTAATCCTCGTTCAGATGTCAATACTATTATGTTAGTTCTGGAACAAATGGCGAGCGACCCGGCACACTCGGGCTGGCAGTTCTTACGCAATTTATACGATCAGTTCGGGTATTTACCTTTGGCTACCTTTGAAGTATGGCGGGCACTTGTTCAGCATCCACAAGCGTTGGCGATGTCGCTGTTCAAATTTGAAATGTCCATTGATTATCTCAGCCGTATTGAAAGTGAGTTTCCCGTTTTCTGGGAGTTTTTACCCATTACAGAAGTTAAACGTTCCGCCACACGTTTTCGTGCTTTTTTGACTCATAAAGGTGCACCGGAGGAAATGCAGATAAAGTTGCTGAACAGAATGTATCAGCAGCTGGGCACAACATTCCCGACTTATGCCAGTGAGGTGCAATTATGGTTGAGTCAAGGTAAATTACCACCGGTTTTTCCTGAGTTGACGATGAAAGGTATTATCCTTGAGTGGTATCAGGAACTTCTACGCGAACATGGTGAATCTCGCTGGCCAGAATTTGGTGGCCCGGGCCTTTTACGTTGGTATATGTCGCAACAAAATCCTGTTATCGATATTTCCCCTGATGCCAGCTACCGCTATTCCGTCACCTTGCTCCCCGTATTTGCTGCTGCTGTTGCCAGCGGTAAAACAACATTTGAAAGTGTTTTTGAGAATAAGCCCGGCGCCGTATTTTTCTTGAGACAGGTTAGAGACTTTGACTCGCGATGGTTTAACGCCATTTTCCAGTACTGTCTATTGCGTAATGTTACTGAAAAATAAAAAGGAATAAGAATGACTACACGCTATTTTTCTTCGCTGATTGAACAATCACTGTCGCGTTCTACGGAGGCGACGCTGAGTATTATGGGGGTGACCAACCCGAATCTTCGCGAGCATCTCACGCAACAAATGGCGGCCGATTGCGGGAAAGAAGGATCGTTTCTTGCCTCACCCGTATTTGAACAGACATTTGGCTGGAAAGAGTCCAACAGCACAATGAAAGACCTTGCAACAAAACAAACGTTGCTAAGCAAGGAGGTGGTGGACTCGCTGGATAGTGAGGAAAACGGTCGTTATCGTTTTGGCTCTGACTGGAAACCTTTCACACATCAGTTAGCCAGCTGGCAATCATTACTTGAGAAAAAACACTCAGTCGTGGTGACCAGCGGGACAGGCTCTGGCAAAACGGAATGCTTTATGGTCCCGGTGCTGGAAGACCTCTATCGTGAGCTTCAGGTTAAGAACAAAAAACCGTTGATAGGTGTGAGAGCACTTTTTCTTTACCCACTGAATGCCCTGATTAATTCCCAGCGCGAGCGTTTAGATGCGTGGACCCGTAGTTTTGGTTCCGGAATTCGGTACTGTCTGTATAACGGTAACACGGAAGAATTGCATGCTTTGGTCAAAAGTGAGCAGGCAAACAGGCCTAATGAGGTTTTGTCACGAGAGAAGATGCGTGAAGAGCCCGCTCCCATTTTAGTGACCAACGGTACCATGCTGGAATACATGATGGTTCGTCAGGTTGATGCGCCGATTATTCAGAAATCAAAAGCGGAAAAATCATTACGCTGGATAGTTCTGGATGAAGCCCATACCTACGTTGGTTCTCAGGCCGCTGAGTTGGCTCTACAGCTCCGTCGCGTCATGACGGCATTTGGCGTCACGCCTGATGATGTTCGCTTTGTGGCGACGTCGGCCACCATTGCCGGAAGTGATGCTGAAAAGCAGCTGAAAAAATTCTTGTCTGAGCTGTCAGGAGTGCCACAGGAACGTATTGATGTTCTGGGGGGAAGCCGCGTTATTCCTGAGCTCGAACCCTGCAAACAATATTCTCTGTCACTGGATGAGATTGAGCATATCCCTGATTCGGAGAGTGAAGGGATCAGTCCGGAGCGTTATAGTGCGTTGACCCACTCTCCGGAAGCGCGCTGTTTACGCGAAATGCTGGTTAGCCAACCCCGACCAATGAAACTTGATACGCTGACCCAGCGTTTGAACGAGCTGACCAAACATCAGTACACGCAGCAGGATGTTTTACGCTGGATCGATCTTTGCTCTGGCACATTCCCTAATGCAAAGGATCCTGCATTTCTGAAAGTCAGAGCACATATTTTCCAACGAAACACCCAGGGCATCTGGGCCTGTGTGGATAAGAACTGTTCAGCTAAAAAAAATACCGCGCTGGAAAAAAACTGGTCTTTTGGCAATGTGTATGTAAATCAGCGGCAAAACTGCGAGTGCGGCAGTCCCGTTTTTGAACTGGCATTCTGCAATGAGTGTAATGAACCGCATCTTCTTGCACGGGATAAAAAAGGCAAACTCGTACAGTGGGATAATAAAGGTGGAGATGAATTCTCCCTGCAGGATGAAATTTCTGACGATTTTGAAACATCCGGAGAAAAGGTTCAGAAGGATTTTGTATTCCAGTCGCCACAAATTATTGCTGCGGAATGTAATACGGAAGCTGGCTATATTATGCAGCGGCTCGATCGTCAGACCCGCAGTATCGGCGTGGTGAACCCGGACAGTATTCCGCTGGCAATTAATGATATCGAACAAATCTGTAGTGCCAGCAATTGTGGCTATAAAGGCGGAAAGGGTAAACAGCCCTTCCGAAGGGCGTTACTGGGCGGGCCTTTTTATGTCACCAATATTGTGCCTACGGTGCTGGAGTATTGTCAGGACTTCACTAGTGATGAAGGTAAAGATGGCGTCGGCCCGCTCTCTTTGCCTGGTCGAGGTCGTCGCCTGATTACCTTTACCGACAGTCGTCAGGGGACGGCGCGAATGGCAGTGCGTATGCAGCAGGAAGCAGAGCGCAGCCGGTTACGTGGTAGCGTAGTAGAAATTCTTGGCTGGCACCAACGAAAACAGCCAACGAGTGCTCCGAACGACCAGGCTGACGTGATGAAACTGGTTGCAAGGGTGACACAATACCGTGAAGAAGCCCGGGAGTATCGCGAGTGGGGAATGCCCGAGGAAGCAAAACTTTCTGAAGCTCAGGCCGAACGCCTTGAACAGGCAATCCAGACGGCGACGGGGGGAAAGGCTGCAACCATTTTAGTTTGCCGAACCTGGACGGAAATGGTCAATGAGCTGAAAGAGAAAGCCGATATACAGGGGCCAATTTTACAATATAACCATTATCTGAAGCCTGAAATTTTCACCGAAAATGGCGGCCCTTTAAAACTCGCCGAAATGCTGCTTTTCCGTGAGTTTATGCGACGCCCGAAACGAACCAACAGCCTGGAAACGCAGGGGCTGGTTCAGGTTGGCTATCTGGGGCTGGAGAAGGCACACAGTGTTCCCGCTCACTGGCAGGCTAAAGGCTTAACCCTTGATGACTGGCGCGATTTTCTGAAGGTGACGCTGGATTTCTATGTCAGAGAGAGTAACTACATCCAACTGGATGACGATCTAAGAAATTGGATCGGTAGCCGTTTTTCTTCCAAATTTGTCCGCAACCCGGATTCGAAAGAGCCAGATGACAACCAGGTTAAACGCTGGCCGCAAATTCGCCACGGTAATGTGACTCAGCGCCTGGTCAAACTGTTGATTCTAGGGGCCAAATTTAACACCGTAAATACGGTAACTATCGATATTGTTAACGCCTGGCTGAAAGAAGCCTGGCTCCAGCTAACAGGGGTTCTGGCGGTATTGAAGCCTGATGGAAACCGTTTTTATTTACCGAAAGAGCATCTGACATTCTCTCTGGTGCAAAAAGCACGCATTTGTCCAGTGACCAATAAATTACTGGCGACAACCTTCAAAGGTCTGACACCCTATCTGCCCATGCATATCCAGTTCGAGCGACTGACGAGTGCACAGTACGACGCGTTTTTGGCTCAGGAAGTCACGCTGCCGGCGATCTGGGAACACGATCGCTCTCAGGATGATTATGTCGACGGGTTAACAAAAGTGCGTGACTGGGTAAGCCAGGATCCGCAAGTGCTACCATTACGCTCGCAAAACCTCTGGACGGACATTAACGATCGCGTGGTAGAAGGTGGATTTTACTACCGCACCGCAGAACACTCGGCACAGCAATCGTCGGAGCGCCTGCAAAGCTACGAAAGAATGTTTAAAAACGGGCAGCTTAACGTCCTTAACTGCTCAACCACGATGGAAATGGGTGTGGATATTGGCGGTATTTCTGCGGTGGTGATGAACAACGTTCCTCCGCATCCGGCCAACTATTTACAGCGAGCCGGGCGTGCCGGGCGTAGTAAAGAGTCACGCGCTATTTCGTACACCTTGTGCAAAGGGAACCCGCACGATCAGCAGGTTTTTGCTAATCCCCTCTGGCCGTTTGAGACGGTGATCCCGGCTCCAATGGTGGCAATGAACTCAGAGCGTCTGGTGCAGCGTCACGTCAATTCCCTGTTACTGTCAGAATATTTATGCCATGTGGTCGGGGAAACCGAAAAAGAGCGTACCAGCCTTAATAGCCAGTGGTTCTTTGGCGAAGAGCTCGGCCAGTCGGTATGCAATCGTTTTAAAGCCTGGCTCGAACGTCCGACGCTGAGCATTGATAACGCGCTGGAGCGTCTGGTTAAAGGGACGGCATTGCACGGCGTTACGGCAGAAAAGCTGCGGGATAAAACGCAGGAGGCTATTGCCGTCTTACAGACACGCTGGCTGGGGATCTTCCGCGATCTCGTGAAACAGGAAAGTGAATCGCAGCCCAATACGCCGTACCGCAGGCGACTGGAGCTGGAGAAAAAACGGCATTGTGGTGAATACCTGTTACGCGATCTGGCGGCCAGAACTTTCCTGCCCGGATATGGCTTCCCAACGGATGTTGTCACTTTTGATAACTTCACCATGGAAGATTATATCCGCGAGAAAACGCACAAAGGCCGTGATAAGAACGACCGGGAGGATAACGTTTCTCGTTATAAAGGGCTGCCTTCGCGCAACCTTTCCGTTGCGATCCGTGAGTATGCGCCGGGCGCGGAGATTATCCTTGATGGTCGGGTATTCCGCTCGGCCGGTGTTTCGCTGCACTGGCATAACCTTAACGCCGATACTAACGAAGCCCAGCGTCTGGACAGCGCCTGGCGTTGCCATAAATGCGGTACCTTAGGCTATGAGGAAGGTATTGGCGGGTCGGGGGATTTATTCTGTACCAATAGCGCGTGCGGGGAGCGGATCACACTGGATAACCGGCGTCAGGTATTACAGCCCGCCGGTTTTGTCACCGATGCCCATACTCCCGTTACGAACAACATTGAAACAATGAAATTCATCCCGGTGGTGCCTGCCTGGGTATTTGTGAAGGCAGAACGCGTGCCACTGCCAAACCCGCTGATGGGCTTTATGGCTTCAGGCGCGGATGGCCATGTTTTCCAGCAGAGCATGGGCGAAGGTGGGCACGGTTATGCTCTGTGCCTGAGCTGCGGCCGGGCGGAGTCAATGCTCAGTGCTACCGATGCGCCGAAATCGATGGAAGCGCATTATCCTCCGCGCCCCGGTAAATCTGATCGCGACAGCCAGAATCAGCGGATTATCTGCCCTGGATCCACAGCACTGAATAAGAATGTCACGCTGGGTGCGCTGGCCCGCACCGATGTGTTTGAGCTCATTTTGCGCCGTCCGCAAAACGGGGAGTATATCCCCGATAATTCTGATGAAGGCCGTATTGTGGCTATGACGCTGGTGGTTGCGCTACGTCGGGCGCTGGCCAGCGTGCTGGGGGTATCGGCGGCAGAATTGGGCTATGCGGTGCGTCCGGTCAGGCTAGAGAATGAGCAATCGGTCCTGGCGGTGCAACTTTACGACATTATCAGCGGCGGTGCGGGGTTTGCTTCCAGTGCGCCATTGCATATTGAAGCAGTCCTCAAAGGGATGGTGAAACAGCTGGGATGCTGCCACTGTGATACCGCCTGTAGCGAATGTCTGCTCGATTCGCAGACCCGCCACGATCACGATCAGCTGGATCGTAAAGCCGCGCAGGCCTGGCTGGGGGAGGATTTCAGTCACTATATCGGTTTGCCGGAGGCGGAAAAATTCTCCCTGGCCGACGCGCAGTATTGCCCAGGCAGCATTGAGGATGCTATCCGTCGTGCCATTAACGACGGGGCGCGCAAACTCACGTTGTGGATGAATGGGCCGCTTAACGAGTGGGATTTGTATGCCCGCCAGTTCCGAGCGGCGATCCAGAACTATCGGCTGAAAGATGAGGTTGAGGTTACGCTGGTTGTGCCCGGTCATATTGAAGATCCGGAGCTTTTACAGGAGATTGCGCAGTTTGCCGCCATTGGTGTGCAGCTTTGCCAGTCTGAGCTGAATACGGATACGCCGGTTGTCGCACAGGTAGCATTCAACGATCGCCTGATGACGTTGATTTCTCGCAGCCCAGAGGCCACCATCCCCGGCCCGAACTGGCATCTGAATAGCCAGATGGTTATTCGTAGCCATGCGTTTGAGCCGATAACGCTTAGTAAAGCTGAGCTATTATCCGATGCCGCAGGTAGCAGAGGCCTGGTCAACGATATTGAGATCCATAAGCAGCTTAATGGCCCGGTTTCTCAGTTTGGTCAGCGTTTCTGGGGCGTGTTAACCGGGGCGCAGGAAGATATTCAGACGCTGCTGAAGGAAAACCAGGTGACGCGCATTCACTATAGCGATCGTTATCTGCAAAACCCGGTGGCGCTGGCGTTATTAGGCGGGCTGTTAAAACCGCTGAAATCGATCCTGGCGCAGGATGCGCAAGTGACGATTGATACGCTGTTTAAGAGTAAAGAGCGGCCAGGCAACAAGCCGTTCCATGACTGGATGAGTGAAGCGGATTTTCAGGATTTTGCCGACCAGTGGTTTGCAGCATCTATGGGCAGAGCCGTCGTGATTAACACCTTTGGCTCGCCGCGTGATATTCCACACCATCGTAAACTGATGGTGACCTTCAGTAATGGTCAGGCGCTGAAGATCCGTTTTGACCAGGGGATGGGATACTGGCGCATCGTCTTTGCGCGAGCGTATCGCGATTTTGATTTTAACGATGATGTGGCTTTCCAGCTCGGGAATATGGCCAAAGCCTGCGTTGAAGGTCAGGTGGTCAACAGCGAGGAAAGTTGGGCAACCGATGTGCTGGTGCAGGTGATAGTCCCTTAATGCGAAACCGCTCCCGATTAAACATCGGGAGCGGCTAACATCAGGCGGTGGTGCGCTTGCCGGTAATCATGTCGATAATGACCTTCCCCCTGTAAACAGTGCCAGTCTAAACTGAAGTTTCCGGTCTTTCTTCCATCTCACAGAGAGGCGCATTGTCATGAAAAAGACCCGTTATACCGAAGAACAGATTGCATTTGCCCTGAAACAGGCTGAAACCGGCACCCGCGTCGGGGAAGTCTGCAGAAAGATGGGAATTTCTGAGGCCACATTTTACATCTATGGACTACCTCCGTTTTGCAAGTTCTGAATCTGGTTTTGGGTTGTTGCTTACATCTATCCGGCATCAGGAAAATCTGTGCCCAAATGGGTAATCCGCACACAATCGCCTCAACAACTGGACGGCCTCTGAGGCCAGTATAAAAATCAGGTTCCGATTGTGCAGGTGCAACCTGTCATCATTTCTCAGTACGCTGCAACTTTTGCTGGCAGGGGATTAATTTCACACTACCTGATACCCGGTCTCATTTCTCAGCATCGACCAGATTATTCTCGCGTTTTTGTTAGCGACCGCCACGGTCGTTTTATTAAATCCGCGCCGTTCCTTTAACTGGTTAACCCACTGATTCATATGACCATCATTGTTATTCGTGGCAACCCTGACGACAGCGCGGGCACCATGAATAAAAAGTGTCCGCAGATGCTTGTCGCCTTTTTTTCGTCATATTCATCAGCACCTGCCTGTCGCCACTCGAATGCTGGCGTGGAACCAGACCCAGCCATGCAGCAAAGTGGCGACCATTCTTAAATTCAGTTCCTTTGCCAATAGCAGCAACAACGGCCGTGGCCGTTTTAGGACCAATGCCTTTAACTTTGGCGATACGCTGACAGGCTTCTGATTGCCTGAATACTGTTTCAATTTCCTTATCAAAAAAATGGATCCGACGCCCGAGATCGTTAAAGAGATCATAGAGTTCGGCAATTATTCTGCGCATACGGGAACTTAGACCCTTTTCTGCATCTTCAGGGATAAGAGGAATAGCACGGCGAGATCTGGAGACAGCACTGCCAATAGGGATCCCCCGGTCAAGTAACAGCCCCCTTATTTGACAGACTGTAGCAGTGCGGTGATTGACAATACGCTGCCTTGCCCGGTGTAAAGCCTGGATATCCTGCTGTTCGGGGCTTTTTGGCGGCACGAACTGCATTGTCGGTTGCATCAGAGCCACTGCGATGGCCTGTGCATCATTACCATCATTTTTTTGCCCGCGGACAAAGGGTTTTACATACTGAGGACTGATGACCTTTACTTTGTGCCCCAGTTTCTCAAACTCACGCTGCCAGTAAAATGCCCCGGTGGACGCTTCGATCCCAATCAGACATGCAGGAATATTTGCCAGCGTCTGGAGCAATTCTTTTCGGCCAGTGCGTTTCGTATAAACCGGTTTGCCGGCCTGGTTTAACCCGCAGAGCTGAAAAACATTTTTAGCCAGAGCAATACCCAGAAATACGATATTCATGGTGATTCTCCTGGTGAGCACATTTCGTACAGTTAACCGCAGCGGGAGGAGGTAGTCCATCCCATTAACTGGAAGAAAAAATTTGCCGGGCCGGGCGTGACGGAACTGCGGCGTCTGCGGCAACTGGAGGATGAGAATCAGCGGCTGAAGAAGCTGGTCGCTGAGCTGAGTCTGGACAAGGAGATGCTGCAGGAGGTACTGAAGCAAAAGTTCTGAGGCCGGCTCAGAAGCGCCAGGCGGTGACATTTTTGCGGGAGGCTTACCGTATCAGCGTCCGGCGGGGATGCGGGTTGCTGATGCAGAGCAGAACCGTTTACCACTGGCAGATCCGGCGTGACGATCGGGCGATAACCCTGTGTATCCGGGAAATAGCGGAAACCCGGATACGCTACGGTTGCCCGCGTATTCATATTCAGTTGCGCCGGGAAGGATGGCCTGTTAACCACAAGAAAACCCACCGGATTTATTGTCTTGAAGGCCTGAACCTGCGCAGAAAACGCCCCCGCAGACATATCAGAGCAGCACGCCGTCAGCATCGCCCGGTCCTGACGCATGTCGATCAGTGCCGGAGTATGGATTTTGTATCAGATAATCTGTTTAACGGGCGGCGTTTTCGGGCGCTGACTGTAGTGGATAATTTTAGTCGGGAATGCCTGCCGATCCATGCCGGAAAATCGTTAAAAGGCGAGGATGTGGTCAGAATAATGGAGGCACTGCGGGTGCCGGATAAGCGGCTGCCGGTACGTATCCAGACGGATAACGGTAACGAGTTTATCTCAAAAAGTCTGGATAAATGGGCGTATGAACACGGCGTCACAATGGATTTCTCGCGCCCCGGAAAGCCGACAGATAACCCGTTTATTGAATCATTTAACGGCAGTCTGCGGGATGAATACCTGAACATTCACTGGTTCCTGTCACTGGAAGATGCGCAGGAAAAACTCGACAACTGGCGCAGGGAATACAATCATGAGAGAACGCATTCATCATTAAATGACATGACCCCGGCTGAATTTATCCGAAGTCTCCGGAAAGACGAAGATCTCTGATTTAGCACTGTACTGAATTTGGGCCAGGGTCATTAAAATCACGCCTCATCTTCTTCCACAGGTTCAAGCGCGTCAAGTCCCCTCCAGAACGGTGAACAACTCTCCATTTGACCTGCAAGCCATTCAGAACCCGTCAAAGATAAAATCGAGAGCATTTTTGATGGTTTGCCTGTGGGAACGAACGTCCATCACCTCATCACCAATCTGCGAAAGCCTGATACTCGCCATTTCGTGAGTCATCACCAGATAGTCATTACCTTCCACATTCAGAGTGGGCGTGAGGCGCTTAACTGGGTTATTTACCAATCTGCTCACAGGAAACAATGGGATAACCATGCGAGTATGCAGTTCATCAATAATATCGCTTTGCACATCAAGTAAATAAGGATAAGCCTTGCTGTTTCCTTTATTGCGATAAACCATGTATTGCATGATTAAAACGTCCTGTAATCGTCCGATAAAAGGCCGTGCTCATCAGTAATACGATTGAGCTCCTGCAAACCCGCTCTATTTTCTGCTTTCCAGCGTTCAACGCCTGTGGCACTGATTTCCTCTTTCAGCGCGGCGGTAAGCACCGCTGACAGATTAATACCTGCATCACGGGCTTGCTGAAGCAATGCAGGTTCCAGCGTGACACTGACTGTTTTTTTATGTCGTACACTCATACCCGGCATAGAACCTCCTGAAATTACACGTGTAATAAACACATGCATCTAGTATGGGGAATATTTAAGCAAATGGCAATGAGAGGCGACTATCTCGGATAGCAACATCTTTGCCTGTCAGGTTTCCTTTAAACGGTTGGCAAAATCTACCATATCCGAATGACTCACCACACGACCAGCATCCACATCGGCAAGACCGGCCTGGATACTCTGATGACGCCGTTCTCTTTCTGCCAGCATACTGGTCAATGCTTCCTTAATAATCCAGCTCTTAGAACGATCTAACTCAATTGCCAGATTTTCAACAGCAGCGGCCAACTCAACTGGAATCTGGGCGCTGATGGTCTGTTTAGCGGAAGAAGCCATAGGGATTACCTCGTTTAATAATACTTAATAACTCCTATTAAGATTAGCATAGAGGTGCCTATAAAAACATCACATCTTATTTCACAGGCAACATCCCCGGATAATGTTTAGCAATGATATCATTCATCTTCTCTACCAGATCCAACCGTTTGAACGTAATGTGCCCGCTCCCCTTCTGAAAGTAACGAATAGTGAAAAGTTCGTCTTCGAAAACCTGCTGATGCGGATTGTCACGCACGAAGTCCATAAACCGGATGGAGACATCATGCCGGTTATCGGGAATAGTCTTCCCGTCAAGCAGGTACAGCATCCGCTCCAGATCGGCGAGCTGGTCACGCCGCCAGCCCCAGTTCAGGCTGAAGCCCCATTTGTCGTACTTCACCAGGCTATTAACGATAATCCGCTTACCGAAGTAGCAGGGATTATTGGTTTTATAGTCCCAGCTTAGTCCTTTGAACACATTGATAATGCCGCGTTCAAAAACGTCCTGCTTATTGTGGTGCAACTGCTCAAAGGTACTCAGGATGTTGGCTTCGCTAATAGCCGGGAGATCCCCCTCCTCCAGATCCTTTGCCCACTGGCTGCGGGCTTCAGCGTCCATCAAAGTCAGCATCCCCGATTTCAGCATCAGGTCACGCCAGATACCGCGATCGATATTGCGGGCGATTACCGGCAAGGATTTATCCACCGACTGCATCAACCAGCAGTCAAAAGCCCGCCCTTGCCGCATCGCCCAGTGCTCCGCCGTGTTGCCGCCAATACTGGATGTCAGGCGGGAAATCTCATTAAGCTGGTGGATGACGGCTTCAATCTGTTGCAGCGCAGCATTCCGCCCGGTGACGATCCGTTCAATATTTGTCGAGCAGATAAGTTCGTTATGGTTAGTTAACACTTCAGCTTCTGTTTGCATAATTTTTCGTCCGTATAAAAGCAAACACGCCTGCCGGGAATGGCAGGCGCATTATGCAGGGAGTTAACAGGGAAGAAAGATCGGGAATGTAATATGGGAAGGCTGCTCGCAAGATTCAGTGTGCCGCGAGATAGCGTTGACGTCGCAACAGACCCGTAGCCTGTCGCGCCCGCAGAATGTCTACAGCCCGAAGATAGGGTGATTGTTCCTGCCAGCTAAATCCCTTGCGATCGATACGAACCAGCTCGTATTTCTCTACAATAAAGTTCACGGCATTAGCCAGCGTGATACCGGCGTCAATGTGTTCCTGAATCACCTTCTCTACGCTAAACGGCGTGTCACTGAGTTCGAGGCCATAATGTTTAGCCAGTAAATGGGTCAGCAGTTTTTGCCAGATTTCGACAGGCGATAGTTGTGACGGGGTCGCCCGGTGTGGGTGGTTGTATTGGGTTTGCATAATGAAATTCCGTTGGTAAACAGATAGCGAGGGAGGATGCCGGTCAGCTTTTAACGATGGTTGGGTAAAGCGAAAGATAAACGTAGCCGAACGATCCGCACGTATCGGCTTCACAGGTTATGCCCCGGAGTTCAGTCGTAAAGCGTCTGGCCTCTCGCGGGTTGAGTGCGCCAGTGCGTAAAGCGGCCTCCATGTGTTTAATAAACATTGGAAATACGACGTCCAGCGTCTGTAGTTGCGCCGGGGTAAATTCACCATAAATACCCGCCCGGTCAGCCAGATAGTGCAGGTGATTACCTTCCTGAACTAACCGAGCGCCAAATGACGGGAAGACATCGTTCCGTAGTCCCCATACTGGCGTGGATTGTGTTTCATTTGTGTCCATTTTGGATTTTCCGTAAATATGATTAATTCAGGGTCACACAGCGCAGGAGTGCATACGGGCCATGCCGATCCTGACGGCGTTCGGCAAATACAGCCAGCACGCCGCTGATATCGGGTACGTGACGACCTGCGTAATGGCAAACACTGCCGGTCCAGCGGTAATGACCGGTGCAGTAAGAGGCCAGCCGTGAGCCGGGTGTCTGCCGGTAAAGCGTCATCGCCTGGCGCTTGCTGATGATTTTCACAGCCAGCCCCGTTCGGCAAAGGACAGGATATCCCGGTGGCCGACCACGAAGTGGTCGAGAACGCGGATATCGACCAGGTCCAGCGTGTTCACCAGCCGTGTGGTAATTAGTCGATCGGCCTGACTGGGTTCGGCATCCCCGGACGGGTGATTATGAGCCAGCACCACTGCCGCAGCGTTATGGCGCATGGCAGCGCGCAGGACTTCCCGTGGATGAACTTCCGTATGGCGGACACCACCGGTGAACAGCGTCTCATGCGCCAGTAACTGGTGTTGATTATTCAGAAACAGCACCATAAATACCTCCCGCTCCAGCGGCGAAAGTTGCAGACGCAGCCAGTCGCGAACGGATGCTGCGGAAGTAAAAATCACGCCAGGCTGGCGCAGGTGTTTATCCAGCAGATTCACGGCCCTTCTGATAGTGCGCTGTGCATACGGCGTTAAGGCGGGTGGCGCATCGGGCGCGGATGCCGGTATCAGTGGTATTGCAGTATTCATTTGTCCTCCTCTTCAGCTCAGCGCCTGCTGCATTTGTTCAGCCAGCACCCACAGCGCGCGGTTGAGTTTGATATCGCCGTCGATACCTTTAATAGCGCGGGTGTGACTGCGTTTACCCTGTGCCGATCGGCCATTCAGCCCACCTTTCATCAGGTTCTCCTGCACCCGCTGGAAAGTGGTCCACAAGTCATCCTTCTTGTCCTCCCAGCGGCGGGCGCTCAGCACCTGCGCCTCGGTAACGGGATGATGATCTTCGCCGTAGCGCCAGGTCAGCGCGGCGCGGGCGTAGGCGCTCTGGTTCTCCGGCGAAAGCGTGACGGCCTGCATCGCTTCTTTTCCCTGCTCGATGCGATCAAATACGCCGAGCACTTCATATGCCCCCTCAATCACCTGCCCGACGACATCGCCTTTATGCGGAACGCGGATGTCGCCAAAAGACTGGCTGCACACCAGACCATTGCTACATACCTGACGGTACATCCCCGGCATCATGCGGTAGCTGCTGGTGCCATCGTGACTGTTAAGCAACACGATTTCCTGCACCTCCTTTTGCGTGATTTGCCCAGCGCGACGCAGGCGCAGCATGTGTTTTGTGTACTCGCGGCGATCCGGGTCGCGCACGCGGGCCTGACAGGCAAAAAACGGCTCGAAGCCCTCGCGTTGCAGGCTTTCCAGCACTGTGATGGTCGGGATATACGTATAACGCGCACTGCGCGAGGTGTGCTTGTCGTCGCCAAAGACGCCCGGAACGACGCGCATCAGTTCGTCGAGGGTAAGTGGGCGATCGCGGCGGATGGAGGTTGCCGCACCGTAAAGCGTGGATAATCGGGTCATGATAAATACTCCTGAAGGTATAAAGATAAAAAAGCCCCTGTGCTAGTAGCGACAGGGGCCGGGGAAGCGTGATAACAGAAGGGGTTAGTGCTGATTTTTTTGTTTCGTTTTCGACCAGGAAGGCCGGTTGCCGCCGGAGAATGATTTCTGTGCTGACCAGTAACCAATAGGGAACTGCTTCACCAGCGACCCGTTGATAAGAATATCGACCGATGAATACTGGCCGTGGCTGATACTGCCCTCCTGGATGTAGGCATCGGCGCTACAGGTGCCGGTGTCGTACCGGTGCCACGACGCTGAACTCCGGTCAGCGACATAAAAGTCACCAAAAGCGCAGCCGGTAGCCGAACGACGGTTCAGCACCGCAACGTACCATTTTGAATTTCCCACAATCGCACAGGCGCTGTTCTGTCCGCCACAGGCCTGCCAGAGCGTCGTGCCGTTATTGCTGAACGTCCAGATGGTGTTGGCTGGCGGCGCATCCGGTGATGCAGGCGCGGAAGCGGGTGCAGTGGCAACCGGCGCAGTACCTGTTTCACCGGGGCCGGTTTTTATCTCACCGTCCGTCAGGATACTGGCCTCTTCGTTATCAGGCTTACCCACCCAGACCCCTTTACCATCGAAATAGTACCCCAGTAACCGATGACTATCAGGTTGATACAGAAAGTTGAAATAGTGATAGCCGCAGTTACCTGCTTCGCACACCATACTCTTCAGCCAGGTCTTGCCCCCAATCTGTACGGGTGACAACGGATCTTCCGGCCCGGCCAGCTTGCCCGAGGGACCAATCAGGTTTGCCATTCCCGCAGCGCTTAAATTGCTTTCAATATCGTGGGCATAAACCGGATCGGATTTATAAAGGTCGGTTGGATATGGGCAACTGTCGTCCGTGCAGTTCAGTGCATCTACGGCGGTTTTTGCCGCACCCGCAGCCCATGCCCCGGCGCTTGCCGCCATCAGCGATGCGACCAATAACCCTTGTGTGATTCTGTTTTTCATCTTCACTTTGTTTATTTCCTTTAATAAAAACGGGGCCGTAAAAGGCCCCGGACAACGCAGACAATTATCTTTCACCGCGATCGCGCAGGATCTTGCGGGCAAGCCGCCTTTCAATCTCCCCCACCCTGCGGCTATCGGCGATCTGCTCCAGTTGCGAGCTGCTTTTCCCTTCCAGTTGATCGTGCGTTTCTTTCATATCCCTGACGGTGTTCAGCCCCTCTTTTGCCGCGCTGAGCGCGAGCCGACCCGCTGTATCCCAGAATCCCATGACATCGCTCCCTGAATCAGTAACCGTTATTTTTTCCCCACTCACAGCCGCAGTCGCGGCACATCCAGCCGTCGCCCCACGGAATGATATCGTCCGATGAACCGCAGTCCGGGCAGCGACGCCCGGCATGACAGAGGCGAAGCGTAATTTTCTGGATTTTCATGATGTACTCCTTTTCGTTCAGATAAACCGGCAGTGAACTCCATCCGGTGGTGTTGTGCTGAATCATCAGCATTTATTCGTCGGCACCGTTCGGGAACGGGCCGGATTTAAAGGTGGCGAGCAGATCCCGGATAAACCGGTAATGCGGTAAGGCATTAATAAAGTTGGGATGACGGGTAAGACGGCTGATGGTTTCATTACGTGTATAAGTGTCCGCCAGCACCGCCACATTCTGGATCTCGGCCAGTGGGAACACGGCAATGTCATTCCATAACTCGCCCGTCAGATACCAGTTGCGATCAAGACAGATAAGACGGTAAGGCGCGAGGCACTCGCAGCGCTGCCCTTTCGCCAGCAGGGAGATACGGTTGCGTCGGTTAATCGCGGTGACGAGATGGCTGAAAATCCCGGTAAATGAACCCGCAGTCAGTGCCACCGGGGGCCAGATGCAGCAGGGGCTATGTTCAGTTTCATCCAGCAGCGCACCTGCCAGACGAAGATCCAGCCCCGGAAACAGCGCTTCCATATCGCTTTGCCGGGCAAGTGTCAGTCCGCTTCTTTCGCGTTGACCTGCACTGTCGGCAGTCACCAGGCGGCAATGACCGTCGTTATATTCCAGATCCAATCCGGTCAGGCGTTCGCGGAGATCCCGGCGCAGGGTACGAACGGAAACACCAAACTCTTCTGCAAGGTGGCGCATATTGAGATTCTCCCCGGCAAACAGACGGCGAATGATTTGCGTCAGCCTGTCGGCAAGCCGCTCATGACGGCGTTCAGTCTGAGGCATAAAAGGCTCCGTTTTAATGCCATGAAAAATATGTGGTTATGATAAAGAGGGGCGCGGACAGGGTATGGACACGGCGAAAAATATTTTTCCCGGTGGCCCGATCCCCGTCACTACGGGTGCTGGTGGACAAAACTGATGGTTTTTACATCATTTTCTGGCGAGCCAGGCGGACAGGGTATGTCCACATGACGCCGGAGAGTGATGGGGCAGCACTCCGGCAAGCCGTGATGAACCAGAGTGAAAGCATGAAAATAAAGCCCGGCCCTGTCGCGGGAAGCGACAGGGCTACAGCAGGAAAATCGAGGTTAAACCGTACAACGCGGAATGATGCCTGGGGCAAGAGCCAGAAAATATTTAATCATTGAATGTCAGCAGACAGTCATGGCAGAGATACTCATCAAGCACCTCACCATCCAGGCTCCCGCCAGTCATTGCGCCCAGCGCAGCGCCACTTCCCATCCCGACCAGAAAACCGATCACGCCTCCGGCGATCGTTCCAATGCCGGGAATAATGGAGCCTGCCGCTGCGCCGATCGTGGCACCCTCCGCACCGGCAACGCCGCCTGCGATGGCACCAAACCCGCCACCGACTTTTCGGCCAATATTTCGCTTCTGCGTATTGACTGAACCACAATGTGGACAAATCATTTTTATCTCCTTGGACAGCTAAAAGAAAACCCGCCGGAAGGTGATTCGCGGCGGGTTATTGAGTGTTGTCATGGAGATAATATCTGTCTGAAAATATTTAAATTACAGCATTCCGTCATATGATCCCTTTATACTTCATGTAAGCATCATTGATGATATGTTCGAGCTCTTCATTTATTTTCTTATTATGCCTCCCAGATAAAATGTCAAGTTGCCTTTTTGCACTGGCACTAATATAAGTATTTAGCACTTTTTTGCCCTTCACAGAATTACGATATTTATTCTGACTTCTGGCTTTTTTCATCTTTATGATAAAGAGCTTTAGTTCTGACTCATTCATCTTTCTTGTTGAAAAATAAATATCGTACTTGTGATATACCCTCAACTGATCCGATATGCGGGCATTATTAATTTTATCGATATGAAGGACGATATCTTCTCCGTAAACTTTATCTATGTACTTAATAGCCCAAAAATAATCATCTTTATATTTTGCAGAATAAGTCTTCTCCGGGAATGAGAGAGGGTTTTCGGCCATATCCTGGATTAATTCCCACGATCTTTTCGCCTCCATAATTTCGCTTTGAACACATTCACGATCTATATAAAAACTCATTTCATCCAGCGCAAGTAGAAAGGCCGTTTTGTCTACGCAACCTTTTTCACAGTCAAATACATCAGTAGAAAAACAAAACGATGAAATTGTTGGTGTAGAATACATTAGTTTGTATCTCCGCATTACCGTATGTAATACCAACATCATTTCTCTCTGCCCTTTACACCAGGACAATAAATTTTCATTTATCAGATATTTTAATGCTATTTCCCTAAGCCCAGTTACATATTTTTCAATGTTTTCACCATCGCATTTGCATTTCATTACACTGGAAAACGCATCTTTAAACTCATTCCCCCCATGAAAATAAACGCTTATTTTATTTTTTATATCCTCCCACTCACACCCAAATATTTGGTTGCCTGTAACATCACTAAACACAGATTCGCCTTTATTATATTTAATCACATTGAATAGCGCGTTATCTAATCTGATGTTTGGCTTTTTTCCATCTCCGGACTTATTCATATCATCTCCAAAAACAATCAATTTTATCTATTCAGATAGTACATTTTTAATTGATTCTACGTAGAGATTTACGTCGCATTTTACGTAGAAAAATACGTAGATTATTTTGTGTCTTTTTCTTGTTTTTTACATTGCGACATGGGGCTCAACAGTCTCCTTATCACTTGTCATTTCACAAAACAAGGAACATCAGGTTATCTTTGGAAAGGAAAAAAATGAATGATTTTCTCCTGAATCAGGAAACATAACTTCGGAGTAAAAATTGACGATAAAATGGCGGGCAAAGCCAGAGCGGGAAAGGTTTTCTGGCTTATGAATATTGTCTGTTTAGTAATATATGTCTTCTGTCCCTATCTGATATATCTACTCCGTTATAACCGACGGATGATCACCTCATCATGGATACCTGAAGAGATTCGATTACTATGACAGGGTTATGCTAAAAAAATACAAATACACCTCTCTGGTATGTACTACCAACATACCCGTGAGGATATTGAAATGAACCAACGTTATAACCTTGATAACAGACATGCTCCTTTCAACAAACGTTATCTGGAAAGAATGTGGATGGTGTTGAATAATGCTATCAACCAACATTCAAGAACTCTGGCTGTAATAGCGATACTCAGATTACCTGAGTATCGGGATATTGGCGACAGTATCAGTAGCATCCCAGACCATAATGGAGATATTATGTCCAGATTTATTGAATCACTGAGAGAAAAGATAACCGCCTATCAAAAACGTAAAGCCAAACAGAATATTCGAGTTCATTATAGTGAGTTACGCTATGCCTGGGTCAGGGAATATGAGTCAGGTAAAAAGCCACACTATCATATCGTTTTATTATTCAATCACGACACATTCAATACGCTGGGACACTATCGAAATGAATCTGACAATCTGGGGACGCTTATTGCGGATGCATGGCTGAGCGCGTTATCTCTTTCTGCATTCTCTGAATATCGAACACTGGTCCACTTTCCTGATAATCCATTGTATTACCTGCATGCTCATTCAACTGACTTTGTTGACATCTACAATAGCCTAACGTTTCGCCTGAGCTATTTTGCTAAAGAACGTTCGAAAATCTACAGCCGTGATAATCATTCTTTTGGATGCAGTCAGCGCTGATAACAGCATTATTATTTTTTACGTAAACACCGGTTGTTATGGACGGAGCAAGGCAGCGATGAAAACGCCTCTCCTGATTATCATACTCAATCGGGAATTTAACCATGACAACATTACCTTCCGAAGTAAACGATGAATTAGTCGATATGAAATTTATTACTAAATATTCAAAAATAACGGACAAATGGTTTTACAAGCTGATTAAAGATGGCGAGTTTCCAAAACCTATAAAGCTGGGTCGCAGTTCCCGCTGGTTACGCAGTGAGGTGGAAACCTGGTTCCAGAAGCGCATTGATGAATCACGTCAGTAGCGTTTTCCATTTCCTGCACATTGTTCCCTGAACCTCGCCGGACAAACTACCTGCTGCGGCTGTCTGCTTTACAAGGTATCTATCGATGAAAGAAACCACGGCCCGTCATGATGTACTGCTCACCACCTATCAGCGTTGGTTGAGCGATCTGACCAGTATCGCTATCAAAAATGGCATGTGCCACCCGAACGTCCAGTCCAGCCACGGTCTTACACTCTCAGCACTGTATTTCCCGGAGGCTGGAGCCGTCACTGCGGTGGTGCCGCAAAGCCTGTACCGGATGATTTATGGCAAAACGCGGCCAGACCCACTGAGCATTCAGCGTGATTTTCTAATCAGCCTCGACATCAACACGGAACTGTTGTTCACCCATGCCGGGCTGGAAGGGGTTTTATTGAGTGAATGCGTCAGGCTGAAACAAAACCACCTTGCCAGCAAACTGCGCCATCTTCTGACGCGGGTCAGGTCGCGTGAGCTTCGCCAGAAGCTTATCTGGTTGTGCTGGTACGATTTGATGATGGGGGCTCCGGTAGACGACTGGCTGGATATGCTGGCGCTGGCGGACGATGTACAAATTACCACCTGGCTGATACACCGGCAGGAGGAGAATACGGTGCTGACGGCGCTGATGGATGAGTACGTCGTGTTTATGCACTACTGATCCCTGTGGCTCACCAAGACCATTCCTCTCGTGAGCACCTGAACCATTCCGCAAATAATTCTCTGCACTATCTGATTTCAACCTGACCCTGGCACACCGGCTCTCCGGCACTCTGCGATGGCCGCTGCTTGCCTGCTAACTAACAAGGAAAAAATAATGAACAACGTACTGCTCAACCACTACCAGACCTGTCTGGATGATTATACTCGCCCGGCTGTTCTCCATGGTCAGTGCCAGCAAGGTATTAACCGCTGGCATAAGCTGGCGATGGTGCCCTGCACACTTCCCGGTGGTGAGCTTGCCGGGCTGGTGATCCCTGAACGCCTCCAGCACGTTCTCAGTCTCCCGACAACAGCACCAATGGCAGCGGTGCAGGACATCAACACAGGCCTGATGTCGTTACTGCTGCCGGGTGTGCTGCTTAGCGAATGCGAGCGGCTGGGGATGCGTCGTCTCAGCAATAAGCTACAGTCATTGTTTCAACAATTCAAAGGGCCAGGAATCAGAGAAAGGTTAACACTGTTATGCTGGGCTGAACTGGCAACTGACATCGATCACAACGAATGGAAGGAGTTACACCGGTTATCCTCGGAATCCCTGATAGCATGGACAGATCAGAAGCTACAGATATTCTGGGCATTGCAGCCGCAGATAGAAGACTACGTCGCTTTGAATAACTAATGAAAGGGCGTCACGCCAATGAGTGACGCCTACTAACACTGCCGTTGTTTTAACATGGACCTGTATATGTGATTTCCATTTACAATAAAATAACTTCGGATTTTTTACTTTCCATGGCGTATTTGCCACTCAATTTCGGCATCATCATCACCGTTATACATCGCATCCAGCAATTGTGCGTCAGTAAGTGGATGATCGCCTAATTCATTGACGATACTTATTGAATCGCATTGAATATACTCACAAAAATCTTTTACAGTAAGCTCCCTTGCTGTCAGTGATCCGAAGTTTCGAAGGGTTTGTGTGGCGTCTGATTCACTCAGATTGTGCATTGCGGCAATGATGCGGGCTACCTCTGCCAGGAACAAGTCAGTATGTTGACTTGAGAGAGCCAGCAGATTATCTGCCGATACATTTTTCAATACTACACATGCTTGTTCTGGAGTCATTTTATGTCTCTTTCGTTAAGGTCATCGATCGTCAATGTGACGCGTATCTCTTGCGTGATCTATTTATTGAGTCGATGGAATACTTCCCAGCGATCCAATAGGTTTTTTCGGTTAATTGATTGGCGAGTGGTGGCAATCGGTTTGCCATGGTATTGCCTTAAATCTGGATCTTCTATCAGAGCCTCCATCTGCACATAAGTGATCAGTGTCGTTGGATCAATGGCAATAAGTCCGTCGTCGAATAGACTGTGAATATCCCGGCGCATTAGCAATCCGTTTGTGAAGTGATCGGCTCCTGCTAGCTGGTGTTCTACAAGATGAGCAGCTTCAGTTCGTTGTCGCAAAGTTGCGCCAGTAATGACGCAACATCCATAACAGTTATGACGGACCGATTCAGAAAATGTCGCCTGATCCGGTCTGGTGATCACACTGGTTGCATTTCCTTCGCGTTTTGTCGTTGTAGCGAATTTTGGTACGCTGGATTCTATAGAGGCTATAGTTTCCGTTGAAACGATCCTTGAACCGCTTTCCTGCTGATGTACGCTATGCCCTAAAAAAGACTCGACTAGCGTCAGAGGGGAAGATGGGAGGGAATTTTTTTTAGCGATAAATGCACGAAATTCTGCCGCTTTTCCACCTGGGATGTAACGGCGCACAAGCTCTGATAGAGGAGCATCTTGGTCTGGTATCTTACTATTTGGTAGGGCAGTGCGTTCAGTCAGATGCCTAGAGTTTGTCAGCATTGTATTAATAAATGCATTACGCTGTTGATGAAGGGCAATCTTTGAGTCGCTTACCTTTCGCTGGGTAATATATTGAATATGCCTTGCCAGCGCAGTATCAGGAATTGAATAAGAGTCAAGTTCGGCGATATCTAGCACGCCAAATGCCATCAATCGTTTCTCCCGGGTATTGCACCTTGCCAAAACCCGCATAGTGCTGGTACGACGTTGTCGGGCCTCTTCTGCGTATTGACTTATTCTGACTATATGATTTGCCAGTTCAAAACCACTATTTTGGTAACTGACAACGACATCTAATATTCCAAATGCTGTGAACCGTTGCTTGCGGTCCCCACAGTTGTTTAACGCAGCCCGCCGGGCAATGTACGGTTTACTACACTTTACCGATGCGACGATATCTGTTGGGCTGTATTTATCTTGTAAACAAGATTGGACAATGTTCAATATGGAATGAGAATAGGGGCCGCCGAAGACACCTACATCACGCAAAATCTCTTTTGTTGTTTCATTTAGTGAACGAAATATGGTGCTGAATGACTTTCCCATCAATCAATACTCTGGCTGCTCAAAAAAGCCACATAAGACAGATTATACATTGTGATGCTGTTCTGACGGGAAACACTGAATCGTTTCACTACCGATGTACCTCATAGTTAAGATTATGTCAGATTAATATTGAGCAAAGTTCTATCCGCTCAAACAGTCGACCCGGATTCTTTGGCCTGTCCCAGACAGGAACAAAAAATACTGTTCTTTTACGCTGTGAGTGTAAGTGAGTAATCCCCCCTTGCCGCAAGCTATTGATGCGAAAACTTTCCCCTGATCTTGGTATCGCTCTGACGTCAGGGTATGATCTTTCGCATTCACTGATTTTATGCAGCCTGGTGGACATCGTGCCGGGTAGCGCTGATTTTTTGAGGTTTTTATGAATAACGCTGAACAACAGTTTCTGAATGAGCTGGATAACAAATTCTGGAAGGCGGCTGACAAGCTGCGCGCCAACATGGATGCCGCCAACTACAAGCATGTAGTGTTAGGGCTTATCTTTCTGAAGTATGTCTCCGATGCTTTTGAGGCTCGCCAGCAAGAACTGATCACATTGTTCCGCGATGTCGGCAACCCGGACAACATCTACGCCATATCGCGCGATGATTACGACTCCGACGAAGATTACGCACAGGCGATTGTTGATGAACTGGAAGTCGAAGATTACTACACCGAAAAGAACATCTTCTGGGTGCCGAAAGCCGCACGCTGGGATACGCTGAAAACGAAAGCGATTCTGCCGACCGGTACGGTGCTGTGGGTGGATGAAACCACCGGACAGGATGTGAAGCTGCGCTCCGTCTCCTGGCTGGTGGACAACGCGCTGGATGAAATCGAAAAAACCAACCCGAAACTGAAAGGCATTCTGAACCGCATTAGCCAGTACCAGTTGGGCAACGAGGTACTGACCGGGCTGATTAACACCTTCTCTGATGCCAACTTCAGCAACCCGGAATATAACGGTGAGAAACTGAGCTTAAAGAGCAAAGATATTCTCGGCCACGTATACGAATATTTCCTCGGTCAGTTCGCGCTGGCGGAAGGTAAGCAGGGCGGCCAGTATTACACGCCAAAAAGTATCGTCACCCTGATTGTTGAAATGCTGCAACCGTATAACGGGCGCGTGTATGACCCGGCGATGGGTTCCGGCGGGTTCTTTGTTTCCAGCGACCGTTTTATCGAAGAGCACGCGGGCGAGAAGCAGTACAACGCCGCCGAGCAGAAGCGCAATATCTCCGTTTACGGCCAAGAGTCCAACCCGACCACCTGGAAGCTGGCGGCGATGAATATGGCGATCCGGGGTATCGACTTTAACTTCGGCAGCAAAAACGCCGATACCCTGCTGGACGACCAGCACCCGGATCTGCGAGCTGACTTCGTGATGGCGAACCCGCCGTTCAACATGAAGGAGTGGTGGAACGCCAAGCTGGAAAACGACGTGCGCTGGAAATACGGCACACCGCCGCAGGGCAATGCCAACTTTGCGTGGATGCAGCACATGATCCATCACCTTGCGCCAAAAGGCTCGATGGCGCTGCTGCTGGCGAACGGTTCGATGAGCTCTAACACCAACAACGAAGGCGAGATCCGCCGCAACCTGATCGAAGCCGATCTGGTCGAGTGCATGGTCGCGCTGCCGGGCCAACTGTTTACCAATACCCAAATTCCGGCCTGTATCTGGTGCCTGACCAAAGACAAAACCGGCGGTAACGGCAAAGCACACCGCAAAGGCGAAGTGCTGTTTATTGATGCCCGTCAGATTGGCTATATGAAAGACCGCGTGCTGCGTGACTTTACTCGTGAGGATATCGCCAGAATTGCCGACACCTTCCATTCATGGCAGACGGATAAAGACTATGAAGATGAAGCGGGATTCTGCTTCGCCGCGACGCTGGAAGATATAAAGAAAAATGACTTTGTCCTGACCCCAGGTCGCTATGTCGGTGCTGCCGAGCAGGACGAAGATGATGAGCCCTTTGCCGAGAAGATGGCACGACTGACGGCGCAACTGAAAGATCAGTTGGAAGAGAGCGCGAACCTGGAAGCACAGATTAAGGCGAATCTGGGGGGGCTGGGTTATGAAATTATCTGATTTGGTTATTTTTAATCCAAAGCGCCCACTAAAAAAAGGAGAAAGTGCAGCCTTTGTTGAAATGGCCGCACTTCCCGAAAATGGTAGAGATATAAATAGAGTTGATGAAAAAATCTTCACCGGTGGCGGTTCAAAATTTGCAAATAAAGACACCTTGTTTGCTCGTA
Source organism: Salmonella sp. SJTUF15581 (assembly GCF_043356775.1). NCBI lineage: Bacteria > Pseudomonadati > Pseudomonadota > Gammaproteobacteria > Enterobacterales > Enterobacteriaceae > Salmonella > Salmonella sp. SJTUF15581. The sequence continues at coordinate 261,520 of NZ_JBEUJY010000001.1, read as the reverse complement.
TAACACCTTGTCTTGAAAATGGTAAAACATCGCTTGTTTCCGGTTTATCGGATGGTGAGGTTGCTTTTGGTTCAACGGAATTTATCGTTTTAGCTGCAAAAGAGCCTGAGTACGATAGTGATTATATTTATTATCTCTCACGCCTTGGGGAATTCCGTTCATTTGCTCGATCCAGAATGGAAGGAACTTCTGGACGTCAACGCGTTGCATGGCAATCATTAGCCGATTATGAATATGATTTCCCTGACAAAAGATTGAGGAAATTTGCAGGTGATGTTTTAAAGAAATTCGACGATAAAATTTTATTAAATCATCAAATCAACCAAACTTTCGAACAAATGGCGCAAGCTCTGTTCAAAAGCTGGTTTGTCGATTTTGAACCGGTAAAAGCCAAAATGGCGGTACTGGAAGCGGGTGGTTCGCAGGCAGACGTAACGCTTGCCGCCATGACCGCCATTTCCGGGAAAGATGCGGATGCGCTGGCGTTTTTTGAGCGTAAACATCCTGAGCAATATGCCGAGTTAAAAGCCACGGCAGAACTGTTTCCGTCAGTGATGCAGGGCCATGAATTGGGGGAAATCCCGGAAGGATGGCAATTAAATCGTTTGTCTAATCTTGCAATTCTTCATTATGGAAAAGCACTTAAAAAGACAGAGAGAATTGAAGGGCCGTATCCAGTTTATGGATCAGGCGGTATTACTGGTTCTCACAACAATTATCTTGTTGAGGGGCCAAGTATTATAGTTGGCCGAAAAGGTTCAATTGGGACGCTTTATTGGGAAGATGGGAAATTCCATCCGATAGATACCGTTTATTTTGTTGAAGGCAAAGATGAGATCCCGTTGACCTATTTATATTATTTAATGAAAACATTGAATCTTTCAGGGATGAATACCGATGCTGCAGTTCCAGGGTTAAATAGAGATAATGTTTATCGTCTTGAAGTGCTTCAGCCCGATAAGTTTATATTAAGTCTATTTGACAAACACATGTCAGCTATCAGGAATAATATTCAAAAAAATGATTTCTCGACAGTAATATTATCTGATCTCCGCGACACCCTTCTCCCCAAACTTCTCTCGGGCGAAATTACCTTGCCGGAAGCAGAACAAATAATCAGCGAGGAAGCCTGATGCTAAGCGAAGACGATTTAGAACAGCAATGTCTGCAATGGTTTGCTGAACAGGGCTGGGATGTGCTGCACGGGCCGGATATTGCGCCGGATGGCGATAACCCGCTGCGTGCCTCATTTCATGATGTGTTTCTGCGCCCGGTGATGCTGGAACAGTTGCAAACCATCAACCCCCATCTCCCTGTTTCCGTGCTGGAAGAGGTGATACAGCGTATCGCCCATGCCCACAGCCCGGATCTGGTCGTCAGCAATAAAGCCTTGCATCATCTGCTGCTCAATGGCGTGCCCGTTGAGTACAAGCATGAAGACAAGGTGATTCACGACAACGCGCTGTTAATGGATTTCAATCATCCAGACAACAACCGCTTTATGGTGGTGAACCAGGTCGCCATTCAGGGAATCAAACAGGTACGTCGCCCGGATGTCATTGGCTATATCAACGGTCTGCCGGTGGCGGTGATCGAACTAAAAAGCCCGGTTGATGCTAACGCCGATATCTGGGCGGCGTTTAACCAGTTACAGACCTATAAGAACGAACTGAGCGACCTGTTTATTTGTAACGAGGCGCTGGTGGTGAGCGATGGGCAGAATGCGCGCGTTGGCTCTCTCACGGCGGATGAAGAGCGCTTCCTGCCGTGGAAAACCGTGGCGAACGAAAATGACAAACCGCAGTTTGACTGGCAGCTTAAAACCGTCGTGCAGGGCTTTTTTAACCGTGAATTATTGCTCGATTACATCCGCTATTTTGTCCTGTTTGAGAACGACGGCAAACGGCTGATTAAGAAGATTGCCGCCTATCACCAGTTCCATGCAGTGCGTGAAGCTGTGACGGCAACGATTGTGGCCTCGACCGGTAAACACCTGCCGCTGCACAGCAATATTCAGCCCGGCAGTAAAAAGGCGGGTGTGGTCTGGCATACCCAGGGTTCCGGCAAAAGTATCTCCATGTGCTGCTATGCCGGGAAACTGCTACAACAGGCGGAGATGAACAACCCGACGATTGTGGTGGTGACGGATCGTAACGATCTCGACGGGCAGTTATATGCCACCTTCTGCCAGGCACAGGATTTACTGAAGCAGACGCCACTACAGGCCAATGACCGAGACGAGCTGCGCGAGCTGCTTAATGCCCGTGAATCCGGCGGTATCATTTTTACCACCGTGCAGAAGTTTGCGCCGTTGGAGGGTGAGCAGAGTCATCCGGCGCTCAACCAACGCAGCAATATCGTGGTGATTTCTGATGAAGCGCACCGTAGCCAGTATGGCCTGAGCGCCACGCTGGACAGACAAACTGGTGTCTATAAATACGGCTACGCCAAACACATGCGCGATGCGCTGCCGAATGCATCGTTTATGGGCTTTACCGGTACGCCGATTGCCTCGGAAGATAAAGATACCCGTGCCGTTTTCGGTGATTATGTCTCTATCTACGACATTCAGGATGCGGTCGATGATGGCGCAACGGTGCCTATCTACTATGAATCCCGGCTGGCAAAGCTCGACCTGAACCATGAAGAGCTGGAAACGCTCTCCGACCAGGTCGATGAACTGGTAGAAGACGAAGAGGCGGAGCAGCAGGAGAAAACCAAAGGCGACTGGAGCCGCCTGGAAAAGCTGGTCGGTTCAGAGCCTCGTATTCAGCAGGTCGCCTCCGATCTGGTTCAGCATTTTGAAACGCGCAATACCGCCATGAACGGTAAAGCGATGATTGTCGCCATGAGCCGCGAGATCTGCGTGAAACTGTACGATGCTATCGTGGCGATACGCCCGGAATGGCACAGTGAAGACGTTGAACAAGGGGCGATCAAAGTCATCATGACCGGATCTGCGTCGGATAAAGATCATCTGCAATCGCATATCTACAACAAACAGACCAAAAAACGCCTGGAAGCCCGCTTTAAAGATCTGAACGATCCGCTGAAACTGGTGATTGTGCGGGATATGTGGCTGACCGGGTTTGATGCCCCATGCTGCCACACCATGTATATCGACAAACCGATGCGCGGCCATAACCTGATGCAGGCGATTGCCCGTGTTAACCGCGTGTTCCGAGATAAGCCTGGCGGGCTGGTGGTGGATTATATCGGCATTGCCAACGAGCTGAAGCAGGCGCTGAAAACCTATACCGATTCAAAAGGTAAAGGACAGACGACGGTAGATGCCAGGGAAGCCTTTGCTATTCTGCTGGAAAAAATGGATGTCATTCATGGGATGTTTGCCCGTTCGGCGGGTAAGCCGGGGTTTGATTACACGGGCTTCTCCCACGATCCGCTGGCCTTCTTGCGTGATGCCGTGAACTACATTCTGGGACTGGATGACGGTAAAAAACGTTACCTCGATGTCTCGCTGGCGATGAGCAAAGCCTGGTCACTATGTAACACCCTTGATGAGGCCGAACCTTTGCAGGAAGAGTTCGCGTTTCTTTCGGCGATCCGAGTGGGGCTTATCAAACTCGATCCGAAGGCCAAATTTAGCCAGTCAGAAAAAAATTCGCTGCTGAGTAAAATTCTTGATAATGCGGTCGTCGCGACCGGCGTTGAAGATGTGTTTGCTTTGGCTGGATTGGATAAGCCGAACATAGGTTTGCTGTCGGATGAGTTCCTGGAAGAAGTAAGGGAGATGCCGCAGCGCAACCTCGCGGTTGAGTTGCTGGAAAAACTGCTCAATGACGGGATTCATGCACGTTCCGGTAATAACGTAGTGCAGCAGAAGAAATATTCTGACCGCCTGAAAGCCGTACTGCTCAAATACAATAACCGGGCGATTGAAACCGCACAGGTGATTGAAGAGCTGATCGAGATGGCGAAAGCGTTTCAGGACGCAATGGCACGCGATGATGCGCTGGGCTTAAATCCGGATGAAATCGCTTTCTATGATGCGCTGGCTGAAAATGAAAGTGCAGTCCGTGAACTGGGCGATGACACGCTCAGAAAGCTGGCTATTGAAGTCACACGGCAATTGCGTAAATCCACCACCGTAGACTGGCAAGTACGAGACAGTGTGCGGGCGAGGTTACGGGTTCTGGTACGCCAGACACTGCGTAAGTACAAATATCCACCGGATAAAACAGCGGGTGCGGTCGAGCTAATTTTAAAACAAGCGGAAGTTATTTCGAATCATTGGACGGTGTAAATTTCAGGTTGACAGTTTCTTGCTGTCAACCTCGTTATTTTTATTTTTTTGTGATAGATATGAATACAGCACAGTTACCTAAAAAAGCAAATATTTATAAAGCTATGTTTTATTTTTTCTTCAGTAAGAAAAAATTTATTACTCTCGGTGCTATCAACAATATGGCATTCGAGCTTGAATGCCCCAATAAAAGATCAGAATGGAAGTCAGGGAAATACAATTCAAATATAGAGGATCATAAAAATAAACTTGATGAATACACCGATGATTTAAGAAAGGCATGTCTTATTTCATTCTCAATAATGTTCATTATATTTTTAATTGTAACTATTATTGGTTTTTATCTTGGAAAGTTTAATTTAAATCGTTCTATAAATTGGAGTAGTGTCTGTAGCTTTTGTGGTTTGTTTAGTTTGTCATGGGCAACATTATTTCAGTTAGGATGGAGAAGTTCATCATGGAAGGGTATTCGTCTAGATGAATTAGTGGCAACCGCAATATTTCGGCATGTTTTTATTTTCGGTTCTTTTTTGAGTTTATTATATTTCGTTTTATAACGTAAGGTGTCAGCATGTTAATGAACCATTTGGATATTATCAGTGATGATGTATGGAAGAGGCTTGAGAATGGAAAAAAATATAATATAATCCAGGGCGAGGAAACGTTAACTGATAATATTTTACTATATCTTGCATCACAAAATCTTTCAGAAATAAAAATCATCCAGACGCCTAAAAATATGGAGAGTGTTAAAGGTACTGATTGGGAATGGTGGATTGGAAACCGTACGCATGGCTATTTACGCTATGCAGTTCAGGCGAAAAAGCTTGATGCAAAAACCAATCGTTATTCATCTTTAAATCATAAAGTAGGCGTAGGATCAAAAACATTATTTCAGCATGATATTTTAGAAAAATATGCACATGTGAATCAGGCAATTCCTTTATATGCCTTTTACAATCATCTAGATCCTTGCAATTATCCAACGAAATGGAATTGCCCATTACCTTTTGATTTAACAAAGCTTGGTTGTACAGTTACCTCATTACAGAATGTAAAGTATGCTATTAAAAATAGAGGGTACAGAACATTTGGAGCAATACATCAGTTCCCTGATACAGTCCCTTTGAGATGCCTTGCTGAATGTCTGAGCATTGCTGCTATCTCTGAAAAAAGTAAAATCGCCAAAGTTCATTGTTTTGGCGTTGAAGCTAAAATTTATCAAGATCCCTGGGAGTGGCTTAGTCAAATGGGTCACTTAAATAGCTGTGAGCAAATGCCGAATGAATATTATAATCGTGAGTTGGGTTTTTATCCTAAGCGGATATTATTTATAAATACAAGCGAAAGGCTAACTAACATAGCAGACTGAACATAACCTTCTGATATATATAATTAAATATAGATGCAGTTAGAATATAAATAACTTAAATCAGTAATCAGCCTACAACCATACTCTTATGGCTCGATAGGCTGATATTTATTTTAGATGTTTAGCGCTCTAGATGTCTTATGCTATCTCCCCCCCACCTTTCCCCAGCTCACCAATGTAATCCGTATAGCACTGCATCATCTCCCTACGCCTATCCAGATACTGCGCGTGGTTATACGTCCCGCGAATCGCGTTCTTATCGATGTGCGCAAGCTGCGTTTCAATCCACGCTGAGTTAAAGCCCTGCTCATGCAGAATGGTTTGTATACCACACGCAAAATAGCTGCCCTACCCCAGATCAACACTCTCCTCTGAACACCTCTTCCCTGTGCCATTCCACAAACTGCTCGCCCGGATAATTTTCTTTAACCGGGGGCAACGCAATCGCCTTTCCCGCAAAATCCCAGAACAGCCGTTGCACCACCCCACCACCATTTACCGCGTCGGAAACTATCACACGCATATTTTCATCCAGGCCAATCGAACCACGATCAAACGCTTTATGATGGATTGCGCACAACGCCAGGCCATTAGGTACTTCACAAGGGCCATGATGCTGCTTCCATCTGATATGGGCAGCTTCCAGAGCAATCGGCGCATTGTCGTGGCGCATGTTGAAGCCGCAGATCGCGCACTGATAATTGTAAGCACGTAGCACCATCTGGCGGAACTTCGGATCACGTTGGCGGAGAGAGGTGCGAATATCAAACCCCATCTCATCAGCGATGTCTTCTTGGATACTGGCCGGGAAATGCGCCTCCAGGAGCTGCTGCGCCAGCGTATCAATTAACCTGTGATTTTTTGCCACCAACGCAAAACTATCGGTATCAAATCCACCCGCGACATTATATTCGATGAGTTCACGTCGGGGTGGCTGGCGGCTACCATTGGTTGAGCACAGTTCCGCGTTTTGTAGTTCCCAAAAGCCATCGCCCTTCAGACGCCAGAACGGCATGTCCGGGCGCTGGTCACGACGCTGCGGTCCATAACGTTCCAGGAGATCCAACAGGGGCTCGTAGATTTCAGAGCCATAGTTAAACAGGCGATCATGACCCTGCCGATAGTGTGAGAGGACGTGCAGCAGCAATAATGGCTTATGTGGCGCACGCTGTTCGCCTTTGCGCCAGATAGTGATATTTGATATCGCTTGCTTTAGGGTTTTATCAGAGGCCATTACATTGAAGAATCCATGTGCACATATTTGCGATGATGCTCGCAACTATATGTACATTCAAGGCTTTATTGCAGATATCTTTTTTATTTGTCAGCTCTGTACCTGGCAGATGAAAACCCGATAACAACGGTAAAAAATACAGCGACCAACCAGCCCTAATCGGGCTGGTTGGTCATTTTAATTTAAACATCAATCAAGAAATAAAAGCACTCGTCTCACTCACCATGCCCCTGGTTGATCTTCGCATAGTCAAATGGCGTGATCCCTTTCTCCCGATTCGCATCCAGGAAATCAGCCCACCATTGCAGCATCAGCTTGCGTTCGTCGATAAACTCCGCCTTATGGATATACGCTGCCCGCACTGAGTTACGTTCCATATGGCTCATCTGTCGTTCTACCGCATCCTTTGACCATAACCCTGACTCAATCAATGAGCTACAAGCCATCGTGCGGAAGCCGTGACCACAAACCTCAACTTTAGTGTCATACCCCATCACCCGTAGCGCACTGTTCACCGTGTTTTCACTCATCGGCTTACGTGGATCGTGATCGCCAATAAAAATCAGTTCATGCTTGCCACAGAACTGCTTTATCTGTTTCAGGATCGCCAGTGCTTGCTTAGAAAGCGGCACCAAATGCGGTGTATGCATCTTTGATCCTCGGTGAGAATGCTTAACGTCAGGGATAGGTTCTCTCTCTGGTGGAATCGTCCACATTGACGTTTCAAAATCAATCTCCGACCAACGAGCAAAACGTAGTTCACTGGATCGAATAAAAATCAGTAGGGTAAGTTCGGTTGCCCAGCGGGTTAATGGTCTTCCGGTATAGCCATCTATTTTCTGAAGCAGTTCTGGAATACGCTTTAAGGCCAGCGCAGGACGATGCTTTCGATTGCCAGAAGCAACCGCTCCTGCCATCTCCTGAGCCGGATTGTAATCAATTAGCCCGCTTTGTACTGCATAACGCATGATGGCCGTAGTACGTTGTTGGAGACGGGAAGCCACTTCAAGACGTCCAGACGTCTCTACGGCCTTAATGGGAAGTAACAAATCGCGGGTGCTCAATTCAGCAATATTGCGCGTCCCAATCGCCGGAAAAACATTATCCTCCAGACTCTTTTTCACGCGCTCAGCGTGATCTTCCGACCATTTCTGGTTGGTCGCGAGCCAATCTCGGGCAACCTTCTCGAAAGTAATAATCTCTTTCGCCTGTTCTTCTTTCACTGCACGCTTATGTTCGCGGGGATCGATACCAGCAGCCACCAGCTTCCTGGCCTCCTCCCTTTTCTTCCTGGCATCCGCCAGTGAAACTTCGGGATAAACGCCAAACGCCATCACATGCTGCTTGCCACCAAAGCGAAAACGAAATCGCCAATATTTGGAGCCATTAGCATGTACCAGTAAAAACAGGCCATCACCATCAGATAGCGGGTTTGCATTATCTTCAGGTTTTGCCGAACGGACTTTAGTATCAGTCAGAGCCATGATGGTTCTCCTTCCATGTACCGCCGTGAGTATACAAACATTATCGAATCAGCATATATACTCAGTTATATACTCACAAGCGACTTGATGTGGGTTGACCTAAGTTGACTTCATCTGAAGGGAAAATCGTGGAAAGCCTTGTGTGACAAGGATTTCAGGCATAAAAAAAGACCTCAGTTGAGGTCCATTTACATGCTTTTGGTGCCGAAGGCCGGACTCGAACCGGCACGTATTTCTACGGTTGATTTTGAATCAACTGCGTCTACCGATTTCGCCACTTCGGCACTGAAGAGGTATGCGGAAAACGTTGTGGATTATACCTGTCATACGCCGCCATGCAAGCACGAGCATACACCTGTATCGCTAAGTGCTGAAAATTTCAGCAGCGTTGAGTATTAAATAGAATAATCAGGCTACTTCCCGCCTTCTCCAGCAGATTAACGCCGGGCGTCCCTTGCCTCCATGCTCTACACTTTTCAGTTCAACACCACATTAAGGGAAACACAATGACGATAATAAAAAGCTACGCCGCCAAAGAGGCGGGCGGCGAGCTCGAACTCTATGAATATGACGCGGGAGAACTCCAACCGGAAGATGTCGAGGTACGGGTCGACTACTGCGGGATCTGCCATTCCGATCTGTCGATGATCGACAATGAATGGGGGTTCTCTCAATACCCTCTGGTTGCCGGACATGAGGTCATCGGTCGGGTGGCCGCGCTCGGCAGCGCGGCACAGAATAAGGGGCTAAAAGTCGGCCAGCGCGTTGGAATCGGCTGGACGGCGCGCAGCTGCGGACACTGCGATGCCTGTATCAGCGGCAATCAAATTAACTGCCAGGAAGGCGCAGTGCCCACTATCCTCAATCGTGGCGGTTTTGCCGAGAAGCTTCGCGCAGGCTGGCAGTGGGTAATTCCTCTTCCGGAGAATATAGATATGGCGTCCGCAGGCCCGCTGTTATGTGGCGGCATTACGGTCTTTAAACCGCTATTGATGCACCATATTACTGCTACCAGCCGCGTTGGCGTCATCGGTATCGGCGGGCTGGGGCATATCGCCATAAAGCTGTTACATGCAATGGGCTGCGAAGTCACCGCGTTCAGCTCAAATCCATCGAAGGAGCAGGCAGTGCTGGCGATGGGGGCCAATAACGTGGTGAATAGCCGCGATCCGGAAGCGTTAAAAGCACTGGCGGGTCAGTTCGATCTCATTATCAACACGGTCAACGTCGATCTCGACTGGCAGCCCTACTTCGAAGCGCTGACGTATGGCGGCAACTTCCATACCGTTGGGGCGGTATTGAAGCCGCTGCCCGTACCGGCGTTTACATTAATTGCCGGCGATCGCAGTATCTCAGGCTCGGCAACCGGAACGCCATATGAACTTCGCAAGCTGATGAAATTCGCCGGACGCAGCAAAGTCGCACCCACCACGGAACTGTTCGCAATGTCACAAATCAACGAAGCTATTCAGCACGTTCGCGACGGCAAAGCCCGCTATCGTGTAGTGCTAAAAGCTGACTTCTGACCGCCTGACTCAGCGCTTTGACAATGATCAGGAAGCGCTGAGTGCCTGACGAAAAGCCTGTACAGCCAGTCGGCACTGCTCCGTCACGTGCTCGATGTCATGATTAACATCGATACGCGCAATATCATGTTCATCGGCACAGGGTCGCTCCAGCGCGTCAAACTGACTTTGCAGCAGGTCTGGCGGCATAAAATGCCCGGCACGACGCTGCATTCGCTGCAGAATAGTAGCGTAATCGCCATCCAGCCACAGGAAATGTACGTTAGGGCTGCTCTTACGTAAAATATCGCGGTACTGTTTTTTTAATGACGAGCAGACAATAAATCCCGTCTCATTTTTTTATAAAGACTGTATGAAGCGTCATTTAATCGTTCCAGCCAGGGTAAACGGTCTTCATCAGTTAACGGTATTCCCTGAGACATTTTATCAATGTTTTTCGCCGGATGGAGATCATCGCCGTCAATAAACTTCGCAGAAAATAATGTTGCAATTTTGCTGCCTATTAAAGACTTACCACTACCTGAAACGCCCATTAAAATATAGCTTTCCCCGGCCATTTAAATACCTCTGAGTCATATTCCACACCACAATATTACGCCTCTACGTTCGACAATTTCACGTTTTTTAATTTCCATAGAGAAGAACTCTAAGACACATCACGTTATGCGTAACATTGTAGTGTAACAATTTTCCAGCGTGACATAAGTCACAAATAGTGACAAATAAAACCGCTTAAATGCGTTCAGGGTAACTACCTGACCAGTGAGGAATTTATGGAAGTAAAAACTCAATCCTGCGTTGTTGCGGGTAAGCGTGCTGTTGCCGTTACGGAACAAAATATTGAATGGAATAATAAAGGAACACTCGTACAAATTACCCGAGGCGGCATTTGTGGGTCTGACTTACATTATTATCAGGAAGGCAAAGTCGGCAATTTTACAGTAAAAGCGCCAATGATTTTAGGTCATGAAGTGATTGGCAAAATCGTTCATAGCGACTCAGATTTATTACGTGAAGGACAACCGGTAGCGATTAATCCATCGAAGCCTTGCGGTCATTGCAAATACTGTCTGCAGCATGAAGAAAACCACTGTACTGAAATGCGTTTCTTTGGCAGCGCCATGTATTTTCCGCATGTCGATGGCGGTTTTACCCGATTTAAAGCTGTCGATACCGCTCAGTGCATTCCCTGGCCGGAACAGGCGGACGAAAAAGCCATGGCCTTTGCCGAGCCGCTGGCGGTTGCCATTCATGCGGCTCATGAGGCGGGCGATCTGCAGGGCAACCACGTCTTTATCTCCGGCGTTGGCCCTATCGGCTGTCTGATTGTTAGCGCGGTAAAAACGCTGGGCGCGGCGGAAGTGGTATGTGCCGATATCAGCGCCCGTTCTCTCTCGCTGGCCCGGCAGATGGGCGCGGATACGCTGGTGAACCCACAGCATGATTCTCTCGATGACTGGAAAGCAGAAAAAGGGTATTTCGATATCAGTTTTGAAGTCTCTGGGCATCCTTCCTCTATCTCAACGTGTCTGGAAGTCACACGGGCCAAAGGCGTGATGGTGCAGGTTGGCATGGGCGGCGCAGTCCCCAACTTCCCGATGATGATGCTAATAAGCAAAGAGATCTCGCTGAAAGGCTCTTTCCGCTTTACTACCGAATTTAATACTGCGGTTTCCTGGCTTGCCAACCGCGTTATCAATCCGTTGCCGTTACTGAGCGCGGAATATCCATTTACCGACCTGGAAGCGGCGCTGATCTTTGCCGGAGACAAAACACAGGCGGCAAAAGTTCAGCTCGTTTTCTGAGAAAGTAAAATAAGGGACACTATCATGAACGATCTTTTTTCACTGGCAGGTAAAAATATCCTTATCACCGGAGCCGCTCAGGGAATTGGTTATTTGCTGGCAACCGGTCTTGGTCGCTATGGCGCGCGCATTATTGTTAACGATATTACCCCGGAGCGTGCCGAAACAGCCGTGACGAAACTTCAGCAGGAAGGGATAAAGGCTATTGCCGCTCCCTTTAATGTCACCCATAAACAGGATATTGAAGCTGCGGTTGAACATATCGAAAAAGATATCGGCGTCATTGACGTCCTGATAAATAACGCCGGTATCCAGCGCCGTCATCCGTTTACTGAGTTTCCCGAACAGGAGTGGAATGATGTCATCGCCGTAAATCAGACCGCGGTTTTTCTCGTCTCTCAGGCCGTTACGCGCCGTATGGTGGCGCGTCAGGCAGGAAAAGTGATCAACATCTGTTCGATGCAAAGCGAGCTGGGCCGCGACACGATTACGCCATACGCCGCGTCGAAGGGTGCCGTGAAGATGCTGACTCGCGGCATGTGCGTGGAGCTGGCGCGTCATAATATCCAGGTCAACGGTATTGCGCCGGGATACTTCAAAACGGAGATGACCAAAGCGCTGGTTGAAGATGAAGCCTTCACCTCCTGGCTATGCAAACGTACGCCTGCCGCACGCTGGGGCGATCCCCAGGAGCTTATTGGCGCAGCGGTGTTTCTCTCGTCAAAAGCTTCCGACTTTGTTAACGGACATCTGCTGTTTGTCGATGGCGGTATGCTGGTTGCCGTCTGAGCAGGGAAATACGACGCAGCGCGTAAGCGCTGCTATTTTGGCGCTAATAAGAGAGACGAATATGCCATTAATAATTATTGCGGCAGGCGTTGCGCTGCTGGTGATCTTAATGATTGGCTTTAAAGTTAACGGCTTTATCGCCCTTGTTCTGGTTGCCGCCGTGGTGGGATTTGCCGAAGGGATGGGCGCGCAAGACGTCCTGCACTCCATACAAAACGGAATTGGCGGTACTCTGGGCGGACTCGCCATGATCCTCGGTTTTGGCGCGATGCTGGGAAGATTAATTTCCGATACCGGCGCCGCGCAGCGCATTGCGACGACGCTCATTAATACGTTCGGCAAAAAACGCGTGCAATGGGCGCTGGTGATCACCGGGCTTATCGTCGGCCTGGCAATGTTTTTTGAAGTCGGATTCGTACTGCTGTTGCCGCTCGTTTTTACGATTGTAGCCTCATCGGGACTGCCATTGCTGTATGTCGGGATTCCAATGGTCGCCGCCTTATCCGTTACGCACTGCTTCCTGCCGCCGCATCCCGGCCCTACCGCTATTGCGACAATTTTTGAGGCAAATCTCGGTACGACCCTGCTGTATGGGTTAATCATTACCATACCGACCGTGATTGTTGCCGGCCCTCTGTTTTCAAAATTGCTGGCGCGCTTTGAGAAAGCGCCGCCTGAAGGATTATTTAATCCTCACCTATTCAGTGAAGAGGAGATGCCGTCATTCTGGAACAGTATTTTTGCCGCCGTGATCCCGGTCATTCTGATGGCCATCGCAGCGGTATGTGAAATCACGCTGCCAAAAACGAATGCCGTGCGGGTTTTCTTCGAATTTATTGGTAATCCAGCAGTGGCGTTGTTTATTGCCATTATCATCGCCATTTTTACGCTGGGCCGACGCAACGGACGTACGGTTGAGCAGGTGATGGATATCGTCGGCGAGTCCATTGGCGCTATTGCGATGATTGTTTTTATCATCGCGGGCGGCGGCGCGTTTAAGCAAGTGCTGGTGGATAGCGGCGTGGGTCAATATATCTCGCAATTAATGACCGGCACCTCGCTATCTCCGTTATTAATGTGCTGGACGGTAGCCGCCGTGCTGCGTATTGCGTTAGGTTCCGCGACCGTGGCCGCGATAACCACAGCGGGCGTCGTATTGCCGATTATTAACGTAACCCACGCCGATCCGGCGTTAATGGTACTGGCGACAGGCGCGGGAAGCGTTATTGCATCACATGTTAACGATCCCGGTTTTTGGCTATTTAAAGGGTATTTTAATCTTAGCGTCGGGGAAACCCTACGCACCTGGACCGTTATGGAAACATTGATTTCTGTCATGGGATTGCTGGGCGTACTGGCGCTGAATGCGGTTCTGCATTAATTCATCATCCGCAGCCCAATTAACCATGGGGGCGACGTTCCCGCCCCCGGTACTGGAGAAAACATGAGGAATCACAGAATTTCTTTGCAGGATATCGCTACGCTTGCTGGCGTGACAAAAATGACGGTGAGCCGTTACATCCGCTCGCCGAAAAAAGTCGCCAGGGAAACCGGCGAGCGTATTGCGCAGATCATGGAGGAAATTAACTACATACCAAATCGCGCGCCAGCTATGCTGTTAAACGCGCAAAGTTACACTCTGGGCGTGCTGATCCCCTCTTTTCAGAACCAGTTGTTTGCCGACATTCTTGCCGGGATTGAATCCGTAACGTCGGGTCATAACTACCAAACTCTCATTGCGAATTACAATTACAATCGCGATTCGGAAGAAGAGTCCGTTATCAATTTACTGTCTTACAATATCGACGGCATTATTCTTTCAGAAAAATATCATACCCTCAGAACCGTCAAATTCCTGCGCTCAGCTACCCTTCCGATTGTAGAACTCATGGATATCCAGGGCGATCGCTTAGATATGGAGGTGGGGTTTGATAACCGTCAGGCCGCCTTTGATATGGTCAGCACCATGCTGGATAAACGCCAGCGGCGGAAAATTCTCTATCTGGGTTCAAAAGACGATATCCGTGATGAGCAGCGTTATCACGGCTACTGCGATGCGATGACGCGCCGGGGGCTGGCGCCGTTGCGCATCAATCCCCGCGCTATCTCCTCTATCCATCTGGGGATACAGCTAATGCGTGATGCGCTTACTGCGCACCCGGACGTGGATGGCGTCTTTTGTACAAATGACGATATCGCAATGGGCGCTCTACTGTGGTGCCGCGAGCGTCAACTGGCCGTACCGGAGCAGATCTCCATCGCCGGCTTCCACGGTCTGGAGATGGGCAGGCAAATGATACCGAGCCTCGCCAGCGTAATTACCCCTCGTTTTGAGATCGGGCGCAGAGCCGCGCAGATGTTGCTCAACAAAATTAAAAATAACGATCTCAACCATAATACGATTGATTTGGGTTATCAGATTTATCACGGCAGCACGTTATAAATTTTTTGATCTACTTTTTCCCGCAGCTTGCCTGAGCTTAACGCGTAGCCAAAAGCGCCACGCGTCAGGTTACGCACTACATCATTCGAGTAATACCAGGCGGTCTGCCGGATGGCGGCGGAAAGGACTTATCAGGCCTACGGGTTCTGGTAGGCCTGATAAGCGCAGCGCCATCAGGCACTGCGCTTTACTGCATTGCCTGATGGCGGCCTGTGATTACGACTTACGCAGCATTAGCCACAGGCTAATCAGGAAGAAAGACGCGCTCGGCAGCAGCGCGCCGACAATCGGCGGAATGCCGTATACCAGCGTCAGCGGGCCAAAAATCTGGTCGAGAACGTAAAAGACGAAGCCGAAGCTAATCCCCGTCACCACGCGCACGCCCATCGGCACACTACGCAGCGGTCCAAAGATAAACGACAGCGCCATCAGCATCATCACCGCCACGGAGAGCGGCTGGAAGATTTTACTCCACATATTGAGCTGATAACGTCCGGCGTCCTGTCCGCTCGACTTCAGATATTTAACGTAGTTATGCAGACCGCTGATGGAAAGCGCATCCGGATCCAGCGCCACCACGCCTAACTTATCCGGCGTCAGATTCGTTTTCCAGGTGCCGCTCACCGTCTGCGAACCGGTGATCTGTTTCGGGTTTTGCAGATCGGACTCATCCACCTGCGACAAACGCCAGACCTTATGCTCCGGGTCGAATTTTGCCGAAGCGGCGTAACGCACCGACTGCAAACGACGCTGATCGTTGAAAGCGTAAATACTAATGCCGGCCAGCTCCTCGTCGCCCTTCACTCGTTCAATATAGACAAAGTTATTCCCGTCTTTCGCCCACAGACCTTGCTGGGTGGAAAGCAGCGAACCGCCATACATCGCCTGCGCACGATAGTTACGCGCCATCTGCTCGCCCTGCGGGGCGACCCATTCGCCGATCGCCATGGTCAACAGCACCAGGGGGATAGCCGTTTTCATCACCGACAGCGCCACCTGCATACGGGTGAAACCCGATGCCTGCATCACCACCAGTTCGCTACGCTGCGCCAGCATCCCCAGCCCCAGCAGCGCGCCAAGCAGCGCCGCCATAGGAAAGAAGATCTGGATATCCTTAGGTACGCTGAGCAGGGTGTACATACCCGCGCCCAGCGCGTCGTAGTTACCCTGCCCCGCTTTTTTCAGCTGATCGACAAACTTGATGATCCCGGAGAGCGACACCAGCATGAACAACGTCATCATGATGGTGGTAAAAATGGTTTTACCGATATAGCGGTCAAGTACACCAAATGGCTGCATTATACCGCTCCTTTACGCAGAAAACGGGCACGCAGGCGGCGGACCGGCACCGTATCCCACAGGTTTAAACCAATCGCCAACGCCAGATAGATCAGGTTGACCGCCCACATCCAGATAACCGGGTCCAGTTTGCCTTTACCGCCATTCGATTTAATGGAAGTCTGGATCAGGAAGAACAGCAGATAAAGCAGCATGGCGGGCAACATAGACAAGACGCGCCCCTGACGTGGATTCACCACGCTGAGCGGCACGACCATCAGCGCCATCATAAATACGGTAAAGACTAACGTGATACGCCAGTGCAGCTCGGCGCGAGCGCGATCGTTGTCGGTATTCCACAGCGTGCGCATGTCCATCTGGTCGGTATCGTTCGGGTCCAGCGCCACGGCCTGATGGCCAATAATCGCCTGATAGTTCTGGAAGTCGGTGATGCGAAAATCGCGTAGCAACGCCGTCCCTTCAAAACGCGTCCCTTTGTTTAAGGTGACAACCTGGGAACCATCGCGCAACTGAGTAAGGTGTCCGGAATCGGCCACTACCACAGAAGGACGAGCATTGCCCTTAGGGCGAATTTGCGCCAGGAAAACATCGTGGAAGTCGCTGCCATCAACGCTTTCGATAAACAGCACCGAGCTACCGTTGGTCGCCTGCTGGAATTGCCCCTGCGCCAACGCCGCCATACCGGGGTTCGCTTTCGCCTCCGCCAGTACTTCATCCTGGTGTTTTGACGACCAGGGGCCGGCCCACATCACGTTAACCGCCGCAAGGATACCGGTAAATAACGCCAGTACCATGGCGGCCTTTACCAGCACGGCTTTGCTCAACCCACAGGCGTGCATGACCGTAATTTCACTTTCGGTATACAGTTTGCCCAGCGTCATCAGCAGCCCCAGGAACAGGCTTAAAGGCAGGATGAGCTGCGCCATTTCCGGTACGCCCAGCCCCAGAAGCGAGAGCACCAGATTTGCGGGAATATCGCCGTCAACCGCCGCGCCGAGAATCCTCACTAACTTTTGACAAAAGAAGATCAAAAGTAAGATGAAGAGTATCGCCAGCTGGCTTTTGAGCGTCTCCCGCACCAGATATCTTATGATTATCACTTTAAATACGCCCGTAAAAACCCATTTTTTTGCTGGAATTTAGCTTGTTTCATGGCTTAAACGTCATTTATTCTCTTGAGTCGTCGAAATCATCGCTAAGATCATTATACTCAGCGGATTCACCTCTCAGAACTTGTTCTGACGTGCCAATGCCGTAATAACGTTAAGATTAACACGAAGTCACCGCAACAGCGGATATGAGTTACGAAAGCTTTCAATTTCTATACTCTAATGGATTTCGAGTTGCAGGCAGGCGGCAAGACTGTGGAGCCCCGGAGCTTACATCAGGTAAGTGACAGGGGTGAGCAGGCGCAGCCAACGCATCTGCAACTTGAAAGACGACGAGTATAGCTGTAGCCACCACTGTTGTCTTTAAGATTCAGGAGCATAGTGCATGGAGTTCAGTGTAAAAAGCGGTAGCCCGGAGAAACAGCGGAGTGCCTGCATTGTCGTGGGCGTCTTTGAACCGCGTCGCCTTTCTCCGATTGCAGAACAGCTCGACAAAATTAGCGACGGATACATCAGCGCATTGCTGCGTCGCGGCGAACTGGAAGGAAAACCGGGGCAGACTCTGTTGCTGCACCATGTTCCTAACGTTCTTTCCGAGCGAATCCTCCTCATTGGTTGCGGCAAAGAGCGCGAGCTTGATGAACGTCAGTATAAGCAGGTTATTCAGAAAACGATAAATACTCTGAATGATACCGGTTCGATGGAAGCCGTCTGTTTCCTGACCGAACTGCACGTCAAAGGCCGCAACAACTACTGGAAAGTGCGTCAGGCCGTCGAAACGGCCAAAGAGACGCTTTATAGCTTTGATCAACTCAAGACCAACAAGAGCGAGCCGCGCCGCCCGCTACGTAAGATGGTCTTTAATGTGCCGACCCGCCGTGAGCTCACCAGCGGCGAACGCGCCATTCAACACGGTCTGGCCATCGCCGCCGGGATTAAGGCAGCGAAAGATCTCGGCAACATGCCGCCCAATATCTGTAACGCCGCCTACCTAGCGTCACAGGCGCGCCAGTTGGCTGACTGCTACAGCAAAAATGTCATCACCCGCGTCATCGGCGAACAGCAAATGCGCGAACTGGGTATGAACGCTTATCTGGCGGTCGGCCACGGTTCGCAGAATGAATCGCTGATGTCGGTGATTGAGTACAAGGGCAATCCATCCGAAGACGCGCGCCCGATCGTGCTGGTGGGTAAAGGCCTGACCTTCGACTCCGGCGGCATCTCCATCAAGCCATCTGAAGGGATGGACGAGATGAAGTACGACATGTGCGGCGCGGCGGCGGTTTACGGCGTGATGCGTATGGTCGCCGAGCTTCAGCTTCCGATTAACGTTATCGGCGTACTGGCGGGCTGTGAAAACATGCCGGGCGGACGCGCGTATCGTCCGGGCGACGTACTGACCACCATGTCCGGTCAGACGGTTGAAGTGCTGAATACCGATGCTGAAGGCCGTCTGGTACTGTGCGACGTGCTGACCTACGTTGAACGCTTCGAACCGGAAGCCGTCATTGACGTGGCGACGCTAACCGGGGCCTGCGTGATTGCGCTGGGCCATCACATTACCGGTCTGATGTCGAACCATAACCCGCTGGCGCATGAACTGATCGGCGCGTCCGAGCAAGCGGGCGACCGCGCGTGGCGTCTGCCGCTGGGCGATGAGTTCCAGGAACAACTGGAGTCCAACTTTGCGGATATGGCGAACATTGGTGGTCGTCCTGGCGGCGCTATCACCGCGGGCTGCTTCCTGTCGCGCTTTACCCGTAAGTACAACTGGGCGCACCTGGATATCGCCGGTACCGCCTGGCGATCCGGCAAAGCGAAAGGCGCGACGGGTCGTCCGGTAGCGCTGCTGTCGCAGTTCCTGCTCAATCGTGCGGGCTTTAACGGCGAAGAGTAATCGTATAGCCGGATGGCGCTATGTTCATCCGGCTGCAAATCAGGGATCCGATGGCTAGATTTGTTGCGCATGATGAGTATCTTCAGGCTGGGTTTGCGCGGGATAGTTTATTTCTCGTTGAAGCAAAACGGCGTGGATCGCGTCTTGAAATCATCGTGGAACGAAATGACGACACAAAATTCTGTCTAATATTCAAAGGAATGCTTTTTTCTTGTTGTGCGGAGCTTGATAGTTTTGAGCGCACGGCAGGTAATGACTATTTATTTGACTGGAATTGCATCACCGGAAATTTTGGTGAATTATTTGATTCCCGATTGATGTCATCATTTCTACCGCGAAGTGATGTTGATCCGGAGAGTTGCCATCACTATTTTCTGGCAACCTATGATGATATTTTTAACATCATCGCCGAATCAGTCTCTATTGAAGCCATCTGACTAACCAACGTGTGCTTTTCACAGCCATGATTGCACCAACAACTTTTCTGAAATAAGCGAATTTATGAAGAATGCGACGTTCTATCTTCTGGATAATGACACTACCGTCAACGGTTTAAGCGCCGTTGAACAACTGGTGTGTGAAATTGCCGCAGAACGTTGGCGCGCCGGCAAGCGCGTGCTGATCGCCTGCGAAGATGAGAAGCAGGCCATTCGGCTGGATGAAGCGCTGTGGGCGAGACCGGCGGAAAGTTTTGTCCCGCACAATCTGGCAGGCGAAGGCCCACGCGGCGGCGCGCCGGTTGAAATCGCCTGGCCGCAAAAACGCAACAGCAGCCCACGCGATATTTTAATCAGCCTGCGTACAAGCTTTGCAGATTTTGCCACCGCTTTCACAGAAGTGGTAGACTTCGTCCCTTACGAAGAAACTTTGAAACAACTGGCGCGCGAACGCTACAAAGCCTACCGCGTGGCTGGTTTTAACCTGAATACGGCAACCTGGAAATAATGGAAAAGACATATAACCCCCAAGATATCGAACAGCCGCTTTACGAGCACTGGGAAAAGCAGGGCTATTTCAAGCCTAACGGCGACGAAAGCAAAGAGTCCTTCTGCATCATGATCCCGCCGCCGAACGTCACCGGCAGTTTGCATATGGGACATGCTTTCCAGCAAACCATCATGGATACCATGATCCGTTACCAGCGTATGCAGGGTAAAAACACCCTGTGGCAGGTCGGCACCGACCACGCTGGGATCGCGACCCAGATGGTGGTTGAGCGCAAGATTGCCGCTGAAGAAGGTAAAACCCGTCACGACTACGGCCGCGATGCGTTTATCGACAAAATCTGGCAGTGGAAAGCGGAATCCGGCGGCACCATTACCCGTCAGATGCGCCGTCTCGGCAACTCCGTTGACTGGGAGCGCGAGCGCTTCACCATGGACGAAGGTCTTTCCAATGCCGTGAAAGAAGTCTTTGTCCGCCTGTACAAAGAAGACCTGATTTACCGTGGCAAACGCCTGGTGAACTGGGACCCGAAGCTGCGCACCGCCATCTCTGACCTGGAAGTGGAAAACCGCGAGTCCAAAGGCTCCATGTGGCACATCCGCTATCCGCTGGCCGACGGCGCGAAAACCGCAGACGGTAAAGATTACCTGGTCGTCGCCACCACCCGTCCGGAAACTATTCTCGGCGATACCGGCGTGGCCGTGAACCCGGAAGATCCGCGCTACCAGAGTCTTATCGGTAAATTCGTTATTCTGCCGCTGGTTAACCGCCGCATTCCGATTGTTGGCGACGAACACGCCGATATGGAAAAAGGCACCGGCTGCGTGAAGATCACCCCGGCGCACGACTTTAACGACTATGAAGTCGGGAAACGTCACGCGCTGCCGATGATCAACATCCTGACCTTTGACGGCGACATTCGCGAAAGCGCGGAAGTGTTCGATACCAAAGGTGAAGAGTCTGACGTTTATTCCAGCGAGATTCCGGCTGAGTTCCAGAAGCTGGAACGCTTTGCTGCCCGTAAAGCCATCGTTGCTGCCGTTGACGCGCTGGGCCTGCTGGAAGAAATTAAACCGCACGATCTGACCGTCCCTTACGGCGACCGTGGCGGCGTGGTTATCGAACCGATGCTAACCGACCAGTGGTACGTCCGTGCAGACGTGCTGGCGAAACCGGCGGTGGAAGCGGTTGAAAACGGCGACATTCAGTTCGTGCCGAAGCAGTACGAAAACATGTACTTCTCCTGGATGCGTGATATCCAGGACTGGTGTATCTCTCGTCAGTTGTGGTGGGGTCACCGTATCCCGGCATGGTACGACAACGACGGCAACGTCTACGTTGGCCGTACCGAAGACGAAGTGCGTCAGGAAAATAACCTCGGCGCCGACGTTGCGCTTCGTCAGGACGAAGACGTTCTCGATACCTGGTTCTCCTCCGCGCTGTGGACTTTCTCCACCCTCGGCTGGCCAGAAAACACCGACGCCCTGCGTCAGTTCCACCCCACCAGCGTGATGGTGTCCGGCTTCGATATCATCTTCTTCTGGATTGCCCGCATGATCATGATGACCATGCACTTCATCAAAGATGAAAACGGCAAGCCGCAGGTGCCGTTCCATACCGTCTATATGACCGGTCTGATTCGCGACGACGAAGGCCAGAAGATGTCCAAATCCAAGGGTAACGTTATCGACCCGCTGGATATGGTGGACGGCATCTCCCTGCCGGAACTGCTGGAAAAACGCACCGGCAATATGATGCAGCCGCAGATGGCGGAGAAAATCCGCAAGCGTACCGAGAAGCAGTTCCCGAACGGCATTGAGCCGCACGGCACCGACGCCCTGCGCTTTACCCTGGCGGCGCTGGCCTCGACCGGTCGCGACATCAACTGGGATATGAAGCGTCTGGAAGGTTATCGTAACTTCTGTAACAAGCTGTGGAACGCCAGCCGCTTTGTGCTGATGAACACCGAAGAGCAGGATTGCGGCTTCAACGGCGGTGAAATGACGCTGTCGCTGGCGGACCGCTGGATCCTGGCGGAATTCAACCAGACCGTTAAAGCGTACCGCGACGCGCTGGACAGCTTCCGCTTCGACATCGCCGCGGGCATTCTGTACGAGTTCACCTGGAACCAGTTCTGCGACTGGTATCTGGAGCTGACCAAGCCGGTAATGACCGGGGGTTCCGAGTCTGAACTGCGCGGCACCCGCCATACGCTGGTCACCGTACTGGAAGGTCTGCTGCGCCTGGCGCACCCGATCATTCCGTTCATCACCGAAACCATCTGGCAGCGTGTGAAGGTCATTTGCGGTATTACCGCCGACACCATCATGCTGCAGCCGTTCCCGGAATATAACGCCGCACAGGTGGATGAAGCCGCGTTGGCCGATACCGAGTGGCTGAAGCAGGCGATCGTCGCGGTACGTAACATTCGTGCGGAAATGAACATCGCCCCGGGCAAACCGCTGGAACTGCTGCTGCGCGGCTGTAGTGAAGAAGCCGTTCGTCGTGTTAACGACAACCGTAGCTTCCTGCAAACCCTGGCGCGTCTGGAAAGCATCACCGTGCTGCCAGCCGATGACAAAGGTCCGGTTTCCGTGACCAAAATCATCGACGGCGCCGAACTGCTGATCCCGATGGCTGGCCTCATCAACAAAGACGATGAGCTGGCGCGTCTGGCGAAAGAAGTGGCGAAAATCGAAGGCGAGATTGCCCGTATCGAAGGCAAACTGTCCAACGAAGGTTTCGTCGCCCGTGCGCCGGAAGCGGTGATTGCCAAAGAGCGTGAGAAGCTGGACGGTTACGCAGAAGCCAAAGCGAAACTGATTGAGCAGCAGGCGGTTATTAGCGCGCTGTAATCTGAAAGCCTGATGGCGCTTCGCTTACCAGGCCTACACGTTCGCTTATTGACATGGCGCGATCGGTAGGCCGGATAAGGCATTCACGCCGCCATCCGACAACATGAATTATGGGCCGACGTAAACGTCGGCCTTTTTACATCAGATAAACGGGAAGTAAGGCATGATGCCACGAGAAATCCACATTAGCAGGCTGTTTTCCAGCGGCTTCTCATCATTGGTTAACTCAAGCGAATCCAGATCGCCCTGGACCTGTGTATTCTGCGCCAGCCAGCTCACCAGCCAAATTTTCAACCACGGATAAGCCAGCCCTAAGGTCACGCCGGAAATCACCACCACCACCAGCAACCGCCACAGCATACCGTGTGCAGTGACAGAGGAATGAAAACGAATCGAATCGTTCGCCAGTGACAAATTGTTTAAAAACAGGTTGCGTAACGCCACATATAAGTAACTGGTTACCACAATAATCGCGAGAAAATAGAGGAAATAACATGCCATTATCTGGCCATAATATTGCAGAATAAGCGCCCCTCCTGCCTGCGCATTCCCCATCATACTCAAAAGAATCATGTCGGTGAACACCGGCGCGATTAGATAACCAATCACGACAGCAAAAGGGAAAAGGGTCAACATTGCCAACACGCACCCTCTGATGCACGTTTTAACATTAACCTGAATCGAGAAACGATGAATGCCAAAGTTTGCGCCATTGCCAAACAAGGTCATCCATTTGCTGTAGGTAATACCGTTAATGACCCCTATCCCAATAATAGCCAGCAAACCGAGAAAAACGATATTGAACACTAAACCGCCGACGGCGATGGTTACCAGTGAGATAATATAAAGAACAATATAAAGCGCCACCATCAGGAGTACCGGGAGAGCGAACATGTACCACCAGGCGCGCCGCATGGAACACTGGAATCCAAAATGTACGCCATTAAGCGAAGTCATCATCGCCTGATACTGTAATCCTTTCACCGCCATAAAAGGAATAATCGCAATTAATAAGCCGAATAGCGTAAAACCGAGACCGGGATAACCGTGTTCAATAAGAGAGAGGCTAACAATATAAATAATAAAAACTAACAACACACTAATAAATAATGCGCCGCCCGTGGCTTTGTAAGCAAAAGGCTGATTGTTTAGCGTCATATTAGTATAAATATAACGTCGACATTTCACCATCGCCCACGGCGCATAGATTCCCAACGTGATACACGTCAACAAGAAATTCACAAGGCAAATAACAAAATACTTTCCGCCCTTGCCTGTAAACACCAACGTGTGATTATGGTTATCTTTACTACTGATAACGTTATTCATGAATCATATCCCTGAATTACAATCTATTAGAATTAATAATAAAAACCAGTAAATTGTTACTGATTTGACTACGATACTATTTTTGTTTAATTTTTCCGCCTTTTATTTTGTCTGATTCAGGATCTCCTTGCGCGTAACTCAAGACGGTGGTATTAAAGTAATCTATAAATAAATTTTAAAAATTGAGCCATATTATGAATAATGTCGCCTCGCCAACGCTCACGGTGCGCCGAATCACTACCGCCGACAATGCCGCTATTGCCCGTGTCATCCGTCAGGTTTCAGCGGAATACGGACTTACCGCCGATAAAGGTTATACCGTTGCCGACCCCAATCTGGATGAACTGTATCAGGTTTATAGCCAACCGGGCGCGGCCTACTGGGTGGTAGAGCAAAACGGTTGTGTGGTGGGCGGCGGCGGCGTGGCGCCGTTATCCTGTAGCGAACCAGACATTTGTGAACTGCAAAAAATGTATTTTTTACCGGTGATTCGTGGTCAGGGGCTGGCGAAAAAGCTGGCGCTGATGGCGCTGGATCATGCCCGTGAACAGGGTTTTAAACGCTGCTATCTGGAAACAACGGCTTTTTTACGCGAGGCGATTGCGCTATACGAACGTTTAGGATTTGAACATATTAGCGAACCGCTCGGCTGCACCGGACATGTCGATTGCGAAGTGAGGATGTTAAAGGATCTCTGAAAACCAGGCGTTTATTTATCCTCGCCAGGTATTATTTTTGCTGATATAAGTAATCCCGGAAACATCCTGTTATCCGGGAATCACTTATTATTCAAGGAAGTTATAAATGAAACGCCTATTATCAGCAATTGTTTTCCCCGCTATGTTTATTAGTATCTCTAATGTATATGCATTAGATATACAGCCCGGCGAATGGAAAATGGAAAATATAGAAATGCGCACCATCAATCCAGATACAAAAGAAGTATTAATGGATGAAAAAAATTCGGGCATAGCGACGCTTATGTGTTATACCCCTAAAATGTCTGAAGATTCTAAAAAAATGGTGAAGGGTTTTTCTACCAGTGCAGGCGGTTGCACGACAACATTTGTAGAAAGTACGGATACCAAACTGATCAATGAGACTGTCTGTAATAATCCTGATGTCAAATCGCACTCTATTGTAGAAACGACGAAAATAAGCGATACAGAATTTGCGATGACCATGAAATCGGATGTCGATGCAGGAGGTAATAAAACAACCTCCATCAACAAAATTAAACAAACCTTTGTTGGCAAGACCTGCTCTGAAGCGTCAAAAGGCGTGAAACAGTAACTATTTCAACACAAAAACCCGTAGTGATTGATGCAATAATGGCATTGTTCAAGGTCACCTTTCGGGAATATAACACTGAGTGAGTTCTTTTTGCCTGCCGCAGGGCAGGCTTTACTCAGGACAGAATATCATGAAAATGACTTTTCCTGCTCGCCAGCAGTTTGATGCCGGGCGGATGACCACGCAGGTGGCGACAGCGTAAAAGATAAAAACGCTAATCTTTAATTTTACCCTTTATCCGGCGGCTGGCACGCCGCTATGAAAACGAAACTCGCGGTCTGGCGACAAGATAAGGTCAGCTTCCACCTCGCCAAAATAGCGCACGCGCGCAGAAATGTCCTCGGTGGAAATCTGCTGCGCCAGCGCCAGGTAATCCTGATAATGCCGCGCTTCGGAGCGCAGAAGCGAGAGATAAAACGTCTGTAAATCCTCATCCAGCCAGGGCGCCAGAGCGGCAAAACGTTCGCAGGAGCGGGCTTCGATATACGCCCCGCAAATCAGCTTATCAATTAAGGTGAGCGGTTCGTGCGTGCGTACCGCTTTCAACATTCCTTTCGCGTAGCGGCTGGCGGTGATTTTCACATAAGGAATGTTTCTGGCCTGCATGACCTCGCGTACCTGCCAAAAATGGTGCAACTCCTCTTTAATCAATAACACCATACGGTCGATAAGCTGACGACCCCAGGGGTCATCAGTTTGCGACATGGCGCTTTTGCTAATCTGTCTATGCAGGGCAACAAAATCCGGCTCCGGCCCCTGACGAAACGCGAACGCCTCGTAAGGTTGCAGCCAGGCGAGCAGCGCGTCGGCGCCCGATTTATCGGCGACATATTTACGCACCAACAGCAACGCGGTTTGCGCAGCCTTCAGTTCGCAGATCAAGTGATCGGTAAGCAGAAGAGGAAGATTTTGCGGATCGCGGGCCTGGACAATCCACGCCTGCGGCGTCGGGCAATGCAGGAAATTAAGCACCGGAGAGAGTATTTGCGGGTAATTCATACGTAACCTGTTAAAAAAATACGACAGCAAACGCTGCCGTACCGTCATACTATGCAGCTTTAGTGACGCACGCCGTCGTCATCTTCATCGACATAATCGTCGTCATCACCCTCTTCGCCATTAGGGTCTTCAAAATAGGTTCCCCAGCCGTCGTATTCGACATCATATTTTTCCGCCAGGTTCATCAGTTGCTCAACCTGAGCGTCGATGAGTTCGGCGTTCAACGCGCACTCGCTGAGGATGTCGCAACAAATAACCGTATCGCCCTCTTCCACTTCCAGCTCTTCCGGCTCCGTCACTTCATAGCCGAGTTTAAAGGCTTCTACCGCGGCTTTTTCCAACGTTTCGAAATCGTCAGCGGAAAGGTGATGCTCGATAGTGTACAGCGCATCCGGATCGCTGCCGTCCTCAAGTAACTCTTCAATAATTAACCGCGTTTCTTCACGCTGCTCTTCCAGTAATTCCGGGTTTGCCATAGCTCGTTCCTCATAGATGTCCTGCCGATACTCTTATTGTCACATACCGCCGACGTTGCCTCCACCTTATCGAGAAAAGTTTTATCAAACAGGGTTGCAAATGAATAATCATCCATATAAAGTGAATTTTAATTCAATGAGAGGCCTAAGCCATGTGAGGGAAGTATGTCTACGTTTTACCAAAAACCTTTTTTAAAGTTACTTGATTTCACCGCCAGCGAGCTCACTGCTCTGTTGCAGCTTGCCGCCAAACTGAAAGCCGATAAGAAAAACGGTAAAGAAGAACAAAAGCTGGTGGGTAAGAATATTGCGCTCATCTTCGAAAAAGACTCGACCCGGACACGATGCTCTTTCGAAGTTGCCGCATACGATCAGGGGGCGCGCGTGACGTACCTGGGTTCCAGCGGGAGCCAGATCGGCCATAAAGAGTCCATCAAAGATACTGCCCGCGTCCTGGGCCGGATGTTTGACGGTATTCAGTATCGAGGATATGGCCAGGAGATCGTCGAAACGCTGGCTGAATATTCCGGTGTGCCGGTATGGAACGGTTTAACCGATGAGTATCACCCAACGCAATTACTGGCGGATCTGCTTACCATGCAGGAACATCTGCCGGGTAAAGCCTTTAACGAGATGACGTTGGTCTATGCCGGCGACGCGCGTAATAACATGGGTAACTCCATGCTGGAAGCCGCCGCGTTAACAGGATTGGATCTCCGTCTGGTCGCGCCAAAAGCCTGCTGGCCGCAAGCCGCGTTAGTGGCGGAGTGCAGCGCCATGGCGAAAAAGAACGGCGGCGCCATCACCCTGACCGAAGATATCGCCTCGGGCGTAAAAGGTGCGGATTTTATCTATACCGATGTTTGGGTCTCTATGGGCGAACCCAAAGAGAAATGGGCGGAGCGTATTGCCCTGCTGCGTGATTATCAGGTCAACAGCCAGATGATGGCCTTAACCGGCAATCCGCAGGTTAAGTTCCTGCATTGTCTGCCTGCGTTCCATGATGACGAAACCACGCTCGGCAAAAAAATGGCCGAAGAGTACGGTTTACATGGCGGGATGGAAGTGACCGACGAGGTTTTTGAGTCTGCGGCCAGCATTGTCTTTGATGAAGCGGAAAACCGAATGCATACCATCAAAGCAGTAATGGTAGCGACGCTGTCTAAATAATGTCGTGATGATGCCGGATGGCGGTTGGCCTACAAGATCGCAACGTGCAGGCGCCGCCATCCGGCACAAAATATTACGCCATCAGCATTTTCACAACCGCTTTACGTACCCGCGCCGGTTCTCCCACCGCGCACAGGGGCTTATGCACTTCGCCGGGATAAAACACCACAAAGTCACCTTCGTTCAGGACGACGGTTTTCTCGTCGACGCTCGTCGGTAAAAATGCAATGTCTTTATCCGCCAGCCAGTCCGTGTGCGGCGTCCCCGCAGGCCGGGTGCTGAATGCCATCCCTTCCTGACCTTGTAGCACAATCTGAATATCAAGATAACGGGCGTGATACTCTGCGCTGCGCGATTCGCCCGGCTCCGTCATATTTTCAGAAATCATATAAAACAGCCTGTCGCCGTCAATGTCATACTTACCTGGCGCGGTCGTTGCCGTGACATGCGCATTGACGTGCTCAATCGCCTGCCGTAACGCCGTCGGCAGCCAGGCCTCCAGATGTTCAATATTGCCAATAATCATCGCACCCCCTTAGTTAAAACAGCGTTTTATATTTCTCTTTATACGAGAAAAATGGCTGCCATACTACCCTTACTCTCATCGATTTTGCGCCAGCGCATGTTTATCGCCAGCGGTGTTTCTATATTGTTAATAGTTCGCCCAACTTTATGCAGTACCTATGCATAAACCCCAGCGGCGCCAAATTGCCACCACTAACAACGCTTTGATATTAAAGGCGTTAACATAAAAACGTTTTAGCGATCACAATTCGCTCTCCCTGCATAAATGACTTCTCTATCCATAGTTATTTTTAAATTATTTAAATATCCCCGATAATAAAATCCCCCTCACGCATAGTTATGCAACCATTAAAAATAATCAGTTTATTTTCAATGAGTTAAGATTTAAACATCATTCAATACAGCAAACAAATAATTAACAATAAAAAAATAACAAACCATATAGCTGCGTAGTAATTCATTTAATGCCTTATTGTTTTTTAAATTTCTCTGACCCGGCTCATATATTAAGTAAGAAAAATAGCACTCCTTGATTGATGTGAATCTCATCACATTAACAATCCAAATAAAATTCAATCATTGCTCCCGAATTTAACTGAAACGCCGCGACTGCAAGCACGCTAAATATTTGCAGCCACTCCTTCTTTATTCTTGAAATTATGTAAAAGGTATAATGATGGAAAAGCATTTTGTCGGTTCTGAAATCGGTCAATTACGCAGCGTAATGTTGCATCGTCCCAATCTCAGCCTAAAAAGACTTACCCCTTCAAATTGTCAGGAATTACTTTTTGACGATGTATTATCCGTAGAGCGCGCTGGCGAAGAGCATGACATTTTTGCCAACACGCTGCGCCAGCAAGGGATAGAAGTATTGCTGTTAACCGACCTGCTCACCCAAACGCTGGATGTGGCTGACGCTAAAGCCTGGCTGCTGGATACACAAATTTCCGATTATCGCCTGGGGCCCACCTTTGCCGCAGACATTCGCGCCTGGCTGGCGGATATGCCGCACCGTGAACTGGCTCGCCATTTAAGCGGCGGTTTAACTTACGGCGAAATCCCCGCCTCCATAAAAAATATGGTGGTCGATACTCACGATATTAATGACTTTATTATGAAGCCATTACCGAATCACCTATTTACCCGTGACACGTCCTGCTGGATATATAACGGCGTCTCAATTAACCCCATGGCGAAACCTGCACGCCAACGTGAAACGAATAATTTACGTGCTATTTATCGCTGGCATCCTCAATTCGCAGGTGGTGATTTCATTAAATATTTCGGCGACGAGGACATTAATTACGACCACGCCACTTTAGAGGGCGGCGATGTGCTGGTGATTGGCCGCGGCGCGGTGTTGATCGGTATGTCTGAACGTACTACGCCGCAGGGCGTCGAGTTCCTGGCGCAGGCATTGTTTAAACATCGTCAGGCGGAACGCGTCATTGCCGTTGAACTGCCAAAACATCGCTCCTGTATGCACCTTGACACCGTCATGACCCACATTGATATCGACACCTTCTCCGTCTATCCGGAAGTCGTTCGCCCGGACGTTCAGTGCTGGACGCTGACGCCAGACGGACGCGGCGGTCTGAAACGAACCCAGGAGAGCACGCTGGTTCATGCTCTTGAAACAGCGCTTGGCATCGATCAGGTGCGCTTAATCACCACTGGCGGCGACGCATTTGAAGCTGAGCGCGAACAGTGGAATGACGCCAATAACGTGCTCACCCTGCGTCCCGGCGTGGTGGTGGGCTATGAGCGCAACATCTGGACCAACGAAAAATACGACAAAGCCGGCATTACCGTCCTTCCCATTCCCGGCGATGAACTGGGTCGCGGGCGCGGGGGCGCGCGCTGCATGAGCTGTCCACTGGAACGCGATGGTATTTAAAGGAGACGTTATGGAAAACAAACGCACACTGGTCGTCGCGCTGGGCGGCAATGCGCTGCTCAAACGCGGCGAACCGCTGGAGGCTGATATTCAGCGTAAAAATATCGAACTGGCGGCCAGAACCATCGCCCAGCTTACGCGGCAATGGCGCGTGGTGTTAGTGCACGGCAACGGCCCACAGGTAGGACTGCTGGCGCTACAAAATAGCGCCTACGCTAACGTTACGCCCTACCCGCTCGATATTCTCGGTGCGGAAAGCCAGGGCATGATTGGCTACATGCTGCAACAGGCGCTGAAGAATCATCTGCCGGAGCGTGAAATCAGCGTCCTGCTCACCCAGGTCGAAGTCGATGCCAACGACCCGGCATTCCTCAATCCAACCAAATATATCGGCCCCATTTACGACGAAGCGCAGGCCCGTGCGTTACAGGCAGAAAAGGGCTGGGTATTCAAAGCCGACGGTAACGCCTTCCGCCGCGTTGTGCCCTCCCCGCAGCCGAAACGCATTGTGGAAAACGATGCCATCCGCGCGCTGATTAGCCGCGATCACCTGGTTATCTGTAACGGCGGCGGCGGCGTGCCGGTCGTGGAAAAAGCCGATGGCTACCACGGTATCGAGGCGGTGATCGACAAAGATCTGTCCGCCGCCCTGCTTGCCAGCCAAATTCACGCCGACGCGCTGCTCATTCTGACCGATGCCGACGCGGTGTATCTCGACTGGGGCAAGCCCACCCAACGCCCGCTGGCGCAGGTTACGCCGGAGCTGCTTCGTGAAATGCAGTTCGACGCCGGTTCGATGGGCCCGAAAGTGACCGCCTGCGCTGAGTTTGTCAGCCATTGCCGCGGCATTGCCGGAATCGGCTCGCTGGCGGATGGGCAAGCCATTCTCGCGGGCGAGAAAGGTACTTTGATTCGGTGTGAAACCGCCGACGTTGACGCATAAGGCTTTTTACCGGATGGCGGCTTCCGCCTTATTCGGCCTACAGAGCGCGCATAACCGTGGGCCGGATAAGCGCAGCGCCATCAGGCAATTCATTTTAACAAGGATATTGTAATGGTTATTTCACTGAAAAATCGTAACTTTTTGAAGCTGCTTGACTACACCCCGGCGGAAATCCAACACCTCATCGATCTGGCTATTGAGCTGAAAGCCGCAAAAAAAGCCGGATGCGAAAAGCAAACACTGATCGGCAAAAACATCGCGCTGATTTTTGAAAAAAACTCTACCCGCACCCGATGCGCGTTTGAAGTCGCCGCTTTCGACCAGGGCGCCCAGGTGACTTATCTCGGCCCAAGCGGCTCGCAGATCGGCCATAAAGAGTCCATGAAAGATACTGCTCGCGTCCTGGGGCGGATGTATGACGGCATCGAATATCGCGGTTTTGGTCAACACATTGTGGAAGAGCTGGGGGAATACGCGGGCGTTCCCGTCTGGAACGGCCTGACCGATGAATTTCACCCCACACAGATCCTGGCCGATCTGATGACCATGCTGGAACACGCGCCGGGTAAAACGCTGCCGGAACTGAGCTTCGCCTACCTGGGCGACGCGCGCAACAACATGGGCAACTCGCTGATGGTGGGCGCGGCGAAGATGGGCATGGATATCCGCCTGATAGCGCCAAAGTCCTTCTGGCCTGATGCCGCGCTGGTCGCGCAGTGCCGGGAAATCGCCAGCGTTACCGGCGCTCGTATCACCTTAACGGAGAGCGTTGAAGACGGCGTTCACGGCGTGGATTTCCTCTATACCGACGTCTGGGTCTCGATGGGAGAACCCAAAGAAGCCTGGGCGGAGCGCGTCAGTCTGATGACGCCATATCAGGTCAACCAGCAGGTGGTAAACGCTACCGGTAATCCTGATGTGAAGTTTATGCACTGCCTACCCGCCTTCCATAACGAGCACACCAAAGTGGGACGCGAAATCGAAATGGCTTACGGCCTGAAAGGACTGGAGGTCACGGAAGAGGTGTTCGAGTCCGCAGGCTCGATAGTCTTCGATGAAGCGGAAAACCGGATGCACACCATCAAAGCGGTCATGGTGGCGACGCTCGGCGACTAATCCCACAGGATATGCGCCCTCGCGGCGCATATCCGTGATATCAGGAGAGAACATCATGGGTAAATTTAAATTTCCCACCGCTTATACCATCCTGTTTATTCTTATTGCCCTGGTCGCGGTGATGACCTGGATTGTGCCGGCGGGAAAATACCAAATGGCGATGAACGCCACGCTGGGAAAAGAGGTGCCGGTGGCGGGAACGTATGCCCCCGTGGACGCGCATCCGCAAGGGATTACCGCTGTTTTACTGGCGCCGATTGACGGCCTCTATAACCACGAAACCTACACCGCCGGCGCCATTGACGTCGCGCTGTTTGTCTTGATTATCGGCGGCTTTCTGGGGGTGGTGAATAAAACGGGGGCGATTGATGCCGGTATTGAACGGGTAACAGTCAAACTCAACGGCAAAGATGAGTGGATGATCCCCATTCTGATGGCGCTGTTCGCCGCAGGCGGCACTATCTATGGCATGGCGGAGGAGTCGTTGCCCTTCTACACGCTGCTGGTGCCGGTCATGATGGCGGCCCGCTTCGATCCGTTAGTGGCGGCGGCAACCGTACTACTCGGCGCGGGGATAGGCACGCTCGGTTCGACCATTAACCCTTTCGCCACGGTCATTGCCGCCAACGCCGCCGGCATCCCTTTTACTCAGGGAATGCTGATGCGCGTACTGCTGTTAATCGTCGGCTACGTATTGTGCGTGTTTTGGGTAATGCGCTATGCGCGCAAAGTCCGCGCCCATCCTGAGCTTTCTATCGTGGCGGATAAAATGGAGGAAAATCGCGCCCATTTCCTCGGCAATCGCGCCAATACACTGCTGGAGTTTACGGCTACCCGGAAATGGGTGCTGCTGATCTTCGCCGCCTCTTTCGCGGTGATGATTTACGGCGTGGCGGTTCTCGGCTGGTGGATGGCGGAAATCTCCGGCGTCTTTCTGGCGGCGGCGATTATCGTTGGCGTGATAACGCGGATGGGCGAGGAAGCGTTCACCAGTACCTTTATCGACGGCGCGCGGGATTTGCTCGGCGTGGCGCTAATTATTGGTATCGCGCGCGGCATTGTGGTGGTCATGGATAACGGTATGATTACCCACACCATTTTGCACAGCGCGGAAAGTCTGGTTTCCGGCCTCTCTACCACCATTTTCATAAACGTAACCTACTGGCTGGAAGTATTGCTCTCCTTCCTGGTGCCCTCCTCTTCCGGTCTTGCCGTATTGACGATGCCCATTATGGCGCCGTTAGCGGATTTTGCCCACGTACAACGGGATTTGGTCGTAACCGCCTACCAGTCGGCCTCCGGGATTGTGAATCTGGTTACTCCCACCTCCGCCGTGGTCATGGGCGGTCTGGCAATCGCGCGGGTTCCCTATGTCCGCTATCTGAAATGGGTCGCGCCGCTGTTGCTGATCCTGACATTGCTGAATATGGCGGTACTGAGCATCGGAGCGATGATGTAACGAGCCAGATGGCGACGCGTCTTATCCGACAGGACTGATAAGCACAGCGCCATCAGGCACGCCGTCACCTTTTTTGATCGGCTTCTCATTTTCCTGCAAAACCGCCCGATTGATCCGCAATCAATGTGACAAATGTGATGAATTTCGCCAGTCCGTTGATATCAATAATAAAGATAAGGTGCATTTATGAAGGAATACGATGATTACTCCGCCAAAGAACAACAGCAACTGGCGGTTTGTCAGCGCCTGATTAGTGAAAAAAGTTACCTGTCCCAGGAGGAGATTCGCCGCGATTTACAAAATGAGGGATTTGAAGGTATCAGCCAGTCTACGGTTTCGCGCCTGCTCAAGCTGCTGGGCGCAATAAAAATCAGAAATACGAAGGGACAAAAGATTTATTCCGTAAATCCCCAGCGGCGTCCTTCGCCGGATGCCGGACGTTCAATAGCTGAAATGGTCGTCAGCGTTGAACATAATAGCGAATTTATCCTTATCCATACGGCGGCAGGTTATGGTCGCGCCGTCGCGAGAATTCTGGATTACCACGCATTGCCGGAAATTCTCGGCGTCGTTGCCGGTAGCAGTATTGTCTGGGTCGCACCGCGGGTCGTTCAGCGTACGGCGCTGGTACACAAACAAATTAATTATTTGCTTAAAATGAATTTAAATTCATAAGAACCGTTTGCGATGAGTAAATCATGCATTAATTCGCTTGATCCCAAAACAGAGCTGAGTATAATCGCGGACAATTTGCCGGGAGGAAGCATGGTTCAGTGTGTACGACATTCTGTCTTACCGCGTCTGAAAAAAGACGCAGGCCTGCCGTTTTTCTTTCCGTTGAAAACCAATACCAAGCCCCTCAATTGAGGGGCTTTTTTTTGCCCAGGCGTCAGGAGATAAACATGGCTAACCCGCTATATCAAAAACATATCATTTCCATAAACGACCTCAGCCGCGACGATCTTAATCTGGTACTGGCGACGGCGGCGAAATTAAAAGCCAACCCGCAGCCGGAGCTTTTGAAACATAAAGTGATCGCCAGCTGCTTTTTCGAAGCCTCCACGCGTACCCGCCTGTCGTTTGAAACTTCAATGCATCGCCTGGGCGCCAGCGTAGTGGGCTTCTCCGACAGCGCCAACACGTCGCTGGGGAAAAAAGGAGAAACGTTAGCCGACACGATCTCAGTGATTAGCACTTACGTGGACGCGATTGTGATGCGCCATCCGCAAGAAGGCGCGGCACGTCTGGCGACGGAGTTTTCCGGTCAGGTGCCGGTGCTCAATGCGGGCGACGGTTCGAACCAGCATCCGACGCAGACCCTGTTGGATCTGTTCACCATCCAGGAAACGCAGGGCCGTCTGGATAACCTGCATATCGCGATGGTCGGCGATCTGAAATATGGCCGCACCGTGCATTCGCTAACCCAGGCGCTGGCGAAATTTAGCGGCAACCGTTTTTATTTTATCGCGCCGGACGCGCTGGCGATGCCGCAGTACATTCTGGATATGCTTGATGAAAAAGGAATGGCCTGGAGCCTGCATGGTTCTATTGAAGAGGTCATGGCCGACGTCGACATCCTCTATATGACTCGCGTACAGAAAGAGCGTCTCGACCCGTCGGAGTACGCCAATGTGAAGGCGCAGTTTGTTCTGCGCGCCAGCGACCTGAACGGCGCGCGTGAAAATATGAAAGTGCTGCACCCGCTGCCGCGGATTGATGAAATCACCACGGATGTGGATAAAACGCCACACGCCTGGTACTTCCAACAGGCGGGCAACGGTATTTTCGCTCGCCAGGCGTTACTGGCGTTAGTACTGAATAGCGAACTGAGTCTGTAAGGGAGAAAAACGATGACACACGATAACAAACTGCAGGTTGAAGCCATTAAATGCGGCACCGTGATTGACCATATCCCTGCGCAGGTAGGCTTTAAACTGCTGAGTCTGTTTAAATTGACCGAGACCGATCAGCGAATCACTATCGGTCTGAATCTCCCGTCTGGCGAGATGGGGCGTAAAGACTTAATCAAAATAGAAAACACCTTTCTCACCGATGAGCAGGTTAACCAACTTGCTCTGTACGCGCCGCAGGCCACCGTTAACCGCATCGACAACTACGACGTAGTCGGGAAATCACGCCCCAGCCTGCCAGAGCGTATTAATAATGTGCTGGTTTGCCCGAACAGCAACTGCATCAGCCACGCGGAACCGGTATCCTCCAGCTTTGCAGTGAAAAAACGCGCCAACGATATCGCCCTCAAATGCAAATACTGTGAAAAAGAGTTTTCGCATTATGTGGTGCTGGCCAACTAATTTGGGTTGGTTATGAGATCCCGGCTCCCTATAATGAGCGGGGACATTCTATTACCGCTGTAATTCAGGAGAAATCATGAGCAAAACTATTGCGACGGAAAATGCACCAGCAGCAATCGGCCCATACGTACAGGGCGTTGACCTGGGTAGCATGGTAATCACTTCCGGTCAGATCCCGGTCGATCCGAAAACCGGTGCCGTAGCGGAAGACGTATCCGCTCAGGCACGTCAGTCGCTGGAAAACGTTAAAGCTATCGTGGAAGCCGCTGGCCTGAAAGTAGGCGACATTGTGAAAACGACCGTATTCGTGAAAGACCTGAACGATTTCGCGACCGTCAACGCCACCTACGAAGCCTTCTTCACCGAGCACAACGCCACCTTCCCGGCGCGTTCCTGCGTGGAAGTTGCCCGTCTGCCGAAAGACGTGAAAATTGAGATTGAAGCGATCGCTGTTCGTCGCTAAGCGCCGGACGTCATCCCCGCCGGGCGGCGCAAGTTTGCCCGGTTCGGGGCACCAACAGCCATGGAGAGGCGGCAATGGTAAGATCGCGTTTTACCGAGGAACAAATCGCCGATTTTCTGCAACAGTCGAAAAACGGCGTACCGAATAAGGCGTTGTGCGAAGAATATGGATTTAGCAACAGCACGCTCCGTCGCTGGCAGGAGAAACATGCTGAAAGCATACGCCAGGAATTAAAACAGATAGAATCTACCGCGAAGATAGTCTTTTTATGCTTCATTGTCGCAGCCATATTGCTTACCCTTATGTTTCCTAAACCCACTGCCGCCTTAGCGATTCCTCCTTACTTAGTTTATTGCATTAGCTATATTCGCCGCTTTCGTCGCATATCCGCAAAACATATCCGGCGGTGGGACATCTCCTCCTCTCGTTCTGGCTCGGGGGCAGAGAATGTATTTTACAAACTTAGCTGGACATTCCTCTTTTTTATGCCTGCATATAGCATTCTACAGTTGCTTGAATAAGCCCTGAAATTTAAAGATAAAGCCGATCGCGTTAAACTTGTCGAGCTTTACGGGCATCTGGCCTGGTTAGCGATATCGGGGATTAAGCACGCTGGCGAATCCCCGACGAAAGTGTTTACTGCCAGCCATAACGTCGGCTGTAAAACCCTTTCACCAACTGGGTTAACGTCATATAGCCCGCCAGAATAGCAATCAGCCACGGGAAATAGCTTAACGGCAGCGCCTGCAACTGCAGGTAAGACGCCAGCGGCGAAAACGGCAACGAGACTCCCACCACCATCACCAACAATGTCATCGCCATCAGCGGCCAGGCGGCGCGACTTTGAATAAACGGCAGACGACGGGTACGGATCATATGCACAATCAGCGTTTGCGACAGTAATCCCACCACAAACCAGCCGGACTGGAACAAAGTTTGCGTTTCTGGCGTATTCGCATGAAATACCCACCACATCAGACAAAAGGTCAAAATGTCGAAAATCGAGCTGATCGGACCGAAAAAGACCATAAAGCGCCCCAAATCCGCCGGATTCCAGCGCTGCGGCTTTTGAATTTGTTCTTCATCGACATTATCAAACGGAATCGCCACCTGGGATACATCGTACAGCAGGTTTTGAATCAGCAAGTGCAGCGGCAGCATTGGCAAGAACGGCAAAAAGGCGCTCGCTACCAGCACGCTAAACACGTTACCGAAATTTGAGCTGGCCGTCATCTTGATATATTTCAACATATTAGAAAAAGTACGACGACCTTCAATGACGCCTTCTTCCAGCACCATCAGGCTCTTTTCCAGCAGGATAATATCGGCGGCTTCACGGGCGATGTCCACCGCGCCATCTACCGAGATACCAATATCCGCCGCCCGCAACGCCGGGGCATCGTTAATCCCGTCGCCCATAAAACCGACCACATGCCCCTCGCGTTTGAGCAAAGTGACGATGCGCTCTTTATGCATCGGCGTCAGACGCGCAAACAACGTCGTACGGGCGGCCAGCGCCGCCAGCGCGTCGTCGCTTAACCCTTCAATATCACTGCCAATAATGACATCGCCCGCATCCAGCCCAACCTCATGGCAAACTTTTGCCGCTACCAGCTCGCTGTCGCCGGTGAGAATTTTCACCGTAATTCCGCTCGCCTTCAGCGCTTTCAGCGCCGGCGCGGTGGTCTCTTTCGGCGGATCGAGAAAAGCGATATACCCTTCCAGGATCAGGTCAGATTCATCGATACGCTGGTAATCGCCCTCACGCGCAGACAGGTATTTGGTCGCGACGGCGACCACGCGTAGCCCCTGACGGTTCAGCGTGTCGGTAACGCGTTTCACCCGGCGCAGCATATTGTCGTCCAGCGGCACAATATCGCCGTTGTGGCGCACCTGAGTACACACGTTCAGGATCTCCTGTAACGCGCCTTTGCAGACCAGTTGATGCACGTTCGAATCTTCGGCGACCACCACCGACATCCGGCGACGCTCAAAATCAAACGGAATCTCATCGATTTTCTGCCAGCGTCCGGAGAGCTGACGCGCGGCGGTTTCGTCTACTCCCTCCAGGACCGCCGTATCCAGTAAATTTTTTAGACCGGTCTGATAATGGCTGTTCAGCCAGGCGCAATGCAGTACATGCTCGCTGGGCTTACCAGAGATATCCGTATGATTCTCCAGCACAATTTTATCCTGCGTCAGAGTGCCGGTTTTATCGGTGCACAGAATATCCATCGCGCCGAAGTTCTGAATCGCGTCAAGGTGCTTCACGATAACTTTCTGTTTCGAAAGCTTCACCGCCCCGCGCGCGAGGGTGGAGGTGACGATCATCGGCAACATTTCCGGGGTGAGTCCTACCGCGACCGAAAGCGCAAATAGCGCCGCTTCCCACCAGTCACCTTTCGTGTAACCATTAATAATCAGTACTACCGGCGCCATGACCAGCATAAAACGGATCAGCAACATGCTGACGCGGCTAATTCCTTTCTGGAAAGCGTTCTGCTCGTTATCTTGTTCCGAAACGCGCCCCGCCAATTGACCAAACCAGGTGCCGGCGCCGGTCGCCATCACCACGGCCTGCGCCGTTCCGCTCACGACGTTCGTCCCCATAAAGCACAGCGTGTCGCACTCAAGCGGGTTATTTTGCCGGGGCTCACGCGTCGCAGCGACTTTCTCGACCGGCAGAGATTCGCCGGTCAGCGACGCCTGGGCGACAAACAGATCGCGCGCCTGGATAATCCGTAAATCCGCCGGGATCATATCCCCCGCCGCCAGCTTAATAATATCGCCGGGCACCAGTTGATCGATGGGTAATTCCAGCCAGGCGTTTTCGCCATTTTCATTAATAACCCGCAGTACGGTAGCGGTATTGCTCACCATCGCTTTTAGCGCGTCCGCCGCTTTCGTCGAGCGTGCTTCCTGCACAAAATTCAGCAGCGTTGAGATACCGACCATCAGGGCGATAACGCCTGCGGCAAACAGATCCTCCGTGGCATAAGAAATGCCGCCAAGAATCGTGAGTAAGATATTGAAAGGATTGCGATAACATACCCACAGATGCACCCACCACGGCAAGGGTTTCTGTGCCGGAAGGCGGTTTTCGCCATGCTTTTCACGCGCGCGCGTCACCTCGGCGGCGTTTAATCCCTCCGGGTGCGTATCAAAAACGCGCCAGAGCGTCTCCTGCTCCATTGCCGCGACTTTCAGACAGCGCTCGCTCAGCGAAGGCGGGATAGTCGCATTTACCGCGGTCTGCGCGCCGGGCAGCGGATCGCGGTGAACCAGACGATAAGGCAAATGACGATTAAGCCGGGCAAAAAGCTGGCGGGTAATGGTTTTTAGCATAGGTAATCCCTCCGCGCCGAAGTCAGGCGCAGAAAATTCTTCAGGCACGGCAAAGCCTTGCCCGATGAGCAATGTTTAAATAAAAACAGGGACGTTATTGTGTCACTGTCTTACACACCGGTAAGACAGCAGAGGCAGGCTTACCGGAAAAGGAAAATTCTCCATCGCGGGAGAGGGGTGGGTTCAGGGTCCATGTCGCCTCCGGTAAGTAAATAATTTGCGCCGCGGATTATACGCATAAATCCATAAGTTTTGTGGCAATTATGGCGGTATCATACCGTTACGTAATTAAACCAACGATAAACCAGACTTTGCCCATTGCCCTTCGCTTGAGTAAAGTTACTCTTTTTATCACCATCAGCATCACGCCACGGGAAAACAGGATGCAAAACCGGCTCACTATCAAAGACATCGCCCGCCTGAGCGGCGTAGGGAAATCAACCGTTTCCCGCGTGCTTAACAATGAAAGCGGCGTAAGCGAACGTACCCGCGAGCGTGTCGAAGCGGTGATGAATCAACACGGTTTCTCTCCGTCCCGCTCCGCCCGCGCGATGCGGGGACAAAGCGATAAAGTGGTCGCTATTATCGTCACTCGCCTTGATTCGTTGTCTGAAAACCTCGCGGTTCAGACCATGCTGCCTGCGTTTTATGAACAGGGCTACGACCCTATTATGATGGAAAGCCAGTTCTCGCCGACGCTGGTAATGGAACATCTGGGCATGCTCAGACGACGTAACATTGATGGCGTGGTGCTGTTTGGCTTTACCGGCATCACAGAAGAGCTGATCGCCCCCTGGAAAGCCTCGCTGGTGCTGCTGGCAAGAGATGCGCAAGGTTTTGCCTCCGTCTGTTACGACGACGAGGGCGCGATTCATATCCTTATGCAGCGGCTGTATGAGCAGGGACACCGCAACATTAGCTTTCTGGGCGTTCCCCATAGCGATATTACCACCGGCAAACGTCGGCATGACGCATACCTGGCGTTTTGCAAAAAACATAAACTTCATCCCGTCGCCGCCCTGCCCGGTCTTGCCATGAAGCAGGGCTATGAGCATACGGCAAGCGTCATCATGCCGGATACCACCGCGTTAGTCTGCGCCACCGATACGCTGGCGTTGGGCGCCAGTAAGTATTTACAGGAGCAACGTATTGAGACGCTGCAACTGGCAAGCGTCGGGAACACGCCGCTGATAAAATTCCTGCACCCGGAGATCGTCACTGTCGATCCCGGCTATGCTGAAGCCGGACGGCAGGCGGCTTCGCAGCTGATCGAACAGATCAATGGCCGCTGCGATCCGCGCCGGATCGTCATTCCTTCTACCCTCGCCTGAGTGACTAATTAAACGGAATACCACGAGTAATTTGTGATCGTCGCTGCGTTTCGGGAACGTTCCCATTTTTAAATCAACGTTGAAGAGATACTCTTGCGCCAACCCATAACATATCTCCTCTGCCATGAGGCTTTACGATGAGCAAAGTAAAACAAGCCAATATCGACCGGCTGGTTGACCTGGTCGGCGGGCGCGACAACATCGCCACGGTGAGCCACTGCATTACTCGCCTGCGCTTTGTGCTCCACCAGCCCGCGAACGCCAGGCCAAAAGAGATCGAACAATTACCGATGGTTAAAGGCTGTTTCACCAACGCCGGGCAGTTTCAGGTGGTGATCGGCACCGAAGTCGGCGATTACTATAACGCGCTGCTGGAGACCACCGGCAAAGCGTATGCCGATAAAGAGCAGGCCAAAAAAGCCGCTCGCCAGAACATGAAGTGGCATGAGCAGTTAATTTCCCACTTTGCGGAGATCTTCTTTCCGCTACTACCGGCGTTGATCAGCGGCGGTTTGATCTTAGGCTTTCGTAACGTGATCGGCGATGTGCCGATGAGCAACGGCCAAACGCTGGCGCAGATGCATCCAGCGCTAAAAACGCTTTATGATTTTTTATGGTTGATCGGCGAAGCGATCTTTTTCTATCTGCCGGTGGGGATCTGCTGGTCGGCGGTGAAAAAAATGGGCGGCACGCCGATTCTTGGTATCGTGCTCGGCGTGACGCTGGTGTCGCCGCAGTTGATGAATGCGTATCTGCTGGGCCAGCAAACGCCGGACGTCTGGAACTTCGGCTTATTTAGCATTGAGAAAGTGGGCTACCAGGCGCAGGTTATCCCGGCGTTACTGGCAGGGCTGGCGCTTGGGTTTATTGAAACGCGGTTGAAACGTATCGTGCCGGATTATCTCTACCTGGTCGTCGTCCCGGTGTGTTCGTTGATACTGGCCGTCTTTCTCGCCCACACCTTTATCGGCCCCTTTGGTCGTATGATCGGCGACGGCGTGGCCTTTGCGGTACGTTATCTGATGACCGGCAGTTTCGCCCCGATAGGCGCGGCGCTGTTCGGCTTCCTGTATGCCCCGTTGGTCATTACCGGCGTCCACCAGACAACGCTCGCTATCGATATGCAGATGATCCAGAGCATGGGCGGTACGCCAGTCTGGCCGCTGATTGCGCTGTCGAATATCGCGCAGGCCTCCGCCGTGGTGGGCATCATCATCTCCAGCCGTAAACACAATGAACGCGAGATCTCCATTCCTGCCGCCATTTCCGCTTACCTTGGGGTAACCGAACCGGCGATGTACGGTATCAACCTGAAGTATCGTTTTCCGATGCTGTGCGCGATGATCGGATCTGGTCTGGCGGGACTGCTCTGCGGTCTGAACGGCGTCATCGCCAACGGTATCGGCGTGGGCGGCCTGCCGGGCATCCTGTCTATACCGCCGCGCTACTGGCAGGTGTACGGCATGGCGATGGTTATCGCGATCGTTATCCCGGTGATTCTGACCACCTTTATCTATCAGCGTAAGCATCGTCAGGGCACATTACAAATTGTCTAATACTTCTTCGGGGCGCAGTTGCGTCCCAACGCACTTGCAGGAAACAACAATGACTATTCCCCTCTGGTGGCAAAACGGCGTTATCTATCAGATCTACCCGAAAAGTTTTCAGGACACGACCGGCAGCGGCACCGGCGATTTACGCGGCGTCACGCAGCGCCTTGACTATCTACAGCGACTCGGCGTAGATGCCATCTGGCTCACGCCGTTTTATATCTCGCCGCAGGTGGATAACGGTTATGACGTCGCAAATTATACGGCTATCGACCCGACCTACGGCACGCTGGATGATTTTGACGAGCTGGTCGCGCAG
The DNA here is from genome assembly GCF_043356775.1 of Salmonella sp. SJTUF15581. Lineage (NCBI taxonomy): Bacteria > Pseudomonadati > Pseudomonadota > Gammaproteobacteria > Enterobacterales > Enterobacteriaceae > Salmonella > Salmonella sp. SJTUF15581. The sequence goes on along the minus strand of NZ_JBEUJY010000001.1, from coordinate 217,971 downwards.
GCGAAAGCACGCGGTATTCGTATCATCCTGGATATGGTGTTTAACCATACTTCTACCCAGCACGCCTGGTTTCGCGAAGCGCTGAACAAAGAGAGTCCATACCGTCAGTTTTATATCTGGCGCGATGGCACGCCGGAGGTCTGCCCGAATAACTGGCAATCCAAATTTGGCGGCAGCGCCTGGCGCTGGCATAGCCAGAGCGAACAATATTATTTACACCTTTTCGCGCCTGAACAGGCCGACCTGAACTGGGAAAATCCCGCCGTGCGCGCCGAGCTGAAAAAGGTCTGCGAATTCTGGGCCGATCGCGGCGTGGATGGCCTGCGTCTGGACGTGGTGAACCTGATCGCCAAAGATCAGGATTTTCCTGACGATCCGACGGGCGACGGACGCCGCTTTTATACCGACGGACCGCGCGCGCATACGTTTTTACGCGAAATGAACCGTGACGTTTTTACGCCGCGTAATCTGATGACGGTAGGCGAAATGTCCTCTACCACGCTGGAAAACTGCCAGCAATATGCCGCGCTTAGCGGCGACGAACTCTCGATGACCTTCAATTTTCATCATCTGAAGGTGGATTACCCCAATGGCGAAAAGTGGACGCTGGCAAAACCTGATTATGTGGCGCTGAAAGCGTTGTTCCGCCACTGGCAACAGGGGATGCATAACGTCGCCTGGAACGCGTTATTCTGGTGTAATCACGATCAGCCGCGCATCGTTTCCCGCTTTGGCGACGAGGGTGAATACCGGGTTCCAGCCGCGAAAATGCTGGCGATGGCGCTGCACGGTATGCAAGGGACGCCTTATATCTATCAGGGCGAAGAAATCGGCATGACCAACCCACACTTTACCCGCATCACCGATTATCGCGACGTGGAAAGCCATAACATGTTTGCCGCGCTACGCGCCGCCGGACGCGACCCCGACGAACTACTGGCTATCCTGGCCAGTAAATCCCGCGACAACAGCCGCACGCCGATGCAGTGGGACAACGGTAAAAACGCCGGTTTCACCCAGGGCGAGCCGTGGATAAGCCTGTGCGATAACTATACGGAGGTTAATGTCGCGGCGGCATTACGCGATGAAAACTCGGTGTTTTACACCTATCAAAAGCTGATTGCGCTACGTAAAACCCAGCCTGTACTGATCTGGGGCGATTATCAGGATCTCCTCCCGGATAGCCCATCAGTATGGTGTTATCGCCGCCAGTGGCAGGGGCAAGCCCTGCTGGTTGTCGCCAATCTGAGCGACCAGTGCCAGGAGTGGCATCCGTCGCATATCAAAGGACAGTGGCAGGCGCTACTGCACAATTATAGCGAGGTCGCCAGCCAGCCAGCCGCGATGACGCTCCGCCCATTTGAAGCCATCTGGTGGTTACAACGCTAACGCGACGTCCTTATACGGATAAACGCCACAAACCTATTGACACGGGCTGTGGCGTTGCTCCAGGTTACTGTCTGTTTTTGTTGAATAATTAATCAGATTTTTCTTGCTATCTTTTACAAACGCTACAGCGCCCGCCATCTGTACGCTCTGATTTTTACCTTGTTCTACATCAATAAAATTGCAAACATCCTTGATGCAAATCACTACATATAGACTTTAAAATGCACGCCGACCCAATATGTTGTATTAATTGACTACAATTGCTACAACACCTGTTCACTCGACACAAGGTGAATTGTGGATAACCTGGGTCAGGATTGCGGGAAGTCGTTGGAAAAGAGATGAATAAACCTGTTATGGCTTCCCCGGCCTCTGTGGATAACCTGTTCTTACAAATATGGAGTGATCATGACACCGCATGTGATGAAACGAGATGGCTGTAAAGTGCCATTCAAATCAGAGCGCATTAAGGAAGCCATTCTACGTGCAGCTAAAGCAGCGGGAGTCGATGACGCAGATTACTGTGCCACCGTCGCAGAAGTCGTTAGCAGCCAAATGAACGCACGCAGTCAGGTGGATATTAACGAGATCCAAACTGCGGTTGAAAACCAACTGATGTCCGGCCCGTACAAACAGCTTGCCCGCGCCTACATCGAATACCGTCACGATCGCGACATTCAGCGTGAAAAGCGTGGTCGTCTGAACCAGGAAATTCGCGGCCTGGTAGAGCAAACTAACTCCGCGTTGCTCAATGAAAACGCCAACAAAGACAGTAAAGTCATTCCCACCCAGCGCGATTTGCTGGCCGGGATTGTCGCCAAACACTATGCCCGCCAGCACCTGTTGCCGCGTGACGTAGTACAAGCGCATGAGCGCGGCGATATCCACTATCACGATCTCGACTATTCGCCGTTCTTCCCGATGTTCAACTGTATGCTGATCGACCTGAAAGGCATGTTGACCCAGGGCTTTAAGATGGGTAACGCCGAGATCGAACCGCCAAAATCTATCTCTACCGCCACTGCCGTTACCGCGCAGATTATCGCGCAGGTCGCCAGCCATATTTATGGCGGCACCACCATTAACCGTATCGACGAAGTGCTGGCGCCGTTTGTCACCGAAAGCTACAACAAGCACCGCAAAACCGCCGATGAGTGGCAGATCCCGGATGCCGAAGGGTATGCGCGTTCTCGCACCGAAAAAGAGTGCTACGACGCCTTCCAGTCGCTGGAATACGAAGTTAACACGCTGCACACCGCTAACGGCCAGACGCCTTTCGTGACCTTTGGTTTTGGCCTCGGCACCAGCTGGGAGTCGCGTCTGATCCAGGCGTCTATTTTGCGTAACCGTATCGCCGGTCTGGGTAAAAATCGCAAAACCGCCGTGTTCCCGAAACTGGTCTTCGCTATCCGCGACGGTTTGAACCACAAGTTTGGCGATCCGAACTACGACATTAAACAACTGGCGCTGGAGTGCGCGAGCAAGCGCATGTATCCGGACATCCTCAACTACGATCAGGTGGTCAAAGTCACCGGTTCGTTCAAAACGCCAATGGGCTGCCGCAGCTTCCTCGGCGTGTGGGAGAACGAAAACGGCGAGCAGATCCACGACGGGCGTAACAACCTGGGCGTGATTAGCCTTAACCTGCCGCGCATCGCGCTGGAAGCAAAAGGCGACGAAACCGCATTCTGGAAACTGCTGGATGAACGTCTGGCGCTGGCGCGGAAGGCGCTGATGACCCGTATCGCCCGCCTTGAAGGCGTGAAAGCCCGCGTCGCGCCTATCCTGTATATGGAAGGCGCCTGCGGCGTGCGGCTGAAAGCGGACGACGACGTGTCTGAAATCTTTAAAAATGGTCGTGCGTCCATCTCTCTGGGCTACATTGGTATCCATGAAACCATTAACGCGCTGTTCGGCGGCGAGCACCTGTACGACAGCGAGCAGCTTCGCGCTAAAGGCATCGCGATTGTGGAGCGTCTGCGCCAGGCCGTGGATCAGTGGAAAGACGAGACCGGCTACGGCTTTAGTCTGTACAGCACGCCAAGTGAAAACCTCTGTGACCGCTTCTGCCGTCTGGATACCGCCGAGTTCGGCGTGGTGCCGGGCGTAACCGATAAAGGTTACTACACCAACAGCTTCCACCTCGACGTGGAGAAGAAGGTCAACCCGTACGACAAAATCGATTTCGAAGCGCCGTATCCGCCGCTGGCGAACGGGGGTTTCATTTGCTACGGCGAATACCCGAACATTCAGCACAACCTGAAAGCGCTGGAAGATGTCTGGGATTACAGCTATCAGCATGTACCCTATTACGGCACCAACACGCCGATCGATGAATGCTACGAGTGCGGCTTTACCGGCGAGTTCGAATGTACCAGTAAAGGTTTTACCTGCCCGAAATGCGGCAACCACGACGCCGCACGCGTCTCGGTCACCCGCCGCGTGTGCGGTTATTTAGGCAGCCCGGACGCGCGTCTGTTTAACGCCGGTAAGCAGGAAGAAGTGAAGCGCCGCGTGAAGCATTTAGGCAATGGGCAGATCGGTTAATCCTCCGTTTGCAATGCGTAAATGCCGGATGGCGGTGTAAACACCTTATCCGGCCTACAACCGCTGGCTATAATTCCAATTTCATGAGTTTCCTCTAAGCAGTTGGTGTTGTAGCAAGGCGGCAAACGAACGAATCCCAGGGAGCTTACATAAGTAAGTGACCTGGGTAAGTGAGAGCGGCCAATGCCGCTACAGCGCCAAATGCAACGAGGAAACATGAACTTTCACCAATACTACCCCGTAGACATCGTTAACGGCCCCGGCACCCGCTGCACCCTGTTTGTGTCAGGGTGCGTGCATGAATGCCCTGGCTGCTACAACAAAAGCACCTGGCGGCTCAATTCCGGCCAGCCGTTTACCAAAGAGATGGAAGATAAGATCATTGCCGATCTGAACGACACGCGCATTCACCGTCAGGGGATCTCGCTGTCGGGCGGCGATCCGCTGCATCCGCAAAACGTACCGGATATCCTGGCACTGGTACAACGCATCCGCGCAGAATGCCCGGGGAAAGATATCTGGGTGTGGACCGGCTACAAGCTCAATGAACTCAACGCCGCGCAAATGCAGGTGGTCAATCTCATCAACGTGCTGGTCGATGGCAAATTTGTGCAGGATCTGAAAGACCCGGCGCTTATCTGGCGCGGTAGCAGCAACCAGGTAGTGCATCATTTGCGTTGATCGCTAAAGCCGTTTGTTTGCATCGTGGTAGACGGCTGAATGTTCTCGCTTGCCGACCGCAACAACAAACACAATCACAACGTCATCCCGAACCTGGTACACCAGACGATAACCGGACGATTTAAGCTTAATTTTATAGCAGTCAGGAAGACCGTTTAAACGGGCAGAGTCGATTCTGGGGTTCAATAGCACATCAGCCAACTTTTTCTTAAGCTGAGCCTTCACCGTATCGCCCAGCTTATGCCACTCTTTTAAGGCCCTCGGGTCGAATTCCAGTTCATAAGTCATCCAGACTAACCTTGATTCCCTTTTGCGGACTAGACAGCCTCTCCCGAACTGTCTGAATCAGTGCATCTTCACTGTCGCTAAGAGTGACGGTTTTCACTGGCATGCGCCCCGTTTCCGCGACGTACTGGAACAGTAATCGCACGGCTTCCGTTGGAGTAATGTTCAGTTTTTCCAGCACGGCATAAGCCTCATTTTTGAGTTTGTCATCCAGACGGACGTTCAGCGTGGCCATTATGCCTCCAGGAGAATCGAATGTGTAATGCAGTTTAGCATTACATTCGCATTACATCGAATTCTGGATAACGCCTCTCAAAAACGACTCACGCACTCCATCGCGACCGTTTTAAATTGCGTAAAATTCTGACATGCGCAGAGGCGCGTCATGGCGCGTTCGCGCAGGAAAGTGACGAAAATATCGTAGATGGCCATCGCCTCTTCATATTCACTTTTGCTGATGGCGAGTAAAAAAATAACGTGCGCCGTTTCATCACCCCAGGCAATCCCCTGCGGCGCGAGCACCGTATAAACCACCGTTTTCTTCGCCAGCAGCCCCAGCGCGTGTGGCAAGGCAATCCCGTCGCCTAATAACGTACTGACAATAGCTTCACGTTCAATAACCGAATCGAGAAACGCCGCATCAACAAAGCCTTCCTCGTGCAACTGATCGCACAGCGTTTTAAACAGCGTCTGTTGATCTATTTCCCCCTCCACAATGCGAAAATGCGAGGCATCGAAATATTTATCCAGCATCCACGGACGGGTTCTGTCCACCAGCACCAGCTTACCGATCTGCTCCAATTGATAGTCGGTAGGAAAGGGGGCGATCATGATGACCGGTTTATCTTTTTCGCCGATCCGCGCTGTGGAAATCACAAAATCCTCCACAATGTTGTCCCGCGCCTCATAGTCGCGTAGCGTCAGAGTGCGGGCAATCTCAATCTGCGGGTATTTCCGCGCCAGTACCGCTTCAATCATCCGCACCATCGCATTACCAGCATCGCACACCAGCAGTACCTGCGGCTGCCGCTGGTAGCCAATGTTGTAACTACGTTCCAGCCCAACGCCAATATGCAGCACCAGAAAACCGATTTCGTTTTCGCTAATAGTATACGGCGTGTATTTTCCCCAACTCGATATCGCCGCCAACGTCATATCCCATGCCATCGGATAGTGCTGCTTAATATTTTCCAGTAGTGGGTTGGGGATCATGATCTGGTAGCGCACGCGGGTGATCATCGTTTTGATGTGGGTCAGCAAGTCCGCGTGAAGCTGTTTATCATTCAACAAGTTATAGTTGTACTGGGTATTAATAAAATTGAGGATATAGCGCACCAGCGCCTCTTCATCATCGGCATTAATGGCGCTGGGGGCAATTTCCTGTACCTGGCGGGCGGCAATATGCACCTTCAGCCAGCTTACTTCCGGCTCCGACAGCGGCTTGTCGGCCAGCTGTTGTAGTAGCTCCGCAATCTCATGCGCCGCATGGCGCACTTTTTCATCGACCTCCTCTGCCACGCATTCCGATAACGGATACCCCTCGCGAATACGCCGTACCGCCACCGCGCAGTACAAACGCAGAAACAGCTCGCTCTCATCGGTCAGGCGGATTTGACAATGAGAGAAAATATCCGGCAAAAGAGACTGCAGCCGTTGAGACACCTCGGTGTTCAGCGTGGTACTAACAATTAACGGATGGGAGGGCTCCTGCTGCGCCAGCGTCCATAAAAGGTCGGTCAGACAGGCGCGAATCGCCATCTCTCCGCCAAACAATTTCATGCCATGACGCGGACGCGTTTCCAGCGTCAGATGATAACGCTGCAAATGCTCGCGCACGTCCGCCATGTCGTTCTGCAGCGTCGCACGGCTGACAAACCATTCATCTGCCAAATCCTCCAGCTTCAGCGAGAAGGCGGAGGTTAAAAAACGCGCCAGCAAATAGTGTATCCGCTCCTGGCTGGTGCGCGGACCGCGCGCCAGGGCGGGAGATTGCTGCGTTTGCAGGGATTGATAACGTGCCGGATCATCAATTTTGAGCTGATACCCGTTGCCGCGGCTGAGAGTAAATTGCGCGCCATGCGGCGTCAGCAACATGTTCAGCGCGGCGATATCCGCCCGAACGGTACGCGTGGAGACCGACAACCGCTGCGCCAGCTCGTCCTGCGGCAGCGTCTCGTTTTGCAGCATCGCAAATAGCTGCGCTAAACGTTGGTTGGGGAATCGCACGTCTCTCTCCTCATGATTAGCCGACACGCGACCGGACGATAGCGAGTAACTGACGCACATCGTCCGCACGGGTGTTGCCGCTCACCTTATCAATAATCGAACTATAAATGTGAGGAATGATTTTGCTTACACCTGCATCAAGGGCGATGTGCAGAATCTCGGCGAAGTTTTCCAGATCGATACCGCCCGTCGGTTCCAGCCAGAAATCATGGCGGGCGCAGGCCTCAGCCACCGCTTTATACTCGTCGCGACAGGTGAGCCCTCCCATCGGAAAGTATTTAACGGAGCTGCCGCCCATGTCTTTGAGTAGCGCAATCGCCGTTTCTATGGGTACGATGCCGTCCGGCGCGCGGCTGCTTAGCGGGCCGGTGGAAATTTTCACCAGTCCCGGCGTGCCGGTCGGCGAGACAAGACCGTTCACCACCGTCTCATTTTGCCCCAGCAGCGCCCGACTGGTCCCTACGCCGGTAAACACCTGGTTGACATGCTGCGGCTGTACCTGACGCGAGATTTCGCTCACCATCGCCGACTGGTTAGGATCGCCTGCCCCCAGTCCGACGGAGAGCGCATTATCGATAAGCGCCGCATATTCACGCATATCCGCGACTGCGCTTACCACATCCGGATAGTTTTTGGAGAGCACGCCAACCAGCACATGACCTTCCGCCGCCGCGTAGATTTCCCGGGCGTTATCTTTCGAACCGGCCAGTACGTTCAGGCAAACGCGATCGCGGTAAAAGTTAGGGGTCAGTTTCATGCTTGTTTCTCCTGATTAATCACCTCGCCAATACGACGCGCCACAATCGCTAACTGCGCGCGATCGACGCTGCGGACATCCGCTTCAATAATTCCTTCGTTGGCTTTGTATCCGCGAAAGTAAATCGCGTATTCCCCTTGCTTCAGCGCGTCGACCAGTTCGCCTGTGGCGATGCCGGTAACGGCTTCATCAAACTTAATTTCCGTGCGCGCGATATCGCGTCCGGCGCTGTCCCACACCACGCGGGCGCTGACGCCGTTAAACGTGTTCAACGTGTCGATAAAGGGCGCCATTTTTTCTACCATCTCCGCGCCGCTCTCTTTTTGCGCCCGCAGGTACAATTCAATGGCGCAGGTCAGGCCAACAATTCCCTCTTTGCCGACCTTCATCGCCCGGCCTATGCCCGCTGACTGACGTTTTACCCACTCAACATACTGCGTTTTGCCAATCACCAGCCCGCTGGTCGGCCCTTCAATCGCTTTCGCGCCGCTATAGATAACGAGATCTGCGCCCATGCGGTAGTAGCACTGCAAATCTTCTTCCGCCGCCGCGTCTACAATCAGCGGGAGATTATGCGTGCGCGCCACCACCGCAGCCTGCTCCACGCTGAGCATACTTTTCTGTACACAGTGGTGAGATTTGATATAGAGAATAGCCGCCGTGCGCGGCGTAATGGCCGCCGCCAACTGCGCGGCGGAACATTCGTTGGCGTAACCGGCTTCCACCAGTTTGCCGCCGCCCAGCGCCACCATCGTTCCCACCGGCGCGCCAAAGTTGACGTTGTGGCCCTTTGGCAGGACGATTTCGTTATTTTCAATCGGTGTAACGTGCAGGTTTTCCAGCAGCCAGTCGCTGTCCTGAACCAGTACCGCGGCAACCGACTGGGCAAGACCCGCACTGGCGCAGGAGACTACCGTCGCCCCTTCCACCTCCAACAATTTCGCAATGTACTCACCGGTTTTATTCACCAGATCTTTCATCTCGAAATACTGATTCATTCCGGCCATCGCCGCGTCTATCACTTCCGGGCGCGGCGTAGAGACGCCGAGCGCCGTCATACGTCCGGAGGCGTTAATCACCTGTTTTAATTGATACTTCTCAAAAATCGAAGGCATGTTCCGCGCTCCCTTGTTCGGTCATATAGCCCTTGCCTGCGCGTATCGCGGCAAGCGGCGTCAGCAATTCTTCAGCCTGTAAGCTGTCGTGTTCCGCGTCTACCAACACGGTGGGCTGGCGTTTAAGCGTAAAGAGGGTCAGGTCGGCATCCAGACCAGGCTGAAGACGACCTTTGGTTTTCAGATTCAGGCTATCGGCGGCATTGGCCGTCACGCACGCAATGACCTGCGGCAGCGACATGCCGATGGCGAGGAATTTCGACATCACATTAGCCAGCGAATGTACCGGGCCATTGATGCGGTTACGGCAGTAGATATCGGAACTGATGGTATGCGGTAAAATCCCCAGGCTAATAGCGCGTTTCGCCACCGCAAAGCTCAGGCTGGCGGTACCATGCCCGACGTCCAGACGCACGCCGCGCGCCAGCGCTCGTGTCACCGAGGCGCGCAGCTCGCCTTCCGGCGTCAGAATACGGTTCGGCTTACCGTTGTAACAGTGGGTAATGATATCGCCCGCCGTCAGACGCTCCGCGATTTCGTCCAGATCCGGCGGGTTATTGCCAATATGTACCATCAGCGGCAGGTTGCCGTTTTCTTGCTGCATGGCTTTAGCGCGTTCCAGCGGCGTGATGCCGTTAACGCCTACCACGCTGCTGCTCATCCGCGCCTTGAGGCCGACGATAAAATCCGGATGGCGTTTTACCGCCTGCCGGACCGCATCGGCGTCAATATTGGCCATGTTAGCCAGCTCGTTTTGGGCAATAAGCCCAACGCGTGAAATATTTAATAGCGCATAAACGTCGGTGGTCGCCTGACGGGTCAGGGTGTAAAAATCGTCAATATCATCTGCGCCAGTGCTGCCGGCATCAATCACCGTCGTCACCCCCGTCGCGATGCCGATACTATCCGGCTCATCGAAATAAATCGGCGATTTTGGGTAGCAGTGAACATGAGAATCAATCCAACCCGCACTAACGTAACACTCGCCGCGCAGGTCAATGGTTTTCACCGCCGGGCCATCAACGTCACCCAACGCCGCGATTTTGCCATCTTGCAGGGCAATATTAGTCAGCGTGTCATCGACCAGACGCGCATGGCGCAGGAGTAAATCAAACATCGTTCTCTCCTTTGCCGGATGGCGGCGCAACCGCCTTATCCGGCCTACAAATCAACAGTTAGCTAATCGCAATCGGGAAGATGGAACCGAGGATCATCGCGCCTAAAATCGCGCCGCCGGTAATCGGCTTCTGCCAGATATAAAACAGCAGCGCACCCACCAGAGAGCCCAGACCAATAGGAATCGATGCCGTCATGGCGCTGAGGATAATCAACGGCCCCAGAAAACGGCCTGAAGTGTTACCGGCCCCCATCATGACGTCCGCCCCGTACGTGGAGTCGCTCTGATTGATGGTGAACTTACGCGCCAGAATAATGATGTAGCCAATCGCCAGGCCAATCACCAGACCGGTTATCAGCGAAGCGATAAAGTTCGCCACCGGGAAGACAAAGCCGGCTCCCAGCAGTAACGCCGGAACCCCTAAGCCCACGCCGGTCTGAATTGCCCCACCGATATCCAGAATTCCGACCAGCGAACCTTCGATAATGCGGGCAAATAAAAAGCTGGCGCCGAAAGCGGCGACCGCGCCGTAGACGCCGGTATCCATCCCCGCTTTCAACATCGCCACAAAAGCGACTTCGTTAAATGCGCCGATACCGTACAGATAGTACATATGCGTCCCGGCGAAAACGCCGGAGGAGAGCAGGCCAACAAAGATCGGGAACGACCAGTCGGCATACCAAAAACCTTTATTCTCTTCCATTGTGGCCTCCGTTATTTGCCGCTGAGCGAGTTGTGGATCAGTTCAAGCCAGTTCGGTACCGTCATGTTGAAAGACTCGATCATTTTCATGTCGAAGCCGCGGAAGAAGCCGCTCAACACAAACAGCAAAACGATGGCGACCATCATCACTTTGGTGACATGGTTCCAGCCGCTCTCTTCTACGCCTTTGCCGATCAAAATACCCAGCACCAGCCCCGGTACGGCGTTCCCCATGATGAGCTGCGCCGCGCCGCCGAAAACGGTGGCCCAGAAGCCCGATTTTTTACCAGCGTCGATCGCCGCTAACCAGAAGATCACAGGCATGACGATGTTGACCAGCAGGTTTGCCGCCGGTACCAGCACCTTAACCGCCGTCACCTGTAGCGCCTCTGGCACGGATGAGGCGGTCAGGTTAAGGAACGTTACGACAATCATGCCGATGACGGCGCAGGCGATCGCCATTTTTTTCGGGTCGTGCAGCGTCTCGCCGACGTTACGGTTTTTGATCATTAGCGCCGCCGCGCCCCAGTTAGGGATGATGCGGTGATCGACATCCTGGGTGAACGATCCGGCCGCCACAGACGACGCCCAGGCGTTAAAGAAGAAACCCAGCCCAAAGGAGAAGTGAGATGCCGGGTCGCCTTCACAAGAGTTGAGTTCGCCCAACGTACGGAACGCGCCCATCCCCTGCGTGGTTGGCGCGTGAAACATGCGTGCAGCCCCAGCGCCCACCCCTACGCCGACCAGCGCGCCGATAATGAGCGATTTAATTAGTATTATCAGGAACATAACTATGCCTTTTTAATAAAAATCAGCGTTTCGCGACGAAATCCACCCTGTCGAGATTGATGGCGGTCACGTTGACGGTCACATCCAGCTCCACGCTGTAAGTGCGTCGTTCCCGGCGCAAAAAGAAAAACAGAAAGGCCTCTTTACGCACCGACTCATGCGCCTGAACAATCCGCACATCCTGTGGCTCAATACGCAGTAAGATATACGGCGACTCTCTCATCACCGCCGACTGAACATGGTTCAGCGCATCGGCAAAGGCGCGTGCTTTGGCGTCGCCCTTGCCTTTTACTCTCACCGTGGTGGTGAATTGCTCTTTCATCATCAGGCGCCGTATTTCTTTTGCCACGCCTGCACCAGGCGCTCGCCGAGCTCTTCTTTATCCATAAAGCCGAAACCCAACACGTTGCAGCCTTCATTGATAGCGGTGACGCCTTCATCCACTGACCGCATTCCATATTTGGCTTTGTAGCCATGCTTGTTTTGCGCGGTGATAGCGCCCGCGCCGCCGCTGCCGCAAAATGAAATGCCGAAGGTGGCGTTTTCCGCTTTCATCACATCGCCCAGCTTCATGTCTGCCGCGACGCCCGGTACGACGACCGCGCGACCGCCCGCTTTTTCCACGCCTGCCGCCACTTTCTGGCCTTTACCCAGGCGATCGCCAATCACGACGGTAATCTGTTCCATTTTTTGCTCCTTAGAGGTTGTCTTTCGCGACTTCAAAATGTACCGATAATAGCCAGGCCTCTTCGTCAGGAAGGTTGCCAAACGCCGCCACGATTTCGCGGGCGAGCGCCATTGATTCGGCTGAGATTTCATCAAACAAGCTGGCATCGACTTCCGGTAAAGGCTCGCCGGTAATTGACCGGTGCGCCATCGCGCGAACGTGCGAGGTCAGCATTTGCGTCTGTACCGCATTGGGGACAATGTGATGCCGCCCCAGCAGGCCATCCACCTGCGTTAACACCTGTTCAGCCAGTTCGTTAATTCGCTCACCGGCATCGTGTTTTACTGCTCCGTTATCCACGCGTCTCACCCCGTTAATGGCAATGAGATAAAACTAGCGGCAAGGGTTAAAAGTTTGTAGCGAGTTATTTTCCACCTCGAAGTGGAAACGCGAGTGGGATAGGTGATCTGCGCCACAGAAAAGGCGGCATTAATGAATTATCGCCGGGAAAGTGTGAGATCTATCGCAGCATAAAGAGGAAATGGCGAAACAATAACGTTGTCGTATAAAGTGAGAAAGTGTGATGGGTATTACAGTTTGCCGGATGGCGACCTGCGGATAAAGCGAAGCCGCCATCCCACAAAAATTAACGATACTTCTTATGATACGTATTGCGGGTGGTTTTTAGCGCTTCCGCCGCCGCTTTCGCTTCTTTAACGTTACCTTCGTTCGCCAGCTTCAGCGCGCCATCAATTTGGCCGACCAGAATGTCAAAACCGTGACGAAAATCCTTCATTTCCGGGCTATCCGGCGCTTTATCTTCCAGCTTTGGCGGCGTAGCTTTTTGAGCATCCAGCGCGGCCGCGCGCATTTTGGTTAATGCCGCTTTCAGTTCAGGGGCACTATCCGTTTTCTCAACAACTTTCAGGTTATCATTGAGAATATCCATATTATCTTCAAGATCGGCAGCAAAAACAGCCGAACCGAATACCAGCGATGACACAGCAAGAATAGCTAACAGGCTTTTACGCATTGCTCACTTCCTTTTTTATTATTAACGATAAGTGTAATACCCTGAATAATTCGAGTTGCAGGCAGCCAACGCGCCTGCAGCCTGAAGTATGACGGGTATTATTGTCCGGCGATTTTCATCTCCGGTAACAATACCGAACCGCACTGTATATTACTGCGCGTTTCAATATCATCACCCACGGTGACAATATTACGCCACATCTCTTTTAAATTACCGGCAATGGTAATTTCACTTACCGGGTACTGGATTTCACCATTTTCAACCCAGAATCCCGCAGCGCCGCGGGAGTAGTCGCCGGTAATACCGCTGACGCCCTGGCCCATCAGTTCCGTCACCACCAGGCCGGTGCCCATCTCTTTTAGCAACTGCTCAAAGTTCAGCCCCTGCCCGGCGATACGCCAGTTATGAATGCCGCCAGCATGACCGGTACTTTTCAGCCCCAGTTTGCGGGCGGAATAGTTGGTCAGCAACCATTGCGTCAGTACGCCATCCTTCACAATGTCCCGGCGCTCCGTACGCACGCCTTCGCTGTCGAACGGTGAAGACGCCAGCCCTTTTAGCAGATGCGGGTGTTCTTCGATGGTTAACCATTCCGGCAGAATTTGTTTGCCCAGCGAGTCGAGCAGAAAAGTGGATTTACGGTATACCGCGCCGCCGGCAATCGCCCCGACCAGATGACCAAATAGCCCTGTCGCCACTTCATTGGCGAAAATGACCGGCGCTTTCATAGTGGAGAGCTTGCGCGGCGACAGGCGGGATAAGGTGCGGCGCGCGCACTCGGCCCCGACCCATTCCGGCGCTTGCAGATCCGCCATTGCCCGACCGATGGTGTAAGCGTAATCACGCTCCATATCGCCGTTCTCTTCGGCGATGACGCAGCTTGAGAGCGAATGGCGCGTGGAGCAATATCCCTGCAACATGCCGTGGCTGTTGCCGAACACTTTAATGCCGTAATGGCTGTTAAAGCTCCCGCCTTCGGTATTGGTGATGCGTTTATCCGCCTTTAGAGAAGCCTGTTCCGCACGCGCGGCCAGTTCAATGGCTTCGTCTGGCGTAACCTCTGCCGGGTGGAACAAGTCCAGATCCGGCGCGTCAAACGCCAGCAGTTCTTTGTCCGCCACGCCTGCGCACGGGTCCGGCGACGTGTAACGCGCGATATCCAGCGCGGCCTGCACGGTACGGGCAATCGCCTGCGGGCTTAAATCCGTCGAAGAGGCGCTGCCTTTGCGGTTCTGGTGATACACCGTAATGCCCAGCGCGCCGTCGCTATTAAATTCGACATTCTCTACTTCACCATAACGGGTGCTGACGCTAATGCCGGTGGTCTTGCTGACGGCGACTTCCGCCCCATCCGATTTGCCTGAGGCTAACTCCAGCGCTGTCGAAACTGCTTCTTCCAGAATCTTACGCTGCGCTTCAACTTGTGAGATTACTTTCATTGCAAATGCCATAATGTAGAGAGAGTTTCTCTGAAGTCTAACAGAGAACCGTTTTTCAGTGCGCATCTTAACTGGTAACATTAGCCTCTTTTTTTAAGGAGCCTGACATGACAAAGCAGCCCGAAGACTGGCTCGACGACGTTCCCGGTGATGACATCGAAGACGAAGACGATGAAATTATCTGGGTCAGTAAAAGTGAAATTAAACGCGATGCCGAGGAATTAAAACGCCTGGGCGCGGAACTGGTGGATCTGGGGAAAAACGCGCTGGATAAGATCCCGCTGGACGCCGATCTGCGCGACGCCATTGAACTGGCCCAGCGTATCAAAATGGAAGGACGCCGCCGCCAGTTGCAGCTTATCGGAAAAATGCTGCGCCAACGCGACGTTGAACCTATTCGCCAGGCGCTGGACAAGCTGAAGAACCGCCATAATCAGCAGGTGGTGCTGTTTCACAAGCTTGAGCATCTGCGCGATCGTCTGATCGTCGAAGGCGATGACGCGGTAGCCGAAGTACTGACCCTGTGGCCGCACGCCGATCGTCAACAGCTTCGTTCATTGATCCGCAATGCGAAGAAAGAGAAAGAAGGCAACAAACCGCCGAAATCAGCGCGTCAGATCTTCCAGTATCTGCGCGAGCTGGCGGAAAACGAAGGGTAATTGCCGCAAATAACCGCGCCAGCCTGTGGCGCGGTACAGGCAAATCCACCCGTTTTTAACGTCCGAGTAGCTCCCGCTCGATCCGCTCGCGCGTTTCCACCGCCTGAACACTCATTTTTTCAGGATAACCAAACAGCGACGTGGTGATAATTGCCTCACCGCCCACCTTAAACGTGCGGTTTGCAAAATCCATTTCACGCAGCGCCTGGAATAGCGCGTCAAAATCGACCTCACCTTCTCCCAGCCCGATGTGCTGATGAATCGTCGCATTCACGCCAGGCGGGTTCATGATATAGCGGCAGGGAAGCGTGTGGTTGTGCGTATCGGCCAGCAGAACATGCGAAAGATCGGCCCCGGCATAGTTCAGCATCCTTGCGACGTCGCCCTGCCCTTTATCGTAAAAGAAGCCATGCGGTGCGCTGTACAGATAGGTCACGTTATCACTACGCAAAGACTGCACCATGTCGACCGTCTCATCGTTCAGTTCGCAGAAATCCCAGGGGTGAGACTGAATTTCGATTCGAATTCCCTCTCGTTCCACGATCGGCAGCAGTTCCTCCATGGAGCGATACCACATCTCTTCACAAATCTCCGGCTCATCCGGCGTCCCGGAAAGCTCGGTATTAATCACCTGTACGCCCATATCAACGGCAATCTCAATCATCCGCTTCCAGTTGGTTACCGCGGCGCGCCGACGCTCTTCATCGGGGCCGGACCAACGATAAACCACAATAAATGACGAGATTTCCACGCCGTAGTTCTGCAAGGCGCGTTTATATTCCTGCATGGTGTCGCGACCAGCTTTAGGGTGTTTATAAAACGGATTAATACGCGGGTGCGGCGACTGCTCAATATATTTATACCCCCACTCGGAAACCTGCCGTACCATTTGGGTAATGGGTAAATGTTTAATAACATCGACATCAAAAGCAATTTTCATTGTAAATACCACGCTGCGGAAACTGAAAACGGTCACCTGGAAATTAGCTGTGTCATTGCAACAGCAATGACACGCTGCGATTAATTTGTTCCTCTATTTCCGCCTCACTCCAGGAAGCCAACTGGGAAGAAAAAGGTTCAAAAGCGTAAATACCGCGATATCCCATATTTTCCAGACGCTGCACCTGCTGGTAATTCTGCATTACATCCTTTTCACTCAGCATAATACGCTGCTCATCAGCCAATGCTTCCGTTGGTCGGGTGTCTTCCACACCGGACAAATGCACCAACCCGATAGCAGAAATATCAATGCGCGACGCAAACTCCTTTTCGGCCTCTTCGTACAGATGATGATGGAAGGTATCCAGCAAAACCTTAAAGGGGGAACCTGCTTCCCGGATCAGTTGCTGAGCCCAGACGGCAGAACGCAGCGAACTTACGCGGAATCCTAAAGGTTCAACCAGCCCCTGAATATCATACCGGGCAAAGAGATCGCTCAGTCGTTTTATTGCCTCAACCGTAACCTCCGGCGGCACAATCGTTCCATCATTCAGCGGACAAAGAACTAATGCCCGCGCGCCGACTCCCTGCGCGTCTCGTAATAATCCTTCCGTTTTTTTTACGACCTCCTCGGTCAGTTGGTTGAAGGGATAGACCGCATTAATTGTGACAATTTCAAGTCCATACTTTTCTGCCAGGTTACGCACCTGATTATAATTCAAGTCATCAGTAACGCTGCTGCTTGGCATATCATTACGCAATTCCACTTTATTAAACTCAAGACGTTTAACCAGTCGAAAGAATTCTTCTATGCTTAGACCCGGTGCAATTTTCCGGTTAATACAAAACCGTGTTTTTTCGATATTCATTATTTTCTCCCTGAACGTATATGAGTGGGTAAATAACCGTAATCCGTTAGTACAATTTAACGTAGGGTGAAAAAACCGGCTTTATCAATCTTGATAAAAACCGGTTTAATTTAGTGATGAACATCACAGGCTATAAGGGATTTTTGAAGAATATTTGAAGCTATTTCTCGCCAGGCACTTTAAGAAACTGCACCAGGATGCCGCTGAATAAATAGAGCCCCGCCATAGTATACATCACCACGCCGGTGCCGAACCCTGCCAGAACAGAGACCAGCGCTGGCCCAACAAAATTTCCCAGGCCGGAGCCAAAGTTCACGGCCGAGTTCGCCGCCCCCTTCTTATCCGGCGCCATCATCGGCACCAGCGGCGTCATTGGCACAAAGCCAGCCAGCCCGGCTCCCCACAAACACATCGCCAGCATAAAGGCGACATAGTTATGCCCCCATATCATCGGCACCCAGTAAACAATCAGCGTAGCGACACCGGTCAGGATGCTGCCAAAAATCTGGATGGTTCGGCGAAAACCAATTTTATCGCCCATCCAGCCAAAGATAATGTTGAAGACCTGGTTAGAGATAAAGGTAATCCCCCAAATACTCGCCCATTCCTCAAGCGTAAAGTGCTTATCCAGCAGAAACAGAGGTAATACGACAACAAAACCATAGGTGCCAAGACCGTTAATAGTTTTGACAATCACCGCCAGACCGATCCGTGGCCGTTCATACATAATGGAGATACCCGCAGATAACTCTTTGAAGACCGGCGTCGTTCGCGGTTTCAGAATGAATTCATTGCGTTCCAGCACCAGCATGAAGAGAACCCCCAGCAGCGCAACGCCCATCCCGGCCCACATCACGTTGATATGCCCCAACGCAGGAATTAACGACGCCGCCACCACCGGCCCAATGATGGTAAAACCAAGGTTATAGACCACCCAAAATAGCGAGGTGCCGATCCCTTGCTGGTGATTATCCAACTGGATGGTCAGGCGTACCAGGAAGGAGTAACAGACCAGCGGATACCCCACGCCACGCAGCATATAGGTCACGAGAATGGCACCAAAATCATGGCTGGGTAGCGCAAAGTTCAGAAACGCGACGGAAGCCAGAAGATAGACGATAAAACCGGTAACCATCACCTTTTTAGGACCAAAAACGTCCACACAGACGCCGGATAGCCAGGAGGTGATCGCGACCACAATCCCATATCCGGCAAAAATCTGCCCGATATGCGCTTGATCAAATCCCTGCGTATTTAACCAGGCAGATAACCAGCTGTTCTCAATACAGCCGCCCAACATAAATAAAAATGTTCCCAGGTAGCTCCAGATAAACTTACCTGGTTTTATATAAAATGTCTGGGGCAGCGTTGCCTGCATTTCTTTCATTTTATTACCCTCGGTATAGAAAAGCTCTCACACTTTTCAGTGCGAGAGTTTATTCATTATTAACAGATGCAGTTAAAGATAAATATCGCTTGTTATTTTCACCGGCAGCCCGCTTTTTAATGATTGCTGCGCGGCAATAGCGATACGCTGGGCCAATAATGCGTCTTCGCCGGTACAGACAACCGGCGTATGATGCAGGACTGAATCAATAAAGTGTAATATTTCCGTTCGGTAAGCTTCGCGATAACGAACCGTGAAATCAGGAAGGGGATTTTTCATTATGCAGTGCTGGCTGTTGAAAACTTTCACCGTCGATTCACTAACGTTATCCGCATACGCCATCCCTTCTGAGCCAAAAACCTCCACCCGTTGGTCATAGCCATATACCGCCCGACGGCTGTTATCAATGAGCGCGTAGCCGCCGTTTCTGAAAGTCAGCATCACCGCAAGCGTATCAACATCATCAATATTTTTCAGGCTGGGATCAATCAGCGTATTGCCCTTAACATAGACTTCGCTGACTTCATCCTGCATCATAAAACGAGCCATATCAAAGTCATGCATGGTGAAGTCAAAAATCAGACCGCCAATACGTTTGATCAGATCATGGGGTAGCAGGTCCGGATCGCGGGAGGTGATTTTTATCATCTGGGGCCGACCAATCTTGCCGCTGCGCACCAGCTCAAAGACCTCGTGAAACTGAGGATCAAAACGGCGATTAAAGGCAACCTGCAGCGTCACCCCCTTCTCTTTCACTTTTCTCAGCACCGCCATTGAGGCCTGCTCATCTTCATTCATGCTGAGCGGTTTTTCACAAAAAATGTGCTTCCCCGCCTGCGCTGCCGCCGTGACGATCTCTTCGTGCATATCCGTTGAGGTGAAAATAAAAACTGCCTCTATATCATCACGCTGTAAAAGTTCCTGATAATTTTTATACCCTGAAGTTATATTTACCGAATAAAGCCAATCGCTCATCTCCTCAATAAAATAATCGGCGGCGCAGATAATATCTAATTGAGGCAGTAAATACATATTCTCAACATGCATTTTACCTACCCGACCGAGGCCAATAACACCACATCGAAGCTTTTTCATTCGTACCTCTTAATCTCATGAATAGTAAATTTAAAACCGCAAAAGAAAAGCATCCGTAATTCTGCGAAAAACGGATCGTTTTATTTTGCCGTTCTGAAAAGCAAACAATGCGTTGACGCTGTATCGTTCAGGTTGCAGAACAATAACCACACCTCTGCAACCTGAACGACGGCAAATTAATCAGTACTGCCGGGCCTGTCCGATATGTTCCTCAAGCATACGCGCTACCGCCTGGATACGTTCGCTACGGGATACCTGCGCCCCACCAACGCGCCACCAGCTCAGGTACTTATGCACCATCGTTTTGGGAAGCACTTTTATGTCTATCAGCGTGCTCACGGTCTGTTTACGAGCATCTTCCAACGCTTCATGCAGTTGTTCAATGGTGGTGACGCGATAGCTTTTACAGCCATATCCTTCAGCGATGCGAGCAAAATCGACTGGGATAAATCCGCCTTCCTGACGACCGCTCTCCTGCTGATGGAAACGAAACTCGGTGAAGTAACTGTCCATACCGTGTTCCATTTGCAGATTATTGATACAGCCGTTGGTCATGTTATCGAGCAAAATGACGGTAATCTTTTTCCCCATCTGGACGGAAGTGACCAACTCAGAGTGCAGCATCATGAACGAACCGTCGCCCACGAAGCTGTACACCTCGCGTTCCGGCTGCGCCAGCTTGGCCCCCAATGCGGCATTGACTTCGTAGCCCATACAGGAGTAGCCGTACTCGACGTGGTAATCATTCTCGCCGCGGCTTTGCCAGACACGCTGGAGGTCGCCCGGCAGGCTGCCCGCCGCCGCCACCACCAGCGCGTTTTCCGGCAACATCCGGTTAAGCACGCCCAACACGCGCGTCTGGGTCAGCCACGACCGCGTAATCTCATTAAACTCTTCAAACACCTTTTGAGTATCCATATGATCCTCAATTTCAGGTTTGAAGCCCTCTCCGCTATATTCCACAGCATAGACGCGCTCAACTTCCGCCATATATTGCGAGCGGACGCGGTGAATAGTCTCACCCCATTGCGAAGCATAATGCTCCTGGGCCAACCGTTCGCTAAGCTGCGTCAGGGCGACGCGAGCGTCACCCTGCATCTGTACGCCATCCAGCTTGAAGACATCAAAGCGGCTAACGTTGATATTTAAGTAGCGCACGTCGGGATTCTGGAAGATCCACTTTGAGGAGGTGGTGAAATCGGTATAGCGCGTCCCCACACCGATAATCAGATCGGCTTCCTGTGCCAGCAGATTCGCCGCCAGTGAACCGGTTTCGCCAATCCCGCCGACGTTCAGCGGATGTGCAGAACTGAGCGCTCCCTTGCCAGCCTGGGTTTCAGCAATCGGCAGATGACAGCGTTCGGCAAATCTCAGCAGCGCCTCTTCAGCCTGCGAGTACTTCACGCCCCCGCCGCAAACGATCAGCGGCCGCTGGTGGCGGCGAATCAGCGCAACCGCCTCGTTCAGCATCGGCTCCGTCGGCGCGTGACGCTCAAGACGATAGACCCGGCGAGCGAAAAAATAATCCGGATAATCCCAGGCTTCACCCTGCACATCCTGTGGCAGGCAAAGCGTCACGGCCCCCGTATCCGCCGGATCGGTTAACACCCGCATCGCGCTGATACAGGCGCTCATTAGCTGTTCCGGACGCGTAATGCGATCCCAGTAGCGGCTAACTGCACGGAAAGCGTCATTGGTGCTCAGCGTCAGATCGTGTTCTTGTTCAACCTGTTGCAAAACCGGGTCGGGTTGACGAGATGCGTACACATCGCCCGGCAGCAAAAGCAGTGGAATACGGTTAGCCGTCGCGGTCGCCGCTGCGGTGATCATATTGGCGGCCCCTGGCCCCACTGAGGAGGTGCAGGCATAAATCTGATGGCGACGCATCTGGCGGGCAAATCCCGTCGCGATATGCGCCATTCCCTGTTCGTTACGCCCTTGATGAACGCTAAGTTGGCCACAGTCCTCTTCCAGCGCTTGCCCCAATCCGACGACGTTCCCGTGGCCAAAAATGGCGAAAATCCCTTTTACAAATTTGATTTCGCTGCCGTCTACGTCGATGTACTGATTATCAAGAAAGCGCACCAAAGCCTGCGCCATGGTCAACCTGATTGTTTTCATGTACCCCACCTGCTTTTATCAACCGTTCGGCTGTCGTTGCCTGCTTATGCATCGCTTCAGCCCCAAAAACACAGAGACTTATCATAGGATCAAAATTTCCGTTCTCACAATTATATGGAATTTATATTTCATTTATGGGAAGGAGATCAAAAAACGGTTAAAAAATTTCGCCATTTAGGCGTATTTTTCATGAAAATGAAATTTATCTTCCATGTGCTTTTAAAAGAAATAACACATTAATAATCAATAAATTAAAACAAAAAACACAACAAAAAACGATCATACGCGTTGCCCGGAAATGCCATTTCTGTGATCTTGTTCAAACAATAAATGAAAACATTATTTCCATTTTTATTGAAAATGAAATCACCAAACCTTAGTATGGGCAAAAATAACACCGTCTTCTGTTAGGGGATATGTCAATGAATAAAGCAGTCAGTAGTGAGCAAAAGCCGCTGGACGTTATCTGTCTGGGACGAGTCGCCGTTGATTTGTATGGTCAACAAATCGGGTCGCGGCTGGAGGATATGACGACTTTCGCTAAATATTTAGGGGGATCGTCAGGCAATGTTGCCTACGGCACGGCCATTCAGGGATTACGTTCCGCTATGCTGGCCCGCGTCGGCGATGAGCATATGGGACGTTTCGTTCGTGAAGAATTAAACCGCGTTGGTGTGGATACGCAGTGCCTGCTGTCGGATCGCGATCGTCTGACCGCGCTGGTGATCCTCGGCATTAAAGATCAGGACACCTTTCCTCTGATCTTCTACCGCGATAACTGCGCGGACATGGCGCTAACACCTGAGGATATCCGCGAAGATTACATCGCTTCTTCACGCGCATTAGCCGTCACCGGCACTCATCTTTCTCACCCCAATACACGCGCCGCCGTTCTTAAAGCGCTGGAGTATGCGCAAAAACACGGGCTGCGGCGGGCGCTGGATATCGACTACCGCCCCGTACTGTGGGGTCTGACGTCGCTAGGAGACGGTGAAACACGTTTCATCGCCTCATCACAGGTTACCGAACAGCTCCAGCAGGTATTGCGCCATTTCGATCTGATCGTTGGGACCGAAGAAGAATTCCATATCGCCGGCGGCAGTACCGACACGCTGACCGCCCTGCGGCGCGTCCGTCAGTTGACCCAGGCCGTACTGGTGTGCAAACGCGGCGCGCTGGGCTGCTCAGTCTTTGAAGGCAACATCGCCGATGACTGGTCGCAGGTGAAGATACATAGCGGCGTTCGCGTAGACGTTCTGAACGTTCTGGGCGCGGGCGATGCCTTTATGTCAGGACTGCTGCGGGGATACCTGAACGATGAAAGCTGGGAGCAAGCCTGCCGTTATGCAAACGCCTGCGGCGCGTTAGTGGTATCGCGCCACGGTTGTGCCCCCGCCATGCCAACCAAAAAAGAGCTGGACGACTACCTCGCGCGTGAACAATCCATCACCCGGCCAGACAAAGACCCGCGGCTGAATCACCTTCATCGGGTCACAACCCGTAAACAGCACTGGCCGGAGCTGTGCGTATTCGCCTTTGACCATCGCAAGCAACTGGTGGATATCGCAAATGAAGTCGGCGCCAGTGAATCCGCGATCCCCCCCCTGAAGATACTACTGCTGGAAGGGGCGCGTCAGGCGGCGCTTGAGGCCGGTTTACAGAATAATAGCGGCATCCTTGCCGATACCACCTTTGGTCAGCAGGCGCTTAACGACGTGACCGGCCAGGGATGGTGGATTGGCCGACCAGTTGAGATGCCCGGTTCGTATCCGCTGAAGCTGGAACATGGCGATATTGGCTCTCAGCTTGTCAGCTGGCCGCAAGAGCACGTCGTGAAATGTCTGGTCTTCTATCATCCACTCGATGCAGAGTCGGTACGTCTTGAACAAGAGGCGCTCATTGACGAGGTTTACCGCGCCTGCTGCCAGTCTGGTCATGATCTGCTGCTGGAAGTCATCTTGCCGCGCGATGCGGCAGACCAAAATGAGCAATACTATCCTCAGATTGTGGAACGTTTTTATCAACTGGGGATCCTGCCGGACTGGTGGAAACTGCCGCCGTTAAGCCCAGATCGTTGGCGAGAAATCAGCCAGCATATTGAGCATTATGACCCTGAATGTCGCGGTATATTGATACTTGGCCTGGACGCACCGGAAAGCGAGTTGAAGTCAGGATTCGCCGCAGCAGCGGATATGCCCTGGGTGAAAGGTTTCGCCGTCGGCCGGACCATCTTTGGCGAACCGTCACGCCAGTGGTTAGGCGGCCAGCTTAACGATGAACAGCTCATCGCAACGGTGAAACAAAAATATCGCATGCTTATCGACTACTGGCGCGAATACCGCCCGGCACGTTAATGCCCGCCTCATCACGCCCCGTGTCTGCATCGGACAAGGGGCGTGTTCAAGGACGATTCCATGCCAGCTCTCACACAACATTCCACATCGATCACGCTGTTTCGCATCAGCGCCGCGATGTTTCTCAACTATCTGACTATTGGCATCCCGTTAGTCATGCTGCCGCTGTACGTTCAGCAGCAGTTGCATCTGAGCGATCTGTTGATCGGTATCGCGGTAGGCAGCCAGTTTATCGCCACCTTGCTTACCCGGGGCGCCGCGGGTCGAAAAGCCGACACGTCAGGCGGACGTCGGACGGTTATCACCGGTCAGTTCTACTGCGCCGCATCAGGTCTGCTGATGCTGGTCAGTCTAATCGCTCACCCGGTTCCGCTGCTCGCATGGGCCATACTGATTGTTGGTCGTGTGCTGCTGGGCATCGGTGAAAGTTTCATTTTGACCGGTAATTTAACCTGGGGGATGTGGCTGGCGGGCTCGACCCACGCGGGTCAGGTTATTTCCTGGAACGGCATGGCGACCTACGGTGCGCTGGCTATCGGCGCGCCGCTGGGGCTGTCGCTTTACGCCAGGGCCGGCCTGGCGCTTCCGGCGCTCCTCGTCGTGCTGTTGCCGATCATCGCCAGCGGAGTCATCTATGGCATTCCGGGGAATATCCCAACAGCCCGTCCCCGCGTGCCAGTGCTACGGGTCGTCGGCCTGGTGTGGCGGCCCGGAACAGGGCTTGTGCTCCAGGGCATTGGTTTTGCCACCCTAAGCGCGTTTACCGCCCTCTGGTTCAACGAGCGTCACTGGGATAACACCGGTTTTGCGATGACGCTGTTTGGCATTGCGTTTATCGCTGTCCGCTTTTTCTGCGCCAAATTTCCCGACCGTTACGGCGGCGCCACGGTCGCAACCTTTTCACTACTGGTAGAGGGGACCGGACTGGCGGTAATGTGGGCCGCTCCGTCAGCAGGCGCTGCGCTGATTGGCGCGGCGATTACCGGCTGCGGCTGTTCGCTGATGTTCCCATCGCTGGGCGTAGAGGTTGTGCGCAGAGTGCCACCGGAGATTCGTGGTACGGCCCTCGGCGTCTGGTCAGCGTTTCAGGATCTGGCCTACGGATTTACCGGACCAATAGCGGGCCTGCTGACGCCGTTTATCGGCTATCAGCAGGTCTTTCTTCTGGCCGCGGCCTGCGCGCTGCTGGGCGCGGCGGTTGTCCATCTCCTGCTGCGGCAACATTAAGCTGTTAAGAAGGGGCGAGTCTTTTCCGCCCCTATCGCAAAGACTTCGCTGGCCGCCATCTGCCAGTAGCCAGGGTTAAACAGTTCCAGCGAACAGATCCCCTCATAGCCCTTCTGCACTAGCTCATGCGTGATCTCATGCAGTGGGATCACGCCGTTGCCAGGAAACAGACGATGGCAATGCTCCAGCGTTGCCAGCGGCAGATTATCGGCGTCATCAATATGGTAAACGAAGATCTTTTCCACAGGGATCTGGCGAAGCGTGGTCAGATCCCGCCATTGATCGTGCAGGTAAAGATTAAAGGCATCGACGACCAGCCCGACGTTACTGCGATCGACCGCATCTACGATCTCCATCGCCATGGCAAGACTGCGCACACAGCATCCTGCGGAACCGATCGGCTCAAAGGCCAGCCGCATCTGGCTTTCTTCCGCCACTGCCGCCATCTCGCGCAGACGCTTCACTGAATCTTTCACCGTTTCCCCTGGCGGAAAATTTCCCCCCTGACGAATGGTGGGCACCACAACCAGACAATCACCCCCCACCACTGAGCCAGCATGGCAGGCGAAAGCCAACTGCCGCCGTTTCTCCGCCCAGCTTTCGCTATCACAAAACGTAATGTCTTCCAGCGAATTGTAGCCCCAGGGCTTAAGGTGGCCGACGGCAAAAATGTCTGCCAGCTCGCTTAACGTATGTTTCTGTAACCACTCCTGCAACATATCCAGACGGATTTCGATGTAGTCATAGCCAAAACGTTCCGCCAACACAACATCCTGTGCCAGCGTGGAGTTTCGCATACAGGTCGCTTCATTAAATCCCAGCTTCATCATTCAGATCGACTCCTGCCGCCATAGCAACGTACTGGCGCCTGACGGCGGCAGCGTTAACGCGATCTCTTTATCGCCATCCAGCACCCGGCAACGCCTTTCCTGGACATCGCGGTTATACACCACCAGCACACGCTCGCCGTCGGGATTCACAAATCCCACCTCTTCCAGAAGATTATCGTAACTTGAAGAAAGCATGACCCTCGCCCCCGGACGCACATAGCGGCAGAAGTGGCCAATACCATACCAGGAGTGGTTACGCCGCAGCACGTCGTTTTGCGCATCGTATTGAATGGGCGCTTCACACAGATTACCCTGATGATTCGGCCCCCCCTCACTGTTCAACAGCAGATTCCAGTCGATAAACCCGCTACAACCCGATTTGAAATTACCAATCATGTCATGGAGATAGGTATGCCAGTGGCGAATCTGGCTACCGGCATCGCTCTCCATTGGCACACAGCCTTCGGAAAACAGGAGTTTTTTATCCGGCAGGCACTGGGCCAGATACTGTATTTGCGAAAAATGGTCGCCGGTATACCAGTGGAATGCCAGCCCGTTAATTCCCTTATAATTAGCTTCGTCAGCAAAGGCGAGTTCAGCCCAGTCTACCAGGCCATCTTTATCGTGATCCCAGATATAGATCTCCATCTCATCCATACCCTGCCGGGCGAGGCGCGGACGCAGATACTGCACGGCAAAGGCTGTCTCCTCTTCCACGCTATACAGACAGGAGTCCCAGGTTTTTACCGCCACCGGCTCATTCTGCACGGAAAGCGCCTGCACATTAATGCCGTGGCGGCGGTATTCCAGCAGGTAGTTGATAATGATATCGGCCCAGTCGGCGTAGCATTCGCGCCGCAGCTTGCCGCCACCGTTCATATCGTTATTAGTTTTCATAAACGCCGGCGGACTCCACGGCGAAGCCATCAGCTTCATTTGTGGATTTAACCGCAACGCCCCGGAAATCAGCGGTATTAAATGCGCTTCATCGTGGGAAAAGGAGAGTCGTCCCTGTCGCAGGTCAGCGCTGGAATCGACATACGCGTAATTGCCCAGGGAAAAATCACAGCTCTGAATTGGCATCCGCGCCAGAGTGTAATTATGTTCCTGAGCAGAAAAATAAAGGGAAAGAAATTGCGCCTTCGTCTTTTCGCTCATGCTGTTGAATACCACGCCCGCACCTTCGGTAAAGCTGCCGCCGAATCCGTCAATCTGCTGTAACGTGTGGCGCGGTAAGACGCTGATTAATTCACTGCAATCACGCTGACGATGCGAAAAAGAGACCGCACGCTCAACAAGGAATTGCTGACGATACGGATCGGAAGAGATGAGTCTGCCTTTCATAGGGAAGTTCCGGATAAAAGAAGATAATAAATTGTGATATGCCGGATAGGACGCTTAAGCATCGCTATCCGGCAGAAGGTTTTAATACGCGGAAGGTTTATTTGTAGAAATCAGGTTTTGAGGGTAATTCAACAATCTCGGTATTCCCTGTTTCCTGAGACTTCACGCAGGCATCAGCGGTAACCGCAGCCAGATAACCATCCCATGACGTTGGGCCTGCCGGCGGCAATCCTGCGTTCAGGCGATCGAAGAAATCCTGGAACTCAATGTCGTAGGCATCAATAAAGCGCTGTTTCCAGTCAACCAGGATGTCGGTGCTATACTTCGCCGCTTTCCGTACCGCGGCGCTGGCAACGGTTGGCAGCTCCGCCATTCCTTTCTCGCCGGTAACATCGCAGTGAATGTCGTAGCCATACTGGCAGTTCACAAATACTTCAACCACAATATTGATGCCGGAGGTGGTTTCCATTACAACCAGCTGCGGATCACGCAGAGTGGTCACCAGGCTGGACTGACGCGGGAAGTAAACCTTAACGGTTTTATAATCTTCGTTAAGCAGCCAGTGCATAACGTCAATTTCATGAATCAATGTTTCATAGATAGCCTGTGGCGTTTTGTATTCTGGCACCGTGCTGGCATTGTAATGACGTCCATGAACCATTAATGGCTGACCGATTTCGCCGCTGTCGATAATATTTTTCAGCTGAACGTAACCTTTGTCGTAGCGGCGCATAAAACCAATCTGCACCATGCGCTTACCATTTTTCTGCTCTGCTTCAATCACACGCTGACAATCCGCAGCCGTCACCGCTAACGGTTTTTCACAGAAAACATATTTGTTAGCATTTAGCGCGGCAACGGCCACATCGGCATGCGCCTCATTTGATGCGGTAATGATGACCACTTCAACGTCTTTATCATTAATCAGATCGTGATAGTCATTATAATCTTTGGCTTCGATCGCATACTTATCCAGCGCCGCCTGCGCCCTACCCGCGACGATATCACATACGGCAACAACCTCAACACCCGACACGGTGTTGGCCAGACGTCTTAAGTGATCGGAGCCGATCATGCCGATACCTACAATACCTGCTTTTAAAGTCATTTTCTGTTTCCTTTTCAATTAAAGATAATTTTTCAGTAACTCATCAATATGCTTTTTACCTTTTTGCGCATATTCCAATGGGTTATATTTCTTAGGATCCTGCTCGGCCTCAACAACAATCCAGCCAGAATATTGATGCCCGACCAGATAAGCTAATACGGATTTAAAATCAATATTTCCATCGCCGGGGACGGTAAACACACCATCAAGGAAAGAATTGAGGAATGATTTCTTCGCGAGGCGACATGCTTTGAGTTTTTCATTACGCACATCTTTAAAATGAACGTGTTTAATACGATCAAAATGTTTACTCAGTAGCGGCATGACATCGCCGTCAGAAACATATATATGTCCGGTATCAAACAGCAGATGTACAAATTGCGGATCGGTATTCTCCATGAGTCGATCCACTTCTGGCAGAGTCTGCACACCGGTGCCCATATGATGATGGAAAGCGAGCTTCAGCCCGTGCGCATTGGCAATCTTCCCAAGCGCATTAAGTCCTTCGCATAAAAGCTGCCATTCGCTGTCGCTGAAGTTAGGCTTCTCTGTATAAACGCACTTATCGATAATACCTTGAATACTATAAGTTTGTTCAGAAACAACGGCGACATATGCATGTATTGCCTGCAAATAAGCACAATGCTGTTCAAAAGCATTCATCGCAGATGCAATACCGTCGCGAATAATAAAGGAAGAAAACCACTGGCCCGGTATTTCCAGCCCGCGAAGCATTAACTCTTTATTTAACTCAGCAGGATCCTGCGGATAACAACCGCCAACTTCCGTCCCGGAAAAACCGGTGAGCGCGGCATCACTAAGTATTTGTTTATATGTATTTTCTTTACCAATCTCAGGAATATCATCATTGCGCCAACCGATAGGCGCAATCCCCAACTTAATGCTCTTTTTTACATTGTACATATTGCTGGCTCCCACTTAATGAAACGCTTTTACTGCATACCGCGATGCAAATTAACCTTTGATGGACAACATATTACTTTTTGTAGCCTGAAAAACTTTATCTATCCTGGTTGAAGAAGTGGGATAAATGCGTCAGGTATCACAAAAAAATCATCACTCTTTAATGATATTGCCAGACTTTTCGCGCTATAGATAAACGCATAAAATATACCGACAAATAAAAAATGGCCGCAGTATTGCGACCATTCTCATGACGATTAAATTTTAGCAAGCATTAATATTCAAATAATAAATAATTAGCTTTACGATAGTCCTTGCGATATTGACCGGGCGTTTTCCCTACTTTATTTTTGAAGTAATTCTGAAAATGACTAAGGTTGCTAAAGCCAACACGATAAGCAATAGAGGTGATCTTTTCGCGCCCGCCTTCATCCGTGGTTAGTAACGATTGCGCCTCCCCCAGCCTACGTTTTATCAGGTAATCCATCGGTGAATAACCATAGCGGCGTTTAAATTCATGGGAAACATAATAAGGACTGACATTAAATTTCGTCGCCAGCGTATCCAGCCGAATTGGCTCATAGAAATTGCGATCAATATAGGATTTTATTGAATCAAGTAAATTTTCATGGCGCTGTATGGCATCGTTACCTGTGCGCAATAAGACATTTCCCTCAATGTATTTGAGTACTACCTGGGTCAATAGCTGCGCCATTGCTGGCCCTTCTACCGCATGCTGATTAATAACGGTAAACACGGAGCTCATCAGTTTTTCCACCGTCGCATAATGGTGATACAGTGGAATAACCGGCACAATATCATCCGGTATTAGCGCATTCTCACGTAGACCCGGACACGAAATATTGTTAATCCCACAACAAATAGTGCCAATTGGCCGCCCGCTTTCCAGATACTCATCATGCACCACCTGGCTGTTATAAATGACCAGGTCGCCTTTACGAACCGGGTAGATGCGATCGCCAATGAAATACTCCCCGTCTCCTTCGGTGATAAGAATCAGTTCAACGGTCTGTGGGTGCATATGCATGAACCGGACAAACGGACCATTGCTCTCACTGACCTGGCTCACATACGCCAACTGGGGCTGAGCCTTATTCTCTCGTTCTGAAGGACAGAAGCACAAGCGCATGATTTACCCTCCAATATCCGAAACTGTGGTGCCGAAACACCCCTGAAATTTGAATTTTTATACCACACCAAATGAAACAAAAATGCTATATAGATCATAATTTTTTCCAAATCTTTCCTCGTTACAACAGACAACCATTGATACCACACCAAATAAAAACGATAAAAATCAATAAGTTAATTAGATTTTTGATTTCTTACTGCACATACCCTCGTATAAAAATCAGTCGTCAAATTTTCAAAATAAAATTTCATAAAAATAAATTTGAAATTTTTAATCCTAAAATTTACATTGAATACGGTATGCGTTTTAGGCTGAAGATAACCAGGCTTTCCTGTGACCGCTCAGTCAGAACGTCGTCAACATCGGTTTAAGAGGATAAAAAAGAGATGGAAACAGTCGGCAATTTTATTCATGGTAAAACGACACTGAGCAGCAGCGGCGAGGCGCTACCGGTGACTAATCCGGCCACCGGTAAAGTAATTCGTCAGGTCACCCAGAGCACCCGAGAGGAGATGCTGGCGGCAATTCAAAGCGCACATGAGGCTTTTCCGGCATGGAGTAAAATGACTCCGCTACGCCGGGCACGTATCCTTTTTGAATTCAAAGTATTACTGGAAAAGCATCGGGACGAACTGGCGGCGCTGATCGTCAGCGAGCATGGCAAGGTCTGGTCAGATGCGCTTGGCGAGCTGACGCGCGGCATAGAGGTTGTCGAATTTGCCTGCGGGATCCCGCACCTCAGCAAAGGAGAGTACTCCTTTAATGTCGGCTCAGGCGTTGACAGCTTTTCATTAATGCAGCCGCTTGGGGTTGTGGTAGGCATCACACCGTTTAACTTCCCGGCAATGGTGCCTATGTGGATGTTCCCGGTTGCTCTGGCTTGCGGCAATACCTTCGTCCTGAAGCCGCCCGCACTGGTGCCGTCCGCATCGTTACGTATGGCACAGCTTCTACAGGAGGCTGGCCTGCCGGACGGCGTGTTTAACGTTGTTCACTGTGGCAATGAGGCGGCTAGCCTGTTGACCAGCGACCCTCGCGTACAGGCCGTCAGCTTTGTCGGTTCCTCCGCCGTCGCGGAACATATCTATACCACCGCCAGCGCCCATGGCAAACGCGTACAGGCCTTCGGGGCCGCCAAAAATCACGCAATCGTCATGCCGGATGCAGATCTGGACGCCACCGTCAACGCCATTATGGGCGGAGCATTTGGTTCCGCGGGCGAACGCTGTATGGCGCTGCCGGTAGTGGTCGCGGTGGGCGATGAAACGGCGGACCGTCTGATCGAACGCCTGAAACCGCTGATTGCGGCGCTACGTATCGGCCCGGGAGAGCTGCGCGGCAAAGATGAAAATGAAATGGGCCCGGTTGTTTCACGTGCTCATCAACAGAAAGTGTTGGGTTACATCGACAAAGGAGTTAGCGAGGGAGCAACTCTGGTCATGGATGGCCGCAACTATAGCGTGGCGGGATATCCTGAAGGCTTTTATGTCGGCGGCACTCTGTTTGATAACGTCACGCCTGAGATGACCATCTGGCGTGAAGAAATTTTTGGCCCGGTTCTCGGAATTGTGCGCGTCCCGGATTATGCCACCGCCATTAGCACGGTAAACTCCCATGAATTCGGCAACGGCAGCGTGATTTTCACCACCAACGGTCACTATGCGCGCGAATTCGCCCAGTCGGTTGAAGCCGGGATGGTCGGTATTAATATTCCAGTTCCGGTTCCGATGGCATTTCACTCTTTTGGCGGCTGGAAGCGCTCGGTGTTTGGCGCCCTGAACGTCCATGGGCCGGATGGCGTGCGCTTCTATACCCGGATGAAAACCGTTACCTCGCGTTGGCCGAACGGACAGCAGATCGTATCGGAGTTCAGTATGCCGACTCTCGGTTAATACGCTTTCAGGAAGGAGAAGATTATGGCCAACTTGCTGAGTACCTGTACCTCTGAGTCGGGAAATATCCAACACATTTCCCCTCAAAATGCAGGCTGGGAGTATGTCGGTTTTGATGTCTGGCAGTTGAAGGCTGGAGAGTCGATAACCCTGCCGTCCGATGAGCGTGAACGCTGTCTGGTGCTGGTTGCCGGGCTGGCCAGCGTTAAGGCCGCCGACAGTTTTTTCTATCGGATTGGTCAGCGCATGAGTCCGTTTGAACGCATTCCAGCTTATTCGGTTTACCTCCCCCATCATACGGAGGCGAAAGTGACAGCCGAAACCGACCTTGAGCTGGCCGTATGCAGCGCGCCGGGATTCGGAGAGCTTCCGGTACGTCTGATCTCGCCACAAGAGGTCGGGGTAGAGCATCGGGGAAAAGGGCGCAATCAGCGCCTGGTGCATAACATCCTTCCTGATAGCCAGCTCGCCGACAGCCTGCTAGTCGTTGAAGTGTACACTAATGAAGGCGATACCAGCTCCTGGCCCGCGCACAAGCACGATACGGCAGTTGAAGGCCAGGAGACCTATCTGGAAGAGACGTACTATCACCGTTTCAATCCACCTCAGGGATTCTGCTTACAGCGCGTCTACACCGACGATCGCAGCCTGGATGAATGTATGGCGGTCTATAACCGGGATGTAGTGAAAGTACCTAAAGGCTACCACCCGGTTGCCACCATCGCGGGTTACGATAACTACTATCTGAACGTGATGGCCGGCCCGCTACGAAAATGGCGTTTCACCTGGGAAGAGAACCACGCGTGGATTAACTCACCAGACTACCCGCGATAACACTTCGTTGAGTGGTACTTTGCCAGCCGTCCTCTGCGGCTGGCTTTTTTATTCAACTCTGCGCCACACACGCTCATAAGATCGCTATCCACCTTCTCTTAAATTATTTCCCTGTTTTGTATATAGCGTATTTACGGCACGGCCCCCACCAGGAATACGCAATAAAATAATGATGCAGAAGAAGACTTACCCTATTTGCCGATATTATTATGGATCAATTAGTTACGTAGAGGTGGTAAACACTGGGGAGGTTTCAACAGGGTATATCCTGTGCGCACTCGCTGGAGGGAGTAAAGGTTGTGTAACCAGCGGAGAATATCTCTGGATATTCTCCGCTAATATTGGAGAGGTATCAGGCTATTACATCGCGACGTTTCCCCTGAATTTCACGCAGCTTGTTCTCGGCCAGCCGTTCAATTTCTGTTAGCGGCACCCCTTTTGTTTCCGGCACATAACGAGAAATAAAGACATAGCAGACCAAATTAAAGACGACAAAAATCCACATCGAAAAAGCGCCGCCGAAGGTCTCCTGCAGCCAGGCGTTATCATTTATGACCGGGAACAACAGTGAGATGAGGAAGTTGGCTATCCACATCAGGCTCACCGCCAGCCCCATCCCAAAACCTTTTATCTTTTCAGGGAAAACCTCAGAAATCAGTACCCATGCGCCAACGCTCCAGCTGACGGCAAACAGCAGCATAAAAAACAGGATGCCAAAGATGGTAATGTAGCCTGTATCGTGGGTGTACAAACCGTATGACGCGATCAACAGGCCGACAATTGAGCCGATGGTACCAATTTTCATAATCGGTATACGGCCATAGCGGTCGAACAGGATCATGCCGATAAAACTGCCCACCACATTACATACCGCGATAAAAATGGTCTGGAACATAACCACTTCGGTACTGCTGTTCTGCAACACCAGCGGCGCATAATAGTTCATTACGTTAACGCCTGTGAACTGTTGCAAAACGGCGATACAGCATCCAACCAACAGAATATAGCGGAGCACCGGCGAGCTTTTCAGGTTGGTGCGTTCTCCCCCGGCGACGTTGTCCTGTGGACGTACGGTTTCTTTCATGCTGTCAAAAATAGCGGCCACATCTGTGGCCGTTAATCCACTGTAGATCCGGGTAAGCACCTTTATCGAACGGGTTTCGCTGCGGTTGTTACGGGCGCACCATGCCGGTGATTCGGGTAGGAAAAGCGTAATCGCTAACATCGCAATGGAGGGTACCACTTGGGCAAAAAGCATAGTCTTCCAGCCCTGGGAAACCAGCACATCAGCAGGCATTCCTTTTGCTATCAGATAGTTGACTATAAACACGATAACCTGGCCAGATACCACGGAAATATTGTAAATGCCCAGCGCTTTGCCGCGAATTTCAGCAGGCGCCAGTTCAGACATATACATGGTGGATGCCGTTCCGGCCATCCCAACCGCAAAACCACACACAATGCGGGAAAGGGAGAAGATCATGAACGATTCACTCATCGCCGCCCCTAAGGAAGAAGCGATAAAAATGATCGCAATGATCAGAAGCGCAGGTTTACGCCCCAGTTTATCGGCAATTTTTCCACCGACCAGCGCGCCGATGATACAACCAATCACGATACTGGAAACGGCCCATCCGGTCTCGGTTGGCGTCAGTTGGTAATACTGCTGTAAAGGCAATACCACCCCGGTAATCACCGCCGTTGAATAACCAAACATCAATCCAGCCAGCGCCGCAATACAACACAGGACGTACACATAGGCCGAATTGTACTTACTTCTCTGAGACATAATCCCTCCCTTGCCTGTTGAGGAAACAACACACCAATGAAATTTTTCATTTTATTTTTGCATTCATTAGAAGAAAAATTCCATGAAAAAGATCACGAAATGGAGATATTCCAGGAAAGAACAAAAAGTACGGCCCCTGACAAATTGAGTTCAGGCACTGTCACGAAAGCAATAAAATTAAGTAAATTCATCAGGATACAGGAGAGCACTGCGCAAAACGCAGCATCTTAACGATAAAAAACGCCAGGATTATGAAATTCGAAATGTGATACCCATAACAAAACATAAGTTTCATTATTGATCGTTTTGAAATTAAAACATAGGTTGTGAAACGAGAGTTCTCAATAGCTATAAGATCGTCGGCAGAGCTACGGCAATGACCGACATAAGATGAATTTGTCTATTTGTTCACTAAATTCAAACAGATAGATGAAGTTTATTCTGGAGATAATCTACCTATGTCCACATCAGATAGTTGTTATAATACGGGTTACATATTACGCATCTGCGCGATTGCCGCACTGGGCGGAATATTATTTGGCTACGATACTGCTGTTATTTCAGGTGCGATTGGTTCACTGACCAGCTACTTTCATCTATCTCCTGCTGAGACCGGCTGGGCGGTTTCCTGCGTTGTGGTGGGGTGCGTTATTGGTTCGTTTAGCGCCGGATATTTATCTAAACGTTTTGGACGCAAGAAATCATTGATGGTTTCAGCGCTGTTATTCACTATTTCCGCAGTGGGCACCTCCCTCTCCTACACGTTCACCCATTTTGTGATTTATCGCATTATCGGTGGACTGGCAGTCGGCCTGGCGGCAACAGTATCACCGATGTATATGTCTGAAGTCTCACCGAAAAACATGCGCGGCAGAGCATTAAGTATGCAGCAGTTCGCTATCGTTTTCGGTCAGATTCTGATCTTCTACGTTAACTACAAAATAGCATCGATTGCAGCGGATACCTGGCTCATTGAACTTGGCTGGCGCTATATGTTTGCTGCGGGTATTATTCCCTGCATTTTGTTCTGTATTTTAGTCTTTTTAATCCCGGAATCTCCCCGCTGGATGATGATGATTGGTCGCGAGGAGGAGACGCTAAAAATACTGACCAAAATATCCAACGAAGAACATGCCAGACATCTTCTTGCCGATATAAAAACCTCACTGCAAAATGACCAACTAAACGCCCATCAAAAACTCAATTACCGCGACGGGAACGTGCGTTTCATCCTGATTCTGGGCTGCATGATCGCTATGCTGCAACAGGTAACAGGGGTTAACGTCATGATGTATTACGCGCCAATCGTCCTTAAGGATGTGACCGGTAGCGCCCAGGAGGCCCTGTTCCAGACAATCTGGATCGGCGTGATTCAGCTTATCGGTTCCATTATTGGCGCAATGATTATGGATAAGATGGGGCGTTTGTCGCTGATGCGTAAAGGCACTATTGGCAGCATCATCGGCTTGTTGCTCACCTCATGGGCGCTGTACAGCCAGGCAACCGGTTATTTCGCGCTATTCGGTATGCTGTTCTTTATGATTTTCTACGCGCTTTCCTGGGGCGTGGGCGCATGGGTGCTTATTTCTGAAATATTCCCTAACCGGATGAGGTCGCAGGGAATGAGTATTTCGGTTGGATTTATGTGGATGGCAAACTTTTTAGTTTCGCAATTCTTCCCGATGATTAATGAAAACCCGTATTTACTTTCGCATTTCCACGGCGCATTTCCAATGTGGATATTCGCCATCTGCTGCATCTTCAGTTACTTCTTTATCTGCCGTTACCTGCCGGAAACAAAAGGCATTTCGCTGGAGAAAATGGAGAGCGTAGTGTTAGCAAAACGCAGAAAAAAACTGCAGCCAATTCAAACCGAACGTTATTCTGATTAAGTTTCACCACAATGCCGATGATCGCTAAATACGATCATCGGCTTGTTTTTTTACTCCGTCGCCAGCGCCAGTGAAACCGCTAACGTTTGCGCCAGACACATGGACGCGACCTGAGAACGGAAACCATCGACCTGCGCTTCACGTACCACAAAACAGACTTCACTGAACGCTGCCAGCGGGCTGACCTGGCTATCGGTTATCGCAATATGGTGCGCACCGCGTTTCGCGCCAAGCTCGACTAATTCCACCACTTCCTGCGCGTAAGGCGAGTAGCTGATGGCAATAACGACATCGTCGGGGCTGACCATACTTAGCTGTTCAGAGAACATTCCGCCAATACCGTCAATTAAAAATGCCCGTCTCTCCAGATGACGCAATGCGTAGGTTAAATAACTGGCCACGCTAAACGAACGACGTAATCCAATCACATAAATATTGTCGGCTTTCGCTAACAGATTGACCGCCGCATCCAACTGCTCATTTTTAATCTGCACCGGTAATTGTTGTAATACCTGTGCATTCACCATTGAAAATAGCTTCAGAATTTCACCCGGCTTTTCCGGGGTAGGTTCCCCTTCATCCGCATTTTTCTGTCTGAACAGACGCGCCCGCTCGGTATAGCTTACTGTTTCCTCCATCAGGTGCTGGCGAAATACCTGTTTCATTTCATTAAATCCGCTAAAACCAAACGCATTAGCAAAACGAATCAGTGTCGAAGGGGGAACATCGGCATGTTGCGCGATGGAAGCGACCGTGTCAAAAGCAACGCTATTACTGTTATCCAGAATATACTGAGCAACTTGTTTAAGACGTTTGCTAAGGCTGTCATAGCGACTGCGGATATCATCCTGCAGTAAGGAAAGTTGAGTTTGATGTTTAGACATGCATGATACTCTAATAGAACGAAAATTTCGTAAATAACCATATTAGCACAAATGAACTGAACATACAGTTAACAACATTCAAATTGCGCTGTGGTTACCTTCAGTACAGAATTTGCTGGCGGGCTGGGTTCTGAGCAATCTGAATCTGACCGCATAAATGCGACAGGATCAGCATTGTTATGACTGGACGATGCCCGCAGCCAGGCGGCATCGCAAACGTTGAAAGGCAGAAGATGACGTTTATAAATCACGAAACCTTCATCTGTTATTGCGAACTGGCTCTTTTCGTCCCGCATACGGCAACCGGCGGAACACTCTTAGTGTATTACACTGATTACTTTAAGGATATGCGTCTACTCTTTTTCAATACTGAGCGGCAAATGATTTTTTCAGTATTGCTTTAACGTCTCCCGGCGAGCGGAATGCGCTTTCGATGGCAAGATGCCCCATATAAAACAGCCAGCCACAAAGCTGGCTGACCGCATAGTCATTTAATACGCTGTTACGTTCTGAGCTTTTTTCGCCAGCCCATCCAGCAATTTCTGATGGATGCCGCCGAAACCGCCGTTGCTCATCACCAGGATGTGATCGCCAGGCTGTGCGGTTTTCACCACCATTTCCGCCAGCGTATCGACATCTCCACTCCAGTGAGCAGGCTGTACGCAGGCTTCGGCGACTTCCGCCACTTGCCACGGAATATGCGGCGGCTGCAGCAGGAACACTTCATCCGCACGCCCTAACGACGGCGCCAGGTCATCCTTGCATAACCCCATCTTCATCGTGTTAGAGCGCGGCTCCAGCACTGCGATAATGCGCGCGGTGCCGCCCACTTTACCGCGCAGCGCCGCCAGCGTGGCCAGAATTGCCGTCGGATGGTGAGCAAAATCGTCATACACCGTCACGCCGTTCGCTTCACCGCGTAGCTCCAGACGGCGGCGGGCGTTAATAAATGACCCCAGCGCACTGGCCGCTTCTGCGGGGGCGACGCCCACGTGGCGCGCGGCGGCAATCGCCATCAGCCCATTGTGCATGTTATGTTCGCCGACCAGGCCCCATTTCACATCGCCGACTTTTTCGCCGTCCAGCCACACTTCCCACTCGGAAGCATCCGTAGTCAGCTTCTTCGCCTGCCAGTGTCCCTGCTCGCCCACCAGCTCCTGCTCGCTCCAGCAGCCCAGCGCCATGGTCTGTTTCAGGTTGATGTCGTTTTCCGGCCAGATGATGCGCCCCTGCCCCGGCACGATGCGCACCAGATGGTGGAACTGCTTCTGGATCGCTTTCAGATCGTCGAAGATGTCGGCATGATCAAACTCAAGGTTGTTGAGGATCAGCGTACGCGGGCAGTAATGCACAAATTTAGAACGTTTATCAAAGAACGCGCAGTCGTACTCATCCGCTTCGATAACAAAGAACGGGCTCTCGCCCAGGCGCGCGGAAACCTCAAAGTTGCCCGGTACGCCGCCGATCACGAAGCCCGGTTTGTACCCGCACGCTTCCAGTATCCAGGTCGCCATGCCTGCGGTCGTGGTTTTGCCGTGGGTACCGGCGACCGCCAGTACCCAGCGATCGCGCAACACAAAGTCATGCAGCCACTGTGGACCAGACATAAAGGGAATGTTTTTTTCCAGCACCGCTTCCACGCACGGATTCCCGCGCGTCATCGCATTGCCGATAATCACCAGATCCGGCTGCGGATCGAGCTGGCTGGCGTCATAACCCTGGATCAGATCAATGCCTTGCTTCTCAAGTAAGGTACTCATCGGCGGATACACATTGGCGTCCGAACCCGTTACTTCATGACCAAGCGAGCGAGCCAGCATCGCCAGCCCCCCCATGAAAGTGCCACAAATTCCCAAAATATGAATGCGCATACGTCACTATCCTTTTTTTATCTGCGAGCCATTTTACGCACATGTCTGGCAAGTGAGAAACGCATTTCAGGTAAATCTGTACTTTGCTGGCGCGATTCACCTGAGCGCATCATCTGAAATGTTTGTTAAGATTGTTACGGTCGCTTTACTCCAATCAATTGCAGGGAAAGTGTTATGAAAACGTTAGGTGAATTTATTGTCGAAAAGCAGCACGAGTTCTCTCAGGCTACCGGTGAGCTCACTGCTTTGCTGTCGGCAATAAAATTGGGCGCCAAGATCATCCACCGCGATATCAACAAGGCCGGTCTGGTCGATATCCTGGGTGCCAGCGGTGCTGAGAACGTACAGGGCGAGGTTCAGCAGAAACTCGATCTGTTCGCGAACGAGAAACTGAAAGCTGCACTAAAAGCGCGCGATATTGTAGCGGGCATCGCATCGGAAGAAGAGGACGAAATTGTCGTCTTTGAAGGCTGCGAACACGCGAAATATGTGGTGCTGATGGACCCTCTGGATGGCTCTTCTAACATCGACGTTAACGTCTCTGTCGGTACGATTTTCTCGATTTATCGCCGCGTGACGCCCGTCGGCACGCCGGTCACCGAAGAAGATTTCCTGCAACCCGGCAACAAACAGGTCGCAGCGGGATATGTCGTGTATGGCTCGTCCACCATGCTGGTTTACACCACCGGCTGCGGCGTACACGCTTTCACCTACGATCCGTCGTTAGGCGTGTTCTGTCTGTGCCAGGAACGTATGCGTTTCCCGGAAAAGGGTAAAACCTACTCCATTAACGAAGGCAACTACATTAAATTCCCGAATGGCGTGAAGAAGTACATCAAATTCTGCCAGGAAGAGGATAGTTCAACAAGTCGCCCTTATACCTCACGTTACATTGGCTCTCTGGTGGCCGATTTCCACCGCAACCTGCTGAAAGGCGGCATCTATCTCTACCCCAGCACCGCCAGCCATCCGCAGGGAAAACTGCGTCTGCTGTATGAATGCAACCCGATGGCGTTCCTCGCGGAACAGGCCGGCGGCAAAGCAAGCGATGGTAAAGAACGTATTCTGGATATCATTCCGGAAAGCCTGCACCAGCGCCGCTCGTTCTTCGTTGGCAACCGCCATATGGTTGACGATGTGGAACGCTTTATCCGCGAATACCCGGACGCGTAATCTTTACCACCATGCGGACTAACGCATGAAGCCGCCATTGGGCAATAACATGTCCGATGGCGGCGTTGCCTTATCAGGCCCGTGATTTTTCCGGTTCTTAACCTTTGTCGTTTATGCTCCGCAACGACGCGCCAGATGAGGCGGAAACGAAAACAAGCGAAGACTTTCGGCGTGAGTTGGCTATAATACTCGCCACTTGTTTGTCATAAATTCAAAGGAAACAGACATGAGCTTACTCAACGTCCCGGCGGGTAAAGAACTGCCGGAAGATATCTACGTCGTTATCGAGATCCCGGCTAACGCAGATCCGATCAAATACGAAGTTGACAAAGAGAGCGGCGCGCTGTTCGTTGACCGCTTCATGTCCACCGCGATGTTCTATCCGTGCAACTACGGTTACATCAACCATACCCTGTCTCTGGACGGCGACCCGGTAGACGTTCTGGTCCCGACGCCGTACCCGCTGCAGCCAGGCGCCGTCATCCGTTGCCGTCCGGTTGGCGTACTGAAAATGACCGACGAATCCGGTGAAGATGCGAAACTGGTTGCCGTACCGCACACCAAACTGAGCAAAGAGTACGATCACATTAAAGATGTGAACGATCTGCCAGAACTGCTGAAAGCGCAGATCACTCATTTCTTCGAGCATTATAAAGATCTCGAAAAAGGCAAATGGGTGAAAGTTGACGGTTGGGACAACGCCGAAGCGGCTAAAGCGGAAATCGTTGCCTCCTTCGAGCGCGCAGCGAAGAAATAAGTTCGCTTTTACATAAGCGTCAAGATAAAGGCTCTCATAGTAATGAGAGCCTTTTTATTGGCTAATGAATAGAACACAATTTTTATCATTATTAGTTTAACATTCACGGAATGAATAAGACTTTACCTTATTTTTTATTAAAAAGGGTTGAATACGCTCACATTTTCTCTAAAAAGCTTAAGATAATAATTGTTTTGTGAATGCCCGCAGACTCCTCTGGACTTACGCCCTAAATATTAGCAAGCGCCAAATTCTTATTTAGTGCATAGGCCCGATTACCTTTTTAATAAGGTATCCTAAGCTCTCCCTACCAATAACCGTATTTTTAATCCAACATAATATCCGCTCAAAACACACTTTTTAATATATTTTTAAGGGCTGCCATAATTATTTACTATTTTAAGAGATTATGATGAAAAATGATATATTAATTACCGGTGGACATATCATCGATCCCGCTCGTAATATTAATGAGATTAACAATTTACGCATCATTAACGATATTATCGTTGATGCCGATAAATATCCTGTAACTTCGGAGACCCGGATTATCCATGCCGACGGCATGATCGTCACTCCCGGTCTTATCGATTATCACGCGCATGTTTTTTATGACGCGACGGAAGGCGGCGTCAGGCCTGATATGTACATGCCGCCGAATGGCGTCACCACCGTCGTGGATGCAGGTTCTGCCGGTACGGCAAACTTTGATGCCTTCTACCGAACGGTGATTTGCGCCAGCAAAGTTCGAATCAAAGCGTTTCTGACCGTGTCGCCGCCGGGCCAAACCTGGTCACAAGAAAATTATGATCCTGACAATATTGATGAAAATAAGATCCACGCGCTGTTTCGCCAGTATCGCAACGTTCTTCAGGGATTAAAACTCAAGGTTCAGACTGAGGACATTGCTGAATATGGCTTAAAACCGCTGACTGAATCCCTTCGTATTGCCAACGATTTAAAGTGTCCCGTGGCAATACACTCGACTCATCCCATCGTTCCCATGAAAGAACTTGTCTCCTTGCTACGCCGCGGCGATATTATCGCTCATGCGTTTCACGGCAAAGGTAGCACCATTCTTACTGATGAAGGCGCTGTCTTAGCCGAAGTCCGTCAGGCAAGGGAAAGAGGCGTTATATTTGATGCCGCCAATGGTCGCAGCCATTTTTCAATGAACACGGCACGCCGGGCCATCGCCAATGGCTTTCTTCCGGATATCATCAGTAGCGATCTCTCAACCATCACTAAACTCGCCTGGCCTGTTTACGCCTTACCATGGATTTTATCGAAATATTTAGCACTCGGCGTCGCGCTTACCGATGTCATTAACGCCTGTACCCATACCCCAGCAGTTTTATTGGGCATGGCAGCAGAAATTGGTACGCTGGCCCCTGGGGCATTTGCCGATATCGCCATCTTTAAATTAAAAAACAGGCATGTTGAATTTGCCGATATTCATGGTGAAACGCTCACAGGGACGCATGTGCTGGTACCACAAATGACCATAAAATCCGGTGAGATATTATTTCGTCAAATTGATTTTGGCGCGCGGCCAAACGGAGTTGAAAAATGACCTCAATGCAAAAATGGCTACGGATCGGCGCGACATTAATGTTCGGCCTTTTTGTTGCTTATCTTGACCGTTCTAATCTTTCCGTTACGTTACCTACGATTACACACGACCTGAATATTGATGGCGCAACGGCCAGCATTGTATTAACCATATTTCTTATTGGCTATGCCTTTTCAAATATTTTTGGCGGCGTATTTACCCAGCGATACGATCCGAAAAAAATAGTCATTCTGATGGTGCTAATCTGGTCGATTGCGACCGTTTTTGTCGGATTTACCTCGTCAGTGTACGTTATTTTGATTTGTCGGCTGGTGCTTGGCATTACCGAAGGCATTTATTGGCCGCAGCAGTCCCGCTTCGCCAGCGACTGGTTTTCAGACAAAGAACGGACGCAGGCGAACAGCATTATCCAGTATTATGGACAGTTCCTGGCATTAGGCCTGGGATTTATGATTTTGTCTCCGCTGGATGCTGCCTTCGGTTGGCGAAATGTTTTTATTATCACTGGTGTGATCGGCATTGTTGTTGTGGTTCCACTTTATATAACAATGCTGAAAAAACAGGAAGAAGCGCCTTATTATCGTGCGCCGGCGCCAACAGAGAAAACTAAACTTACCCTGGAATCGCTGGGCGGAACCCCCTTCCTACTCCTTATTTTTACCTACATCACTCAAGGGATGTTATTCTGGGGAATTACGTTATGGATCCCCATGGTTGTCAATTCTCTCGGCTATACCGGATTCAGTAAAGCATTGGTCAGTTCTCTGCCTTATCTGACTGCGGTTATACTGGCAATCCCTATCTCATGGATCAGTGATAAGACACAAAAGCGTGTACTTATTGCTTCACTGGGCCTACTAATCCCCGGCGTGATGTTATTTCTCCTGCCATTTGTCGATGCGCCGGGCTTTAAAATCACGCTCATTACCCTGGCGATGGGTTATTATGCCGCCAGCTTTACCCCCAACATCTGGTCGATTATCCAGTCGAACGTTAAACCCCATGCGATTGGCCCAGCCTCCGGTATTATTAATGGCATCGGCGCCGGCGGCGGCGGTACGCTGGCAGGCCTAATGGTCGGCTATTTTTACCGGACAACCGGCAGCTATATGCAGGGATTTATGGTTCTCGGATGCATTGTTATCCTGGGCGGCGCGTCATTATTGATCTACGGCAGAATAAGAGCTCATCGTGCCCGGCGCTAGCGCCATCAGCCAGAATGTAAAAAACAACGCCACCCGAGGGTGGCGTGTTCAGTTCAGGGCTGGTTTCTGTCTAACCAGTCACCGCTTTCAATCAGAGTTAACCCATCAACAGGACGTTGATATACATACATCCATGC
Organism: Salmonella sp. SJTUF15581; assembly: GCF_043356775.1. Classification (NCBI taxonomy): domain Bacteria; kingdom Pseudomonadati; phylum Pseudomonadota; class Gammaproteobacteria; order Enterobacterales; family Enterobacteriaceae; genus Salmonella; species Salmonella sp. SJTUF15581. The sequence goes on along the minus strand of NZ_JBEUJY010000001.1, from coordinate 173,207 downwards.
GCTGCCGTAAGGCGTCTGGATTAACTGGCGTGCGTATTCACCGCCCCTGGTGCGCAAAGCATCAAGTTCGGCCAGCGTGGCGTTATCAATTCGATAAACTTCACCGTATACCGCTCCGTTTCCCGGAACTGCGCCTGGATAGTGGCCCAGACTATACAACTGGTAGTTATCGATACGGTAATCGCCAAGCAATTGGGCATTGGTCATCCAGTGACTGTTGCCTTGTTTCTGTCGTAAACTGCCATAGACAAATATTCGCATTGCTAAAACTCAAACTGATAGAGCAAATCAAGTGCCTGATCTACGCCAGACACTGCTTCCAGATATAGCTTAGGCATCAGGCGATAACGTAACGTGAGCGTCGCCAGAGAGTCAAATATCCCTACACCATACTTCACCTGTAGACCCGGCAGTACATAGCCGCTGACCACAACCTGGGACGAATCGCCCACCCCTTGCGTGTCCAGCGCCAGATTACTTACACCGAATGTCTCTCCGATTTTACCCACAACCTGACCACTTTGCGCAACCCCCAGGCCAATAAGCATGGAGGTCATTGCTGCGCTATCACTCTGATTGCTGTCCAACCCCTGCCCACGCAGCAGATAAGAAAGCGCTTCAGCCTGCGGCATCGCCGGATCGGAGAAGATTTCCGCTTTGGGTTCATCAGCAGTGCCTGTGACGCGCACACCCGCAATGACATCGTCTTCGGTGGCGTCAGGGTTACGGATCGCTTCGATATTGAGCAGCGGCTGATCCGGCGGGCCGGAGAACAGCAGCTCGCCTTTACGGACAAGCAGGTCCTGGCCGTAGGCGCGGAATCGGCCGTCAGGAATATTGATTTGACCATTCAGCCCCAGCCCCTGCTTATCCTGCGCGACTTTCAAATCGCCGGTCAAACGCGCTTTAAGCCCGAAGGCGTCGATGCGCACGTTGTTGCCGACGTGGACCGTCAGATTACTGTTGATGGGAATAGACGCTGTCTGCGGCGTTTCTGGTTGCAAGTCATTGTTGAGCATAACCACATCGCTGGAGACGCCGACCGCGCTCTCCGGCAGGTCGTGCACCACAATTCGTGCCCACGGAACGTCCACACGCCCATCCAACGTGAACAGCGAAGGCGTCGCGTCAAAGACCACATCCGGCGAGACATCCAGGCGCACCATCGGCGGAACGGTAATCCGCACCCGGCTGCCTTTCGCCGTCACCCGCGCGCGCCAGTTGTCAATCTGACTCCAGTCGGCGTTACCGTTCAGGTTAATTTGCCCTTGTTGTGTTCGCACGATACCGGCGAGTGTCGAACGCGTCCCGCTAAAGTTCATGGTGAGCTGGCTCGGCTGCATCTCAAACGGCATAAAATTACCGTCAATATCCAGCGCGCTAAGCTGCAACTGACCAAACAACTGCGGGCTTTGCACATCGCCGCCCAGACGTAGCCTGGCGTTTAACATTCCCGCCGCTTTTTCGCCGCGCGAAAAGACAGGGTTGACCATCGCCAGATTGAGATTGCGCATGTTGACGTTACCGCCGAGATTGCGCCGCCCCTGAGGATCGGTTACCTGCACCTGGCCATCGAATTGACCATTGTTCGTCAGGCGAATCAGCCATCCCAGCTCGGCGCGATTATTGTGCAGATCGGCGCTGAGGTTCAGCGTCTCAAACGCGACCGGTAATGGCGCGTCATTGACGGTCTGCGTGACCTTCACATTACGACCGGAAAGCGTGACCTTCCCCTGCGGCAATCCCTCCTGGGTGGTGTCCCACGACACGTCCGCTTTCCCGCTAAAGATCCCGCTGGCCTGAGTGGTATCAGGCATAAATGGCTTCAGCATCGCCAGATCAAAGCGGTTGAGATTGACCACCGCCCGTCCTGCGGCGCCCGCATCAATGGTTTGCGGGATGCACAGCTCGGCGTTCGGGTTCAGCCAACAATGCGGCCCGATACTGATTTTCTGTTCTTTATTACGGTAGTCCAGCGCAATCGCGCGGGTCAACGACCATGGCCCCACTGGCGTCTGGAAACGGGTGTCGCTTAACGTCCCTTTCCAGCGCGCCGCCTCGCGATCAAAACTGCCTGTCAGGGAGAGTTGACCGGATACAGGTTCTCCCTGAACACGGAGCTGTAGCTGATGCTGCTTCTCGCTGCCTTTGGCGTCAAGCGTCACCAGATTGATGTTAACGTCGGGTTGCGAAATCCGCTCTACGCGAACGTTGAGATGGCCCGCTATCTGATCGGTGGATTTAATATCGCCCTCAATGCGCGCCTGGGCGACAGACAGCTCCTGCCAGCGCAGGCCGCGGGCGGTGATATCCGCCAACAGCTGCGGCGCTTCTACCGTACCGCGGACTTTAACGATTCCTTTTGCCATGCCGCCCAGTCCTGGCAGCGCATTATCCAGCCCTGGCGCATCGATGGCGGCGTCAAGATTCAGCTCCTTAACGCCAAGCTCGCCTTTTATATCGGCGCTGTTTGGGCCCAGCGCAAGGTGCAGCCCCGGGATCGTCCACTGCATGTAGCTGTTGCCCTTTAGCGTCCCGTTGACGTTAACGCTGTTCTGCTTCACATTGCCGGTCAGCTTGAGCTCCGGGACATCCATCTGCCAGGTGCCGCCGTAGAGGCTGCCTTTGGTTTTCATGACGCCGTTAAGCTTCGCGGGCCAGTCCGGGATCTCTTTAGCGGTATTGATGCCATTCAGCGTCAGTTCGCCACGCCAGCTAATCGCCTGCTGCCAGTCCACCAGCGCTTTCAGTTCGGTTTTTCCCTCCAGAGCGGCGACGGTGAGTTTATCGAGATTAATCTGCCGCTCATTCCCTTTAGCATCCAGCGTAATGGTCGCCGGCGGAATATCTTGTCCTTTCACGGCGGTTCGCATCGACAACGTATAGTCGGTCATCTTACCGCTCAGTTTGAGCTTCAGATCGTCAGCCTGAAACTGGGTATCACCCGTCAATGGCCAGGCAATGCGTTGGCTGACGACTTCAAGATTGAGCGGTAAACCGGCCTCCGCCAGCCGCGTCTGGGCGCGAAGCGCGACATCCATCGGCCCGGAAAGGTTCACCCCGACCTCCAGTTGTTCGCGTAACGCGCCGCCGACCTTGAGTTTTATCTTTTCACCCTTTAGCGGATCGATATTCAGCGTACTGTTGAGCGTAATATCAACCGGCCAGTTATTGGCGAGCTGCGCCGTACCGGAGGCTTTCACCGTGCCCTGGTTGGCGTCGATATCCAGAGTATCCAGCTTCATATTACCGTCGATACTGCTGACTTTAAGCAGCATCGTGCGCACCGTCAGATCGGTATCGCCGGTGATGCGTAGCTGCTCGCCGCGAAATGACTCGATATTCAGATTGAGCGGCAGGTGAACATCGGTCATCTCCGGCATTACCGGTTTTGCAAACAGATCTTTTAGCGTTTCGCCAAGCGGCTTTTCATCCGGTTGAGGTTTCTCGATTTTGGGTTCAACCACCTCTTCCTGCGCCACGTCAGCGACCTTCGGCAGAGCGATCAGCAATCCCTGAAGCCGCGTCGGTTTCAGGGTCAGGTTTTTCTCCTGCCATGCCAGCCCGGAGGTAAAATCCAGCACCGAAACGGTAGTGTCATCAATCTTGATATTGATGTTATTCAACGCCACGCGCGACAGCGTGATGGGCCAGGGGGTGGAGAGGTTCAGCGGTCCGCTTTCTTCCTCTTCTTGCGCCGGTTCGGAGGGTGGCATTTTTTTGCTGTCGATAGCGACATTAATATCTTTTAGCGCCAGATCATTGACGCACAGGCTACTGCGCCACAGGCAATCAAGCCCGACGGCCAGATGAATTTCGCCCGCATTCACCGCAACGCCCGGCTGCTCATAGCGGATATTTTTTAACGATAAGTCCCGCCAGCCGCCGGTGACCTGCCCAATCTCCAGCCCCGGCACCCAGCGGTTCGCCGCACTGAATACCAGATGCAGCCCCGTCGTCGTCCCGACCAGAAACGCAACGCTCGCCAGTAACACCACAATGAAAATCAACACGCCGAGGCTTATTTTCTTCCATAAACTCATAATTCAGGCCCCAGACCGATATAAAACTGTAAACCGTGTTCGTCTTTGTCGCCGACCGGTACGGCAAAATCGAGTTTGACAGGCCCAACCGGCGACGCCCAGCGCACGCCGACCCCGGTCCCGGTTTTGAAATCGCTACGGCGAATATCACTCACCGCCTCGCCGCTATCGACAAACACCGCCCCCCACCATTTGCCGGTGACGTTATACTGGTACTCCAGCGATCCGGTTGCCAGTTTTGAGGCGCCTTTAAGATTGCCGTCGCTATCTTTAGGCGAAATAGATTTGTATTTATAGCCGCGAATACTGCGGTCGCCCCCGGCGAAGAAACGTAAATCCGGCGGAACTTTGTCGAAATCACCGGTTTCTATCCAGCCCAAATTGGCGCGCATCACAAAACGGTGGCGATCGTACAAAGTCCGAATCCAGACGTTTTGCGCCTGCAGCACGGAGAAATCCACGTCGGAGCCCCAGGCCGTATTCGAATAGTCTACTGAATAGCGCTGCGAATCGCCCCAGGTTGGCATCAGCCCCCCTCGCGAGCGGGTTCGGCTGATCATCACGCCCGGGTAGAACAGCATGGTGGTGTTGGTGACGTTCCCCTGGGTAAAGTGGTCGAAACTCCAGCGCAGGTTAATCGCCCGCTGCCAACCGCTGGAAAGGTCCCAGTAACGCGACACGGCAAGCGTGGTCGAGTCCTGCTCCGTATCATTCAAATCGGTACGTTTAAAACCGCCCTGTACCAGATAGTATTGCTCCAGCGGGTTTTTCAGCAGCGGCATTTTATAACTAAAATCCAGCACCTGTTCCGGCGCAGAAATACTGGTGCTGGTGGTCAGGCTATGACCGTAAGAGTTCATCCACGGTTTTTTCCACGACGCTTTCACGCGCGGCCCGACGTCGGTGGAGTACCCCACCCCGGTTTCAATCGTGTTTTCGGTTCGCGGCGATACCACGCCTTTTAACGGCAGAATTTTTGTTTTACGCGATTTCTCAAATTCCGGCGCCACCACAACAGAATTAAACCATCCGGTAGCGGAAAGTCGGCGGTTTAGTTCCGCCAAATCTTTCGATTCGTACTCATCGCCCTCTTTAAACGGCAACAGATTTTGTAAATATTCATCACGAATCTGCGAACCTTCGAAGGTGACAGGTCCGAAGCGATAGCGCTCACCGCTATCATAATCAATATCCCAAAACGCCTGATGACGGCCCAGAGCAATTCCCAACTGACTTTTAACGAATTCGCTGTCGAAATAGCCTTTACGTAGCGACACGCTGGTTAACGACTTTTTAAAATTGTCATAGTCTCCCTGGTTCAGCACCGTGCCGATTGCCGGACGCGTTTTCAGTAAGGCCAGATAATCTTTGTCCGTACGCGCGCCGCCGCGTAAAATGACTTCTGTACTGCCAATCAACACCGGCTGGCCGGGCGTAACCCTGGCGATTAATACCTGCCGTCCTTTCGCAGGCGGTGGAAGCAAGTCGAATTTGATAGTGGGTTCGTAATAGCCTAACGCTTTAAGCCCTTCGCGAATCGCATCATCAACTCGGGCGCGAAAGCGCCGATCCGGCGTCACCTCATCGCTCTGAATCGTAGAGAGCTGTGCGCGAACGTTTTTTTCCAGCTCTCCGGATAGCCCTTCGACTTTCAGACGAACATTTGCGGCTACCGCAGAACTGCTCAGGCACAGTAAGCTAACCCAACATAACTGACGGATATGTGGCACATTTTCTCCTGAATATCCCCTATTCCCACCCCTGGAAAAAATCACACTACCGCTCCGCGGCTTAACATAAAATCAACAATTTCGATTGAAAAGCAGACGACTGCCCAAATATTTCTTATGGTTAAATCCAGATACATTAATGTTGTTATTGTGTGCAAAGATGCGTCTCGTTACAACCTTAACGCCAATTAACGCTTTCGGGAGAATAGCTCATGAGTTTATTTGATAAAAAACATCTGGTTACTCAAGCAGATGCGTTACCAGGACGCAACACCCCGATGCCGATCGCCACTCTGCATGCGGTAAATGAACACTCTATGACCAATGTCCCTGCCGGGATGGAGATCGCCTACTTCGCTATGGGCTGTTTCTGGGGCGTAGAACGTTTATTCTGGCAATTGCCCGGCGTATATAGCACCGCGGCAGGGTATGCAGGCGGTTACACGCCTAATCCAACCTACCGGGAAGTCTGCTCCGGGCAGACCGGTCATGCCGAAGCGGTACGGATAGTGTACGATCCTGCCGTTATCAGTTATGAGCAGCTTTTACAGACCTTCTGGGAAAATCACGATCCGACGCAGGGGATGCAACAGGGTAACGATCACGGTACGCAATACCGTTCTGCGATTTATCCCTTAACGCCGGAACAGAATGCCGCCGCTCACGCCAGTCGCGAGCGCTTTCAGTCGGCAATGGCCGCCGCCGGAGACCATCGCCCTATTACCACGGAAATCGCCCATGCGACGCCGTTTTACTACGCCGAAGATGAACACCAACAGTATTTGCACAAAAATCCATACGGTTACTGCGGGATTGGCGGGATCGGCGTTTGCCTGCCGCCTGACGCGTGACGACGCTGGCGTGGGGGGAACTTGTCGGAGTTGAAAATGAACCCTCTGGCGACTTTACAGTAGCTTACGCTATACTAGCCCTGAACTTATCGGCTCACTGCTACGAGCCGGTTTTCATTAAACGTTACCACACGGATTTATAAACTTCCCTTCCGAGGATCTGGCGTTTCGCCGGATAAGATATGTTAAACAGTATATTCATTATATTCTGCCTGATCGCTGTAAGTGCGTTCTTCTCCATCTCCGAGATCTCGCTTGCCGCATCACGTAAGATTAAACTTAAGTTATTAGCTGATGAAGGCAGTATCAACGCACAACGCGTATTGAAAATGCAGGAAAATCCCGGCATGTTTTTCACCGTTGTGCAAATTGGCCTGAACGCCGTCGCTATTCTTGGCGGTATCGTCGGCGATGCGGCATTTTCGCCCGCCTTTTCCGCCCTTTTCTCGCACTATATGTCGCCAGAACTCTCCGAGCAGCTGAGCTTTATTCTCTCCTTCTCGCTGGTGACGGGGCTGTTTATCCTGTTCGCGGATTTAACCCCGAAACGCATCGGTATGATTGCGCCAGAAGCTGTGGCTTTGCGTATCATCAACCCGATGCGCTTCTGCCTGTTCGTTTTTCGCCCGCTGGTGTGGCTGTTTAACGGCATGGCAAACAACATCTTCCGCCTGTTCAAAATTCCAATGGTGCGGAAAGACGACATTACTTCTGATGATATTTACGCAGTGGTGGAAGCCGGCGCGCTGGCGGGCGTCTTGCGCAAGCAAGAGCACGAACTAATTGAAAATGTGTTTGAACTTGAATCCCGCACCGTACCGTCTTCCATGACGCCGCGCGAAAGTATCATCTGGTTTGATCTGCACGAAGACGAACAAAGCCTGAAGAAAAAGGTCGCCGAACATCCGCACTCAAAATTTTTGGTGTGTAATGAAGATATCGACCACATCATCGGCTATGTAGACTCCAAAGATCTGCTGAACCGCGTGCTGGCGAACCAAAGTATGGCGCTGAATGGCGGCGTGCAAATTCGCAATACCTTGATTGTGCCGGATACGCTGACCCTTTCTGAGGCGCTGGAAAGTTTCAAAACGGCGGGCGAGGATTTCGCGGTCATTATGAATGAATACGCACTGGTCGTCGGTATCATTACGCTGAACGATGTGATGACCACGCTAATGGGTGACCTGGTCGGCCAGGGACTGGAAGAGCAAATTGTGGCGCGCGATGAAAATTCCTGGCTGGTTGACGGCGGCACGCCGATTGACGACGTCATGCGCGTGCTGGATATCGATGAGTTTCCGCAATCCGGCAACTATGAAACCATTGGCGGCTTTATGATGTTTATGCTGCGCAAGATTCCAAAACGTACTGATTCGGTGAAGTTTTCCGGCTACAAATTTGAAGTGGTGGATATCGACAACTACCGTATCGATCAGTTGCTGGTGACGCGTCTCGACAATAAAAGCAACGTACCGGCGCCGAAACTGCCCGATGCGCAAGGTAAAGAAGACAGCGCGGCCTGAAATCCGTTTGCCAGAAACATCAACGGCTCCTGATTCAGGAGCCGTTTTTTTTACTTTTTTAACCTACTGCATAGCACTTTTGGTTACGCCATCTCAGTTTGCAGACGCATAACCTGACGGTTAACTTCAGACATCACAGACAAGTGCTGCTTGTCTCTCACTTTTGGGATAAGAATCTTACCCTTATCGAACTCAAAAGCGCCAACATCCTTGATATATAACCGTCCACGGAACAGGATCTTCACGTACTTCGCCACCTGTAGCGGGTTGTAGCGTTGGAAAATTTTCATTGTTGTCTCCTGCAGAGTATTACGCCCTTGCGGTGCCACAATCGGCCCAACAGTTTTAAGGCGCAAATTTTAATGCCATATGACTATAGACCATATCTACGTCGTTTCCAGTGTGCATAAGTATATTTACCTTTTGATTACAGTTATTCAGAATTATCTAAACATCAGCTCATTTTTCTCAGTATATGCCTTCATTTTTCACAGGAAGTGTGCGCCCGCCCGCAAACTGGCATCCCCTTTGCGGGAAAAAGCATCAATCGCACATATGATTAACTATCGGCCCAAAGTGGTCGGATCACCTGCAAAAAAATAAAGAAGGAATGACCATGACCCTACGTAAAATTCTGGCGATGTCGTGTCTGCTACTCCCCATAATGGCTTGTGCGCATAACCTTGAAGTTAACCAACGGGTGCCGCCGGTAGGCATTGCCGACCGTGGCGAACTGACGTTGAATAAAGATGAGTTTAGTTATAAAAACTGGAATAGCGCGCAGCTGGCGGGAAAAGTGCGCGTCCTGCTGCACATTGCGGGTCGAACGTCAGCGAAGGAAAAAAACGCCACGCTGATTGAAGCGATTAAATCCGCCGGGCTTCCGCATGACAGATACCAGACGACCACAATTGTGAACACCGATGATGCGATCCCAGGCTCCGGTATGTTCGTGCGTAGCAGTATAGAAAGTAATAAAAAGCTCTACCCGTGGTCGCAATTTATTGTCGACAGCAATGGCGTGGCGCGTAACGCCTGGCAATTAAAAGAAGAGGGGTCCGCCGTCATCGTGCTTGACAAAGACGGTCGGGTTCAATGGGTGAAAGATGGCGCGTTAACCCAGCAAGAGGTACAGCAGGTGGTCGACCTGCTGCATAAGCTCCTCAGTAAATAGTCACCCGGAAGCCGGGGTTAAGGAACGATTCACGAGGGGTATAGTCCAGCGTTTTTCCCTGCCAGTCGTGAACGTGCGCCCCGGCTGCAACGGCAATGGCATGACCTGCGGCAGTGTCCCAGACGCTGGTCGGCCCAAATCTGGGGTAAAGCTGCGCCTGGCCTTCCGCCACAAGGCAGAATTTCAGCGAGGAACCAATAGAGGTTGTCTGATGTTCGCCAAGCTGTTGGAGATATTCGGTGAGTTCATCATCCGTATGCGAACGGCTAATCACCACCAGCGGCGGGCGGGCATCCCGGACCTGAATCTGCTTACGCACCCCGCATTCCTCTTTCCAGGCCTTACCTTCCGCCGCGTAGTACATCACTTTCAGCACCGGCGCATAGACCACGCCCAACACCGGCTTGCCCTGCTCAATCAGCGCGATATTGACCGTGAATTCGCCATTGCGCTTGATGAACTCTTTGGTGCCGTCGAGCGGATCGACCAGCCAGTAGCGCTGCCAGTGCTGGCGCACTTCCCAGGCAGGCGGATCTTCTTCTGAAAGCACCGGAATATCCGGCGTGAGCGTGCGTAACCCTTCGAGAATCACGGTATGTGCAGCGATATCCGCCGCAGTGACTGGAGAATCGTCCTGCTTGCGGACGTACTCCATCGGTTTGGCTCCATCATAAACCTGCATAATAGCATCGCCCGCGTTCCGTGCAAGCTGGCATACTTGTTCTAACATTCTCCACCTCTTTATGACAGGGGCGTTAACTCGTTGTTTTACTTATACCCGATCGTTAAGGGTTCCGCCAACTGTGATACCGTCTGCGGTTTTGATAATACCTTTCATGGCATGATTCACCCTTCTGTGAACACTCGCAAAAAATCGGCCGGATGGGGCAGTTTCGCCTTCTTCTGGCGACGGTCGGAACGATATCGGGTTTCACTGTTTATCATCGCTATTTTTCACTATCCGGCTTTTCTATTGCGTTCTTAAAAGGTGCCTCTGATGATTAAGTTTAGTGCAACGCTTCTGGCTACGCTGATCGCCGCCAGCGTGAATGCGGCCACCGTCGATCTCCGTATCATGGAAACTACTGATTTACATAGCAACATGATGGATTTCGATTATTACAAGGATACCGCAACCGAAAAATTCGGATTGGTACGTACCGCAAGTTTGATTCATGCCGCCCGAAATGAAGTCAAAAACAGCGTGCTGGTGGATAACGGCGACCTGATTCAGGGGAGCCCACTGGGCGATTATATGGCGACAAAAGGGCTCAAAGACGGTGACGTTCACCCGGTCTATAAAGCGCTCAACACTCTGGATTACGCGGTTGGAAACCTCGGCAACCATGAGTTTAATTATGGTCTGGACTATCTGCATAACGCGCTGGCCGGCGCGAAATTCCCTTATGTTAACGCCAATATTATCGACGTTAAAACCCAAAAGCCGCTCTTTACGCCTTATCTGATTAAAGAGACGAACGTTATTGATAAAGACGGCAACCCGCAAACTCTGAAAATCGGCTATATCGGCTTTGTTCCGCCGCAAATCATGATTTGGGATAAAGCGAACCTGAGCGGCAAAGTTACCGTCAATGACATTACGGAAACCGCCCGGAAATATGTGCCCGAAATGCGCGAGAAAGGCGCTGATATCGTGGTAGTCATTGCTCACTCAGGCCTTTCTGCCGATCCGTACCACAGCATGGCGGAAAACTCGGTTTATTACCTCAGCGAAGTTCCCGGCGTCGACGCGATTATGTTTGGCCACGCCCACGCCGTCTTCCCCGGTAAAGATTTTACCGACATCAAAGGCGCGGATATCGCCAAAGGTACGCTTAACGGCATTCCTGCGGTAATGCCTGGCATGTGGGGCGACCATCTGGGAGTGGTCGATCTGGTGCTCAATAACGACAGCGGCAAATGGCAGGTTACGCAGGCGAAAGCGGAAGCGCGGCCTATCTATGACGCCGCCGCTAAAAAGTCGCTGGCGGCGGAAGACAGTAAGCTGGTCGATATTCTGAAAGCCGATCACGATGCCACCCGCGAGTTTGTCAGCAAGCCCATCGGTAAATCCGCCGATAACATGTACAGTTATCTTGCTCTGGTGCAGGACGATCCTACCGTACAGGTGGTGAATAACGCGCAAAAAGCGTATGTGGAACACTTTATTCAGGGCGATCCGGATCTGGCGAAACTGCCGGTGCTGTCCGCCGCCGCGCCGTTTAAAGTTGGCGGGCGTAAGAACGATCCTGCCAGTTTTGTCGAAGTGGAAAAAGGCCAGTTGACCTTCCGTAACGCTGCCGATCTTTATCTCTATCCGAATACGCTGGTGGTGGTGAAAGCCAGCGGCAAGGAGGTAAAAGAGTGGCTGGAATGTTCTGCCGGACAGTTTAATCAAATTGATATTCACAGCAACAAACCGCAATCGTTGATCAATTGGGATGACTTTCGCACCTATAATTTCGATGTCATTGACGGCGTGAATTATCAAATCGATGTGTCACAGCCCGCCCGCTATGATGGCGAATGCCAGATGGTGAATCCGCAGGCGGAACGTATTAAAAACCTGACCTTTAACGGTAAGCCTGTCGACCCGAACGCTACGTTCCTGGTCGCCACGAATAACTATCGCGCTTACGGCGGCAAGTTTGCCGGCACGGGCGACAGCCATATCGCCTTTGCGTCTCCGGATGAAAATCGCGCCGTGCTGGCGGCATGGATTGGCGCAGAGTCAAAACGCGCGGGCGAAATCCATCCGGCGGCGGATAATAACTGGCGTCTGGCGCCAATCCACAGCGATACGGCGCTGGATATCCGCTTTGAAACATCGCCAGGCGATAAAGCCGCTGCCTTCATTAAAGCGAAAGGGCAGTATCCGATGAAGAAGGTTGCCGTCGATGATATCGGTTTTGCCATTTATCAGGTGGATTTAAGCAAGTAACGTGTGTCCCGTATGGCGCTGCGTTTATTCGGCCTGACTGGCAGGCCGAATAAAGCGCTAGCCGCCATCTGATAAACGGTCCCGCTGCGCCAATACCTGGGGCAAATTCAGTTCTATCCAGTCCGCCAGCGCGGCGACTTTATCACTCACCTGCTCGCCAAGCGGCGTCAGGCTGTACTCCACATGCGGCGGAACAACTGGATATGACACCCGGTTGAGAAATCCGTCCTGTTCAAGCGCCTGTAACGACTGCACCAGCATCTTTTCACTCACGCCTCCCATCTTGCGGCGCAGGTCGCTAAAACGGTGTGTACCGTCGCGTAACGCTACCAGAATCAGTACGCCCCAGCGACTGGTGACATGTTTTAACACCTCACGGGACGGGCACTGTTCAGCAAAGAGATTACCTTCACGCAACTGCCGGGAAAGAGTATGAGCGCGCATTGATACTTACCTTTTTGTACGTACTTACTAAAAGTAAGTTTAGGTGGTAGCGTAATAAAACACAAGACCAACACTGAGGAGTTCACCATGATTGCTATCACCGGCGCAACGGGCCAACTGGGCCAACACGTTATTGAAAACCTGCTAAAAACGACGCCCGCCAGTCACCTCATCGCGATCGTCCGTAACCCGAAAAAAGCCGCCCTGCTCAGTCAGCGCGGGATTGCCGTTCGCCAGGCGGATTACGCTAACGAAGCTGCGCTGACCACCGCCTTACAGGGCGTTGATAAACTGCTGCTTATATCATCCAGCGAAGTGGGACAACGCACAGTTCAGCACCGCAACGTCATTCAGGCCGCCATTGCCGCAAAGGTGAAATTCATCGCCTATACCAGCCTGCTACATGCGGATAAATCGCCGCTGGCGCTCGCCGATGAACATATTGAAACGGAAAAAATGCTGGCTGAGTCAGGTATTCCTCACACGCTATTACGTAACGGCTGGTATACGGAAAACTACCTGGCGAGCGTCCCTGCCGCGCTGAAGCATGGCGTCTTTATTGGCGCGGCGGGAGAAGGGAAAATCGCCTCCGCAATGCGCGCTGACTATGCCGCCGCCGCCGCGCGCGTCATCCGTGAAGAGGGTCACGCCGGGAATGTTTACGAGCTGGCGGGTGATGACGCCTGGACATTAAGCCAGTTGGCGGATGAACTTACTCATCAGAGCGGAAAAAAAATCGTCTACCAGAACCTGAGCGAAGTCGATTTTGCCGCCGCGCTGAAAGGCGCAGGCCTGCCTGACGGACTGGCGGATATGTTGGCCAATTCTGACGCTGGCGCGGCGAAAGGCGGCCTGTTTGATGACAGCCATACGCTGCGTAAACTCATCGGTCGCCCGACGACGACGCTCACAGAAAGCCTTCGCTCCGTACTGTAAGTGTTAAAATTTAGTTAATTTATGTGGTATCCTCATAGACCTTCTCTGATAATGACGGAACGGTTTATGAGGAGAATCTGATGATTAGCGGCGTGCTATACGCCCTGCTGGCAGGGCTAATGTGGGGATTGATTTTCGTCGGCCCGTTAATCGTGCCGGATTACCCGGCCCTCTTACAGTCAATGGGACGCTATCTGGCGCTGGGGCTGATTGCCCTGCCGATTGCCTGGTTAGGCCGCACGCGGTTACGCCAGTTGACGCGCAAAGACTGGTTCACCGCCCTGTCGCTGACTCTGATGGGCAATGTAATCTATTACGCCTGCCTCGCCAGCGCCATTCAGCGAACCGGCGCGCCGGTGTCGACGATGATCATCGGGACATTGCCGGTCGTCATTCCGCTTTTCGCTAACATTCTCTATAGCCAACGGGACGGCAGATTATCCTGGCGGCGTTTAGCGCCCGCGCTGGCGCTTATCGGTTTTGGCCTGCTGTGCGTCAATATTGCTGAACTTAGCCAGGGATTGTCCGATGTTAGCGGCTGGCGCTATGGTTCAGGCATTGTGCTGGCGCTGATTTCCGTAGCGTGCTGGGCATGGTATGCGCTGCGCAACGCCCGCTGGCTGCGGGAAAATCCCGACAAACATCCCATGATGTGGGCAACGGCGCAGGCGCTGGTTACGCTGCCGGTCTCGTTAATCGGCTATGCGGCGGTCTGTCTGTGGCTGAGTATCCAGAAACCGCTGTTTACCCTGCCCTTTGGCCCGCATCCCGCGCTGTTTATCGGTCTGATGATCGCCATCGCGGTGCTGTGTTCCTGGGTGGGCGCGCTGTGCTGGAATATCGCCAGCCAAAAATTGCCAACCGTTATTTTAGGGCCGCTGATTGTTTTTGAGACGTTGGCGGGACTGCTCTATACCTTCATTCTGCGCCAGGAAATCCCGCCATTCCTGACGTTAAGCGGCATTGCGCTCCTGGTGGCGGGCGTGGTCATTGCCGTGAGAGCGAAACCGGAAAAAGCGACCGTCGTTCCGGTCACGGAACGCTAATTTCATACTGGCTTAAATTATACGCACCCCGAAAGAGTTATAGCCTCGCCTTAAAGATGCATTTAAAATACAACTTATATTATTGCAAATGAGGTAACGGCTATGGCTTATCGCGATCAACCTTTAGGCGAACTGGCGCTCTCTATTCCCCGCGCATCGGCGCTGTTTCGCCAGTACGATATGGATTACTGCTGCGGCGGAAAACAGACGCTGGCGCGTGCCGCCGCGCGTCACGACGTCGATATTGACATCATAGAAGCGCAACTCGCGCAGTTGGCTGAACAGCCCATCGAAAAAGACTGGCGCGCCGTTCCGCTGGCGGACATTATTGACCATATCGTGGTGCGCTATCATGACCGACATCGCGAACAACTGCCGGAGCTTATCCTGCAGGCAACCAAAGTGGAACGCGTCCACGCGGATAAGCCAAACGTCCCACGCGGCCTGACAAAATATCTCACCGCGCTGCATGAAGAGCTTTCCAGCCATATGATGAAAGAAGAACAGATCCTGTTCCCCATGATCAAACAGGGTATGGGTCGCCAGGCAACGGGCCCGATAAGCGTAATGGAAAGCGAGCATGACGAGGCGGGAGAGCTGGTAGACGTCATCAAACACGTCACCCAAAATGTAACGCCGCCGCCAGAAGCCTGCACCACCTGGAAAGCGATGTATAACGGCATTAATGAGATGATTGATGATCTGATGGAGCACATCAGCCTGGAGAATAACGTGCTGTTCCCACGCGCGCTGGCCGGGGAATAATCGCCAGCCGGGCATTTTGCCGGATGGCGGCTGTAAACTGCGCCTTATCCGGCCTACAAATCAACGCTACGCTGTAAGCCCGGTAAGCGCCAGCGCCACCGGGCAAAACAATTAACGCATTCCCGCCATCCGTTTCTTACCTATCAACAGCCAGCCCAGACCCAACGCGATAAACCACAGCGGCGTCACGATCAGCGCCTGGCGCGTATCGTCTTCCAGCGTCAGTAATACCAGCACGAATGCAAAGAACGCCATGCAGACCCAGCACATCAGCTTGCCGAGCGGCATCTTATAGATGGATTTTTCATGCAGGTGGGGACGCTTTTTGCGGTACACCAGGTATGAACACAGAATGATGGTCCAGACAAACATAAACAGGATAGCCGAAACCGTAGTGATCATGGTGAATGCGCCAATCACGCTCGGGTTGACCATCAGCATAACCACGCCGCCCAGCAGGCAGATACAGGAGAAGGTCAGGCCTTTCGCCGGTACCGCGCGTTTCGATAGCTTAGCGAACGCTTTTGGCGCCACGCCTTCTTGCGCCAGGCCAAACAGCATACGGCTGGTCGAGAAGACGCCGCTGTTGGCGGAAGACGCCGCCGAGGTCAGCACAACAAAGTTGATCACGCTCGCGGCGGCAGGCAGACCCACCAGTACAAACAGCTCAACAAACGGGCTCTTATCCGGCACCACGGAACTCCACGGCGTCACCGACATAATGACAATCAGCGCAAAGACGTAGAACATGATGATACGGATCGGTATTGAGTTAATCGCGCGCGGCAGCGATTTTTCCGGATCTTTAGTTTCTGCGGCGGTAGTGCCGACCAGCTCAATGCCCACGAAGGCGAACACCGCAATCTGGAAACCGGCAAAGAACCCGCTAATACCTTTCGGGAACCAGCCGCCGTCATTCCACAGATGCGCGAAAGACGCTTCAACGCCGGTCGGCGATTTAAAGTGCATCGCAATCATCACCAGCCCGACCACAATCAACGCTACGATGGCGACGATTTTGACCATAGCAAACCAAAATTCCATTTCACCAAACATTTTAACGGTGGCGAGGTTGAGGCTTAGCAGCAGGATCACTACCGCCAGCGAGGCGACCCAATCGGAAAGGCCGGGAAACCAGAACTGCGCGTAGGCGGTAATCGCCACCACGTCAGCCATACCGGTCACTACCCAGCAAAACCAGTACGTCCAGCCGGTGAAATATCCCGCCCAGGGGCCAAGCAGGTCGGAAGCAAAATCGCTAAACGATTTATATTCCAGATTCGAGAGCAGCAATTCCCCCATGGCGCGCATCACGAAAAAAAGCATAAAACCGATGATCATATACACAAAAATGATCGACGGTCCGGCGAGACTGATCGTTTTACCCGATCCCATAAACAGACCGGTACCAATAGCGCCGCCAATAGCGATAAGCTGTATATGACGGTTTGTAAGATTGCGCCGTAGCGACTGTTCAGCCGGAGCCTGTTCGTCGGCTGCGACTTTTACCTGATCTACCATGTTTTTCTTCCTGTACCTGTCTGTGTTGTGCGGGCTCTACGGCCTTTGGTCTATGATACGACGATCCTGTTATCAGGACTCATCGATATTAGGTAAGAATCGGCGGGATGAATACTAAGATTCAAATACAATGTTAATTTTATGTTTAAAATGAGTGTTATATCACTTTGATAATGCGAATTAGCTCACAAAAATACACGTAACGACGCCATTTGCAAAATAAAATATTGGCATCTGCTGAAGTCAGGGTTGCCGGATAAGGCGTTTACGCCATCATCCGGCAAACCCGGGGCGCTTACAGAATTTCCAGCAGTTCCACCTCAAACACCAGGGTGCTGAATGGCGGAATAGATGCCCCGGCCCCACGCTCGCCATAGGCCAGCTCCTGTGGGATAGTCAGTTCCCATTTGGAACCTACCGGCATCAGAGTCAGCGCTTCAATCCAGCCGGCGATCACGCCATTTACCGGGAATTCAGCCGGTTCGCCGCGCGCGACGGAGCTGTCAAATACGGTGCCATCAATAAGCTTACCGGTGTAATGCACGCGTACGCGGTCGGTACGCGCCGGAATCGCGCCTTCGCCCTGCGTCAGAACGCGGAACTGTAAACCAGATTCAGTACTGTTCACACCGTCTTTTTCGCGGTTTTCTTCCAGGTATTTCACGCCTTCGGCCGCCATCGCTTTGAAACGCTCACGACGCACCGCGTCCGCACGCTCATGAATTTCACGCAGCGCACGATGCACCACATCAACAGGAACCGCCGGGTGTTTACCTTCCAGCGCATCAGCAATGCCTGCAACCAGCGCTTCAGGCAACAGCCCTTCAAGACCGGATTCGCTGAGCTGCTGCCCTACCTGCAAACCAATGCCGTAGCTCGCTTGCGCTTCAATAGTGTCAAAAGTCGGGGTGGCCATTATTTTTCCTTCATCGGATATCAAAAAAGTAGCGGGCAGCATAACAGCCACGCTTCTTCTGGTAAAACTTTGTCTCAGGGAGGATGACAAATCGCAGGGAAAAAGAAACAATAGATTATCCGTATTGATGTCACGAAAGCGGATAGCACTACCAGTATCATAGCGTTAGCCATCTATACTCTATGATTAAGGAACGAGATGCGGAGCAGGAGGTAAACCATGCCCGGGCGCTTTGAATTAAAACCAACCCTGGCGAAAATCTGGCACGCGCCGGATAATTTTCGCATCATGGGGCCGCTGCCGCCTATGCATCGTCGTGGCATTATCATTGCCGCTATCGTGCTGGTGATCGGCTTCCTGCTGCCCGCCAGCGAGACCAGCGACTCGCCTGTCGTCACGCGGGAAGCGCAATTGGATCTGCAATCGCAATCACAGCCGCCGACGGAGGCCCAGCTTCAGGCGCAACTGGTCGCGCCGCAAAACGATCCGGATCAGGTGGCGCCCGTTGCGCCGGAACCTATCCAGGAAGGCCAGCCGGAAGAACAAAACCAGCCGCAGACGCAGCCTTTCCAGCAGGATAGCGGCATCGGTCAACAGTGGCGCTCGTACCGGGTAGAGCCTGGTAAAACTCTGGCGCAACTGTTCCGTGACCACGGGCTGCCCCCGACAGACGTTTATGCAATGGCGCAGGTAGAAGGCGCTGGCAAACCGCTGAGTAATCTCAAAAATGGTCAAATGATTAAAATTCGCCAGAATGCCAGCGGGGTGGTGACAGGTTTAACGATAGATGGCGATAACGGTCAACAGGTGCTGTTTACGCGTCAGCCTGACGGCAGTTTTATTCGCGCACAGTAACGCCGGCTGCGCCTTACCCCGCCTATACCCTATTCGTTCAGGTGAAGCATTACCGCTTCACCTTATTCACCCACCAAATCCCCGAACACACCAGCACCAGCGCCATCATGTATTTCCACTCCAGAATATTCTCGCCGAGAAAAATAGCCGAAAGAGCCGCGCCGGAAACCGGGATCAGAAAGTTAAACGGCGCAATCATCCCCACGCGATTATATTTGAGTAAAATGCTCCATAGCGCAAAAGCGACCGACGAGAGTAACGTCAGGTAGACTAAAATCGCCACCGACGAGAAGCCATGTATCGTCAGCGTACCGCCAAAAACGTAACCGCCAATGACCAGTACCAGACCGCCAATCCCCAATTGATAGCCAGTCATGACCATCGGATCGACCGTCTGCGAGAGACGTTTGCCATACAATGTGGCCGCAGAAAGAATAAACGCCGCCAGCACCACGGAGCCTTCTCCCGGCAGATTAAAGCTGAAATCCAGGCCGTTGCTGACGTTCACCACCATGACGCCCGCAAAGCCCAGAATACAGCCGAGCGTTTTGTTGTAGCTCAATCGGTCGTTCTGATAAATAAAGTGCGCCAGCAATACGCTGAAGAATGTGCCTGTCGCATTCATGATTGAGCCTTTCACGCCGGAGGTGAACGCAAGGCCGATATAGAAAAAGAGATATTGCAGCGACGTCTGGGTCAGACCCAGTAACGTTAACTGAGCAAACTGGCGCGGACGAAACCGACCAATCGGTTTACGCTGAAGCAGCGCGAACAGTAGCAGCAACCCACCCGCAAACAAAAAACGATAACCAGCAAAAACAATTTTAGAAGGGATATCATCGGTGGCTATCTGAAAGAGGTCATAACCGCTTTTGATGGCTGGATAAGCGCTGCCCCATAGCAGGCAACAAAATGCGGCACACACATAAACGACGTTTTTGCGGGCAAACGGGGAGGCCTGGCGTTGGGTATCCATTCTTTCACCAAGAAATTAAAATAATGTTTTATTTTTGATTATCGCGAAAAGAGGGGGAGATAGCCAGTCGAAAAGCGATGGGGTTAAAAAAGCAAAACGTCGGCGCTGGGCCGACGTTTCGTTGCTAGCAAAAACGAGAATGACTGATTACTCAGCAACCACGTTGATGATAACTTTTGCGAATACTTCGCTGTGAACCTGGAAGTTCACTTCGTGTTCGCCAGTGGTACGCAGAACGCCGTTCGGCAGACGAACTTCGCTCTTAGCCACGTCAACGCCAGCCGCAGTCACAGCGTCAGCGATGTCGCGAGTACCGATGGAACCGAACAGTTTACCTTCGTCGCCTGCTTTAGACGCGATAGTAACGGTTTCCAGGGCGTTGATTTTCTCTGCGCGTGCATTTGCAGCAGCCAGAACGTCAGCCAGTTTAGCTTCCAGTTCAGCGCGACGTGCTTCGAAGTATTCAACGTTTTTCTTGGTAGCCGGAACAGCTTTACCCTGTGGTACCAGGAAGTTACGAGCATAGCCCGCTTTAACGTTAACCTGATCACCCAGGCTACCCAGGTTTGCTACTTTATCAAGCAGAATAACTTGCATTACCTTATCCTCTCAAAGTCGTATTAATGGACCGTGACCGATTACTGATGGCGATCAGTGTACGGCAGCAGAGACAGGTAGCGAGCGCGTTTGATAGCGCGAGCCAGCTGACGCTGGTATTTTGCACGGGTACCGGTGATACGGCTTGGGACAATCTTACCGCTTTCGGTGATGTAGTTTTTCAGCGTAGCGATATCTTTATAGTCGATCTCTTGAACGCCTTCCGCGGTGAAACGGCAGAACTTGCGACGACGGAAATAACGTGCCATATGGCTAGTCTCCAGAATCTATCAATTCAATCTGCTCGGCATGCAGAACCATTTTGCTCAGACCGTTCTTTGCCTTGTGGCAAGAAATAAACCCCTGAACGGTTATGCGGCTGCCGACCGTTATACTGTGAGTAATGGCCTGATTTTTGTGTCCGCTAACAATAACGGGCATTTGGCACCACGCCTGCCGGTGAAAGCCGGCTTCCTCTTGCACAGAACGATGCTCAAGCACGAACTGGCAATGCGGAATTCCTGATGGACTGACCTTTCGAAGGGGGGCCCTGCACACGGTGCCGGACAACGCCAGACGGTTGGTCATCAGAAATTACTCTTCAGAATCCCCAGCTTCAGCATCATCTGCGGTTTCGTTAGCGAAATCATCGCGACGCTCACGGCGCTCGTCTTTCGCTTTAACCATCGGAGAAGCTTCGGTAACAGCGTGCTTAGTACGCATAACCATGCTGCGGATAACGGCATCGTTGAAGCGGAAGGTAGTTTCCAGCTCATCGATCACTTCCTGCGGCGCTTCAACGTTCATCAGAACGTAGTGCGCTTTGTGCAGTTTGTTGATCGGGTAAGCCAGCTGACGGCGGCCCCAGTCTTCCAGACGGTGGATCTTGCCTTCTGCGCCAGTGATGGCAGCAGAGTAACGCTCGATCATGCCCGGAACCTGTTCGCTCTGGTCAGGATGGACCATAAAAACGATTTCGTAATGACGCATCGAATTGCTCCTTACGGATTATTCAGCCTCCTGTCTGGGTCAGCCGCGGCCCATGGAGGCAAGGAACGTGTTAAAGGTCGGCTGAAAAATGACGCGTTATAATACTGGCGCCTGCGGGCAAACTCAAGGTGATTGTACAATTATTTATCGTGCCGAACGTAACGCCTGTCCCGTCACATTTTGCTGCTGAGATATTAACTTCATATCGCATGCCACTATAAACGGCCTGTTGCGGCAGAAAAATTGACACTGTGGTCAGCTTACTTTTTTGCCACACAGGGTTTCTTAAACATAGCGGCATACATCAACGGGTTGTTAATCAGGTAAAAAACGACAATGCGATAATTTTTTGAACAACAGCATCAGAAAAGGTCGCCATCTCTGCGGCGGGTTATGGTTAAAATTAAACCAGAAGCGATTCACTAAAGGGGGATATCGCCAACCAGACCGCGCTGCTGAGGAGGTACTCTATGCGAGCCCGGATAATGTTATTTCTGGCTGCGCTTTTGCCTGGCATAACGGCAACGGCAGCCATCGAGTTAAATAATCATCAGGCCAGAAATATGGATGATGTGCGCAGCTTAGGCGTGATCTACATCAACCACAACTTCGCCACGGAAAGCGAAGCCAATCTGGCGCTGAATGAAGAGGCCGACGTGCGAAACGCAATGTATTATCACGTCATACTTATCCGGGAACCGGGTAGCAACGGCAATATACACGCCAGCGCGAATATTTATCGCTAGCATCAGGAAAACCAACGAAAAAGCCATAGTTGATTTGCCCCCTGAGCAGGGGGCTTTTTTCGCGGAAAGATGGCTCCGGAATTAGACCTGTGACATCCCGATAATATTCACATTCCGGAGCTCATACTTCACTTCTGCCCGTAATACGCATTCGGGCCATGCTTACGCATGAAGTGTTTATTCATCAGATAATCGTCGATGGGATTCAGCGCCGGGTTAATGCCGCGCGCAATCCACGCCATTTTTGCCACTTCCTCCATGACCACCGCGTTATGTACCGCATCGTGCGCATCTTTCCCCCAGGCGAATGGCCCGTGTTGATACACGACAATGCCTGGCGTATGCAGCGGTTCCACCTCGCCCAGCGTTTCGATGATCACCTTACCGGTGTTCAGCTCGTACTCGCCCTGCACTTCTTCTTCGCTTAACGCCCTGGTACAAGGAATATCGCCCAAGAAATAGTCCGCGTGCGTGGTACCGAGCGCCGGAATAGCCATCCCCGCCTGCGCCCATGCCGTGGCGTGGGTGGAGTGGGTATGAACGACGCCGCCAAGCGACGGATAGCGTTGATACAGCGCCAGATGGGTAGCGGTATCGGAAGAAGGACGATAACCTCCCTCCACCACTTTGCCATCCATATCCACCACCACCATGTCATCTACCTTCATGGTTTCATAGGCGACACCGCTTGGCTTAATCACCACCAGCCCGCGTTCGCGATCGATAGCGCTGACGTTGCCCCAGGTAAACGTCACCAGTCCATAACGGGGCAAATCCATGTTAGCGTCAAATACCTGCTGCTTGAGCTTTTGCATTAGGCTGCCTCCACCAGACCGGCGCTGGCCATGCGCGCTTTCACCCAGTCACGCGCTTTCGCTACCTCTGCCGCCGGGTTCTCTGCTGTTTCGCTCCACATCTCAATCAGATAGGGCCCGCAATAGCCACTCTGTTTGAGCGTTTCGAAGCAGCGTTCGAAATCGACAACGCCTTCGCCAAACGGCACATTTTTGAACACGCCGGGTTTAGTATCTTTGACGTGTACCGCGACGATATGCCCGATTCCCGCCTGTAGCTCCATCTGTACGTCGTTATCCCAGGCAGACAGATTGCCGATATCCGGATAGAGCTGGAACCACGGGTTATTGAGGTAGTGAGCATAGCCCAGCGCTTTACTGATGGAATTCATCAATGGATAATCCATGATCTCCATCGCCAGCGTCACCTGGGCGCGGCTAGCCATATCAACGCTCTCTTTTAACCCATCGCGGAAGCGGCAACGCGTTTCGTCATTGGCCTGCTGATAGTAAACGTCGTACCCCGCCAGTTGAATGACGCGAATCCCAACGTCCTGCGCAAACTGAATCGCTTTACGCATAATCTCCAGCCCCTGCGCCCGTATCGCGTCATCTTCGCTACCGAGCGGAAAACGACGATGCGCGCTCAGACACATGGACGGCACGCGCACGCCGGTTTCAGCAACCGCGCTCACTAGCGCCAGACGCTGCTCGCGACTCCAGTCGAGCCGCGCCAGTCGGGCGTCGGTCTCGTCCACCGACATTTCAACAAAGTCAAAACCCAGCGTTTTCGCCAGCCGCAGGCGCTCCAGCCAGCACTCCCCGGCAGGGAGCGCTTTTTCATAGATGCCGAGCGGAATTTGTTTCGACAGCATAGCCGCTCCTTAGCCCCACAGTTGGGCAATGGAGCGTTTGAACTGCCGTGCGGCTTCTACCGGCGATTCGGCATCGCGAATGCTACGCCCCGCGATAAAGACATGGATCGGAATGCCTTTGAACAGCGGCAGGTCTTCCAGCGCCAGTCCGCCGGTCACGGTCACTTTAAAGCCCATATCGGAGAGTCGCTTAATCGCGGTAATATCCGCCTCGCCCCACGCCACGCCTGCCGCCTGCGCATCGCGGCTGCGGTGATAAACCACTTGCTGAATGCCCGCATCGCGCCACTGCTGCGCCTGTTCCCAGGTCCAGTAACCGGTCAGCTCGATTTGCACATCGCCGTTAAACTCTTTCGCCACATCCAGCGCGCCTTTTGCGGTGTTGATATCCGCACAGCAAATCACGGTCACCCAGTCCGCGTTGGCTTCGAAACACATACGGGAGAGGATTTTACCGGCATCGGCAATTTTGGCGTCCGCCAGCACGATTTTGTGCGGATAGAGCGCTTTCAGGTCGCGAACGGCGCGCACGCCTTCACCCACGCACAGAATGGTGCCCACTTCGATAATGTCGACTTCTTCGGCAATCAGGCGAGTGGTTTCATAGGCGCTATCCATAGTCTGGTTGTCCAGCGCGACCTGCAACATTGGTAATGACATTTTCAATTCCTTCTTAAGCTGCCGCGTTGGTGCGGTCAATGAGATCCAGGACTTCCTGCGCGGTGCGGCAGGCGCGTAAACGGTCAAAATTAGCTTCGTCTTCAAACAGGTTGACGATCTGCATGATGCCCACTTCCTGGTGAGTGTTGGCATCAACCGCCGCCATGGTGATCAGAATATCGACCGGGTCGTTATCTTCGTGGTTGAACTCCAGCGGCTTTTTCAGGGTCACCAGCGAAAAACCGGTTTTCTTCACCCCTTCTTCCGGGCGGCCATGCGGCATCGCCAGGCCGGGGGCAATCACAAAATAGGGGCCAAACTGCTCAACGCCATCCAGAATCGCCTGGTAATAGCGCGGCTCTACCACGTCGGCAGCCACCAGTAAATCGACGCCGATCTTGACGGCTTCCTGCCAGGTATTCGCTTCAGCCTGCAGGCGGATAGAATTATTCTCCGCCAGTGAATCACGTAATTTCATGTTGCATCCTTACTTCACGTCTTGCGGGAAATGTTCTTTGATCACTTCCAGCAGTTTCGGGCCAAAATCCGCAGGCGACAGCATGTTGCGCACGCCAACCACATATTTGTTGCCGGTCACGCTGATTTCGCCTGCAATATGGGTAGAAGCGATGATGATATCCGCGCCGCTCAACTCGCTTTTGTACTCGCCAACCGCGCAGCTGTTTACCGTGTGGTCAATGTTTGATTGGGTTAAAAACTGGTCCACTTTCATTTTCATGATCATGGAACTGCCCTGCCCGTTGCCACATACAGCCAGAATACGTACGGTCATAATCAAAACTCCTTATTAAGCAGACTGTTCTGCCAGTTGTTTTTCTGCATCTTCTTCTGCGCGCAGTGCGCGGCCAGCGAAGAACATATAAGCCAGTGCAATTACAATGATGACGGCCATAAAGGCGATACCGAGGGAGAAGAAGCCCTGCATCATCGGCGGTGCCAGAATCGACCAGTCCGCCATACCCATCCAGGCGCTCATCCCCGTGAGTTTCACCGCCCAGACGCAACCAAAGATTTCGATCATCCCCATCACCAGACAAATCTTCAGCGCCGCACGCCAGCCGCCGAAGTGGTTAGCGAACACGCCGATAGTGGCGTTAGAGAAGAACATCGGGATAAAGCCAGGAATAATCAGGATCGAGGAACCGCAGGCAACCAGGATGCCAACCGCAATCAGCTGACCGATGGTGCCCCACATAAAGCCCCAGACCACCGCGTTCGGCGCGAAGCTATAAATAGCGGCGCAGTCAATCGCCAGTACTGCGCCCGGAATCAGACGCTGGGAGATACCGTTAAAGGCCTCAGAGAGCTCGGCGACAAACATACGCACGCCCTGGGTGATGATGAAGATCGCCACCGCAAAGGAGAAACCGGTTTGCAGGATATAGATTGTCCAGTGGGTTTTACCCGCCATCGCCTGTACGGTATCGATACCAAAGGAGAGCAGAATGGCACCAAAGAAGATGGTCATTACAATCGCCGTGGAGACGATGTTGTCATGGAAAATGTTCAGCCAGCCCGGCAGTTTGAGGTCTTCAACGCTTTCCTCTTTTTTGCCCAGGAACGGCGCGACTTTATAGGCAATCCAGGAAGCAAACTGCTGCTGGTGACCGATGGAGAAACCACAGCCATCGGTCACTTCCTGAGTCGGCTTGTACATCATGTTGGAGGTAATACCCCAGTACAGGGAAACCAGTATCGCCGTGCAGATAATGGTGGTCCACATGGAATAGCCGAAGATATAGAAAGAGACCGCAATCAGCCCCGCCTGCTGGAACATGATGTGCCCGGTCAACATGATGGTGCGAATACCGGTAATGCGTCGCAACAAGACGTAACAAATATTCAGCGCCAGCGCGAGCAACACCGCGTAGCCTACCCAACTATACGCATCACCCATCCGTTCGATCGTTGCCATCATCGAAGCATAGGTATCGGAAATCGCGCCGTTGATGCCGTAGACCTCAGACATTTTCGCCACCACCGGTTTAAAGGTGCTGGTCAGAATGCCGGACCCGGCCTGTAGCAGCATGAAGCCAATGATGGTTTTGATCGTCCCTTTGATGATCACGCTGACGCTTTTACGCAGCAGGATATAGCCCAGGCAGGTCACAATACCCAGTAATAGCGGGGCATTGGTCATTACCTGATTAAAAAAAATGGTAAAGATGTTGTAGAGGATCTCCATAACGATCTCCGGTAGACAAGGTTGCTGAGTCACAGGCGCTCAGAATAATGTCCCTCCACTGTAATTTTCAAAAGTAATCACAACAAGATTGAATTTGATTAAATGTGACGTAGCGCGCAAATAATTAGCACACTTAATACATGGTTTACTTATAAATAACTCATTTCTTCATTAAAATAAGTAAAATCATAAAGATGAACACATCCCCATGACGCCAGAAAAGATTAAATTTTCTTCTGGCTGCGTTCTCCTCTACCCAAAAGTCAAAAAATAGCCCATTGCCTTCTTGAGAAAATAGTGTCAGGATTAATCAAAACAAATCACGTTTTGAACCATTTTGAACAAACATGAAGGTAAATGCGATGAGTAAAGTACAAAGCATCACGCGTGAATCATGGATTCTGAGCACGTTTCCGGAGTGGGGAAGCTGGCTGAACGAAGAGATTGAGCAAGAGCAGGTCGCGCCGGGTACGTTCGCTATGTGGTGGCTGGGCTGTACTGGTATCTGGCTAAAATCTGAAGGCGGCACTAACGTATGCGTCGATTTCTGGTGCGGTACCGGTAAACAGAGCCACGGTAATCCGTTGATGAAAACCGGCCATCAGATGCAGCGTATGGCTGGCGTCAAAAAATTACAGCCTAACCTGCGCACCACGCCGTTTGTTCTCGATCCTTTCGCTATCCGTCAGATTGACGCCGTACTGGCGACCCACGACCATAACGATCACATTGACGTCAATGTCGCGGCTGCCGTAATGCAGAATTGCGCCGATGATGTTCCGTTTATCGGCCCGCAGACCTGCGTGGATTTGTGGGTTGGCTGGGGCGTGCCGAAAGAACGCTGCATCGTGGTAAAACCGGGCGATGTCGTGAAAGTGAAAGATATTGAAATTCATGCGCTTGATGCCTTTGACCGCACTGCATTAATCACCCTGCCCGCCGATCAGAAAGCCGCTGGCGTACTGCCGGACGGCATGGATGTACGCGCGGTTAACTATCTGTTTAAAACGCCGGGCGGCAATCTCTATCACAGCGGCGATTCTCACTATTCCAACTACTACGCGAAACACGGCAACGAACATCAAATTGATGTCGCGCTCGGTTCTTACGGTGAAAACCCGCGCGGTATTACGGACAAAATGACCAGCGCGGATATTTTACGCATGGCGGAATCGCTGAATACCAAAGTGGTGATCCCGTTCCATCACGATATCTGGTCGAACTTCCAGGCCGATCCGCAAGAGATCCGCGTGCTATGGGAAATGAAGAAAGATCGCCTGAAGTATGGTTTTAAACCGTTTATCTGGCAGGTTGGCGGCAAGTTTACCTGGCCGCTGGATAAAGACAATTTCGAATACCACTATCCGCGTGGGTTTGACGATTGCTTTACCATTGAACCCGATCTACCGTTCAAATCCTTCCTGTGAGTCGATATCATGCCGGGATTACCCGGCATTTTTTCCATTTACTTTAGTATTTCCAGGCTATTTCAAATATCATCTTTTCAAATCAATTTGTATCGGAATAGCTCATGACTGAAGCACAAAGACATCAAATACTGCTGGATATGCTGGCACAGTTGGGCTTTGTTACCGTCGAAAACGTGATTGAGCGTCTGGGGATCTCCCCGGCGACAGCGCGCCGCGACATCAACAAGCTCGACGAAAGCGGGAAACTTAAAAAAGTGCGCAACGGCGCAGAGGCCATTACCCAACAGCGGCCCCGCTGGACGCCGATGAATCTGCACCAGGCGCAAAATCACGATGAAAAAGTACGCATCGCGAAAGCGGCGTCGCAGCTGGTAAACCCGGGTGAAAGCGTAGTGATTAACTGCGGCTCCACCGCTTTCCTGCTGGGGCGCGAAATGTGCGGGAAGCCGGTACAGATCATTACCAACTATCTGCCGCTGGCGAATTATCTGATCGATCAAGAGCATGACAGCGTGATTATCATGGGTGGTCAGTATAATAAAAGCCAGTCGATTACCCTGAGCCCGCAGGGAAGTGAAAACAGTCTCTATGCGGGCCACTGGATGTTTACCAGCGGAAAGGGCTTAACCGCGGATGGCCTGTACAAGACCGATATGCTAACCGCCATGGCGGAACAAAAAATGCTCAGCGTCGTCGGTAAACTGGTCGCGCTGGTCGATAGCAGTAAAATTGGCGAGCGCGCGGGGATGCTGTTCAGCCGCGCCGATCAGATCGCTATGCTGATTACCGGCAAAAATGCCAATCCGCAGGTTTTGCAACAGCTTGAAGCCCAGGGTGTAAGCATACTCCGCGTTTAAAGATGCTGTCGGAAAAACGCTACCGTCGCCGACAACGCTTCTGGCGTAATGCGATGCCGCACGCCTGCGGCCCATAAACAGGTCACATGCTTATCCAGCTTCGCCCCGGCGAGTGCCTGCTGGAGCCGGAAGGTTTCGATAGCAGGCACCACGTCATCCTCCCGACCATGCCACAACAGAAGCGGCCTGTCGGCCAGTCGCTCTAACTGGTGTGTGACTTCCCATTCACGTAGCGGCGCAATGATATTGTCGAATTCCGCCTGCTGTGCCGGGTTCTGCGGGGATAACGGCGGGAAAAGCGTCCGGGCAAGCCCGGTAAAATAGCCCGACCCCATTAAACTGGCCCCGCATTTTACCTCTCGGTGACGCGTCATAATGCCCAGCGCCGTCATACCGCCCATGGATGCGCCGCCCACCGCCAACCGCCCGTCAAGTAGCCAGTTTTCCGCCTGAATCGCCGCACGTAACGTCGTAAATTCCTGCATGTTTTGGTGCAGAATCTGCCAGAATCGGTGTATCCGTCCCTGTGAGTCGCCGCCGAAGCGAGCGCCATGCTCCGGCGCATCCGGCATGACTACCCGGAATCCTGCCTGTGCCAGGGCAACGGCAAAATAACTATAAACCAGGCTGGAGGAGGTGAAGCCATGATAGAACACCACACAGGGAAGCGGCACGGCACGTTTCCCTTCCGGGAAGGCATGTAGTACGACGCCTCCGGCTAATTGTCGTGTTTCAATCGCTATCATTATTCTCTCCTTTTTATCCGGTATGCCACGGAGAAATACTTAACGCAAGTTTATGGATAGCGCAATAATTCATAATGTTTGAGAACTGGGTTACGCTTTCGCAACGTTTTCATTCGAAAATCGCGTGACAGGTAACACTTCGGGAACATTCCCCCTAAAGGGAAATCAATAAGGCATTACACTATGATTATCAGGAAACGAGATAGAGTTATGCGTCGGTTTGCTTCATTGATAGCAGCGCTGTTATTAAGCGCGTGTAGCGTGCTGCAGGGTACGCCGCAACCTGCGCCGCCTGTCGCCGATCACCCGCAGGAAATCCGTCGCGATCAAACGCAAGGACTACAGCGGATGGGGACCGTAAGCGCGCTGGTTCGGGGCTCCCCGGATGATGCAATAGATGAAATCAGAGCGAAAGCCGTCGCTGCGAAAGCCGATTATTACGTTATCTTAATGGTTGATGAAACGGTTGTAACCGGCCAGTGGTATTCACAAGCCATTTTGTATCGTCAATAACAGTAGATTGATTTTTAGTCAGTTTTACATTGCTTTGCGCCCCTATGCGTTTACCTGTGCACAATAAACAAACAGGTTTACCGTGATGGAGCGTCCTGTTAAATGCGGGGTATGTAATAAGGAGCTGACGATGAAACAAGAACTTGCCTTATCCTCACTGCTGCTTTCTGCCGGACTGGTGAGTACGACGGCACAGTCTGCCGAATTCGCCAGTGCTGACTGCGTAACGGGTCTGAATGAAATCGGCCTGATCTCGGTCAGTAATGTTGCAGGAAACCCACAGGATGTAGAGCGGATTATCGCCCTCAAAGCCGATGAACAGGGTGCGTCCTGGTACAGAATTATTCAAATGTATGAAGAACAACAGTCGGATAACTGGCGCGTACAGGCGATACTCTATGCCTGATGCCGCGTGGCTCGCGCCGGATGGCATGTACTACAGGTCAAACGTTACCGCAGTCCCCCGGTCGCCCTTAACAGTAAATCATTTTGCACCTGGGCAGGCAGCGGCATTTCGCCGCGTGTATCCAGCATCATCTGACACCACGCTTGCGCCAGCGGCGGCGAGGCATGACGCAGCATTTCCGCTCCGCACCCCAGCAAGAAAAGCTGCTGCGTAATCTCTCTGCCCATTGCTTCGTCCGGTTTGCGTAAACGTTGCTGTAGCTGACGTACCGCGCGGTCGTAATGGCGATCCTGACCTTTGACTTCCGCAAAAGCTTCACTCAATACGTCATAGACGCCGTGTTGTTTTGTCAGCACCCGAAGTACATCCAGACACATGATATTGCCGGAACCTTCCCAGATACTGTTCACCGGCATTTCACGGTACAGGCGCGGGAGTTCGCTCTCTTCGCAATACCCCATCCCGCCGAGAACCTCCATCGCCTCAGCCACAAAAGGGATTCCCTGCTTACAGATGGCGAATTTCGCCGCTGGCGTGAATAATCGCGCCCATAATGCCTCTTTCGCCTCGCGACGTTGCTCCCAGGCGCGCGCCAGCCGAAACAACAGCGCCGTCTGCCCCTCCAGGCATAGCGCCATACGACTTAAGGTTTGTCGCATCAACGGTTGTTCGATCAGCGGCTTACCAAAAGCCTGACGCTGATGAGCATGGTAAATGGCGACTGAAAACGCACGCCGCATTAAGCCATGACTCCCGAGCGCGCAATCAAGACGCGTCATACCGCCCATCTTTAAGATATGCCGAATCCCTTCGCCCTCTTCTCCCAGCCGCCAGCCGACGGCATCCTGAAACTCGACTTCGGCGCTGGCATTAGATCGATTACCGAGTTTATCTTTCAGGCGTTCAAGACGAACAGAGTTCCGTTGCCCGTCTGGCAGGAAACGCGGCACAAAGAAACAGGATAGTCCTCCTTTTGCCTGCGCCAGCACGAGGTGCGCATCGCTTTGCGGCACAGAGAAAAACCATTTATGTCCCACCAGCCGATATGAATCATCCGCCAGCCGCTCCGCGTGGGTCGTATTACTGAGTACGTCAGATCCGCCCTGCTTTTCCGTCATTCCCATGCCGATGAGCAGGCCCCGTTTTTGCCCGCCCGGCAGCAAATGCGAATCGTAGCGATCGCTGCGCAGCGGCGCCAGCCAGTCATGGAAAGTGGCGGGAAGCATCTGCAATAGCAACGGTGTCGCGGCAAAGGTCATCGTGACAGGACAGAGTGTTCCCGCTTCTACCTGAGCATGTAATACAAAACGCGCCGCCCGGGCGACAAAACTTCCCGCCCTTGCCTCTTCCTCCCAGGCCAGGTTATGTACCCGATTAGCGCAAAGCCCCTGCATCAACAGGTGCCAGGCGGGATGAAAGCGAACGTCATCCAGACGCTGTCCCTGGGGATCGTAACGCAGCAACTCAGGAGGATGCGCGTTCGCCAGACGACCCAGTTCCAGTGATTCCGCCGTTCCCAGTTGTTGGCCAATGCTGGCGAGAAGATCGCTATCCCATCCCGCGCCTTCCCGGGAAACCGCTTCACACAGCGCGCCATCAGACAGGAATAAGTTACTGTTATTGAGCGGAGCTGGTTGATTAAAAACGGTATGTGTTTGCCAGGACATGGTGTCTCCCTCCTTCAATGGCGCTGAAGTCAAGTATGGTCATGACTGCGCCATTGACGCCGGAGCAAGATCACAAAAGTATGATTAACCGGCAATATAATGTGGGACGAAACGGGAAGTGTCTTTGGTAATCAGCGTATTGTCCTCGCGAATCCCCATTCCGGAGGCTTCATCGTCAATGATCCAACTGCCAATCAGCGTATAGCTATCGCCAAAGCGCGGCAAAGGCTGAAACGCCTGGTAAATCATCGGCTCGTCAGCGTAGTCGCCGTCGGCATGATCGATAACATTTTGCCGCTCGTCGAAAATCGTGACGTTGCCGCCTTCACGTGAATAAATCGGCTTCCGCACGCTGCTTTCACCTGGCGCTGCGAGCGATTTTTCGCCCTCAAACCAGGCCGGCAGCAGATTCGGATGGCCAGGGAAAAAGCGCCACAATAACGGCAACAGCCCTTTGTTACTCAGAATACTTTTCCACAATGGCTCAATCCATTGCTCACGACGTTTTCGCAACAGCGGGCCGTTGTCGTCGCGCATCATCCACTCCAGCGGGTAGAGCTTAAAGGCGCGGCGAATCACGTTATCGTCCAGATCGGTCAGCACGCCGCCTACGCCAAGCCCCAGTTCTTCAATATAGATAAATCGCGTTTCCTGGCCCGCCTGCTGCGCGCAATCCTGAAGGTACAGCACCGTCGTGCGATCTTCGTCGGTATCTTCACAACAGCAAAAGTAGAGCGGTTCCCGACTGTACAGCTCGCTGAAGCGGGCGATCAGCCGCTCCTGTATCGCGTTGTATTGATCGGCATCACGCGGGATGGCGCCGCTACGACGGACATCCTCCAGCCATAGCCATTGAAAGTAGGAGGACTCATAGAGCGACGTCGGCGTATCCGCATTGTATTCCAGCAATTTAACCGGATCTTTGCCGCACCAGACGAAATCCATCCGCCCGTAAAGCGAAGGATCGCGGCTGCGCCAACTTTCGGCGATGACATCCCAGTACAATGGCGGGATCGCCAGCTGCTGCATGATCTGCTCATCCCGGACGGCCCGCTCGACAATCTCCAGACACATCTGATGAAGCTCTGCGGTCGGTTTTTCGATCTGTTCTTCAATTTGCCGTAATGTAAAACGGTAGGCCCGGCTTTCATCCCAGTAAATTTCGTTATCGATAACATGAAAGTCAAAACCGTGATCGCAGGCGATCTTATCCAGATCCCGACGTATCGGTACGTTGTGTCGTAGCATGGTTAGCCTCCCCAGTGCCCGCGGGCGCTGGAAGAACGGCCATAGCCGCCGCGGGAGACGGTGGACGCTTTCCGTGTGATATAACCAGGGCTGGTCACGGTATCGCTTTTCCCTGTGCCGCTGCGCCACGCATAGTCGCCGGATGTGGTGCGCCAGACGGGACGGGAGACGTAGGATGAACCGCCGCTGCTATAGATGTATTGTTCATCACGGTTCTGACGAATCGCGCGGCTGAGTAAAAAGCCGCTTAATACCGGAACCCAGCTCCGCTCGGTGATATCAAAGTAGCAATCGCCAAACTGCGACTGACAGCGCTCCTGCGTCAATTGCTTAGGCACATTAGCGTAAAATTCTGTTTTCGCATTATTCCAGCCGTCAGCGCAAACGCTGGCGCTATTGCCATCGTCAATACAGTCGTTCACCGTGGCGTAAAACGTCCCATCGCCGTCGTTGTCACTATTGCTGCCGTCACCGTACCCTTTCAGGAGAAAAAAGGCCGCTCCGCCCATAATCGCCAGCGTCAGGTATTTTGGCGTGTAGCGATTTCGTTGCCGCTCAAAGGGATTGACCGGTTCGGCTATCCGTCTTATTGCCGAATGGCCTACGCCGGATGTGCTTCTGGATTTTCGTTTTTTTGCCATGATCTTCCGTTACCATGTCATACAGGCAGCGTTAAAAATACCGCCAGCCAGCGCTGCGGTTCCCATAAATAGCCCCGCCGCCACGTTGTGATTAATAATTTTTTCGCTCAGCGTAGGCATGTATAACCTTACGCAACCATAAATCAGCAGTTGAATCACCAGCGCAATGCCGCCCCAGGCAAAATAGTCCGGGATACTGACCGAGTTTATCGCCGCGCTGGATAATGGGATGACATAGCCCAGCAACGTACCGCTAAAGGCCAGCGATGCCGCAGTATTGTTATTTTTTATCAACTGCCATTCATTATGTGGCGTTATCTTTGAGTAAATAAAAAGAAATACAATGACCATTGCCGCGCCAATAAAAAAATAGGCGCAGAAAGCCAGTAATGCGTCCAGTATATGCATAATTTCCCTGTATGTGCTTAACCAATAACCGTCAGTGAAGTGAGCGGGATATCCACGCCGAGGGCGCGTGAAAACACCCATTCAGGCTCACCGCGCTCGTTAAATGATTCTTCCCCGTTCAATAGAAGATACTCCCAGGCGTCATCCGTCACCTGGCGCTGGAAGCCCATCGTAAAATTGTGAACGTCCCATTTCTCTGCCTGCTGATTTTCAACCTTTTCCAGCATGTAAACAGGTTCAATATTGCCCGGCTCTTCATGGTTAAAAAAACGCTGCCAGCGCCGTTCTTGCCAGTTGAGCGTCATCGGCCCTATTGCCGCTGGCGCAATGGCTGAACGCCAGTGACGTTCCTCGTTAATACCGAAACTTTCCTCATATACAAAAAGTTTGATGTCATCAATGTCGTCAACATCCGTGCCGCCAGTGGTGTTAATTTGTAGAAACTCATCGCCAGAGGTGTAGTAGCGAAAAATCTGACTGCCGCCGCCTAAATCTATGCGACTCGCTGCCGCGACAGTGTATTTTTCACCCGGTAGCGCCACCAGCAACGACGACTCCAGTAGCCGGAATGCCAGCGTATCCAGCGTGAAACCGGCGTTAAGATGTAATCCTAATGGTCCGCGAATCGGCGCTGGCGCGCTTGTTTTACCGAGCAAACGCTGAAAAAATTGCATCATAGGGGAACCTCTATCTCTTGCCATGCGACCTCTTCAGCCAGAATGCGATTGTCGTTGGGCATAATGCCATTTGAGATCGAGCATTCATGTGCCGTCTCGTATGAAAGCGACGAAGCTCAGCACGGTAGAGCGCTTTCGCGCTACCGATAACAAAGCAGATACTGCCCGATAAACAGGCCCAGCAAAGCGGGCCAGGTCAGTCTGGACAAATGACGCTGGCAGGTTTTGACAATCCACGTAAAGAGCATTATTCGCCTTGTTGACGCTGTAAACGCGCCAACACATCCTGAGCATTGCTTTTATTGGTTGCGCCAATACCCGCCTGCGCCAGTTTTTCATCCAGGTCGCGTCCATCGGCGACTTTTTCCAGCTGCGCGGCGGCATCCAGCCGGGCCTGGCGTTCAGCCTGACGCGTTTGTAAACGTTTAAGCGACTCCGCCGCCGTAGACACATTCGACGCGGCTCCGACGGTCGAGGTCGTCACCGCCTGCTGCGCGCGCTGCATGGCTTCTGTCGCCTTAACCACTTCAAGTTGCTGCTCAAACTGCGCAATCCGCTGGCCTGTCGCCGTTACGGCCTTCTCCACCGCATCGCGAGAGGCTTCCAGATTAGTCAGCACCTGTTCTTCGGCAAGAATGGCATTTTCCAGACGGGCTATTTCTTCCGCCACTTCGTTGAGTAAAGCGGCGTCGACATTCTTACTCATTGCCGCCAACGCCCGCGTTTCAAGGCTGGCTTTACGCTCACGTAAATCATTCAGCTTGTCATGGCTTAGCTTCACCCGCGCCAATAA
The DNA here is from genome assembly GCF_043356775.1 of Salmonella sp. SJTUF15581. Classification (NCBI taxonomy): domain Bacteria; kingdom Pseudomonadati; phylum Pseudomonadota; class Gammaproteobacteria; order Enterobacterales; family Enterobacteriaceae; genus Salmonella; species Salmonella sp. SJTUF15581. The sequence goes on along the minus strand of NZ_JBEUJY010000001.1, from coordinate 137,229 downwards.
ATCCACTCTGGATTTACCCGCTTTATCCAGCTCGGCTTTTGCGTCGCGAATATGCTGCTCCAGCATACGTACACCCTGTGCTTCATCAATGGCCTCTTCTGCCTGAGCAACGAATGATTTACCTAACGTGAACAAACTTTTTAAAATTCCCATGTAAGCCGCCTGTATTATTCCTGTGAATAGACTTGTGTTATTTCAGCGATATCCAACGCATTTTCTACAAGCGTGGTGATTTCCAGCGTCACGTCGGCAAGCGACGAATTTAACGACAGCGCGCCAAAAGCGACATAATATTCCTCCTGTTTTACCTGAGTAATACCGACCGAAGACAGCGGTAAAACCTTCTGATTTCTCAGTAAGAAAAGATTAAATTCCGCGGTATCTCTAATCGTATTTACCGGACAGATATAAGTCTCGATAACTATTTGTTGCGAGGTAAATAAAACCGCCAGTGGTAAATCGCCATAATCATTCATTTTTATTATTAATGAAGACTCATTATTTTCTATATCAATATCTAATTCGGCGATGTTGTTTAACGCATCCGCCAGCGTCCGTGGAGTCCATGCCATATTATTATCTCTATCTCTTTTTTATAAATAAAGGGAGTTACAGGGTAGGTTTTGCTTTTTATATTACCAGCCAAAGATAAAAAAAAACCATCCGATTATGGATGGTTATTTTCTTAAAAAATACTATTAGCGTCAGGTTCGCTGGCGAACGGCTTCAAACAGACAAATCCCGGTCGCCACAGAGACATTCAGCGACGACACGCTACCGGCCATAGGAATGCTGATCAGCTCATCGCAGTGCTCACGGGTCAGACGACGCATACCTTCACCTTCTGCGCCCATGACCAGCGCCATGCGGCCAGGCATTTTGCTCTGATACAGCGTATGGTCAGCCTCGCCCGCCGTTCCGACAATCCAGATATTCTCTTCCTGCAACATGCGCATCGTGCGCGCCAGGTTGGTGACGCGGATCAACGGCACGCTTTCTGCTGCGCCGCAGGCGACTTTCTTCGCCGTCGCGTTAAGTTGCGCGGAGCGGTCTTTCGGCACGATTACCGCATGTACGCCTGCGGCATCGGCGCTGCGCAGACAGGCGCCAAGATTATGCGGATCGGTGACGCCATCGAGGATCAACAAAAAGGGGCGATCGTGTAATGCGATCAGATCCGGCAGATCGTTTTCCTGATACTGCCGGCCTGGTTTCACGCGAGCGATAATGCCCTGATGCACGGCACCGTCGCTTTTCTCGTCGAGATATTGGCGGTTTGCCAGCTGGATAACCACGCCCTGGGACTCAAGGGCGTGAATCAGCGGCAACAGACGTTTATCTTCACGGCCTTTTAAAATAAAGACTTCCTGAAAACGTTCAGGGGCGCGCTCCAGCAGGGCCTGCACTGCGTGGATGCCGTAAATCATTTCGCTCATTAATGTACTCGTTGTTTACGTTTTGCCGGGGGCGCTACGCTTGCCCGGCCTACAGATAATTCACTCTCTTCTGTTTGAAGAGGGTATTGCTCACTCTGCCGCTTTTTTCTTCGCCGCACGCTTCGCTTTGGTCGCTGCGGCTATTTTCTGCGTTTTAGCCGATGGCTTTTTTGCTTTTCTCGCGTCTTTCTTTGCTGCTTTCGGCTTCGCTTTTTTCTCGCCGCGGAAGGCGCTATCAGGCTCGAAGTTAACTTTTTTACCTACCTGACGACGTTTACCGGCGTTTTTACTTTCACCTTTTTTCGCTTTTTCACGCGCCGTTTTGCCGACGTTACGCGGTGCGCGCTCGCTGGAGATCAGGCTAAAGTCAATTTTCCGTTCGTCCATATTCACCGCTTCGACGCGTACCTCGACCCGGTCGCCCAGGCGATATGTCTGCCCGCCGGACTCGCCAATCAGACGTTGCCCTACCTGATCGAAGCGATAGTAATCGTTATCCAGTGAGGAAACGTGTACCAGCCCATCGATAAACAGTTCATCAAGACGGACAAAGAAGCCGAAACCAGTGACGCTGGCAATCACGCCCTTAAAGACGTTGCCTACCTGATCCAGCATAAAGTCACATTTCAGCCAGTCGGAGACATCACGCGTCGCTTCATCAGCGCGGCGTTCCGCCATCGAACAGTGCTGGCCGAGCTGCAACATCTCTTCCATCGAGTAGTGATAACCGCCCGTTTCTGTGGTGTTGTCCTTGTTCCCTTGCTCTTTCGCCAGCAGGTACTTAATGGCGCGGTGCAAAGAAAGATCCGGATAGCGGCGAATCGGCGAGGTAAAGTGCGCATAAGACTGCAACGCCAGGCCAAAGTGCCCGCGGTTTTCCGGATCGTAAATCGCCTGCTTCATTGAACGCAGCAGCATAGTTTGCAGCATTTCGGCGTCCGGCCGGTCGGCAATCGATTCAAGCAGTTCGGCATAATCGCGCGGTTCCGGTTTGTTTCCGCCCGGCAGCTCCAACCCCAGCTCCGCCAGTACGGAGCGGAATGAGGTGATCGCTTCGGTGGTGGGCTTATCATGAATACGGAATAACGCCGGCTCTTTAGCTTTTTCGACAAAGCGCGCCGCCGAGATATTCGCCATGATCATGCACTCTTCGATAAGCTTATGCGCGTCATTACGCTGGGTCTGTTCGATACGCTCAATGCGACGATCGGCGTTAAAGATAAACTTCGCCTCTTCGCTCTCAAACGAGATCCCCCCGCGCTCTTCACGCGCTTTATCCAGTACTTTGTAGAGGTTGTGCAGCTCTTCAATATGCTTCACCAGCGGCGCATATTGTTCACGCAGATCCTGATCGCCCTGCAGCATATGCCAGACTTTGGTATAGGTCAGACGCGCATGGGAGCTCATCACCGCTTCATAGAATTTGTAGCCGGTCAGCCGACCTTTCGCCGAGATGGTCATTTCACAGACCATACACAGCCTGTCAACCTGCGGGTTTAGCGAACACAGGCCGTTGGAGAGCACCTCCGGCAACATTGGGACAACCTGTGACGGGAAGTAAACCGACGTGCCGCGATTGCGCGCCTCGCGATCCAACGGCGTTGGCGGCCGTACATAATAGCTCACGTCAGCAATAGCGACCCACAAACGCCAGCCGCCGCCGCGTTTTTTCTCACAGTAAACCGCGTCGTCAAAGTCACGGGCATCTTCGCCATCAATCGTGACCAGCGGCAAATCGCGCAGATCGACACGACCGACTTTCGCCTCTTCCGGCACCTCTTCTTTCAGCCCGGCGACCTGCTGCTCTACCGCCTGCGGCCAGATGTAAGGTATTTCATGGGTACGCAGCGCCATATCAACCGCCATACCGGTGCCCATATTGTCGCCCAGCACTTCGACGATTTTCCCTACCGCTTTAGTACGGCGAGTTGGACGTTGGGTCAGTTCAACCACGACCACGAACCCCATCCGCGCGCCCATGACGTCTTCTGGCGGGATAAGAATGTCGAAGCTTAGGCGGCTGTCGTCCGGCACCACAAAGCCGACGCCCGCATCGGTGAAATAACGCCCGACTATCTGACTGGTTTTCGGTACCAGTACACGGACGATACGCGCTTCGCGGCGACCTTTACGATCGGCGCCCAGCGGCTGCGCCAGCACCTGATCGCCATGAATACAGGTTTTCATCTGCTCGCTGGAAAGATACAGATCGTCTTTGCGGCCTTCGACACGTAAGAAACCGTAACCGTCACGATGACCGATCACGGTGCCTTTCAGCAGGTCGAGGCGTTCCGGCAGCGCATAGCACTGGCGGCGGGTAAAGACCAGTTGTCCGTCGCGCTCCATCGCGCGCAGGCGGCGACGCAAGGCTTCAAGCTGCTCTTCGCCTTCAATATTCAGTTCTACGGCCAGTTCTTCGCGACTGGCCGGTTTTTCACGTTTCGTTAAATGTTCGAGGATAAATTCCCGGCTCGGGATAGGATTCGCGTATTTTTCTGCTTCGCGTTCCTGGAAAGGATCTTGTGACATTGAGGTTCCTCCATTGTCATCTCTAATGAAGTTTACTTCACTCCACCAGTAATAATTTATAAAGCGGTTGATTCTCTTCAACCAAATCGGCAAGCGTGTAGTTATCCAGCTCCTTGAGAAAACTCTGCACGGCCTTAGAAAGCGCCTGTTTCAGACGACAGGCAGGGGTGATGTGGCAAAATTCGCTGCTACAGTTGACCAGTGATAAGGGTTCCAGCTCACGCACCACATCGCCAATACAAATAGTATTAGCCGGTTTACCCAGGCGGATACCGCCATTTTTTCCCCGAACGGCGGTGACAAAGCCCGCCCGGCTAAGCTGATTGATAATTTTGACCATATGATTACGGGACACGCCGTAGACTTCTGTCACCTCAGAAATGCTGGTCATTCGTCCATCTGGTAACGACGCCATATAAATTAGCGCACGTAAGCCGTAATCGGTGAAACTCGTTAACTGCACATCAACCTCAGGAAAAGGGAAAACGGGATATAACTTATCTGTATTGATGATAAACCAGCCACCTGTCAGGCTGCTAATTTATTTCGGTTCAGGAAGGAAAAAAGCGGGGAACAATGACGCATTTGAGCCGAAGGGTGATGCAAAGCATCTTATCCGGCCAACAAATGCGTACTCATCATAGACCCGGTAAGCGTAGCGTTACCGGGCATCATCCATCAATTACGCGTCGAACGGGTCGCGCAGAATCATCGTCTCAGTACGATCGGGGCCGGTAGAAATAATATCAATCGGCACGCCGGTCAGTTCTTCGATACGTTTGATGTAGTTCAGCGCCGCCTGCGGCAGGCCGCTACGATCTTTCACGCCGAAGGTGGATTCAGACCAGCCCGGCATGGTTTCGTAAATCGGCTCTACACCTTTCCAGTCGTCAGCTGCCAGCGGAGTGGTAGTCACTTCGCGACCATCCGGCATACGGTAAGCCACGCAGAGTTTCACCTCTTTCAGGCCATCCAGCACGTCCAGTTTGGTCAGGCAGAAGCCAGACAGGGAGTTCAGCTGTACCGCACGACGAACGGCAACGGTGTCCAGCCAGCCGGTACGACGACGACGGCCGGTAGTGGCGCCGTATTCGTTACCCTGCTTGCAGAGGAACTCGCCGGTTTCATCAAACAGCTCAGTCGGGAACGGACCTGCACCTACACGAGTGGAGTAAGCCTTGAGGATACCCAGAACGTAATCAACATAACGTGGGCCCAGGCCGGAACCGGTCGCCACGCCACCTGCAGTGGTGTTAGAAGAAGTTACGTACGGATAAGTACCGTGGTCGATATCCAGCAGGGTACCCTGCGCACCTTCAAACATGACGAAATCGCCACGCTGACGCGCCTGGTCGAGCAGGTCCGAAACGTCAACAACCATAGAAGTCAGGATGTCGGCAACAGCCATCGTATCATCCAGAACTTTCTGGTAATCAACCGCTTCAACTTTGTAGTAGTTAACCAACTGGAAGTTGTGATATTCCATCACTTCTTTCAGTTTTTCAGCGAAGGTTTCTTTGTCGAAAAGGTCACCAACACGCAGACCGCGACGTGCCACTTTATCTTCATAAGCAGGCCCGATTCCACGACCGGTGGTGCCGATCGCTTTCGCGCCACGCGCTTTCTCACGCGCGTTATCCAGCGCAACGTGATAATCAAGGATCAGCGGACAGGCTTCAGACAGCAGCAGACGCTCACGAACGGGGATGCCACGGTCTTCCAGTTCTTTCATCTCTTTCATCAGCGCGCTCGGAGACAGCACAACACCGTTACCGATGATGCTGGTTACATTCTCGCGAAGAATACCTGATGGAATAAGATGGAGAACGGTTTTTTCACCGTTGATTACGAGAGTATGGCCTGCGTTGTGACCGCCCTGGTAGCGTACAACATATTTAGCCCGTTCAGTCAGAAGATCGACGATCTTTCCTTTACCTTCGTCACCCCATTGGGTGCCCAGTACGACGACGTTGTTACCCATTTTTCAAAATCACCGTTTGCTTAAAAATGGATTCTACCATCGCTTTTTCAGATATACAGCACTTTTTGCACTCAATATGCGGCAAATCCGACCACTTTTTGTTCAGCCAATCGTTTTCCTCAACATGTAGTAGACCACAACTCCCGCAACCACAAGTCCGCCGCCAAAACGGCGTAAAACATTTTCCGGCAGTTGCGCCAGTGCCGAAACCATTTTTTTCCATGCGCCGGGATACAGCATCGGTCCCAGCCCTTCGAGGACTAATACCAGAGCAAGCGCCAGCCAGATTGTTGAATTCATTTATCGCCCTTATAAAAGAAAACCACCGGCATCCTTTGGATGCGGTGGTTTTGCTGGTCTAAAACCGCTGACGCTATTTTAGCGTGTCGTCGAACTCGGTGTCTTCATGTAGCGGAAGAAATCGCTGTCCGGGCTCAGTACCATCACGTCCTGATTACCTTCGAAGCTCTTCTCGTAAGCGCGCAGACTACGAATGAACGCGTAGAAATCAGGGTCCTGGCTGAACGCGTCGGCAAACAGCTTCGCGGCTTCAGCATCACCTTCACCACGCATGATACGCCCCTGACGCTCGGCTTCCGCCAGAGTTTTCGTCACCTCATAGTCAGCAGCCGCACGCAGTTTTTCCGCTTCTTCCTGACCTTGTGAGCGATGACGACGCGCGACCGCTTCACGCTCGGCGCGCATACGGTTGTAAATCGCCTCAGAAACCTCGGTCGGCAGGTTGATCTGCTTAATACGCACATCGACCACTTCGATACCCAACGCCGCCATACTGTTCGGGTTGATGACCGGTACTTTACCTTTGGTTTCCGCCGTGACGCGTTCCGCCGCTTCGGCAATCGCGTCATCCGCCGCCGGGGTCGCCACTTCATCATCGGTACCGGCTGAACCGGAGTTCAACGCGTCGCGCACTTCCAGAGTCAGACGACCACGAGAATCGGTCACGATGTCTTTTACGTCCAGGCGACCAATCTCAGAACGCAAACGGTCCGAGAATTTACGTTTTAACAGCACTTCGGCTTGCGAAATATCGCCGCCGCCGGTCGCCAGATAGTAACGGCTAAAGTCGCTGATACGCCATTTGATGTAGGAGTCGACAATCAGGTCTTTCTTCTCTTTAGTCACAAAGCGATCGGCCTGGTTATCCATCGTCTGGATACGCGCATCAAGCATTTTCACTGATTCAATAAACGGGATCTTAAAGTGCAGACCCGGCGCGTAAACCAGCGGTTTGTTCTCATCGTCACGCAGAACTTTACCAAAACGCAGCGTAATGCCGCGCTCGCCCTCTTTGACCACAAAGACGGACATGTAGAGCACTACCAGCACGATGATGATAATCGCAATAACTGACTTACGCATCGTTATTCCCCCTGACGCTGGTAGTCGTTACGCTGCGCATTCGCGCGGCGTTGGTCCATAATATCGCCCTGATTTGAGGACGACGTGTTGCTTGCTCCGCTGGCGTTAGACTTTGTGGACGGCGGCAGGCGCAGCAGGTTGCTGGCGCTATTGTCGCTCTTTGCCGCCGGCGCATTCCCGCCTTTCAGCATCTGATCTAACGGCAGCACCATTAAATTACCGCTCTTGTCGTTAACCAGTACTTTACGGGTATGGCTCAGCACTTTTTCCATCGTTTCAATATACAGACGCTCGCGTGTAATCTGCGGCGCGGCTTTATATTCCGGCAAAATCTTCGCAAACCGGGCGACTTCACCCTGCGCTTCCAGGATAGTCTGGGTTTTATAGGCGCGTGCCTCTTCCAGAATACGCTGCGCCTGACCGTTGGCGCGCGGCTGAACTTCGTTGGTATACGCTTCCGCTTCACGAATGTACTGCTGCTCGTTTTCACGTGCGGCAATCGCGTCGTCAAAGGCGGCTTTCACCTCTTCCGGCGGGCGCGCAGCCTGGAAGTTCACGTCCAGCAGGGTAATCCCCATGTTGTACGGTTTGATAGTCTCTTCCAGCTCGCGTTGGGTATCGCTACGAATAACGGTACGGCCTTCGGTCAGGATGCGATCCATCGTGTATTTACCAATGACGCCACGCAGCGCGCTGTCGGTGGCCTGACGCAGGCTATCGTCCGGGCTGGTCACGCTAAACAGATATTTCTGCGGATCGGTGACGCGGTATTGCACGTTCATTTCAACGCGCACGACGTTTTCATCAGACGTCAGCATCACGCCTGACGCCGCCAGTTCGCGCACCGCCTCGACGTTCACCGGCGTGACGTCGTCAATAAATGTCGGCTTCCAGTTCAGACCTGGCTCTACCAGATGGCTGAATTTACCAAAACGCGTCACAACGCCGCGCTCGGCTTCTTTAATGGTATAAAAACCGCTGGCCGCCCAGATAATGACTACTGCCGCCGCGGCGATGGCGACAATACGGCCTCCCAGTTGCGGACGCGGGCCTTGCGATGAGCTACCGCCGCCGGAACCGGTGCCTTTACCGCCCCCAAAACCACCGAGTTTTTTACTCAGCTTACGGAAGATATCATCCAGATCGGGAGGTCCCTGATCGCGGCCACCTTTGTTTCCATTTCCCCCAGAGTTGCTGCCAGGTTTGCTGCTTCCCCACGGGTCGCGGTCCTGTCCGTTATTACCGGGCTGATTCCACGCCATGTTTGTGCTCCATATTTGTTATGCGGTGATCCCCGTTGTCTTTCGACCTCAGAGGATAAGGCGAAATTACTCCATGCTTCAGACGAACCGCCGTTACAGACATCATCTTTCAGGCTGCGTCTTGAGTGGCGGCTTTTTTACCCCAGGTCACTTAGTTGTGAGCTCCTGAAATTCTCTCAGCTACCGCTTCAATACGACCTGAATGACTTCGCGTCTAGATCACGTATTCGATCAACGCCGGTTCTTGTTTACAGAGGCGACGCCAGTCGACAATCGGCATTCGTACCTGCAGACTGACGCTACCGTCTTCCTCCATCCACTCTTTTTCTATTGCCTGAAGCTGATAAAACCGGCTTCTCAGACGCCCTTCCTGCGGCGGCAAACGCAGCGTATGCTGCGCCACCTCGCCGGAAAGACGCTCCGTCAAAGCCTGAAAAAGCTGTGGTATCCCCACGCCGCTTTGCGCTGAAAGCCAAACGCGGATGGGTTTATTCTCTTCATCTCTGTCGATACGCGGTTCAAAGTCGTCCAGCATATCGATTTTGTTCATCACCATTAAGGTGGGGATTTCGTGAGCGTCAATCTCTTCAAGAACGGTGTTTACCGCCTCGATGTTTTCCTGCACACGAACATCCGCCGCATCGACCACATGCAGCAGCAGCGTCGCCTGACGTGTCTCCTGCAGGGTAGCTTTAAAGGCAGCCACCAGATCGTGCGGTAAATGGCGGATAAAGCCTACCGTATCCGCCAGAACGGTTTCACCGACATCCGCTACATCAATACGACGTAACGTCGGGTCCAGCGTCGCAAATAGCTGATCTGCCGCATAGACCCGCGCTTCAGTGATCTGATTAAAAAGGGTGGATTTTCCGGCGTTGGTATAGCCCACCAGCGATACCGTCGGAACATCGGCCTTGATGCGCGACTGCCGCCCCTGCTCACGTTGCTTCTCAACTTTCTCCAGGCGCGACTGAATCTGCACAATGCGATTACGCAGTAAACGACGGTCGGTTTCGAGCTGGGTTTCACCCGGACCGCGCAAACCAATCCCGCCTTTCTGACGTTCAAGGTGGGTCCAGCCACGCACCAGACGCGTAGCCAGATGGCGTAGCTGCGCCAGCTCAACCTGCAACTTACCTTCATGGGTACGCGCACGTTGGGCAAAAATATCTAAGATAAGACCGGTGCGATCGATAACCCGGCACTCGCACAAACGCTCCAGGTTTCGCTCCTGGGCTGGACTCAATGCATGATCAAACAATACGACCGCTGCGCCAGTCGCTTTCACGGCTTCCGCAATTTCAACTGCCTTACCTTCACCTACAAAGTACTTCGGGTGCGGTGCTTTACGGCTACCGGTAATCACCTGCATTGCTTCGACACCGGCGGAAGAGACCAGAGATTCAAACTCCTGGAGGTCTTCCATATCTTTGTCTTGCGAAAAATAGATGTGTACCAGTACCGCCTGCTCACCGGCATCATAACGGTCAAACAAGCGTAAACCCTCTTAATAACCAGCGGGGGCGATTATCCGACGCCCCCGACATGGATAAACAGCGCGTGAACTTATTCAGTCTCTTCGCTGTCCTGTTGCGCAGTAGAACCCTGCGCGTTGCTACCGTGATGGTAGTTATTGCTGGCGCCGCCACCGGCATTGTTGCTGTGATGGGAAACCGGGCGAGACGGGACAACAGTAGAAATCGCGTGCTTATAAACCATCTGGCTGACCGTGTTCTTCAACAGGATCACGAACTGATCAAAGGACTCGATTTGACCTTGCAGCTTAATACCATTCACCAAATAAATAGAAACTGGAACACGTTCCCGACGCAATGCGTTCAGGAACGGATCTTGTAAAGATTGCCCCTTAGCCATTCTCTTTTCCTTATATGCTTATTTGTACTTTGAACCTTTCGATTCTGAAAAATTGCGCACGATACGTCTCAATTGTACACATTCAGTCTGCGATAGCACCAACAACCTGTAATACTTCTTTTCGCGCCCGATCGGGATTCTCACTGTCAAGCCAGCGCACCCCTTCCCAACCGCGCAACCAGGTCATCTGGCGCTTCGCCAACTGTCTCGTGGCGCAAACACCTCTATAAACCATTTCATCATATGAGATTTCGCCCTCAATGTATGACCACATCTGGCGGTATCCCACACAACGGATGGAAGGCAAGTCCGTATGCAAATCTCCTCGGGCAAAAAGCGCCCGGACTTCTGCTTCAAAACCTGAAGCCAACATCTGATGAAAACGCAGTTCAATGCGCTGATGGAGCAGTTCACGGCTCGCCGGGGCGATAGCGAACTGATGCACCTGGTACGGTAGCGCGTCTCCTGACGTTTGCGTTAGCTCCGTTAAAGTTTTACCCGAAATGAAAAAAACTTCCAGTGCCCGGGAAAGTCTTTGCGGATCATTTGGATGAATTCGCGCGGCGGCAACCGGATCTATCTCCTGAAGTTGCTGATGCAACGCCTCCCATCCAAGCTCCGCTGCTTGCTGCTCTATCCGGGATCTGACTTCCGGATCTGCTGAAGGCAGCGGCGATAACCCTTCCAGCAATGCCTTAAAATACAGCATGGTACCGCCCACTAACAGCGGGATACGCCCCGCTGCGGTGATCTCCGCCATTTGCACTAACGCGTCGCGGCGAAAATCCGCCGCCGAATACGCCTGCGACGGGTCGCGTATATCTAACAGTCGATGCGGCGCCGCTTTCAGCTCATCGGCATTCGGCTTAGCCGTGCCAATATCCATCCCCCGATAAATGAGGGCGGAATCAACGCTTATCAACTCTACTGGCAAAACTTTACGCAGTTCTATCGCCAGCGCCGTTTTGCCGGAGGCCGTCGGCCCCATCAAAAATATCGCCTTAGGCAGGCTCGCCTTGCTTACATCATTCATGCTTCAGGGCGTTCATCGCCGAATGTAAATCAACAGGTTGTAACAGGCCACCCGGCGGCGCTTTTACCAGCTGCGGACATAGCCGCTCAACATCCGCCAGCAGCGATATGGCCTGCGCCATCGACCACTGCGGATGTTCACTCTGCACATTACGCGCTATCCATTGTGCAATATTGACCGTTGCAAATGTGGTCTGTTGCGCCAGGTAGCCTATCAGTTCAGGAATCAAGATTTGTAAATTTTGTTGTCGTAAGGGTAAAGGCACCGCCCGAATGGTCACATGCTGCGCATCTGACTGAAATTCAATACCCAATTCTCCCAACAAAGATTGGGCTTTTTGCAGCGCGGCTTTTTCATCGGCGCTCACTTTTAAACGCAGCGGAATCAGCAACGGCTGCGCGCAAACCGGACTTTGACCCGGTGTAAGCTGCGCCTGACGCAGCCAACGCTCCGCAACCGGCAGCGACAAGAGCTGGATAGTCCCCGCGTGTTCCAGCAACGCGCAGTCACCGCCGACTATCGTCAGTACGCGACCGAAACTCTGGCTATGTCCGTCAAGCGCAGGCGCAACCGCCTCCGGCGCAGGGCTCGTCGTCGGCGTCTGTAAAAGCGCGCGATAAACCTCGCCCTGCTGCTTCTGATAACCTGGCTGCGCGTGCGGCCAACCACCTGCGGACTGACGCCCGCCGTTGCCGCCCGATGCGCCGCCGGAATAACGCGGTGTCGCGGGCTCGCGCGCCGCAGTTGGCTCGGCGGGTACAGCAAAATGGTTGCGCCCCGCGGCGATACGGTTTTCCGGGACATGCCGCGGCGCTGGCGCAATCTCCTCCAGCGGCAGAGTCGTTTCCGTCTGCTGTTGCAGAACGCTCAGCACCCCTTGATAGATGAAGTCGTGCACCAGTCGGGATTGATGAAAACGCACTTCGTGCTTGGCGGGATGAACATTGACATCCACCTGATGCGGGTCAATCTCCAGATACAGCACAAACGCAGGCTGTTGGTCCGCGCCCAGTTTATCTTCACAGGCCTGGCGAATGGCATGGTTGATCAAGCGGTCGCGCATCATGCGGCCATTCACATAACAGTACTGGATCTCCGTTAACGCCGTGGTGGTGTGATTCGGATCGGCGACCCAGCCGCGCAGGGTCAGATCGCCATGCTGCCACTCGATCGCCAGTGCCTGTTCGAGAAACGGCGTCCCGCAGATGGCGCCTAACCGGCGCTCTTTTTGCCCGTCCTTTGCGACAGCGCGATACTGCCGTACCAATTTGCCGTTGTGCGACAGGTTAAGCGTGACGTCAAAACGGGCCAATGCAATACGACGGATGATCTCATCGATGTGATTAAATTCCGTTTTTTCGGTACGCATGAATTTGCGCCGGGCGGGTGTATTATAAAAGAGATCCAGAACTTCCAGGGTGGTGCCGACCGGGTGCGCGGCGGGTTTTACCGTCACGTCCATGTCGCGCCCTTCCGCATACGCCTGCCAGGCTTCCGCCTGCTCCGCCGTACGCGACGTTAGCGTCAAACGCGAGACCGAACTGATACTGGCCAGCGCTTCGCCGCGAAATCCCAGACTGATAATCGCTTCCAGATCGTCAAGCGAGGCGATTTTACTGGTGGCATGACGGGCCAGCGCCAGCGCCAGCTCCTCTTTTTTAATGCCGCAGCCATTGTCGCGAATACGAATAAGCTTCGCGCCGCCACGCTCGATGTCGATATCAACGCGGGTGGCGCCTGCATCCAGACTATTCTCTACCAGCTCTTTAACAACCGACGCAGGGCGTTCCACCACTTCGCCAGCGGCGATTTGGTTCGCAAGCTGCGGCGGCAGAACCTGAATCGGCATGAAATCTCCTTAATTCGCGGCGGTTATGGCGCCAGGCTGGTTGGTACTGGCCGTCTGGCCTGGGCCGCCCTGCGGCGCAGACTGGATCGGATGCGCTGCAAAGTACTTACGCAACCCCCGGTATATAGCGTCAGCAATCTGCTGCTGATAGCGGTCGCTCGCCAGCAATCGCTCTTCGCCGTGATTACTGATAAAGCCCGTCTCCACCAAAATGGACGGGATATCCGGCGAACGCAACACGCCCAGGCTCGCGTGTTCCGGGCGACGTTTATGCAACGACCCCACACCATCCAGTTGGCTTAGCACGTTCGTCGCCACATCATACCCTACCCGCTGCGAATGACCGAATTGCAAATCCAGTACCGCCTGGCTCAGGTAAGGGTCTGACTGACTGTTCGCCAGCACATCGCCAGCGCCGCCTAACAGTTCGGATTGCTTCTCATGCTGCTCAAGCCAGTTTGCCATTTCGCTGTTCGCGCGACGATTGGACAATACCCAGACGGAGGCGCCGGTGGCGTCGCGATTTGGCGCGGCATCCGCATGAATAGAGACAAGGAAGTTGGCGTTTTGCTTACGCGCCACGTCAGACCGCCCCATCACCGAAATAAAATAGTCGCCGTCACGCGTCAGCACGCCTTTAAACATCGGATCGTTATTCAGTAATGTGCGTAACTTACGCGCGATGGCGATGGTGACATTTTTCTCGCGCGTACCGCCCGGGCCTATCGCGCCGGGGTCCTGGCCTCCATGTCCGGCATCAATAGCAATCACCACTTTATCGCCAGCGCCTGCCGACGCGCGCGCCGCAGGCCGCGTAACGGTATTGCTGCTGGTTACGCCGGTCAGGCGATCATCAGAAGATTTAAACGGATTACGGGCCGGCTCCGTCGGGCGAGGCGCGCTTTCAACCCGTTTCGCGACGACAGGCGGCGGTGGCGGCGGAACATCGGCATTAATGGTGAAAACGACCGTATAGTTGCCGCCGTTTTGCCGCTTCACCGCCTCGGTTTTACCATTTTCCGTCAGATCGACAAGCAACCGTAAAGATTGCGCATCTTTCGGCGTTCCGGCACGGATCGTTTTTACCAGATTGTTACCGCTAAACTGAAGCGGCAGCCCCTGAATCACGCCGGTCTGCCTGATATCCAGCGCCACGGTACGTTTACCGTCCTGTGAGTAAGCATATTCCGGCTCGCCGATAAAACTCAGCGTAATGCGCGCCTGCTGCTCGCCGTTGGAAACCTGAATATCAGAGAGACTGGCGGCGCCCGCCTGCGCGCACAGCAGGATTAAGGCTGCTATTACGGCATTTTTGATGCGATAAATCATCCCGCCACCTTTATAGCTAATCGGCTAAACGCGCCAGTAACGAATGACCCGATGAGGATACCGCGCTTACGCGAGCCTCACGCCCCTGCGCCTGGTAATCAATATGGATTTCGACGTCCGGGTCGGGGAGAACGCCTTTACCTTGTTGCGGCCACTCCACCAGACAAATGGCGTCGTTGGCGAAATAATCGCGAATGCCCATAAACTCCAGCTCCTCCGGGTCCGCAAGACGGTATAAGTCGAAGTGATATACCATCATGTTATCAAGCGCATAAGGCTCTACCAGCGTATAGGTGGGGCTTTTTACATTACCGTTATGGCCTAACGCCTGTAAAAATCCCCGGCTAAACGTCGTTTTACCGGCACCTAAATCGCCATACAGATAAATAACGGTCGCGCCATCGCAGGCGTTGGCTACCCGTTGCCCCAGGTCTAGCGTCGCCTGTTCGTCAGGTAGCGGAATTACTCGATTCATCATGGTTTACGTCAATCACATCAGGGTTAACAATACGCCGCAGCGTAGTAAAAAGATCGGTCGCCAACATGCCGCGAGCGCCATAACGCGCTGCCAGTAAGTCCGCCGCCGCGCCGTGAGCCACACATCCCACACATGCCGCATCATACGGGGTAAACTTCTGTCCGAGCAATGCGCCGATGATGCCGGACAGGACATCGCCCATCCCGCCGCTCGCCATCCCCGCATTACCAGCGTCAATGATAGCCAGAGGGTGGTGTTCAGCGGCGATAATCGTTCCTGCGCCTTTTAACACGACCACGCCTCCATACCGTTTTACCAGACGCTGTGCTGAAAGTAAGCGATCACTTTCAATTTCTGCCACAGAACATCCTAACAGGCGGGCCGCCTCTCCCGGATGCGGCGTAATCACGCGATTGTGACGTTTATCAGGATTGATTGCCAGTAGGTTCAACGCATCCGCATCCCACAGCATAGGTTTACGGACGTTTTCTACTTTCTGTAAGGCTTTTTTGCCCCATTCCTGCTGTCCAAGCCCCGGGCCGATCACCACAACGTCAGCCCAGGTCAGGCTCTCTTCCAGCGACTGAGGCGTGAGTTCATGTACCATCAGTTCCGGGCGGGCCGTCAGCAACGGCGCGATGTTTTCACCGCGAGTCAGAACTCTGACCAACCCAGCCCCCGTACGCAGCGCCGCCTCGCCAGCCATCCGAATTGCGCCCGCTGTTCCCTGGTCGCCGCCGATAATCGCCAGACGACCATGATCGCCCTTATGCGAGGTCGGTCGACGCGGCGTTAACCATTGCCCCAACTGCGTCGCGTCAAAACGCCGGAGCGGCGGCGTCTGGCTCGCCAGCCAGCCTTCCAGCCCCAACGCGTCATAATGCAATATGCCGGTAACGTCACGCGCTTTGCCGGTCAGCAGGCCTGGTTTCAGGGCGATAAACGTGACCGTATGCGCGGCGCTTATCACCGCGCCAGGCGTGGCGCCCGTTTGCGCCAGCAGGCCTGACGGGATATCGACGGCGACAACCGGCGCAGGATGGGCGTTCGCCTGTTCAATCAGACCGGCTACCGGGTCGCGCGGCGCCTGGGCTATGCCGGTGCCAAGCAGCGCGTCGATAATCAGATCCGTCGCTTCCGGCCAGATAATATCGGCAGCATGGATAATGCCGCCAGCATTCAGCCAAGCATCGCGCGCCTGCGCCGCTTCTTCAGGTAACGGTTTGTCGCTCTCCTGCGCCAGCAACGTTACGCTAATGCCCGCCGCTTGCGCTAGTCGCGCCACGACGTAACCATCGCCGCCGTTGTTGCCATGACCACACAACACCAGCCAGTGTCGGGTGTCAGGATAACTGTCACGGGCTACCCGAAATGCCGCGTCGCCAGCGCGCAGCATCAATTCATAGAGTGTGAGTCCGAAGGCATCCGCCGCATCGCGTTCCAGCCGTTTGATGTCATCGGCGGGCCAAATGGAGTGTGGTATACTTACAGGGTTTTTCTTCATGTTATGGTCCATCATGTCAAAGCCCCTCGATCTCAATCAGTTAGCGCAAAATATTAAGCAGTGGGGGCTGGAGCTGGGCTTTCAGCAGGTCGGTATTACTGATACCGATCTGCGCGCATCCGAACCTGCGCTGCAGGCGTGGCTGGACAAACAATACCACGGCGAGATGGCATGGATGGCGCGCCACGGTATGATGCGCGCCCGGCCTCATGAACTCTTACCCGGTACGCTACGTGTCATCAGCGTGCGCATGAACTATCTGCCCGCCAACGCCGCATTTGCCAGTACGTTGAAGGATCCCACGCTGGGCTACGTTAGCCGATATGCGCTGGGGCGTGATTATCACAAGCTGTTACGCAGCCGCCTTAAAAAACTGGGCGAGCAGATCCAACAGTACTGCGGTTCGCTGAATTTTAGACCGTTTGTCGACTCTGCGCCTATTCTTGAACGCCCATTAGCGGAAAAAGCCGGACTTGGCTGGACGGGTAAGCACTCACTTATCCTTAATCGGGAGGCGGGCTCATTCTTTTTCCTGGGGGAACTGCTGATTGATTTACCGCTGCCGGTCGACCAGCCGGTCGAGGAAGGTTGCGGCAAATGCGTCGCCTGTATGACCATTTGCCCGACCGGGGCGATTGTCGAACCGTATACGGTGGACGCGCGGCGCTGTATTTCTTATCTCACCATTGAGCTGGAAGGCGCTATTCCGGAAGCATTTCGCCCACTGATAGGCAACCGTATTTACGGCTGCGATGACTGCCAGCTTATCTGTCCGTGGAATCGTTACTCTCAGTTGACCGACGAAGCAGATTTTAGCCCACGCAAGGCGCTGCATAACCCAGATTTGCTTGAGTTGTTTAGCTGGAGCGAAGCGCAGTTTCTGAAAGTCACTGAAGGTTCTGCGATTCGGCGCATTGGTCATTTACGCTGGCTGCGCAATGTTGCCGTCGCGCTGGGGAATGCGCCGTGGAGTAATGCCGTCATTACGGCGCTGGAAAGCCGCAAGGGTGAGCATCCACTTCTCGATGAGCATATCGAATGGGCGATTGCGCAACAAATTGAAAAGCGCAACGCCTGCATCATTGAAGTGCAGCTACCGAAAAAACAGCGTCTGGTCAGGGTGATTGAAAAAGGGCTGGTGCGCGATGCCTGAATTATTCACAGGCTGTGTATAAAAATAAAAACACATTGCGATTCAAGAGGGAAAAAAGGAACAGACAATAACGCTAACGTTTTGAAATCTTATTTTTTCTATATTTTTCAGTAAATTATAGAAATTCTACGCGTCAGGTATAATTTTTTGCATTCCAGGAGTAATGGGCCAACCTGTGGATAAGTCTGTTTACAAGGATCTGACGAAAGCGGAACAAAACGTGCCCCAACGCGATATTCGTTGTGGATAATTTTACTGTAGATAAGAATTGGAGCGGGAAACGAGACTCGAACTCGCGACCCCGACCTTGGCAAGGTCGTGCTCTACCAACTGAGCTATTCCCGCTTGGGTGCGTCTGTGCTTAACAAGCACTTTCAAATTTGGAGCGGGAAACGAGACTCGAACTCGCGACCCCGACCTTGGCAAGGTCGTGCTCTACCAACTGAGCTATTCCCGCTTGGGTGCGCTTGTACTTAACAAGTACTTTCAAATTTTGGAGCGGGAAACGAGACTCGAACTCGCGACCCCGACCTTGGCAAGGTCGTGCTCTACCAACTGAGCTATTCCCGCAAATTTGTTGCTGTCGTAATTCGCATTTCTGCGTCGTTACGGGAGGCGCATTATACGAGAAATCCATTTAGCTGCAAGCCCCTGAACGCATTTTTTCGCGATTTTTGTTTGAATGCTGATTAAATCACCAAACAAGACAAAAAACGAGCAAAGCGTGCGCTATGCAACAAAAAACTTTTCACGCCACGCCTAAAGGCACAGAATCAGAATAGCACCCTGCGCCAAAAAAAGAATAGCACGGTGACCACAACATCCAATTGATATCAGGGATCAAGATGAAAAAAAAACTTATTGTCATGCTGTTAGCCAGCCTCTCCGTTCACGCCGCTTCCGTTTCCGCCAGAACATTACATTTTGGCACCTCCGCCACCTATGCGCCCTATGAGTTTGTCGATGCCGATAATAAAATTGTTGGTTTCGATATTGATGTCGCCAACGCGGTCTGCAAAGAGATGCAAGCGGAGTGCTCATTCACTAACCAGAGCTTTGATAGTCTGATCCCCAGCCTACGCTTCAAAAAGTTTGATGCGGTGATCGCCGGTATGGATATGACGCCCAAACGTGAACAGCAGGTCTCCTTTAGCCAACCCTATTACGAAGGTCTATCGGCGGTAGTCGTCACGCGTAAAGGGGCTTATCACACTTTTGCCGATCTGAAAGGCAAAAAAGTCGGTCTGGAAAACGGTACAACGCATCAGCGCTATTTGCAGGATAAACAACAAGCCATCACGCCTGTCGCCTATGACAGCTATCTAAACGCCTTTACCGATCTGAAAAATAACCGTCTTGAGGGCGTGTTTGGCGATGTCGCCGCGATTGGTAAGTGGCTAAAAAACAATCCGGATTACGCCATCATGGATGAACGCGCCAGCGATCCTGACTACTACGGAAAAGGGTTAGGCATTGCGGTACGCAAAGGCAACGACGCGCTATTGCAAGAAATTAATGCCGCGCTCGACAAGGTGAAAGCATCGCCGGAATATGCGCAAATGCAAGAGAAATGGTTTACGCAGTAATTCAGTGGTGGGAGATCTGCCGGATGAGACGCTCTGGCGTTGCCATCCGGCATGTTACGCCTCACAGCTTAATGAAATGCTCGCGGTAGTAAGCCAGCTCCGCCACCGACTCGCGAATATCATCCATCGCCTGGTGCGTGCCCTGCTTGGTAAAGCCGGCCAGAATCTCCGGCTTCCAGCGGCGCGCCAGTTCCTTGAGCGTACTGACATCCAGATAGCGATAGTGGAAGTAGGCCTCCAGTTCCGGCATATATTTAAACAGAAAACGACGATCCTGACCGATGCTGTTACCGCAAATCGGCGACTTACCCGCAGGCACCCACGTTTTCAGAAATTCAATCGTCGCCAGTTCAGCGTCTCGTTCGCCCATCGTACTTGCCTTAACGCGATCTACCAGGCCGCTGCCGGTATGGGTGCGCACGTTCCAGTCATCCATTAACGCCAGTTGCGCATCGGATTGATGTACCGCAATCGTCGGCCCTTCCGCCAGAATGTTCAGGCTGGCATCCGTCACCAGCGTGGCTATCTCAATAATGCGATCGCGCTCGGGGTCCAGACCTGTCATCTCCAGATCGATCCAAATCAGGTTGTTTTCATCGGCACTCATGCTATTTTCCACCCTTCAGAGGTCACATTCACTGTGACTATATTCATCTACAATTGCGTGTATCATAGATGTTTTGCCCACTATGGGCGACCAGGAGCCAGTACGATTGAGCAAAAATAAACTCTCCAAAGGCCAGCAGCGCCGTGTGAACGCCAATCACCAGCGTCGTTTAAAAACGTCCGCGGAGAAAGCCGACTACGATGACAACCTGTTTGGCGAGCCTGCAGAAGGTATCGTCATTAGCCGTTTTGGTATGCATGCCGATGTGGAGTCTGCTGACGGCGAGGTTCACCGTTGCAATATCCGCCGCACTATCCGTTCGCTGGTGACGGGCGATCGCGTCGTCTGGCGTCCGGGCAAAGCCGCCGCAGAGGGCGTCAACGTAAAAGGCATCGTTGAAGCGGTGCATGAGCGCACCTCGGTATTGACGCGCCCGGACTTCTACGACGGCGTGAAGCCTATTGCCGCCAACATTGACCAAATCGTTATCGTCTCCGCGATTTTGCCGGAGCTGTCGCTGAATATCATCGATCGCTATCTGGTCGGCTGTGAAACCCTACAGGTTGAGCCGCTTATCGTACTCAATAAAATTGATCTGCTGGACGACGAAGGTATGGACTTCGTTAATGAGCAGATGGATATCTACCGCAATATCGGCTATCGCGTGCTGATGGTCTCCAGCCATACGCAGGATGGTCTGAAACCGCTGGAAGAGGCGTTAACCGGTCGTATCAGTATTTTTGCCGGGCAGTCCGGCGTCGGAAAATCCAGTCTGCTAAACGCTCTGCTCGGCTTACAGAACGAGATTCTGACGAACGATGTGTCGAATGTCTCCGGTCTGGGTCAACATACCACTACCGCTGCTCGTCTGTATCATTTCCCGCATGGCGGCGATGTCATTGATTCCCCCGGCGTGCGCGAGTTCGGCTTATGGCATCTGGAGCCGGAACAAATCACCCAGGGCTTTGTCGAATTTCATGACTATTTGGGACATTGCAAATACCGGGACTGCAAGCATGACGCCGATCCAGGCTGCGCCATTCGCGAAGCGGTAGAGAACGGCGCTATTGCGGAAACCCGTTTCGAAAATTATCACCGAATTCTTGAAAGTATGGCGCAGGTAAAAACGCGTAAAAACTTTTCTGATACGGACGACTGACAGATACGCTAGGCGTCGTTAGAATCGTCCCCTTTTTTCAGGATACCGGTATAACTGCCGGTTCAGGAACAACAATGGCCTGGAGGCTACCTTGTTAAACTCATTTAAACTTTCGCTACAATACATTCTGCCGAAACTATGGCTCACTCGCCTGGCGGGCTGGGGCGCAAGCAAACGAGCAGGATGGCTGACAAAACTGGTTATCGATCTCTTCGTAAAGTATTACAAAGTCGATATGACCGAGGCGCAAAAACCGGATACCGCCAGCTATCGTACGTTCAATGATTTCTTTGTTCGTCCGCTGCGTGATGACGTGCGTCCGCTCAATACCGATCCTAACATCCTGGTGATGCCTGCTGACGGCGTGATAAGCCAGTTGGGTCGTATCGAAGAAGATAAAATTTTACAGGCCAAAGGCCATAATTACAGCCTTGAAGCGTTGCTGGCGGGTAACTACCTGATGGCGGATAAGTTCCGCAACGGCACGTTTGTGACCACTTACCTCTCCCCTCGCGACTACCATCGCGTGCATATGCCATGCAACGGCATCCTGCGCGAAATGATCTACGTACCGGGCGATCTGTTCTCCGTTAACCATCTGACCGCGCAAAACGTCCCCAACCTGTTTGCCCGCAACGAGCGCGTTATCTGCCTGTTTGATACCGAGTTCGGCCCTATGGCGCAGATTCTGGTCGGCGCAACTATTGTCGGCAGTATCGAAACCGTCTGGGCGGGGACCATTACCCCGCCGCGCGAAGGCATCATCAAGCGCTGGACCTGGCCAGAAGGCGAACATGAAGGGTCTGTCGCCTTGTTGAAAGGCCAGGAGATGGGACGCTTTAAACTGGGTTCCACGGTCATCAACTTATTTGCGCCGGGGAAAGTGAATCTGATCGCGTCGCTGGCAAGCCTGTCCGTTACCAAAATTGGCCAACCGCTGGCGACGTCGACCGAAACATTCGTCGCGCCGGAGGTAGAACCTGCTCCGCTGCCGGCAGAAGAAATTAAAGCCGAACACGACGCCAGCCCGCTGGTTGACAATAAAAAAGACGACACCTAATCAAGAGAGAATGCTGACGTGCGCCTGATTATCGCTTTTCTGATGGCCTGGTGCCTCAGCACGGGGGCGTTCGCCGCAACGGCCCCCGACGCCAAACAAATCACGCAGGAACTGGAGCAGGCAAAAGCGGCGAAGCCCGCTCAGCCGGAAGCCGTTGAGGCGCTCCAGACTGCGTTAAACGCGCTTGAAGAGCGAAAAGGCTCGCTTGAGCGCGCGAAACAATATCAACACGTTATTGATAACTTCCCTAAGCTATCCGCCACCTTGCGCGCCCAGTTGAATAATCTGCGCGATGAACCTCGCAGCGTACCGCCAGAGATGTCCACCGAAGCGTTAAATCAGGAGATCTTGCAGGTTAGCAGCCAGCTACTGGATAAAACCCGCGAGGCGCAACAGGAGCAGGAGCGCGTCAGGGAGATCGCCGACTCGCTCAGCCAGCTTCCCCAACTGCAAAACGACGCCCGCCGCCAGCTTAATGAGATTGAGCGACGGCTCGGCGCCGCAGGCGGAAGTGCCGCGCTTAGCCAGGCGCAAAGTCTCAGTATGCAGGCGGAGTCCGCCAAACTAAAAGCGTTAGTCGACGAACTGGAGTTGGCGCAACTGTCCGCCAACAACCGGCAGGAACTGGCTCGTCTGCGTTCCGAGCTGGCGGAAAAACAGAGTCAGCAATTGGATGCGTATCTTCAGGCGCTGCGCAATCAGCTCAATAGCCTGCGCCAACGTGAAGCGGAACGCGCGCTGGAAAGCACTGAGCTGCTGGCGGAAAACAGCGCCGGTTTGCCGGAAGGCATCGTCGAACAATTTAAAGTCAACCGCGAGCTGTCACAGGCGCTTAATCAACAAGCGCAGCGGATGGATCTGGTCGCCTCGCAGCAGCGACAGGCCACCAGCCAAACGTTACAGGTGCGCCAGGCGCTCAATACGCTGCGGGAGCAGTCGCAATGGCTTGGCGTGTCCAACATGCTTGGCGAAGCGCTGCGCGCGCAGGTCGCCCGTCTGCCTGAGATGCCTAAGCCGCAGCAGCTTGATACGGAAATGGCGCAGCTACGCGTCCACCGTATGCGCTATGAAGAGTTACTCAATAAGCAACCGCAGCTACGGCAAATACGTCAGGCCAATGGACAGCCGCTGACCGCCGAGCAAAACCAGATTCTTGACGCCCAGCTTCGCACTCAGCGCGAGCTGCTCAACTCGTTGTTACAGGGCGGCGATACGCTGATCCTGGAGCTGACCAAACTGAAAGTCTCCAACAGCCAACTGGAGGACGCGCTTAAAGAGGTTAATGAAGCGACCCACCGTTATCTGTTCTGGACCGCTGACGTTAGCCCGCTATCGCTCTCCTGGCCTGTTGATTTGGTTCAGGATTTACGCCGGCTTATCTCATTAGATACGTTTAATCAGTTAGGTAAAGCCAGCATCATGATGCTGACCAGCAAAGAGACGCTACTGCCGTTATTCGGCGCGCTGGCGCTGGTCGGGTTTAGCCTCTATTCACGTCAACACTTCAACCGGTTCCTTGAGCGCTCGGCCTCGCGCGTCGGGAAAGTCACCCAGGATCACTTCTCGCTGACGCTGCGAACGGTGTTCTGGTCGATTCTGGTCGCCTCGCCGCTGCCGGTCTTGTGGGCGACGCTCGGCTATGGTCTACAGGAAGCCTGGCCGTATCCGCTGGCCGTCGCCATCGGCGATGGCGTGACGGCGACAGTACCGCTGTTGTGGGTAGTCATGATTTGCGCCGCTTTTGCCCGCCCTAATGGTCTGTTTGTGGCGCATTTCGGCTGGCCGCGAAACCGGGTAGCGAAAGCGATGCGCTACTACCTGATGAGCATTGGGCTGATCGTGCCGCTCATTATGGCAGTGATCATGTTTGATAATCTTAACGATCGGGAGTTTTCCGGCTCGTTGGGCCGCCTTTGCTTCATCCTGATATGCGGCGCGCTGGCGCTGGTCACGCTGAGTCTGAAAAAAGCAGGCATCCCGCTCTATCTTGATAAAGAAGGCAACGGCGACAACATGGTCAACAGCCTGCTGTGGAATATGTTGATGGGCGCGCCGCTTATCGCGATTCTGGCGGCGGCGGTGGGTTATCTGGCCACGGCGCAGGCGCTACTGGCGAGACTGGAAACCTCGGTCGCTATCTGGTTCCTGTTGCTGGTCATTTATCACGTCATTCGCCGCTGGATGCTGATCCAACGACGCCGACTGGCTTTTGACCGCGCCAAACATCGTCGGGCGGAAATGCTGGCGCAGCGCGCGCGCGGCGAAGAAGAACCGGCGCACTCCTCCAGCCTGGAAGGCGCGGTCGACATCGATGAAAGTGAAATCGATCTTGACGCTATTAGCGCTCAGTCGCTGCGTCTGGTCCGCTCAATTCTGATGCTTATCGCCCTGCTATCGGTAATTGTACTGTGGTCGGAAATCCACTCGGCATTCGGCTTCCTGGAGAATATTTCGCTGTGGGATGTCACCTCTACGGTGCAAGGCGTGGAAAGCCTGGAGCCAATTACTCTGGGGGCGGTGCTCATTGCGATTCTGGTCTTTATCATCACCACGCAGTTGGTGCGTAATCTGCCTGCGCTGCTGGAACTGGCGTTATTACAGCATCTCGATTTAACGCCTGGTACCGGTTACGCCATCACGACCATCACCAAATATCTGTTAATGCTAATTGGCGGGCTGGTCGGTTTCTCGATGATCGGCATTGAGTGGTCGAAGCTACAATGGCTGGTGGCCGCGCTCGGCGTTGGGCTTGGTTTTGGCCTGCAAGAAATTTTCGCTAACTTTATCTCCGGCCTGATTATTTTGTTTGAAAAGCCGATTCGTATCGGCGATACGGTGACCATTCGCGATCTCACCGGCAGCGTGACCAAAATCAATACCCGCGCCACCACCATCAGTGACTGGGATCGTAAAGAGATTATCGTGCCGAATAAAGCCTTTATCACCGAACAGTTTATCAACTGGTCGCTATCTGACTCCGTTACGCGCGTGGTGTTAACCATCCCGGCACCGGCGGATGCCAATAGCGAAGAGGTGACGCAAATTCTGCTGACGGCGGCGCAGCGCTGTTCTTTGGTGCTTGATAACCCACCGCCTGAAATCTTTCTGGTGGATCTCCAGCAGGGTATTCAGATTTTCGAACTGCGTATCTATGCCGCGGAAATGGGACACCGTATGCCATTACGCCATGAGATCCACCAATTGATTCTGGCTGGCTTCCGCGAACACGGTATTGATATGCCGTTCCCGCCGTTCCAGATGCGTCTGGAGAGTCTCGGAGGTAAACAAACGGGGAGAACGTTAACGTCAGCGGGTAAAACCAGCCGCCCGGCGGGGAGTTTGTAAACGCAATGGCGCCGGATGACGCTAAAAGACTCGATGACATAGGCTTATCAGGTCTTTTAGCATAGATCACACACAAAACTGATAGCGCAGGAAGAATTGCCAGGACCAGTAAGCAAATATCACCAACGCGACACAGTACAAAAACCAACTACGTATTTTCTTATACACAGTAACGTAAAAAAACGGGAAAAACAGGGGCAGCGTCATCATCGCGCCAAAACCTCTGGAATCATCATTTTCGACAGTTCTCATCACATCACAAATGTTGTTTATCCCACTCTCGCCAATCATCCACTCTTTATCCAGGACTGAAAATACCGCGATGAGTGGGATAGCCAGTAAAAGCCAGATAGCGCACAATGCAAACATTTTCGGACTCATTATAAATATCCTTTTCATAAAGCCGATGAGCTAACGCTATCCGGACAAAGATTACTCCGCCGCCCACTCCGGATCAGCGCTCATGCGGCTGCTGTAATTCTGATAAATCGCCATCGCCAGCAGCGAGAAGAAGATCGGCCCACCGATCATCCACAAGGCGCTGTCCCAATCCCCAGCTTCAATCACCGGCTGGATGATGGTAAAGACGTTGGCAAACGTCACCACCAGCACCACAACACCCGTCGCGACCAGGGTAGAGGCTTTGGTTTTAAAGAGAACAAATGGCCGCTCCAGATCCTGACGCGCTTTAAAGAAGGGAAATGCCAGCGCAAGGAACAGGTATGGCAAGGTCATTGAGACGTTCGCCATCAGCGTGAGTTTGTTATAAAACGCCGATGCGGTGTCACCGCCAAAAGAGACCAGCAAAATAAACAGACTCACCAGCACGCACTGTAGCCACATAGCGGTCGCCGGCATACCGTTAGCGTTCAGTGTCGTCATCGGCGCGGGCCACAACGCTTTTGGCGTCCCCTGAATAATGGCTTTCAGCGGTGAATAGCTCAACGTAAAAAACGCGCCGGTATAAGCCAGAAACATAGAAAGGCCGGTGATACGCGCAAACCAGACGCCCACCGTCATCGCAGCTTCCGGAGAAAGGTTTAACGCGTTACCTAATGTCGTGCCTAAACTCGACATCAAAATGTAGGTGATATTCCCTAAGTTAACGGCGCTATTACTTAATATCTGTTGCCAGTTAGTGCTGACGCCCCATAAAAAGATCGCCAAAGAATAACCAATTGAAATCACAATAGCCGCGAAAACAATACCTTTCGCAAAATTCTTTTCCGGTTTCTCGGTTTTATCCACCAGTCCGCCGACAGCCTCAATACCGCCGTAAGCAAAAATAGCAAATACCACAAATGACAACATTGCCAGGCCGGAGTGATAACCCGGATTCGGTGACGAGGTAAAATTAATTTCTTGTGCAAAATGCCCACCATTTAATAACAAAATAGCGACACTCACTAACAATAAAACTAAATTAAGACACATTACGGCAATACCTCCGACCGCCGTAATTCGCGCAATTTTATTGATACCTCTGGCGGCGACACACGTCACCAGAATCATCCAGCCAACGGCGAGCAGCCCGACAACCTGCGTAGGCTCAAGCCCCGCAATACGCCAGTGCTGCGTCATATCGGCGCCAAAAACAAAAGTAGAAAACGGTACCCAAATTTTTGCCGCCGTACTTACCATCCATATGACATACGATGAAAACCACATAAACGTGCCGATAAACGCGTAACGTGGCCCCACGCTATTATTCATCCACGAATAGATCCCGCCCTCTTCTTTGCGATAAGCGGAACCCATTTCAGCCATCATTAAGGCGAATGGAATAAAAAACAGCAAGGCAGAAAATATATACCACGGGATTGCGCTATACCCCATTAAATAAAATGCCGACGGGCTATTCGCAAAACCAAAAACAGAAGTAAAAATCATCAGGATAAGCCCAATAAGGCTCATCTTTTTTATCGTGTGGGTCATTCAACCATCCCTTACGCTCGAGCGCGTTTGCCAGACGCCGCTCACCGATTGACGCCGCCTTCTTTTTTACAAAGGTCAGCGATAAAAAAATCAACACAGGATTGATACCTAAATGGCATCAAAGTTCCAGCCTTATGTTGTGGCAAACAGAGGATAATTGAAAAAATATGCTACAAAATGGCGCTTATTGCGCCATTTTATCTCGCGAAAGAGTGAATTTCAGATTTACGCCCGATCGACCGTAAAAGCAATCACGTCCGCCAGGCTTTCTGCTCCCAGCGCCAGCATCACCAGACGATCAACACCCAGCGCCACGCCGGAACAATCCGGTAGACCGGCGGCCAGAGCATCCAGCAGATTTTGGTCAATCGGCTGCTGCGGCAGACCGCGAGCGGCGCGCTTACGATTGTCCTGTTCAAAGCGCTGTTGTTGCTCACGTGCGTCCGTCAGTTCGTGGAAACCATTCGCCAGCTCAATACCTTTGTAGTACACCTCAAAGCGCTCGGCGACGCGATGATCCTCGGTACTGATTTGTGCCAGCGATGCCTGACTGGCCGGAAAGTGATAAATAAAGGTCGGCTTTTCTTTACCTATATGCGGCTCAACCCCCATCGTGAACAACAGTTGCAGCAACGTATCACGGTCTTCTTCCGTATCGGCGATATTGCTTAAATCAAGCTTTGCCGCCGCCTCACGCAGTTGCGTTTTATCTGCTGATAACGGGTCAATCTCCAGATGGCGCTGAAACGCCTGTTGATAGGAGAGACTTTCCGCAGGTTGACAATCCAGCACTTGCTGAAGCAAATCATCCACTTCATTCATCAGGCGGTACATATCGTAATGCGGGCGATACCACTCCAGCATAGTGAATTCCGGATTATGATGTCGTCCCATCTCTTCATTACGGAAACTGCGGCATAGCTGGAAAACCGGGCCGCACCCTGCCGCCAGCAGGCGTTTCATATGGTATTCCGGACTGGTCATTAAATAGAGGTTGATCCCCTGGGAATGGCCAGGTCCGACGAAACGCGTTTCGAACGGGAACAGATGAATGTCTGTGACCGTCGCCTGACTCATGCAGGGCGTCTCAACCTCAAGCACTCCACGATCGGCAAAGAAACGACGGATTTCCGCCATAATCGCCGCACGTTTTAATAAATTGGGGATGGACGCGCTCGGCTGCCAGGTTGCCGTTTCGCTCATGATTCTTTCTCCAGTTTAAGACAAGGTCACGAAGTCTACTCGCAACGCGCGGGCGAAACAAATTTTGCGCAGGCGTATCGGGCGCCTTCTGGAGGGTAAAAAAAGTGATTTCAGATGGTTTAGTAATTAAATTAATCAAAATCAATGATAATTCATCCCTCTGATACGCTAAAAAAATCGAACACGTCAAATTTCCCTCACATCCCTGAGACTATACTGTTGTACCCATAAAGGAGCAGTGGAAACGCATTCATACTTCGCAGAACCCAGAGGCTTTATCTGGCTGCGCGAGGGTGAAATTACAATAATCTGGAGGAATGTCGTGCAAACCTTTCAAGCCGATCTTGCCATTATAGGCGCCGGTGGCGCGGGATTACGTGCTGCAATTGCTGCCGCACAGGCGAATCCCAATGCTAAAATCGCACTGATCTCAAAAGTGTACCCGATGCGCAGCCACACCGTCGCTGCCGAAGGGGGTTCAGCCGCTGTCGCCCAGGATCATGACAGCTTTGACTACCATTTTCACGATACGGTAGCAGGCGGAGACTGGCTGTGTGAGCAGGATGTCGTGGATTACTTTGTCCACCATTGTCCCACTGAGATGACGCAGCTGGAGCAATGGGGCTGCCCGTGGAGCCGCCGTCCGGACGGTAGCGTTAACGTGCGTCGCTTCGGTGGTATGAAAATCGAGCGTACCTGGTTCGCCGCGGATAAAACCGGCTTCCATATGCTGCATACCCTGTTCCAGACTTCCCTGCAGTTCCCACAAATCCAGCGCTTTGACGAACATTTCGTGCTGGATATTCTGGTTGATGACAACCATGCGCGCGGCCTGGTGGCAATGAACATGATGGAAGGCACGCTGGTGCAAATCCGTGCCAACGCCGTGGTCATGGCGACAGGCGGCGCAGGCCGCGTATACCGCTATAACACCAATGGCGGCATCGTCACCGGCGACGGGATGGGCATGGCGCTGAGCCACGGCGTTCCGCTGCGTGATATGGAATTCGTTCAGTATCACCCGACCGGCCTGCCAGGTTCCGGTATCCTGATGACCGAAGGTTGCCGCGGCGAAGGCGGTATTCTGGTCAATAAAAATGGCTACCGTTACCTGCAAGACTACGGCATGGGCCCCGAAACGCCGCTGGGCGAGCCGAAAAACAAATATATGGAACTGGGGCCACGCGACAAAGTATCCCAGGCTTTCTGGCACGAATGGCGTAAAGGCAACACCATCTCCACGCCGCGCGGCGATGTGGTTCACCTCGACCTGCGTCATCTCGGCGAGAAGAAACTGCATGAACGTCTGCCGTTCATTTGCGAACTGGCGAAAGCCTATGTCGGCGTCGATCCGGTTAAAGAACCGATTCCAGTACGTCCGACCGCGCACTACACCATGGGCGGCATTGAAACCGACCAGAACTGTGAAAGCCGTGTCAAAGGGCTGTTTGCCGTTGGCGAATGCTCCTCTGTTGGCCTGCATGGCGCGAACCGCCTCGGTTCCAACTCACTGGCGGAACTGGTGGTGTTTGGTCGTCTGGCTGGCGAACAAGCAATGGAACGCGCTGCTACGGCAGGCGCCGCAAATAGCGCCGCGCTCGACGCCCAGGTTGCCGATATTGAACAGCGTCTGAAAAATCTGGTGAACCAGGAAGGCAACGAAAACTGGTCGAAGATCCGCGATGAGATGGGTCTGTCTATGGAAGAAGGTTGCGGTATTTACCGTACCCCGGAACTGATGCAGAAAACCGTTGATAAACTGGCCGAGCTTCAGGAACGTTTCAAGCGCGTACGTATCTCCGATACTTCCAGCGTGTTCAACACTGACCTGCTGTATACCATCGAACTGGGTCATGGTCTGAACGTGGCGGAATGTATGGCGCACTCTGCGCTGGCGCGTAAAGAGTCCCGCGGCGCGCATCAGCGTCTGGATGAAGGCTGTACCGAGCGCGACGATGTGAACTTCCTCAAGCACACCCTCGCCTTCCGCGATGCTGATGGCACGACCCGTCTGGAATACAGCGACGTGAAAATCACCACCCTGCCGCCAGCCAAACGTGTTTACGGCGGTGAAGCGGAAGCAGCCGATAAGAAGGAGAAGGCGAATGGCTGAGATGAAAAACCTGAAAGTTGAGGTGGTGCGCTATAACCCGGAAACCGATACCGCGCCGCACAGTGCTTTCTATGAAGTTCCTTATGATGAAACAACATCGCTACTGGACGCGTTGGGCTACATCAAAGATAACCTGTCGCCAGACCTGAGCTACCGCTGGTCCTGCCGTATGGCGATCTGCGGCTCTTGCGGCATGATGGTCAACAACGTCCCTAAACTGGCGTGTAAAACCTTCCTGCGCGATTACACCAACGGTATGAAGGTGGAAGCGCTGGCGAACTTCCCGATTGAGCGCGATCTGGTTGTCGATATGACGCACTTTATCGAAAGCCTGGAAGCGATCAAACCGTACATTATTGGCAACTCTCGCACGCCAGATCAGGGGCCGAATGTCCAGACCCCGGCGCAAATGGCGAAGTATCACCAGTTCTCCGGTTGCATCAACTGTGGTCTGTGCTATGCCGCGTGCCCGCAGTTCGGTCTGAATCCTGAGTTTATCGGACCGGCTGCGATTACGCTGGCGCATCGCTATAACGAAGATAGCCGCGATCACGGTAAGAAGGAGCGTATGGCGCAGTTGAACAGTCCGAACGGCGTATGGACCTGTACTTTCGTGGGCTACTGCTCCGAAGTCTGTCCAAAACATGTCGATCCGGCTGCGGCCATTCAGCAGGGTAAAGTGGAAAGCTCGAAAGACTTTCTTATCGCCACCCTGAAACCACGCTAAGGAGTGCAACATGACGACTAAACGCAAACCCTATGTGCGGCCGATGACGTCCACCTGGTGGAAAAAACTGCCGTTTTATCGCTTTTATATGCTGCGCGAAGGCACAGCGGTGCCGGCAGTCTGGTTCAGTATTGAACTGATTTTCGGTCTGTTTGCGCTCAAACACGGCGCGGAATCCTGGATGGGATTCGTCGGCTTTTTACAAAACCCGGTGGTAGTGATCTTAAACCTGATCACCCTGGCGGCCGCGCTGCTGCACACCAAAACTTGGTTTGAACTGGCGCCGAAGGCGGCCAATATCATTGTAAAAGACGAAAAAATGGGGCCAGAGCCAATCATCAAAGGGCTTTGGGTGGTCACTGCGGTAGTCACCGTAGTCATTCTGTATGTTGCCCTGTTCTGGTAAGGAGTCCCGGATGATTAATCCAAACCCAAAACGTTCTGATGAACCCGTATTCTGGGGACTGTTTGGCGCAGGCGGTATGTGGGGCGCGATCATCGCGCCGGTGATCGTGCTACTGGTTGGCATCATGCTGCCGCTGGGGCTATTTCCGGGCGATGCCCTGAGTTTTGAGCGCGTACTGACGTTCGCCCAAAGCTTTATTGGTCGTGTTTTTCTGTTCCTGATGATCGTGCTGCCGCTATGGTGTGGCCTACACCGTATGCACCACGCGATGCATGACCTGAAAATCCACGTGCCTGCGGGCAAATGGGTCTTCTACGGTCTGGCGGCAATCCTGACCGTTGTGACGGCGATTGGCGTTATCACTCTCTAAGTTGCCACGACGCCCTCTTATCTACCCGATAAGAGGGCGTTTTTTCTTTTCCTGCCTCTCATTTTCCCGCCAGGTTCTACACTTAGAAAAAACACTGGAAGGAAAATTTTATGCGCATTCTGCCCGTCGTTGCTGCAGTTACGGCTGCATTTCTGGTTGTCGCCTGTAGTTCGCCTACTCCGCCTAAAGGCGTTACCGTGGTAAATAACTTTGATGCCAAACGTTACCTCGGCACCTGGTATGAGATCGCACGCCTCGATCATCGATTTGAACGTGGACTGGAACAAGTCACGGCCACCTATAGTCTGCGTGACGATGGCGGGATTAATGTCATCAATAAAGGCTATAACCCGGAGCGGGGAATGTGGCAAAAAACAGAAGGCAAAGCGTATTTTACCGGTAGTCCAAACCGCGCCGCGCTCAAGGTCTCTTTTTTCGGCCCGTTCTACGGCGGCTATAACGTGATAGCGCTTGACCGGGAATACCGTCATGCGCTGGTGTGCGGCCCGGATCGCGACTATCTGTGGATACTCTCTCGCACGCCAACGCTTTCTGAGGAAATAAAACAGCAAATGCTGGCCGTCGCGACCCGGGAGGGGTTTGACGTCAATAAATTAATTTGGGTAAAACAATCAGGTTCGTAGCAATATCAGCGACGAATTAATGCGCACTGAGTTTTAGCCCAATGATACCCGCGACGATCAAGCCAAGACTGAGCAAACGCGCCGGTGAGGCAGACTCGCCCAGCAGAAGGATACCGGTGATTGCCGCCCCGACGGCGCCGATGCCGGTCCAGATGGCGTACGCCGTTCCAACGGGCAGCGTTTTCATTGCCCAGGAAAGTAACGCCATACTGATAACCATGGCCGTAATGGTGATGATACTGGGGGTCAGACGAGAAAAACCGTGGGTATACTTCAGGCCGACAGCCCATACCACTTCAAGTAAACCAGCGATTAATAGAATGATCCAGGACATAGCAGGCTCCAGATAATTAATGGGGCCGTCCCCGGTGAGAATAGCGTTTACAGGTCGTCCTGTAACGTATACGGATGAAAAGCCATTCTTGCCTGAGAGAAAATGAATTTCAACCTTTTTATTTTTTTCCGTCTAAAGGCGGGAATTGGCCCTTTTAAGCCGCGTAGTTTTCGCATTTAGCGCCCACAGGAGTTCTCTATGATGGAACGCCTTCTGGGAAAGAAAGTGCTTTATCTACTTCCGGGTGCAAAAAACTATGTTGAAAATTTTAGTGATAGACCGATGCCACTTTACCCGTACGGGCATGGAGGCCTGGCTTAATCACACTGATGTGCTCAGTTCTTCACTGCTGGTATCCGGGATGAATAACCTTATACTGGCGAAAGAACATATTCTGCAATGGAAGCCCCATCTGGTTATCGCTGATTTATATGGTTTTCTCAACGATGCCTTACCCGAGCAGCCTATCAATGCATTTTTTGCCGCCTGCAGGATGACGCCGTTGGTATTATTACAGTCAGGGAATATGCCGTACAGACCGCAATATGCCAGTCATGCGGTGTTATCTAAACACACGCCTTTACATGAGCTTGCACAACGAATTAAAGGAGCGCTATATACTCATCCACTGCAGGAAGCGCCGGAAAGCGCCACGCCATTGCTCTCTCCGCAGGAGGAAAAAGTGCTCGCGATGTGGACGGAAGGCACCAGCAATAAAGAGATTGCGTATGCGCTTGGCATTCACGGGAAAACGGTTTACACCTATAAGCGTAATATCCGTATGAAACTTCATATGGATAACCGGTATTCTCCCTTTCTTATGCTTCCGGAGAAAATCGATTAACGGTACGACGCCATGCCGTACCGTTGATGATTACTGCTGAGCTCTGGTTGCAGCGCCAGAGATCGCACTACCACCGTCCGAGATGTCCTCGCCCACGCCGCGCGTGGTATTACAAGCAGTTAATACAGTGGAAAGTACCAAAACAGAAAAGATCGCTGCAATTGTCTTTTTAACCATAATGTCTTCCTTTTCTAGCCAATGTTGTTTGTGTATAGCAACTTAATAATAGACAACATCCCAGAAAATGACGGGCGATCGACTAATTTTAGGAAGACGAGAAGCGATTAGCTGGCTGCGCGGGAGATGGCGTGGCCAAGATGCTGAATATCTTCGCCGAAGCCGCGGGCGGTATTACATGCCGTTAATAATGTGCCGGTAAGAAGAACCAGCGCGACAAGGCCGATAAAGCGTTTCATCATTGATGGCGCGAAAAAAAGGATGGCGCAGCATACGCTGCACCATTTTTCCCGATAACGTAAATTATTTTACGCGGGATACGTATTCGCCGGAACGGGTATCGACTTTGATCACTTCGCCAATCTGCACGAACAGCGGAACTTTAACCACTGCGCCAGTAGACAGCGTGGCTGGTTTGCCGCCAGTACCTGCGGTATCGCCCTTCAGACCTGGGTCGGTATCAACAATTTCCAGTTCAACAAAGTTCGGCGGAGTGACAGAGATAGGCTGACCGTTCCACAGGGTCACGATGCATTCCGCCTGATCCAACAGCCATTTTGCGTTGTCGCCGATAGCCTTGGCATCTGCAGACAGCTGCTCGAAGGTTTCGTTGTTCATGAAATGCCAGAACTCACCGTCGTTGTACAGGTAAGTCAGGTTCATATCGACTACATCCGCGCCTTCTGCGGAATCGGTCGATTTGAAGGTTTTCTCAACGCGCGTGCCGGTCAGCAGACGGCGCAGCTTAACGCGGGCAAACGCCTGGCCTTTACCCGGTTTCACGAATTCACTGGATTCAACCGCATAAGGTTCGCCATCCAACATGATTTTAAGACCGGAACGAAAATCGTTGCTATAGTAAGTCGCCATAAGGCCCTCTGAAATTGTTAACTGGTAGCTAAGCCACAAAATGGCGCATATTGTAACCCTAAATACCCCATTGCGAGAAGATTGGTTAGCGCAACTTGCCGATGTTGTGACCAATCCCGACGAACTGCTGCATCTTTTACAGATTGAAGCTAATGAAAACCTCCGGGCAGGACAGGACGCCAGGCGCTTGTTTGCCCTCCGCGTGCCGCGCGCTTTTATTGCGCGCATGGAGAAGGGCAACCCTGACGATCCTCTTTTACGTCAAGTGCTGACGTCCCGGGATGAATTTATTGTCGCCCCCGGTTTCTCCACCGACCCGCTGGAAGAGCAACACAGCGTGGTGCCAGGATTATTGCATAAATACCAAAACCGGGCGCTATTGCTGGTAAAAGGCGGATGTGCGGTAAATTGCCGCTACTGTTTCCGTCGTCACTTCCCATATGCGGAGAATCAAGGCAATAAGCGCAACTGGACAGTCGCGCTGGAGTATATCGCCGCACACCCGGAACTGGATGAGATCATCTTTTCCGGCGGCGATCCGCTGATGGCGAAAGATCATGAGCTGGACTGGCTGCTCACGCAACTGGAAGCCATTAAGCACGTCAAGCGGCTACGCATCCACAGTCGGTTGCCTATCGTCATCCCGGCACGCATTACTGACGAACTGGTCGCCCGCTTTGACCAGTCACGTCTGCAAATTTTGTTGGTGAACCATATCAACCACGCTAATGAAGTGGACGAGGCGTTCTGCCTGGCGATGAAGAAACTGCGCCAAGTGGGCGTCACGCTTCTCAACCAGAGTGTCCTGCTGCGTGGCGTGAATGATAACGCGCGAACGCTGGCGAATCTGAGCAACGCGCTATTTGACGCTGGCGTGATGCCCTATTACCTGCATGTGCTGGATAAAGTGCAGGGCGCCGCGCATTTTATGGTCACCGATGACGAAGCCCGGCAAATCATGCGCGAACTGCTCACGCTGGTATCCGGCTATATGGTGCCAAGACTGGCGCGTGAAATCGGCGGCGAACCGAGCAAAACACCGCTGGATTTACAGCTTCGGCAGTGCTAATCCTCGCGGGCGCGTCAGGGACGACGAAAAATATTACCGCGCAATATTACGAGGAGATTCCCCCGCGATTCTCCTCACCCTCTGGCGAGGATAAACTAACCTTCGTTAAATACACCTTTCCGGTCCTCTCTTTTCAATAAAGTCCGTTTTAGGACTCGCTTAGCGTGTACTGCATTTTCGAATTATACTGGTTCTCCTTTTTATAGGACGGCATAAACAATTTATATATCAAATACATTGCAGTAAAACATTTAATTATTTTATATTTGTGGAGAATTGACATGGCCTTAACGATTAAGGGACTAAATACCGGCGTTATTCGTCACAATGATAAGTTTATCGCGCTGGCGCTTAAGGTGAAGTCACTGAGAAATAAAGAAACACTGCTTTTCTTTCCTGTGCTCGCGCTGCGAGACTTGTTGATCGGCCTTGAACACCGGCTTTATCTACAACACTCGCTTCCGGAACAAGAGCAGGAAAAACGCCAGAAAGCTAAAAGCAGTCATGTGCTTAAAATGCATGAGAATATTCCGGCAATACTCCGTGAAGAGCTGGAAAACGCCGATGTTAATCAGCGTGTTGAATCTTTAGCGTTGAGCGATAATACAGAAAAAGTATTAACCTTTACGTTAAAGCTGCACAATGGTAGCCATCTTGATTTACAGGTCGGTGAGTGGCAGGTTGAAGTTCTGGTGATGGCTATTATTCACGCCATTAATAATGCCGAAATGCGTGAGCTCGCATTGCGTATTTCTTCAATGCTGGACTTTTTACCATTATACGATGCTGACTGCCTGGAAAACGGTAATATCGAATTCGATACCTATAACCAGCCTGACTGGAAACATAATCTGTATAACCATTATTTAGCGCTCGTTTATCGTTATACGGATGAGGCAGGACAATCGCATGATTGCGGCACCATCATTAAGACCCGTAGTCAGTCAGGCTCTAAAGAAGCTGAAGCGATATCACGCCGCTTGCTGAATTTCAGCCCGCGTCTTAAAAAGCTGGAAGGAAAACCGTGTAAGGTTTTTGTCAGAACGCTTGGAACCGGTAAAGCAGCGCGTCTGACGCAAGATCAATGCATGCGCGCGTTGCATAATCTACGCATGGCGTCATCGCAGGAAAAACGCTAACCATATCGCCCTCTGAATCTTTCAGAGGGCGTTACGATTCAGACATATCAGTTCGGACATTTATAAACCTGGCCGTTCATCTCGCTGGCCGTCGGGACAAAACTGGACAACATGCCCTGCGACGGACTACTTACGCCATACAGCACGTTTCCACCCATCGCGGCCGCCTGATTACGCAGATCGTTCGCTGCGCCACGCATTGAGCCACCCTCTTCGCCGTGCTGGCCTGAAAACCAGTTACTCTGTTTACCGGTTGCCGTACCAATAAGCTGGCATTCCGCGCCTGGCTTATCTTCGACAAAGCGTACATTTTGGCCGGCAGCGGTGAGTTCGTTGCTGGAGCTACAACCCGCCATCAGCAGCGCGGCGCCAACGATCCCTGCTAAATATTTCACGTGCATGTTATTCCCCATAATCAATGAGCTGGACGTTTTGTCCGTATCTGAATCTTATACTAAAAAGATGACTAAAAGAAAAACCCCCGGTCATTTCTGCCCGGGGGTTTCTCAATTCTGGGAGATAAGCACCCAAATCATTCTGGTTGCAGGAAGGCGGCCAGTTTGTTAATCCCCAGTCACTTACTCAAGTAAGTGACTGGGGTTAGCCAACGCATCTGCAGCCTGAAGGATGCAGGGGGTGGGCAATTACATCATGCCGCCCATACCACCCATACCACCCATGCCGCCAGCAGCGCCTAAATCAGGAGCATCGCTTTTCGGCAGGTCGGTCACCATGCACTCGGTAGTGATCATCAGACCAGCCACAGAAGCCGCATACTGCAGCGCAGAACGGGTAACTTTGGTTGGGTCCAGGATACCCATATCGATCATGTTGCCGTATTCTTCAGTTGCTGCGTTGTAACCGTAGTTACCGTCGCCGCCTTTAACGGTGTTAGCGACAACAGACGGCTCTTCGCCGCAGTTCAGCACGATCTGACGCAGCGGAGCTTCCATTGCGCGCAGCGCAACTTTGATACCCACGTTCTGGTCTTCGTTCTGGCCTTTCAGGTCAGCAATTTTAGAAGCAACGCGGATCAGCGCAACGCCACCACCAGCAACCACGCCTTCTTCTACCGCAGCACGGGTCGCGTGCAGGGCATCTTCAACGCGGGCTTTCTTCTCTTTCATTTCAACTTCGGTCGCAGCGCCAACTTTGATTACCGCAACGCCGCCTGCCAGTTTCGCTACGCGCTCCTGCAGTTTTTCACGATCGTAGTCGGAGGTCGCTTCTTCAATCTGCTGACGGATCTGAGCAACACGGCCCTGGATGGCAGCTTCTTCACCCACGCCATCGATGATGGTGGTGGTGTCTTTGTTGATCACAACACGTTTCGCCTGACCCAGGTCTTCCAGGGTGGCTTTTTCCAGCTCCATACCGATCTCTTCAGAGATTACGGTACCGCCGGTCAGGGTAGCGATATCCTGCAGCATCGCTTTACGACGATCGCCGAAGCCTGGTGCCTTAACAGCAGCCACTTTCACGATGCCACGCATGGTGTTAACAACCAGGGTAGCCAGCGCTTCGCCTTCAACATCTTCAGCGATGATCAGCAGCGGTTTGCCTGCTTTTGCAACGGCTTCCAGAACCGGCAGCATTTCGCGGATGTTGGAGATTTTCTTATCAGCCAGCAGGATGAACGGGCTTTCCAGCTCTACTGCGCCAGTTTCCGGCTTGTTGATGAAGTAAGGAGACAGGTAGCCGCGGTCAAACTGCATACCTTCAACCACGTCCAGTTCATCCTGCAGACCGGTACCGTCTTCAACGGTGATGACGCCTTCTTTACCGACTTTATCCATCGCTTCCGCGATCAGTTTACCTACGGTTTCGTCGGAGTTAGCGGAGATAGTACCTACTTGAGCAATCGCTTTAGAGTCGGAGCACGGTACAGACAGCGCCTTCAGCTCTTCAACCGCAGCAGCAACCGCTTTGTCGATACCACGTTTCAGGTCCATCGGGTTCATGCCCGCAGCAACGGCTTTCAGGCCTTCGGTAATGATGGACTGCGCCAGTACGGTCGCGGTGGTGGTACCGTCGCCTGCAGCGTCGTTCGCTTTAGAGGCAACTTCTTTCACCATCTGCGCGCCCATGTTTTCAAACTTGTCTTCCAGTTCGATTTCACGCGCTACGGAAACACCATCTTTAGTGATAGTCGGCGCACCGAAAGATTTATCCAGAACCACGTTACGGCCTTTCGGACCGAGGGTGACTTTCACTGCATCTGCCAGTACGTTTACGCCGCGCAGCATTTTCACACGAGCGTCGTTACCGAATTTTACGTCTTTAGCTGCCATTTTCTCTTTCCCTTAAATTCGTATGTTCAGTGTCGTTCGCGGATTACGCTTCAACAATTGCCAGAATGTCGCTTTCAGACATGATCAACACTTCTTCATTGTCGATCTTTTCAGATTTCACACCGTAGCCATCGTTAAAAATAACGATGTCGCCAACTTTCACGTCCAGCGGCTGTACAGTACCGTTGTCCAGGATGCGACCCTTACCGACAGCGATGATTTCGCCACGAGTTGATTTACCCGCTGCGGAACCGGTCAGTACGATGCCGCCAGCAGATTTGGACTCAACTTCTTTACGTTTGACGATCACACGATCATGTAACGGACGAATACTCATTGATAGCTCTCCTTTGAGAAAGTCATTATCAGTTATGGGTGACGCCGGCCCGTAAACGGTTTCCCGGCTGGTGACCAGAGAGATGGGGATGGGGTTTTGCCCCTTCAAGGGGGGAGATGAAAAAAAATTCTTCTGAGCGAAAAAAGCGGTAAAAACGCTACTTATCTCACGTTTACCCAAGGTTTAGAACATCCTGCTATAAGAAAAGGCGTGTGTGATACGCTTAAAAATGCCTGTCGTCACCTGACGTTACAATGCCGCCGGATAATGAGCTGATGAATGAACTAAAAAAAGAGCTTGGGTTGGTTCAGGGCGTTATCTTGTTAACCACATCATTATTAGGGACTGGCGTTTTTGCGCTTCCGGAGCTGGCTGCGCTGGCGGCAGGCGACATCAGCCTTTGGGCATGGCCGCTGCTCATTATTTTGATTTTCCCTATTGCGATTGTCTTTGCTGTGCTGGGGCGTCATTTTCCACACGCTGGCGGCGTAGCGCATTTTGTCGGGATGGCATTTGGCCCGCGTCTGCAACGGGTGATCAGTTGGCTGTTTTTATCAGTCATTCCTGTTAGTTTTCCCGCAGCCTTGCATATTGCGGTGGGTTTCGGCCAGGCGCTGTTTGGCTGGCAAAGCGAACAGCTCTTATTTGGGGAGCTGGGTACTCTAGGTTTGCTATGGTTTATGGGATCGCGCGGCGCCAGCTCCAGCGCCAACCTGCAAGCCATTATCGCTGGATTAATTATCGCGCTTATTGCCGCCATTCTGTGGAAAGGCGCGATTAAACCTGCAGATATCACCTTCCCAGCCGCAAACGAAATCACCTTTTCCCGGCTGTGTACCGTCATGGCGATCATGTTCTGGGGGTTTGTGGGAATTGAGGCGTTTACGCATTTGTCGTCTGAATTTAAAAATCCTGAACGTGATTTTCCGCGCGCATTGATCATTGGCCTGATGCTGGCCGGCACCATTTATTGGGCCTGTACCGCCGTGGTGCTGCATTTTGGCGTCT
This sequence comes from Salmonella sp. SJTUF15581, assembly GCF_043356775.1. Classification (NCBI taxonomy): domain Bacteria; kingdom Pseudomonadati; phylum Pseudomonadota; class Gammaproteobacteria; order Enterobacterales; family Enterobacteriaceae; genus Salmonella; species Salmonella sp. SJTUF15581. The sequence continues at coordinate 96,193 of NZ_JBEUJY010000001.1, read as the reverse complement.
ATAGCGACAAGATAGCGGCAACAGCCTCGCTACCGCTTATTATTGTTCATCTCTTCGGTATCCAGGCGTTGTGGGTAGCCTGCATTATTGGTTACCTCACCTGCTTTGCCAGCCTGAATGTGTATGCTCAGAGTTTTGCGCGTCTGATATGGACGCAAATGCAATATCAGCCCGATCACTATCTGGCTCAACTCTCTCCCGGGCGCCTTCCCTTGCACGCGTTAAACGTTATTCTGGTCTGTTGTTGCGTGAGTTCCCTGGTCGTCTACGCCCTGAAGATTAACCTCAATGCACTGATCGTCTATGCTAACGGTATTTTTATTATGCTCTATCTGCTTTGTATGCTGGCGGGCTGTCGACTGTTGAAAGGGCGTTGCTATGCACTGGCGGTGACGGGTTGTCTACTGTGCCTGTTATTGCTGGCAATGCTGGGGTGGAAAAGCTTATATGCCATTATCATGCTGGCTGCATTATGGCTGTTTTTACCGAAGCGAAAACGCATGGCGTAAGACGCATCCGCTGGCCGGATAGCGCCTCACGCGACTTATCCGACCAACATATCTACCTTTAATCCCGACGATCGTCTTTATGTTCAATACGATCGCGATCGTCATCTTTACGCTGATACTCGCCGTCAAATGTTTCGCCACCGCCAGTACCCGCGCTAAACCCGCCGCCCGGCATCCGGGAAAAACGTAAATGCGGCAGCAACTTCAGCGTCAAATGTTTTTGCACCGGCGGTAACAAAAGGAGAAGGCCGAGAAAATCGGTGAAAAATCCCGGCAACAGGAGCAGTAAGCCAGCGATGATCAGCGATACACTCTTAATCATTTCTGCCGCCGGGCTCTCACCGGCCGCCATTTTTTGTTGCATCAGCAAAAAGTTTTTAAAACCCTGGTTACGTACCAGCGACATACCGATAACAGACGTAAAAATCACCAGGATTAACGTCATCAGGACGCCAAGCACATGGGCGACCTGGATAAAGATAGAAATCTCAATGTAAACATAGAGAAAGACAGCTAAAAAGGGTATCCAGCGCAAAGGACTCTCCTGTAAGTCATGGCCGTCTGCGACGACCATTTGAATGGGGTTGCGATTCGCATCGATCCGATATGGTGGTGCGTAGCAAAATTTCAAGTGGTTTGTACACCTATTTTAGGTAGTAATACTAAAGCGGTGACCTATTTCACAAAATAATAAATAAGGGGTAAATTCCCACACTTTAAGTGATCCAGATTACGGTAGGAATTCTGAAGCAGCATATGATCTCGTTTATCAGGCCGATGGAGGGGATAATCGTCGGTCAGAAAACATTCGAAATCACATATATCCTGTGTGTTTTAAAGTAAAAATCATTGGCAGCTTGAAAAAGAAGGTTCACATGTCAAACAACATTCGTATCGAAGAAGATCTGTTGGGTACCAGGGAAGTTCCAGCTGAAGCCTACTATGGTGTTCACACTCTGAGAGCGATTGAAAACTTCTACATTAGCAATAACAAAATCAGCGACATCCCTGAATTTGTGCGTGGCATGGTTATGGTAAAAAAAGCGGCGGCGCTGGCCAACAAAGAGCTGCAAACCATTCCTAAGAGTGTGGCGAACGCCATCATTGCCGCATGTGATGAAGTCCTTAACAACGGTAAGTGCATGGACCAGTTCCCGGTAGATGTCTACCAGGGCGGCGCGGGCACTTCCGTCAACATGAATACCAACGAAGTGCTGGCCAACATCGGGCTGGAACTGATGGGTCATCAGAAAGGTGAATATCAGTACCTGAACCCGAACGACCACGTGAATAAATGTCAATCCACTAACGACGCCTATCCGACAGGCTTCCGTGTAGCGGTTTACGCCTCTATCGTCAAACTGATCGATGCCATCAACCAGTTGCGTGAAGGTTTCGAACGTAAAGCGGTTGAATTCCAGGACATCCTGAAAATGGGTCGTACCCAGTTGCAGGACGCCGTACCGATGACGCTTGGTCAAGAATTCCGTGCGTTCAGCATCCTGCTGAAAGAAGAAGTGAAAAGCATCGAGCGTACTGCTGAGCTGCTGCTGGAAGTCAACCTTGGCGCAACGGCAATCGGTACTGGTCTGAACACGCCGAAAGAATACTCTCCGCTGGCGGTGAAAAAACTGGCTGAAGTCACTGGTTTCGCCTGTGTTCCGGCTGAAGATCTGATTGAGGCGACATCTGACTGTGGCGCGTATGTTATGGTTCACAGCGCGCTGAAACGTCTGGCAGTGAAGATGTCCAAAATCTGTAACGACCTGCGCTTGCTCTCTTCTGGTCCTCGTGCCGGCCTGAACGAGATCAACCTGCCGGAACTGCAGGCGGGCTCTTCCATCATGCCAGCCAAAGTGAACCCGGTAGTACCGGAAGTCGTAAACCAGGTATGCTTTAAAGTCATCGGTAACGACACCACCGTTACGATGGCGGCGGAAGCCGGTCAGTTGCAGTTGAACGTTATGGAGCCGGTTATCGGTCAGGCGATGTTCGAATCCATCCACATTCTGAGCAACGCGTGCTACAACCTGCTGGAAAAATGCGTTAACGGCATTACCGCGAATAAAGAAGTGTGCGAAGGGTACGTTTATAACTCCATCGGTATCGTCACTTACCTCAACCCGTTCATCGGCCACCACAACGGCGACATCGTCGGTAAAATCTGTGCTGAAACCGGTAAGAGCGTACGTGAAGTTGTGCTGGAGCGCGGCCTGTTAACGGAAGCCGAGCTGGACGATATTTTCTCCGTACAGAACTTGATGCACCCGGCTTATAAAGCTAAACGTTATACTGATGAAAGCGAACAGTAATCGTACAGGGTAGTACCAAAGAGGCACGTCACGATGACGTGCCTTTTTTCTTACAAGAAGTTACCAAATAACAACAATTTAATATCAACTTGTTAAACAACAAGGAAGGCTAATATGATAGTTGTCGAACTTATCATTGTTTTGCTGGCAATCTTTTTGGGCGCCAGACTTGGGGGCATCGGTATTGGATTCGCAGGTGGGCTGGGTGTTCTGGTACTTGCCGCCATCGGCGTGAAGCCAGGGACAATTCCATTCGATGTCATTTCCATCATCATGGCGGTTATCGCCGCGATCTCTGCTATGCAGGTTGCGGGCGGTCTGGATTATTTGGTAAACCAGACGGAAAAACTGCTGCGTAAGAACCCGAAATACATCACTATCCTCGCACCGATTGTGACCTATTTCCTGACTATTTTTGCTGGTACCGGGAACATTTCCCTGGCAACGCTGCCGGTTATTGCTGAAGTCGCGAAGGAGCAGGGAATCAAACCTTGCCGTCCGCTCTCGACCGCCGTGGTATCCGCGCAGATTGCGATTACCGCCTCGCCGATTTCTGCGGCCGTGGTGTATATGTCTTCTGTTATGGAAGGTCATGGCATTAGCTACATTCACCTGCTGTCCGTAGTTATCCCCTCTACGCTGCTGGCGGTGCTGGTGATGTCCTTCCTGGTCACGATGCTGTTCAACTCCAAACTGTCTGACGACCCGATTTACCGCAAGCGTCTGGAAGAAGGGCTGATTGAACTGCGTGGTGAAAAGCAGATTGAAATCAAACCGATGGCAAAAAATTCCGTCTGGCTGTTCCTGCTGGGCGTTATTTGCGTGGTTGTTTATGCGATTGTTAACAGTCCGAGCCTCGGCCTGGTTGAGAAACCGCTGATGAACACCACCAACGCTATTTTGATCATCATGTTGAGCGTCGCAACGCTGACCACCATCCTGTGTAAAGTGGAAACTGACGCCATCCTCAACTCCAGTACCTTTAAAGCAGGGATGAGCGCCTGTATCTGTATTCTGGGCGTGGCGTGGCTGGGCGATACTTTCGTATCCGCTAACATCGACTGGATCAAAGACACTGCGGGTAGCGTCATCCAGGGGCATCCGTGGCTGCTGGCCGTCATCTTCTTCTTTGCTTCCGCGCTGCTCTACTCTCAGGCGGCAACGGCGAAAGCGCTGATGCCGATGGCGCTGGCGCTGAACGTCTCTCCGCTGACGGCAGTCGCTTCCTTCGCCGCCGTTTCCGGCCTGTTCATTTTGCCGACCTACCCGACTCTGGTTGCGGCGGTACAGATGGATGACACCGGTACAACCCGTATCGGTAAATTCGTCTTTAACCACCCGTTCTTCATCCCAGGCACCCTGGGCGTCGTTCTGGCTGTCTGCTTCGGCTTCCTGCTGGGCAGCTTTATGCTGTAAGTGTTTCACCCGCGGGGCGTATCACGCCCCGCATTCTCCCGCCCTTTGACTAACATCCTGCCCTCGTCCGTTGTATAGTGACCGTTCACTTGCGGGTCTTTTTGTTCTTTCGAGGTGTTTATGCTTGATGTTAAGAGTCAGGATATTTCCATCCCCGAGGCCGTTGTGGTGCTTTGTACCGCCCCGGATGAAGCTACCGCCCAGGATCTGGCCGCCAAAGTGCTGGCGGAAAAACTGGCCGCCTGCGCCACCCTCCTCCCCGGCGCGACATCGCTGTACTACTGGGAAGGCAAACTGGAGCAGGAGTATGAAGTTCAAATGATCTTAAAAACCACCGTTTCACATCAGCAAGCGCTTATCGACTGCCTGAAGTCTCATCACCCGTATCAAACGCCTGAACTTCTGGTTTTACCTGTTACTCACGGAGATACTGATTACCTCTCATGGCTCAACGCATCTTTACGCTGATCCTGCTGCTGTGCAGCACATCCGCCTTCGCCGGATTATTCGACGCGCCGGGTCGCTCGCAGTTCGTCCCTGCCGACCGGGCGTTTGTTTTTGATTTTCAGCAAAATCAACACGATCTTACCCTCTCCTGGCAGGTAAAAGAGGGTTACTACCTTTACCGTAAACAAATCAGTATCACGCCGACGAAAGCGGATATCGCCGCAGTCCAACTCCCGGCAGGCGTCTGGCATGAAGATGAGTTCTACGGGAAAAGCGAAATCTACCGTAAGCGGCTAAACGTTCCGGTAACGGTTAACCAGGCGGCGGCTGGCGCGACATTAACGATAACGTACCAGGGGTGCGCCGATGCGGGATTCTGTTATCCGCCGGAAACGAAAACGGTGCCGCTAAGTGAAGTCGCCGCGGCAATAGACGCCACGCCGACGCCTGCTGTCACCCAGACGAGTGAGACGTCAAAACCCGCCGCCCAGCTACCTTTTTCCGCGCTCTGGGCGCTGCTGATCGGCATCGGTATCGCCTTTACGCCCTGCGTTTTACCCATGTATCCGCTGATTTCCGGTATTGTCCTGGGGGGAAGGCAACGTTTGTCGACGGGGCGCGCACTGCTGCTGGCCTTTATCTATGTACAAGGGATGGCGCTGACCTATACCGCACTGGGTCTGGTCGTCGCCGCAGCGGGATTACAGTTTCAGGCGGCGCTGCAGCACCCTTATGTGTTAATCGGCCTTGCCATCGTGTTCACCCTGCTTGCGTTGTCGATGTTTGGCCTGTTCACACTACAGCTCCCCTCCTCACTGCAAACCCGGCTGACATTAATGAGTAATCGTCAGCAAGGCGGTTCGCCCGGCGGTGTTTTTGTTATGGGGGCGATTGCCGGATTAATTTGCTCGCCCTGTACCACAGCGCCATTAAGCGCGATCCTGCTTTATATCGCTCAGAGCGGCAACATGTGGCTGGGCGGCGGTACGCTGTATTTGTATGCATTAGGTATGGGTCTGCCGCTAATGCTGGTCACCGTGTTTGGCAACCGTCTGCTACCGAAAAGCGGCCCGTGGATGGCGCATGTTAAAACCGCTTTTGGTTTCGTGATCCTCGCGTTACCGGTCTTTTTACTGGAGCGGATTATTGGCGAGGCTTGGGGTTTACGTCTGTGGTCGCTGCTGGGCGTCGCTTTCTTTGGTTGGGCCTTTATCACCAGCCTTCAGGCCAGACGAGCGTGGATGCGTATCGTACAGATTATCCTACTGGCGGCAGCGCTCATTAGCGTGCGGCCTCTACAGGATTGGGCGTTCGGATCGCCATCCGCGCAAGCTCCAGCGCACCTCAATTTCACGGCTATTTCTACCGTGGATGAACTCAATCAGGCGCTGGCGCAGGCCAAAGGCAAACACGTTATGCTGGATTTCTACGCCGACTGGTGCGTGGCCTGTAAAGAGTTTGAAAAGTATACCTTCAGCGATCCGCGGGTCCAGCAGGCGCTCGGCGACACGGTGCTCTTGCAGGCTAACGTCACCGCTAACAATGCGCAGGACGTCGCGCTGTTAAAGCATCTGCAAGTCCTCGGGCTGCCCACCATTCTGTTCTTTGATGCCCAAGGCCAGGAACAGCCGCAATCGCGAGTCACCGGCTTTATGGACGCCGCCACCTTTAGCGCGCATTTGCACGATCGCCAACCGTGAGCGACACTTGCAAAAGCAAAGACGGAGGAGAATACCGTGCAACGTGAAGATATTCTGGGAGAAGCCCTGAAATTACTGGAGACGCAAGGGATAGCCGATACTACGCTGGAAATGGTGGCGGAGCGCGTAAATCGTCCACTCGACACATTACAGCGTTTCTGGCCAGATAAAGAAGCCATTTTATATGACGCGCTACGTTATTTGAGTCAGCAGGTAGATATCTGGCGACGCCAGCTTCTTCTTGATGAGACGCTTTCTGCTGAACAAAAGCTACTGGCACGCTACAGCGCGCTTTCGGAATGTGTCAGTAATAACCGTTATCCTGGTTGCTTGTTCATTGCCGCCTGTACGTTTTATCCCGACCCAACCCATCCTATTCACCAACTGGCTAATCAACAAAAACGCGCGGCACATGATTTTACCCATGAGCTACTGACCACGCTGGAAATTGACGATCCGGCGATGGTTGCAAGGCAGATGGAGCTGGTGCTGGAAGGTTGTCTCAGCCGAATGCTGGTCAACCGCAGTCAGGCTGATGTAGATACCGCTCAGCGGTTGGCGGAAGATATTCTGCGTTTTGCACAGTGCCGTCAGGGTGGAGCGCTCACCTGACGGGTACTGATTTTATGCATTTTGCCTGAAAAGCAGGCAGTCAGCGCGCTTTTATCACTTTTTTCGTGTAAAGCCGTTGACGACCGCGCCCCTTTACGGTTTAATGCGCCCCGTTGCCCGGATAGCTCAGTCGGTAGAGCAGGGGATTGAAAATCCCCGTGTCCTTGGTTCGATTCCGAGTCCGGGCACCACTTATTCAGAAAACCCAGCCTATGGCTGGGTTTTTGCTTTTCTGGGAATGGAAATCCGTAGCCCCCATCTCTGGTCTGACTAGCTATAACGAGAAGGCCAGATTTTCTCTGGCGCAACGCCCAGCGCTTCGTCGATCAGCTTTTCCCCTTTGGGCCAGGGTCAAAAGCTTACTTAGCTACAGGGAGATTATTACCAGTAATAACGCGTATCACTCCATCTGACGGTTCGCTAACCCCGACAAGTGAATCCAATATCTCCGCCATGAACTTTTTCATCACTGATAACAATAATCCCTTCGCCAATTTTAGCATTTTTTCTTTTTCGGTTTCTTTATTCTTAAATACTGTTTCCGACTCTTGTTCATAATCATAAATTAATACTCAGCACATCATGACTGATGGTAGTTATCGGGGTAACAGAGCACATACTTTAAAATAATTATTCATACTGTGTTATTACGGAAAGATTTTAACCTAATGCGTGTCAGTCAGGCACGCAGATAAAAATAATCGGGGACAAAAGTTAAACAAAATGCTGTTAGCCGGAAGTACCGGTATTGTTCTGTTGTCCGCTGCAGTCAGTCCGGTATGGACAGACGATAATGCCAGGGCAGCGTCCTGCTTTTTTACCTGTATGTTGAATAACCATTGCAATAAATCATTATAGGATTACATCTGTTTATTATTGCCTGATCCGGAGTGAGTCTTTATGAAAAGTCGTTATTTACTATTTTTTCTACCACTGATCGTAGCTAAATATACATCAGCAGCAACAATGCAATCCTTTCATTCTCCTGAAGAATCAGTGAACAGTCAGTTCTACTTACCACCACCGCCAGGTAATGATGATCCGGCTTTCCGCTATGATAAGGAGGCTTATTTTAAGGGCTATGCGATAAAGGGTTCCCCACGATGGAAACAAGCTGCTGAGGATGCAGATATAAGCGTGGAAAATATAGCCAGAATATTCTCGCCAGTAGTGGGTGCTAAAATTAATCCCAAAGATACGCCAGAAACCTGGAATATGTTACAGAATCTTCTGAAAATGGGCGGCTACTACGCTACTGCTTCGGCAAAAAAATATTATATGCGTACCCGCCCCTTTGTCTTATTTAATCATTCCACCTGCCGTCCTGAAGATGAGAATACTTTGCGAAAAGATGGCTCTTACCCTTCCGGGCATACTGCTTATGGTACACTTCTGGCATTAGTATTATCCGAGGCCAGACCGGAACGCGCGCAGGAGCTCGCCAGACGAGGATGGGAGTTCGGGCAAAGCAGAGTGATATGTGGTGCTCACTGGCAAAGTGATGTTGATGCTGGCCGTTATGTGGGAGCAGTAGAGTTTGCAAGACTGCAAACAATCCCGGCTTTTCAGAAGTCACTGGCAAAAGTCCGTGAGGAGCTGAACGACAAAAATAATTTATTGAGTAAAGAAGATCACCCCAAACTTAATTACTGAAGGTGAAAGTCTTCCCGCAAACTGGCCACAGCAAATGAAAGGAAGTGCAACTGCGTAGGGGCGACCGGGCGTGAGACTGTAATTAAAATTGTGTAAGTGCCTGTTTTTGATATGTTCACTCCAACAACAGAGACAGGCAATTATGGACGAAAAGAAACTTAAAGCCCTTGCGGCTGAAGTGGCTGAAGGCCTTAAAACCGAAGCCGATCTCCATGCTTTTTCCCGCATGTTGACGAAGCTTACCGTCGAAACAGTGCTCAATGCGGAGCTGGCTGACCACCCCGGGTATGAGAAAAATGCGCCCAAAACAGGCTCATCCCCCCGCAATGGCTACTCGTCAAAAACGGTGTTATGCAATAACAGCGAGATCGAACTGAACACGCCGCGTGACCGTGAAAATACCTTCGAACCACAGCTGATTAAGAAGCACCAGACGCGCATTACGCAGATGGACAGCCAGATTTTATCCCTCTACGCCAAAGGCATGACTACCCGCGAAATCGTTGCCACCTTCAAAGAAATGTACGACTCCGATGTGTCGCCCACGCTGATATATAAAGTCACCGACGCCGTAAAAGAGCAGGTCATTGAGTGGCAAAACCGACAAATGGATACGCTGTATCCCTTTGTTTATATGGCTGTATGTTGTCAAAGTTCATCAGAATGGCAGTGTGATAAACAAAGCAGTTTTCCCTGCGCTGGGGATCAATACCGAAGGTCAGAAAGCGTTGCCGGCATGTGGCTGTCCGGAAATGAAGGCACAAAGTTCTGGCTAAGCGTGCTGACGGAGCTGAAAAAGCGGGGCCTTCAGGACATCCTGATTGCCTGTGTGGACGGTCTGAAGGGCTTCCCGGATGCGATAAACAGCGTCTTCCCGAAATATCCGCAAATCAGCAAAAGCTGGCGTGCGCACTGGGAAAACCTCAATACGCTCTTCAGTTATCCGCCGGATATCCGCAAGACCATCTACCATCTACACTACAAACGCAAGGTGTTCCCGACGGATGACTCAGTACGAAAAGTTATTTATCTGGCAATCAAAGATGCGTCAAAAAATGGAGTATGCCGATCCAGAACTGGCGGCTGGCGATGAGCCGTTTTATTATCGAGTTCGGTGACCGCCTGAGCGATCACCTTTAATACATTGGCAGTTATATAGAATTACTGACAGGCTCAAAAAAAGAGACCAGATTTCAGTCTCTTTTTTATCACTCATAATAATAGTCAGTTATTTTCTTTTATTTAGCTCTTCCATAAAATTTACCCAATTTTTATATTGATAATCAAGATTGCGAATCTCGTCTGAGATGGTTGATTGCTGCTGTATGAGACCACGTTTCTTTGCTATCAACTCTTGTAAACCATCATCGAGCGCCTTCATTTTCGCTTTTATCTTCTCATTAATTTCATTATATTTTACGGAGTATTCTTCTTTATGTTTTTCTAATACAGCACGTTTCTCCGCCCTTATGTCATCAAAATCACTCAACCTGTAATTCTTTAATTTTTCCCGGCGAGCCTTCATTGCTGGGTCGAAAACTTCAGCATTGTACTTCTTCTCAAAATAATAAGGAGCATTTTCTTTATTAAAGAGTTCCAGCTCTTTATTCAAATCACGCTGAACAAAATAACGGCTTTGTGTTTTTCCATCTTCCCCTTTCCCCCAATACTCATCGATTTCTTTATTAATAACTAATATATTAGTTTTAACTTTTGCGATATCATTATTTAATTCGTTTAGTTTTAATTTCTTCCTGGCATATTCATCTTTAATTGCATTTATTTTATCATCAAAACCTGCTCCATCCATGATGATATATTTATCGTCAGTTTCAACATTAGGAATTGGATTGCCTTTTGGTGTTTCTGACATTTGTAATGAAGAAAATATTGTTTTCCATCCAGTATCTTTATTACCAAGACTGTTCAAAGTTGCTGAGAATTTAATATCTTTGCCTTTATCCCACGATTTTTGAACAACAATATAATCAGTTAACGAGGCAACTGGCGTATATAGATCGTAGCCAGTAGAAAGTAAGCCATCAGCAGCATATGTTCTCTTATTTCCATCAACCGATGTTTCCTTGATATCAATTGAATCAAGGATAATACGCCCATGAAATTGATTACTAAATTGTTCTTTCAAGACTTTCTCTGTAGGGGTGTTATCGTCACCGCATCCGCTAATTAATAGCGAAACCAATAAACCACACAAAAATTTTCCATTCATAACATTCATCCCAGAAATTAATAATATGCAATAAAATCATTTCAGCATCACACAACGAGTTAGCAAATTCAATATTTAATGATGTGTTATTTTCATTATAATACTGTGTCTTTATTTTTAAACCACCAGGACTCGCTATCTTAATGAAAGACAATACCTCTAATAAATCAGATAGTTGGAAAGTAATTTTTTAATGGGCTGGCTGAAGCCATTAAAATGATTTTTTCAATCATCCTTACTGTAGCCGGAGGTAAAGCTGTTACTTCAACTGACGATGAAGAACAACAGGCAGACTACAGAAATGGACTGATCCTACCCGCGTAATATGGACACAACCCTAAGCAAGGTTCTGGTTTTCAAATTGTTCCGGACTGAGACTGCCACAGGCACTGTGACGACGCCATTGATTGTAATCACACTCGATATCATTAAACACTGCTGTCCGCATTATTTCCCAGCTGGCAAAGTCCTCTCCGTGGATACGTTCCACCTTCAGCGTGTGAAAGAAGCTTTCTGCACAGGCATTGTCATAACAACAGCCTCTGGCGCTCATACTCCCCCGCAGATTATGTCGTTTCAGTAAGCTCTGCTAATCCGTTGAATAGTACTGACCACCTCTGTCTGTATGCACGCTGACTTTTCCCAGTCGTTTACGCCGCCATTGCACCATCTGTAACGCATCTCAGGCTGGCCGCCACGGTTTTTATGTTATACATCCGTCAGGCGTGGCGCACCATAGCGCTGTTTGCGTCACTGAATGCCTCCCGGACGACGTTATCACAGACAAGGCGGAACTGCTGACGCTGGTTTATCTGATGACGACGCTGATGCCAGACGTACCAGCCACTACGGGCAGCCTGAAGTACACGGCACATGGCTTTGATACTGAATTCAGCCTGATGTTTTTCGATGAAGACATACTTCATTTCAGGCGCTTCGCCAAGTATGCCGCGGCCTTCTGGAGAATGGCCAGTTCCTCATCCCCTTCTGCCAGTGGACGCTTCAGATGGGCGATCTCTGCGGGCATCGCCTGTTCGCGGTCAGAAGAAGAGAGCTGATTTTGCTGTTTGCTTCGTCAGTTATAGAGTTGTGATTCATACAGGTTAAGCTCGCGGACGGTAGCGGCCACCCCAATGCGTTCAGCCAGTTTCAGGGCTTCCTGACGAAATTCAGGCGTGTGCTGCTTACGTGGCTTTTTGGTGGTTGATGCTGGTTTTTTCATATGAGTCACCTCTTGCTTGAGAGTTTACTCACTTAGTCACGTGACCACTATTGCTGGGTAAGATCAAAGATCCTCAATAACGTGTTACACCGTTTTTCATAAAGCCAACCATACGATTGAATGCGTCCCCTCCCCTCAAACTTCCGGATATCGCTACGCCATCTACCCGCCGCAGTATATATTTACCGCGTTGTATGCCTTTCCTGGCCGAGAGCGTTAATATTTACCTCCAGGATAAACCTTATCACAAATTAACATCAGATCTTATACCTCATGCTAACTACCTCCATGAAATTAAAGAGCTATTCTCTAAAAGAATAAAGGCAATTATTACTTAATTCAAATTTTAAAGAGATAATTTGATAATAACATGAGCCAATTCTTGTAAATTTCCATCTTTTTTTTATACGCGACATAGTTTTTTAACGATACTATAATATGTAGAAATGCAATATAAAATAGCATTTTCCATAGAAAATGAAAAGATCGCCACCTGATACCTTAAGTTCGCAAATAATTATATAGCTATATATTAGTTTTTTTGAAATATTTTTCAGAATAATTTTTGATTTACACGCACATTTAATAAAAGGAAATTATCATGCTAAAAGTGTTTAATCCCTCACCTGTCCAGGTGGGGAGCATTGAATGTTTACAATCAGCGCAAAACTGGCAGAGGAAATCCTTATCACTTCAGGGATTAAATTTACTGCAGTCCGTACTCATCAAGCTCACCACGGGTAAAATTTCAATTACGACATCGTCCGGGGAGTATATTACGGCATCAGGGCCAATGTTAATATTTTTAGCTAAAGATCAAACCATTCATATCACAATGGAAGAGACTCATGAACAGTTAAATTATAATTTAATTGAATTAGATTCAGCGTCAATAAAAAATGCTTATAATTTTTTTCTGTATGAACATGCAGACTTTTCGGCCCCATTAACAAAACCGATGACAAAACATCTGTTAGCGCCAATAGAAACAGGCGTAGCAAGAGTATTCAACCTCTTACACTCTTCAAATAAAAGCCAAAAACTATCCCAAGATAAAAAGGAATATTTAATAAGATTTCTCCTTTCAGAGTTCATCTATGAACCCGAAGCATTTGCTCTCTTCAGAGAACTATCGCAAAATACATTAGCCGAAAACATTTATAATATTATTATAAGCGACATAAGTCGAAAATGGGCACTCAAGGATATTTCTGACTCACTCTATATGAGTTGTTCCACATTAAAAAGGAAATTGAAACAAGAGAACACTTCATTCAGCGAAGTTTACCTTAATGCGCGAATGAATAAAGCGACAAAACTTCTACGCAATAGTGAATATAATATTACTCGAGTGGCTTATATGTGTGGTTATGATAGTGCTTCTTATTTTACATGCGTTTTTAAAAAACATTTCAAAACTACACCATCGGAATTTTTAGCGTTTTTATCTTCCTCTCGTCATCAATATGTTAATTGAGATATCTGACAATGCAGTATAAGAACAAAGCAAAACATATTAATATAAGAGATGGGATTCTGTTGCTCGCTAAAAAATTCGACCTAACACTGAGCGAGAAAAAAGTTATTTATTACGTGGCAGCGGGATTATCTGTTAAAAGTTGCTCAAATTTATTAGATCGAAATATAAAAACGATTTCAACACAAAAGAGATCAGCCTATAAAAAAATGGATATTACTACTGACGTTGAATTAATGCATTTGATGCTGAATGAGTTTTACATATCAGTCGATATTACGTAATTTTTTCTAAAATGTTGCCAGAGTGGTAGGCAAGGCAATTCTGGCTATCATCTTCAGAGATCGGTGTGATATCAAAATTGTATAATTTAACTGTTCCCGTATAGCAATGACTGGAATTTGATAGTGCTTTGATTAAAGAAGATTTACCTGAACCTGATGTACCGATAATACCCATAAAATCTCCGGGAACAGCAGTGAATGAAAGCTGTTCAATCAGTGTTCGTTCCGCAAACGCTATGGGGTAATTCTTCGCTGTCTATCGGCTGGCTGACGATCGACTCTACTCCGCCAGTGTTGATAACGATACCGGTAACTGGCATGTTTCTGTTCCGCAATCCGCTATTCTGTCGGGGGCAAATCAGTACACCATAACGGCCACCGATCCCGCTGGTAATAGCGCCGCCGCCAGTGGAACATTTACAGGCACATCGCCGACGAAAAACCCGGTTAACAAGAGTTCCGGCGTAGATGAAATGATTTCGCTTAGCGAGGCGACATGGCATTCGGTAAGTGTTGATGAAGAATATTATGCCTGATAACTAAACATCACCCTGCGAGGCCTCTTCGGAGGCCTGCTGAAAAAAACAGAATAATATTTATTGTCTGTTAATTATTACAGAGAGAGTTAATTTATAAAAAAAAGCGGCAGACTACGCTGCCGCAAATATGAGGAGGACAATTACCGTTACGCTACACCACAAAGTAATCCGTTACTGAGGTAAGTAAAACATAAATATCCCCAACAATGAATCAACGAATCAAACAATCGTCAAATCATGGTATTAATAACCTTGTTCTGTTTTAGCATACTGTGACAGTAAAAATAGATTTTAGCCATTCTGTATATCACACGAAAATTTATAAAACAGATTTGGTTCACTTACAATATACAAATTATTTTCATTATCCATGGCAATCCCTTCTGGTTGGGGGATATCGTCTCTGAGCCCTGACCACTCCGCCGTCAGGAACAATCGATCGCGCACCCGCCACTCGGAACTGACCTCCAGAATCATTTTTGACTCGTCCGACAACACCAGCAGCGAATCCGTTGGGGCATGGTATTCAAGTCCGGAGACATCGCTCACACTTGCAGTGATGGCAGAAGGCAACGCTCTGGTGATACCATTTTTGCTCATCTCTACTTCTTTGATCATAATGGGTTTTCTTTCTTTTGCGGCATATAATCTCTCATTTTTCGCATCCCATGCCGTACCTTCCAGCCCTTTATTTTTTGCTTTGTCATAGCCCTCAAGCTTCACCATGGAGATTATCTGCATGGCGCCGCGCTGAATATCCACCTGTGTTTTATAGACCGCGCCATCTTTCTCACTGCCTATCTGGAACTGATTGCCCCCACTCCATGCAATAGACTCCGGGTCGTGGATGCCCTGCAGCGGCATCCGCCCTACCAGCTGCCCTTCTGTCGTTAACCAGACCAGTTCAGGGGGATTATTAATAACGGCGAAAAGCATCCTGTCTTCGGCGGAGTAGGTCAAACCTGAAAGGTTACTCTTAACTCCTGCGACTGGTTTTTGCTGAATAACCGCTTTATAGCTACTCAGTGCCAGCGCCGAGGGTTTATCACCATATTTGAGGATCAGTTGATAAACATAGCGTATATCGTCCCTGACCATAAATAAAATCACGCCCAAGAGTACAACCACAATAACGCGTTTTAGTAATCTCATAAAAAATCCATAGCAGATCGCGTCACGACAGATGTCGTAACGCATTTCTTAAAAATAAAGCCGATGTCCGATAGAATCGTTATTCGGTTATGGCGAGCGCCATTAGCATAGGCAAAATGAAATAGTGAGGGTTATCACAAAAAGCCCGATTTTAATCACTAACGTACCCTTTTTGTAAATTGACATAATCAAGAGGAGGGTAGTTTCGGCTAATTATTTAAATAGTACGTCTGCAAATTCGCCCCTGTATGCAGAGCAAATGACAAAAAGTGATAATTAATGAGATGTAACACCGCAATCTGATCTGCTATTGCTGCTCCCACTTCTATTCAACCGGGCAGCAAAAAAATGAAACTCAACCTTATTACCGTCAGCCTGGCTACGCTCGTTGCCGCTGGCGCATTCCCGGCCCATGCCGGTCCTCAGGCACATGTCGTGTGCGGCTATCACCACACGCTGGGCGATGACGCGATTATGATGTTTGGTAAAGCGAATCAGGCGATGTGGCATGACTTTTTTGGCAACACCCACACCGACGCGGTCTCTACCTACCAGACGTTGCGCGCGCAACCCGATACCACCTGCGATAATAAAGCCGACAGCTCCGCTTACTGGGCGCCGTCCATGAAATTACCCGATGGTGAAATCGTAAATCCGGCCTACCAAAAGACCTATTATCAATCCACAAATGTAGCGCAATATCCGCTCCATCCATTCCCGGCCGGGCTGGAGTTACTGGCAGGCGATCATCACGGTACTGGCCCCAGTTCTGCAATCACCTTTTTATGTGCCAACGGCAAAGGTTACACCAACAAGGTAGGCGAAATATGCGGCCTGCGTAAAGCGGGCGATGCCGTCCAGTTTAATATCGGGATCGCTTTCCCCAACTGTTGGGATGGCGTCAACCTGAAACCGACCCATAGCCACAATAACGCTATCTATGCCGACCACGGGAAATGTTCCGCAGACTATCCGGTCAAAATCCCGACGGTTAATATGAACATCGCCTGGGTACTCCCGCAGATCTCCTCGCTGGATACGTCCAAAGTGGAATTGTCGATGGACCCGGTAATGCATGGCGAAACCCGGGAAGAGCGCTGGGGAAGTCTTTATACCGCCCATGCCGATTTTATGAATGGCTGGACGGAAGATGGCGCGCAGTTTATGACGGATCTGTGTATGAATCAGGGACTGGATTGCGGCACTACGGTTCCTTACGCCTACAGTAAAGCGGAAGAAAATACCTGGGTAAGTAGCGAAGACGACAAGCCTCATGCCAGCGTCGATACCTTGTACGTACAGGATGACTGGACAAATGGCGGACGCACGCAGCACCCGGAAACGCTCACGCTGGTGAAATTTAAGATCCCGCCCCTGCCTGCCAATATGGACGCTTCGCTATTCAAATACCGTATTCGCCTTTTTGGCGGCAAAACGGAAACGAACGGCGCCGATCAAATTTTCTTTTACCCGACCAGCAGTGACTGGCACGTCAGTACCGTGTCCTGGAACAATAAACCGGCGATCAACTACCGTTCCGATGCCGTGTTATATCTGGACCATTCACATGAGTATCGCATGGTTGATGTCGATAAAGCGGTGCGCAAAGCGCTGGCGGAAGGGAAAACGGAAATATCCTGGTATATCGGCGGCGACCGTCAGGGAAATCACTACGACTTCACGCCAGCGGACTCAAAACAGAGCCTGGTGCTGATGCTGACCGGTTTCAAAAAGACGCCGGAGCTGTAATAGTAAACTGTGCCCGCTGACGCAACAGCGGGCACAATGGCGGCACAAGTATTACGGCACGTCATCAAAACCTGACCAATACCTCAGAAAAACAACCGTTTACTCTCAGGCTGTAGTCCCTGTTGCTGCTGAACATCCTGCAGATAACAGGTCGCTACGATGGCAAGCCGGGCATAGAAGGCGCTAACGGTATTGCGTTGCAGCAATTCCAGATAGCGGAATCCCCAGGGCAGCAGATGCGCCTCCAGTAACCGGTTGGCCGCCACGTTGTCGCCTCGTGCCAGCAGATCGCTACAGGCTAATAGCATCAGGCCAAACTGATCTTCCGGCTCGCGTTCACGGTCAGTGAATACCATTCCCTGCGACTGTAAAAAAGCTCGATAATCGGCGGTGGTTTCCCCCATCAGCAAATTATCTTTTTCCAGATAGACCGATCCCCAGGGCGGGACGGGCATCTTTCCCTGGCCTTCAAACAACACGGAAAATTGCCATGTAAGCGCATCATCATCCGGTAGCGACCATGACGCACACTGATTCAATAGGTCCGCGATCGCGCCAGGGGTAAAGCTCAGGCAACGTTGGCAAACAATCGAACAACGCTTTCACCTCCGGCCTCTCAGGGGAGTAGTAAAACAGTGCGCCGAGGATACGCGGCAAAACAGCACGGGAAGGCATAGCAATAGCTCCTGAAATATTTCGCCTGATGACGCTACGCTGATCAGGCTTACATGGCACAAGCCGGGCAAAAACTACATTGGCAGCGTCCACAGATTGTAAAACGCAATCCTACCCGCCAACTCCGCCGCGATAACCACCACAGCCGTCATGGCCAGCACCGCAGCGCTCGACTTCAGGCGCGCGCAGACCACCACCCCGACCACGCCCGCCGCCAGCAATATCGCCTGGGCGGTAAACCAGCTATGCTGCGCAGCGGTCAGAGCGCTATCGGCGCTCATCAGCGTCGCCATATAGCCCGGGCGCAGACAAAAGCTCACCAAAATCGCCAACACGCTGACCAGTAGCCCCAGACGGCGCACGCCAAACAATGCCGCCAACGCGCCGCCGCCAATCAACGGCGTCAATATCATCATTGCCGTGGTGTAAGATGAACGCCAGGTCGCCACCGTCGGCAGTTGGTAAATCTGCGGAACGGCGTATAAGAAGACAACTCCGACTATCGCCGCCAACCAGACCAACGCGTTACACAGCGGCGTCGCCCGGTTCAGCAACAAACCGAGCGCCCCCAGCCCGCCGAGCGCCGAAAAAGCCGCCGACAAGACAATCTCGTTACTCATCGGCGAATGTCCGACGCGCAGCAGCATATTCAGCGCACGCAGCGGTTGCCCGACGTGGAAGGTGCCGACAATGACGCCCAGCCCAAACAGGCACATCACCGAGAACAGACCAATAGCCTTGCGCCGCGGCGCGACCAGCCCCATTGCGCCGCCAATCAGCAGCAGAATAAATGCGCCGACCGCGCTCTGGGTAAAGACCGTAAAAAAGACCAGCGGTAACTCATGCATGGCGCACCTCCCGAATGTTCATGATTGCGCCTTCCGTATCGCCCGTGGGTCTCGCTTTCGGATGCGGTTTAATAATGAGGTTAGGATGGGTGAACGACGCTGAAGGCAGCGGCGCGATTTGATTCTCCGTGCCATATTTTGCCCGTAATTCATCGACAGGGCCGAAATCCAGCGCTCGCTGCGGGCAAGAATCCACACAGATAGGGCGCAGATTGTTCTCCAGTCGGTCAAGACAACCGTCGCATTTACGCATCACGTTCGCCTGCGTATCAAACTGCGGCGCGCCGTAGGGGCAACGCATTTCACAATAGCGACAGCCGACGCATACGCTGTCATCCACCACGACCAGACCATCTTCTTTGCGTTTATGCATCGCCCCGGTCGGACAGCCGGAGACACATACCGGCTCATCGCAATGGTTACAAGCAATAGAGAGGTAGTAGGTAAAGGTGTCGTGATGCCAGCTTTCCCCCTCTTTCACCCAGCTTCCGCCGCCATATTCATAGACGCGGCGCAGTTTCGGACCGACATCCAGATCTTTATTATCCTTGCAGCTTACCTGGCAGGTTTTACAGCCTGAACAGCGCGAGGAGTCAACATAAAAGCCATACTGTTTCATCGTACATCACTCCTTAAGCGCGTTTAATTTCAACCAGATTGGTATGCTGCGGATTGCCTTTCGCCAGCGGCGAAGGATGGTGGCTGGTCAGCGTATTGATACAGCCGCCGACATCAACGCCGTTGCCGTCAAGCCGCGTCCACGCGCCCTGCGGCATCGCCGCCACACCGGGTAAAATGCGCTGGGTCACTTTACAGGGAAGCTCCACCACGCCGCGGTCATTGAATACATGCACCCGATCGCCGGACTTCAATTGGCGGGCGCTGGCGTCAATCGGGTTAATCCAGACTTCATCCGGCACTGCCTCATGCAGCATCAGCACATTGCTGTAGGTCGAGTGGGTATGCCCTTTGGTATGGAAGCCGCTTAACTGTAACGGATACTTCGCCGTCAGCGTTTTGTTAAGATGCGACTCTTTCGCCGGACAAAATTCCGGCAATGCGGGAATTCGCTCGCCTTCTGGCAACGTCCACGTTTGCGCCAGATCCGCCAACGCCTGGGAGTAAATTTCAATTTTGCCCGACGGCGTGGAGAGTGGATTAGCCTCGGCGTCGGCGCGGAAATCGGCAAACGCAAGGCTCTGCTGCTCGGTAGCGATACGCTGGTCAATCACGCCCATCTCTTTCGCCACGCTCCACTCCGGCAGGTATGGACGTTTTTCACGGATCTGCTGATAGTGCATCTCCGCCCACTGCGCCTGAGTTCGGCCCTCGGTATATTGCTCGCGCAGTCCAAGATGCCCGGCGATATCCGCGCAGATGTCATACGTGCTGCGCACTTCCCACATCGGTTTAACGGTTTTCTGAATCGCAATCATATAGTTATGCGATCCCGCCGCATAGGAGCTGTCCACCAGGTCTTCCGCCTCAAGATAGCTGGTCTCCGGCAACAGCAGATCCGCATACATCGCGCTGGGCGTCATATGGTTTTCAATCACGATAATGGTTTCACACAGCGATTCATCCGCGAGAATTTGTCGGGTGCGGTTCGTTTCGCCGTGCTGATTCAGCAAGGTATTACCGGCCTGGTTGAAAAACAGCTTAATTCCGGTTTTTAGCCTGTCCGCGCCTTTCACACCCATTGTCGTCGCGGTCATTTTCTCCGGATGCTGAATGGCGTCCGTCCACAGATAGCAAGGAATAGAGGTTGTGATCGGATTCTTACCGACGGGCAACAATGGCACGCCATACGGCGTACCGTAAGGCCAGTTGCCATTGTTGGTGCCGGGCCGCCCGAAGTGGCCGGTTAACGCTGGCAGCGTCTGAATAGCACGCACGGTTTGTTCGCCGTTGGCATGACGCTGCGGCCCCCAGCCCTGGCAAATATAGCAGGCGCGCGCCGAGGCGATTTCGCGCGCCAGTTGGCGAATACGCGTTGCCGGAATACCGGTGATATCCGCCGCCCATTCCGGGGTTTTCGCGATACCGTCATCGCCCGTGCCAAGAACATAGTCTTTATAGCTGGCGTTAGGCGCAGCCGTGTCCGGCAAGGTGCTACGGTCATAGCCGACGCAATAGCGGTTTACCAGCACCTCGTCGAGAAGCTGTTCGGTAATCAGCGTATGCGCTATGCCGGCGACTAACGCAGCGTCCGTGGTTGGGCGAATCGGTAGCCATTCGGCGTGTTCGGTAATCACCGAATCGGTATAGCGCGGATCGATAATAATGACTCGGGCTTTCGAGGTCTCCAGCGCCCGGCGCAGCTCTTCAACCTGACCGCCGCCGGACATCCGCGTTTCTGAGAGATTCAGGCCAAATAGCACCACCAGATCGGAATGCGCGATCTGCGTAAAATGGCTACCAACATAGGTACCATGCATATAGGGCGTTGCCGTCGCGATTTGCGCGGTCGAGTAGGTATTATGGTAATTTAAATAGCCGCCGGTGAGATTTAACAATCGCTTCCATGCGGGCGATCCCTGCGTATGATAATATGCCCCGGATTGATAATTATAATAAATAGCTTCCCGGCCATATTTTTCGCTAACGCGCGTTAATTCCGCCGCAATAAAGGCCGTAGCCTCATCCCATGAAATACGTTTAAATTTTCCTTCACCGCGTTTTCCCACTCTTTTCATCGGATACTTAATGCGATCCGGGCTATAGACGCGCCAGCGACTGGAACGCCCACGCAGGCAGGGACGAATCTGATGCTCGCCGAATACCGCGTCATCTTTCGCGTCTTCCGGTTCAATACGCACAATGCGATCATTTTTCACGATAACCTTAAGCGGGCATCGACTGCCACAGTTGACCAGACAGGCGCTGTGCCTGACGGTTTCGCCGTTGGCATCCTTCGGTATCGGGGTATCCTGCGCCTGGGCAGTGGTAGCAAAAGGCAGCGTAATCGCCTGACTTAGCGTCACCGCCGCCCCTACTTTTGCAGTAGCGACAATAGCATCACGTCGGGTTATGGTTGTGTTCAGCCATTTTTTTATTTCCATTTTTTATTTCTCACATTGCTTCCATAATTATTAATAATATGTAATGAAAACTAATCATAATAGATTAAATATTTGTGCTGATTGATTGTGATCAAACGCATTCTGAACGTCAGTAAAAATAAAATGTGACACCGCATACGGTATTATAAAAATTAATAGAAAATTATTTTATGCAATTCTGATGAAAATAAATTATCCATCACGGTATACGGCGATATTAATTAACGACATGACGTTTGCCAGTCGACATGAGCAGGTAGCGCGCCCGGCAAGGTAAGACTGGCTTTTCAACACTGGAGCAACATCGCCTATGCCTTTGAATTAGACGCCTCATCAGGGATAATAACCTTACGATTCGTCCGCTCAGGTCCACTATGAAACACTCCCTGCCATGCCGGGCGTTACGCAAACGCCCCATGAAACTCGGCACTACCGTCATTCTGATGGTCAGCGCCGTTTTGTTTTCGGTGCTCGTTGTGGTCCATCTGATCTATTTTTCGCAAATCAGCAGCATGACGCGCGACGCGCTGGCAGATAAAGCGCTGGCGGTGGCTCGCTCGCTGGCGGACTCTCCGGCAATTCGCGAGGGGCTGAAAAAACCGCCAGCGGAAAGCGGCATTCAGACGCTCGCCGAAGCGGTGAGCCAGCATAATGGCTTTTTGTTTATTGTGGTGACCAACATGCAGGGCATCCGTTATTCGCACCCAGAAACGCAGCGAATCGGTCAACCGTTCAAAGGCGATGATATTCTGCTCGCGCTGCAGGGAAAGGAAAACGTTGCCATTAATCGCGGCTTTCTTGCCAAAGCGCTGCGCGTTTTCACACCGGTTTATGATGAACATCACCGGCAGATCGGCGTGGTAGCGATTGGCCTGGAACTCAGTCACGTTACGCAGCAGATCAACAATAGCCGCGGCAGTATTATCTGGTCCATTCTGTTCGGCGCTCTGGTGGGGTTATTAGGCACGTATGCGCTGGTCAAGGTGCTAAAACGTATCCTGTTTGGCCTCGAACCCTATGAGATCTCAACCCTGTTTGAACAACGCCAGGCAATGCTGCAGTCAATCAAAGAGGGCGTTATCGCCGTGGATGATAGCGGCGAAGTCACGTTAATTAACCATGCGGCGCAGGCGCTGCTCGATTATCGAAAAACGCAGGATGACGCCAAATTATCCACCCTGAGTCATGCCTGGTCGCAGGTGGTGGACATTAGCGAAGTGTTGCGTGACGGTACGCCGCGCCGCGATGAAGAGATCATCGTCAAAGGCCGCCTGCTGCTGGTGAATACCGTTCCGGTGCGCAGCAACGGCGAAATTATCGGCGCGATATCCACCTTCAGGGATAAAACAGAAGTTCGCCAACTGATGCAGCGGTTGGACGGGATGGTGAACTACGCGGATGCGCTCCGTGAACGATCCCACGAATTCATGAACAAATTACATGTGATTCTGGGATTATTGCACCTGAAGAGTTATAAGCAGCTTGAAGCGTATATTATCAAGACGGCCAATAACTATCAGGAAGAGATCGGTTTGCTGCTGGGTAAAATAAAGTCGCCGATTATCGCTGGCTTTTTGCTCAGTAAAATTACTCGCGCCTCTGATTTCGGGCACAGCCTGGTGATAAGCAGCGACAGCCAGTTACCGGATAATAACAATGAAGATCAGGTTACGGTGCTGATTACGGCGCTGGGTAATTTGATTGAAAACGCGCTGGAAGCGTTGAGCCAGGAATCCGGCGGCGAAATCAGCGTCTCGTTACACTACCGTCATGGCTGGCTGCATTGCGAAGTGAGCGATGACGGTCCGGGTATCGAACCTGAGCGCATCGAGGCGATTTTTGAAAAAGGCGTCTCGTCGAAAGGCGCCGAACGCGGCGTCGGTTTAGCGCTGGTTAAACAGCAGGTTGAAGCGCTTGGCGGCGTAATTTCCGTGGAGTCCGAGCCTGGGATCTTCACACAATTTTTTGTACAGTTACCCTGGGATGGAAAAAGGACCAGCCTATGATCAATGTATTAATTGTCGATGACGATGCGATGGTCGCGGAGTTAAATCGCCGCTATGTCGCGCAAATCTCCGGTTTTCATTGTTGTGGAACCGCTTCGACGCTGGAAAAAGCGAAAGAGTTTATCTTCAACAGTGAAAATCACATTGACCTAATCCTGCTGGATATCTATATGCAGCAGGAAAACGGATTGGATCTGCTGCCTGTCCTGCACAGCGCAGGCTGCAAAAGCGACGTTATTGTCATTTCTTCTGCCGCTGACGCCGCCACCATTAAAGATTCGCTTCACTACGGCGTGGTGGATTATCTGATCAAGCCTTTTCAGGCCACGCGCTTTGAAGAAGCGTTGACCGGCTGGCTACGTAAGAAAACGGCGATGGAAAAACGCCAGTATTACGAACAGTCTGAGCTTGACCTGCTCATTCACGGTAATTCATCCAGCGAGCAGGAGCCTCGTCGGCTGCCAAAAGGGCTGACCCAGCAAACGCTACGCACCTTATGCCAGTGGATTGATGCGCATCAGGAGCAGGAATTTTCTACCGACGAGTTGGCCAACGAAGTGAATATCTCGCGCGTCTCCTGCCGTAAATATCTTATCTGGCTGGTGAATTGCCATATCTTGTTTACCAGTATTCATTACGGCGTGACCGGCAGGCCGGTTTACCGCTACCGCGTTCAGCCGGAACATTACTCTTTACTGAAACAATATTGTCAGTAAGGATACCGCATAAAGCCGACGCGAAGCGTTATATCCTGGTAACATTTATTATAACAATGCCAATAAAAACGCTATCACATTAATAACAAACCTGGGAAATTGTGTCAGATCAAATATACTCACCCCAGGCCTGTTAACGTTATTTTCTATTATTACAGCGCTCTGCGCTGTTTTTAATTTCAAAACGCTAACAAAAGTTAATTAAGTATTATCCCATGCCGAGAGTGTGTATTTTTATTAAAAAAGGGATTTGTCCGGAATTTTCCTGACACTTAAATAAAATTATGTTTGTAGCAATGGAGCTTGTGCTACGCCTATGGACAATACGTATATTGGTGAGCAGATACGCGTCTCCACACGCCATACTAATAATTTAAAAAAATGGCGTGACAATGATCACATAAGTCACATTCTGTTCGCTTTATCTCGTGATTTACCTGATGGCGAGACACAAAAATTAAAGAATAAACGCCTGTTTTTAAAACAGACAAATCATAATTTACTGCTCTCGCTGACTCCACCTGCCCATCGCCAGAGGGTGCTTCCCTCTGAACATCACCATCGCAAGAAAATAATTACTTAAAGCAACTCTGTAAAAAGCTTAATCGTTAATCGTCGCCACTGGCGCATTGAATATTCGCCATTTCCTGATGCTCATTCACACAAATCAGAAGATGGCTGTGATCCATTTATCAAAATTGACTGGGTTTATCGCGAGGATAAATAAAAATGTTATTTAGTATACAGCTTCTCATAATATTAATATGTCTGTTTTATGGCGCCCGAAAGGGCGGCATCGCGCTCGGGTTGTTGGGCGGTATCGGTTTGGTCATTCTGGTGTTTGTTTTCCATCTCCAGCCAGGTAAACCGCCCGTTGACGTAATGCTGGTCATTATCGCGGTAGTCGCCGCGTCGGCGACGTTGCAGGCGTCAGGCGGGCTGGATGTGATGCTGCAGATTGCCGAAAAGCTGCTGCGTCGCAACCCCAAATACGTCTCTATTGTGGCGCCGTTCGTCACCTGTACCCTGACGATTCTGTGTGGGACAGGCCACGTGGTCTACACCATTTTGCCGATTATCTATGACGTGGCGATCAAGAATAATATCCGTCCGGAACGTCCAATGGCGGCCAGTTCTATCGGCGCGCAAATGGGTATCATCGCCAGTCCGGTTTCCGTCGCCGTTGTTTCTCTGGTAGCGATGCTGGGCAACGTGACATTTGACGGAAAACATCTGGAGTTCCTCGATCTGCTGTCGATCACCATCCCGTCTACCCTGCTCGGTATCCTGGCAATCGGTATTTTTAGTTGGTTCCGCGGTAAAGATCTGGATAAAGACGAAGCGTTTCAGAAATTTATTTCCGTACCGGAAAACCGTCAGTACGTGTACGGCGATACCGCGACGCTGCTGGATAAAAAACTGCCGAAAAGCAACTGGCTGGCGATGTGGATCTTCCTGGCGGCGATTGCCGTGGTCGCTCTCCTGGGCGCGGACTCCGACTTACGTCCAACCTTCGGCGGCAAACCGTTGTCGATGGTGCTGGTCATTCAGATGTTTATGCTGCTGACCGGGGCGCTCATTATCATCCTGACCAAAACCAATCCTGCGTCTATCTCAAAAAACGAAGTTTTTCGTTCCGGTATGATTGCGATTGTCGCGGTATACGGGATCGCCTGGATGGCGGAAACCATGTTCGGCGCGCATATGTCGGAAATTCAGGGCGTGCTGGGCGAAATGGTCAAAGAGTATCCGTGGGCCTACGCCATCGTTCTGCTGCTGGTCTCCAAGTTTGTTAACTCCCAGGCAGCGGCGCTGGCGGCGATTGTTCCCGTCGCGCTGGCTATCGGTGTCGATCCGGCGTATATCGTGGCCTCTGCGCCGGCATGTTATGGCTACTATATCCTGCCGACCTACCCAAGCGATCTGGCGGCGATTCAGTTTGACCGTTCCGGCACAACCCGTATTGGCCGCTTCGTCATTAACCACAGCTTCATTCTGCCGGGTTTGATTGGCGTGAGCGTCTCCTGCGTCTTTGGCTGGATCTTTGCCGCAATGTACGGATTCCTGTAATGGCCGCGCGCGCCGCCCGGTTATGCGCGGCGCGCGACTTAGAGCCTGGCCCGTGAGGTTCTTAATACATTTTCTTACTATTAGGCTGGAAGCACATGTCGAAAAAAGAGTTTATCTATCAGGCGCCTTTCCCGATGGGAGAGGACAAAACAGAGTATTATCTGCTCACCTCCGATTATGTCAGCGTCAGTGAATTCAACGGAGAATCTATCCTCAACGTTGAGCCGCAGGCGTTAACGTTGCTGGCTCAGCAGGCCTTCCATGATGCGTCTTTTATGCTCCGTCCTGAACACCAGCAGCAAGTCGCCGCCATTCTCAATGACCCCGAAGCCAGCGAAAACGACAAATATGTGGCGTTGCAATTCCTGAGAAACTCCGAGATCGCCGCCAAAGGCATTCTGCCGACCTGCCAGGATACCGGCACGGCGATTATCATGGGTAAAAAAGGCCAACGCGTCTGGACGGGCGGCGGCGATGAAGCCGCGCTCTCCAAAGGCGTGTTTAATACCTATATAGAAGATAACCTGCGCTACTCGCAGAACGCCCCGCTGGATATGTACAAAGAGGTCAATACCGGCAGCAACCTGCCAGCGCAAATCGATCTCTATGCCGTCGATGGCGACGAGTACAAGTTCCTTTGCGTGGCGAAAGGCGGCGGTTCAGCAAACAAAACGTATCTCTATCAGGAGACCAAAGCGCTGCTCACCCCAGGCAAGCTGAAAAACTTCCTCGTTGAGAAAATGCGCACGCTGGGCACCGCAGCCTGTCCGCCATACCATATCGCCTTTGTCATTGGCGGCACCTCGGCGGAAAGCACGCTGAAAACCGTTAAACTCGCCAGCACCCACTATTACGACGCGCTGCCGACGGAAGGTAACGAGCACGGCCAGGCATTCCGCGATCTCCACCTGGAACAGGAACTGCTGGAAGAAGCGCAAAAACTTGGCCTCGGCGCCCAGTTCGGCGGGAAATATTTCGCCCACGATATTCGCGTCATTCGCCTGCCGCGTCACGGCGCTTCCTGTCCGGTGGGGATGGGCGTCTCCTGCTCGGCCGACCGTAACATCAAAGCGAAAATCAACCGCGAAGGCATCTGGATCGAAAAACTGGAACACAATCCGGGCCAGTATATTCCGCCAGCGCTGCGTCAGGCGGGCGAAGGCGACGCGGTGAAAGTCGATCTCAACCGTCCGATGAAAGAGATCCTCGCCCAGCTATCGCAGTACCCGGTCTCGACTCGCCTGTCGCTGACGGGCACCATTATCGTAGGTCGCGATATCGCCCACGCGAAGCTAAAAGAGCGTATTGAATCCGGCGAAGACCTGCCGCAGTATATTAAAGACCACCCCATCTATTACGCAGGTCCGGCAAAAACCCCGGCAGGTTATCCATCTGGCTCATTAGGCCCCACCACCGCAGGCCGAATGGACTCTTATGTCGATCTACTGCAATCCCACGGCGGCAGTATGATCATGCTGGCGAAAGGCAACCGTAGTCAGCAGGTCACGGATGCCTGTAAAAAACATGGCGGCTTTTATTTGGGCAGTATCGGCGGCCCGGCGGCGGTACTGGCACAGCAGAGCATTAAGCATCTGGAGTGTGTCGAATATCCGGAACTCGGCATGGAAGCTATCTGGAAAATTGAAGTAGAAGATTTCCCGGCCTTTATCCTGGTGGATGACAAAGGCAACGATTTCTTCCAGCAGATTGTCAGCAAACAGTGCGCTAACTGCGCGAAATAACCTGGCAGGCCCGGCGTTCTCCCGGGCCGCGTTATCGGTTAATTGCCGGATGGCGCTACGCTTATCCGGCTTATCCGGCCTGCACGAGAGAACATGCTCACGCTTTTACATCGCTGGTCGCTACCACAGAAATCGCCGGGCTATCCGGCTGTTCGACGAATGGCGGCGTTTTCCGGTATTTATCCAGCAGGTGGATCTGAATCTTGCGCAGCATGTCGCCATTCAAACGGTAGTAGCGGAAGTAGAGAACCAACGTCATCATGAAAAACAGTACCGGCAGGACAATCATAATAAACTGCATCCCCTGCAGGGTTTGCGCAGACTGCGCCACGTTCGGCGTGTAGCCAATCAGCCCCAGCACCAGAGCGATAAAGAACGCCGCAAACGCCGAGCCGCCCTTCACGACCATCGTCTGTACGGAATAAGCGATACTCTCGCAGCGAACATTGAGCTTAAATTCCCCATAATCGACCGTATCCGCCACCATGATTACCTGAAGCACCCAAAAGAGCGCGGTCCCGATATTCAGGAAAATACCCGCCGCCACGATTAAAGCGGCATTATGGACATCCGCCAACGCCATCGCGAAGAGCCCTGCGCAACTCAGAACGGGCATCACGGAGGCGCCCGCCCACAATATCCGCCGCGATAACATTTTCACCAGCCGGGGGAAGACAATCAGCGTCAGCAGATTCGCCGCGCCGGCGTAAGAAAGGTAATAGGGAAAAAGATCGGCATCGCCAATCACATAGGTGAAGTAGTAGATCGCAAACCCATTGATAATATTGGAGGCAATGTTATACGCCAGCGCCATTCCCAACAGGCAAGAGAGCTGATCGTTTTTGTATATCAATCCAACGATCGTTTTTAACGTCAGATGTGGGCGGCCCGCCGTTACACCGTTGTCGGAGGAGTACACCTCATGGACGTTGCGTAATGTCACGATAGTCGAGGTGATAAAGAACGCAATCAGTACCAGCGTAAACATCTGAAAGCCGAACCCACGATCCGCCCCGCCAACATAGTTCACAAACGGCAGCGTTATACCGGCAGTGACGAAGCCAGCCAGACTGGCGAAGAAACGCGGGAACGGCACCAGTTGTTCGCGTTCTCGCTTATCAAGCGTAATGGTCGGCACCAGCGACCAAAATGGGATATCCATAATGGTATACGTCATGCCCCACAGGATGTAGGTTACGCAGACAAATACAACCTGCGCGGTTCCCTCAAAAAGATGGGCGCTGAACAGCAGGAAAAGCACCAGCGAATTGGTTAAGGTGCCGCTCAATATCCACGGCTTAAATTTCCCCCACCGCGAACGCGTGGCGTTGACAATCCATCCCATGATGGGATCGTTTATCGCATCCCAGATTCGCGCGACCAGAAAGAGGGTGCCGACGAGGCCGACCGAAAGTCCCACCACATCGGTGTAGTAATACATCAGGTACATATACACAATGCCGATGGCGAAATCCTTACCAAACGCACCGAACCCGTAACTCAGCTTTGTTGTCAGAGAGATGCTCATAGGGTACCGGGTCGCTGTTACCAGCGCCCGCCTTCTGTTAGTAGAGGTTAAACGCCGGATCTGCCGTCCAGCGCGGCTGGAGATTAACGGCGTAACCAGGCCGGAAGCCAGTCGCCATGCGCGGCGATCAGATCGTCAACCAACGCATAGATTTCTTCGATACCCAGCACCGCTGCGGTATGAGGGTCCATCATCGCCGCGTGATACACGCGATCGCGGTTTTCCGTGAGGATGGCTTCGGTCAACAGCGTTTGCACGTTGATGTTGGTCTGCATCATCGCCGCCAGATGAGAAGGGATCGTCCCCACCTTCGTCGGTTGAATGCCGTTGGCATCCACCAGACAAGCCACTTCCACGCAGCTTCCCTGCGGCAGGTTATCAATCAGCCCCTCGTTACGCACATTGCCGTAAATCACGCTCGGCTCGCCGGTCCACAGAGCGTTCATAATGGTGCTGGCGTACTCGCGGGACGGTTTGATGTCGATACGCTCGGCGGTTTTATACTCCTCCAGCTCTTTATGCCAGTTCGCCAGTTGTTCTACGCAGCGTTTCGGATATTCATCCAGCGGCACCTTGTAGCGCGCAATCAGATCTTCGCGTCCCGGTTTAATAAACCACGGCGTGTACTCGGCAAAATGCTCTGATGACTCGGTGACGAAGTAGCCCAACTTTTTGAACATCTCATAGCGCACAATGTTCTGGCAGCGTTCATTGCCGTGAATATTGGGCTTCGGCGCCTGTCCGGCGTCATAGGCCGCCAGCAATTCAGGATAGAGATCGACATAAGTCCCGTCAGCCGTTTTGCGCTCCAGTTCGAGGTAAAACGCCATGTGGTTAATGCCGGCGCAGCGGTAGCGCAGCGAGGCGGGATCGATATTCAGGTCACGCGCCAGTTCTTCCGCCGTTCCCTGTACCGAATGGCACAGGCCGACCTGTTTGATATGCGGATAACGGGCATACATCGCCCAGGTGTTCATCGCCATCGGGTTGACGTAATTGAGCATGGTGGCTTTCGGGCAGACTTCCGTCATGTCTTCGCAAATCCGCCACAGATGCGGGATGGTCCGCAGCGCGCGCATAATGCCGCCCGGCCCCAGCGTATCGGCGATCGTCTGTTCCAGGCCATGACGCTTACAAACCTCAAAATCGGTCACGGTGCAGGGTTCATAGCCGCCAATCTGAAAGGCGACCACCACGAAATCCGCATCCTGTAGCGCCGCTTTCTGGTGGGTATGGCAGGTAATCCGGCCAGAAGCGCCCGCTGAGTCCATCAGTTTCCGTACCACAATGTGCGACTCTTCCAGCCGGGTTTCGTCAATATCCATCAGGGCGACATGCGCTGATTTTAGCGCCTCGCGGTGAAACACATCGCCGAGGATATTTTTGACGAAAATCGTAGAACCTGCGCCGATAAAGGTAATTTTGGGTGCCGTCATTATGACTCTCCAGAACAGTAGTGAACACCTTCATGGTGGCACGCGTTCCCGGTGAAAACCTCCGTCTTCCCCGATGAGCATTCCCGAAAACTCAGATCGTATGCTGGCGCGCGGAAGATCTGAGTTTTTGGGACAAAATGGCGTAAAAAGCAGAGTATTCGGCCTGATAGTCAGGCTACGCTCTACAATATCGACGGATTCTGTGTCCGGATTCCCGGTTTCCTCCCGGCTAAAGGGGCATAATTCTGATAATTCAGGAAATGGAGTGACGATGAGTACGCAAGCAATATCCCTCCTCCCGCCCGACCCGCACATGTGCAACGGCGATGAAAAGCAAACCCGTAGCCCGCTGTCGCTCTATTCCGAATATCAACGACTGGACGTTGAACTGAGGCCGCCGCACAGAATGGCCAGCAGTCACTGGCATGGGCAAGTAGAAGTGAATGTTCCGTTTGACGGCGATGTGGAGTATTTAATCAACAATGAAGTCGTGCAGATAAAGCAGGGACATATCACCCTGTTTTGGGCCTGTACGCCACACCAGCTTACCCGCCCCGGCAACTGCCGCCAGATGGCGATTTTCAGTTTGCCGATGCACCTGTTTCTCTCCTGGCCGCTGGATCGCGATCTTATCAACCACGTCACGCACGGGATGGTGGTTAAATCACTGGCGACCCAGCAGCTTAGCACCTTTGAAGTGTTGCGCTGGCAGCAGGAAACAAGCAGCCCGAATGAGCAAATTCGCCAGTTGGCGATCGATGAAATCGGCCTGATGCTTAAACGCTTTAGCCTTTCCGGCTGGCAACCCATTTTGCTCAATAAAACATCACGCACCCACAAGAATAGCGTCTCACGCCATGCGCAGTTTTACGTAAGCCAGATGCTGGGATTTATTGCCGATAACTACGATCAGGCGCTCACCATTAACGACGTCGCGGAGCATGTCAAACTCAATGCTAATTACGCGATGGGAATATTCCAGCGGGTTATGCAATTGACGATGAAGCAGTACATCACGGCGATGCGCATCAATCACGTACGTGCCTTATTGAGCGATACTGACAAAACGATCCTCGATGTCGCTCTGACTGCCGGGTTCCGATCCAGCAGCCGTTTTTACAGTACTTTTAGCAAATTTGTCGGTATGTCGCCGCAACAATACCGCAAGCTAAGTCAGCAACGACGCCAGACGATGCCCGGCTAAAGCCGGATACCACTATCAGCCAAAAAAATAATTCACCTGTCGATAAACGGCGGGTGAAATCGCTCGCTATCAATAATTAACCCATTGTTTATTAAACAATAATAACAATAACTGACCATTATTCCATCACTTTACACCCCCTATTTGACGGGGTAATACTTGCCCACGTCACATTCATACGGCGGGTCGGCAAGGCGTAAATTGCACGGCCTCCACAACCGGGTAAAAGATGATGAAAGTATTAATTGTTGAAAGTGAGTTTCTGCATCAGGACACCTGGGTTGGCAACGCGGTTGAGCGTCTGGCGGATGCCTTGAGCCAACAAAATGTTACCGTCATTAAATCGACATCCTTCGATGACGGCTATGCCATCTTGTCCGCGAACGAAGCCATTGACTGTCTGATGTTTAGCTACCAAATGGAACAACCGGATGAGCACCTGAGCGTCAGGCAATTGATCGGTAAGCTTCACGAGCGTCAGCAAAACGTGCCCGTTTTCCTGTTAGGCGACAGGGAAAAAGCGACGGCATCGCTGGACCGCGACCTGCTGGAGCTTGTCGATGAATTCGCCTGGATTCTGGAAGACACCGCTGACTTTATCGCCGGACGCGCCGTTGCCGCCATGACCCGGTATCGCCAGCAACTGTTACCGCCGCTGTTTAACGCGTTGATGAAATACAGCGACATTCATGAATATTCATGGGCGGCGCCGGGACACCAGGGCGGCGTCGGTTTCACTAAAACGCCTGCCGGTCGCTTTTATCACGATTATTATGGCGAAAACCTGTTCCGCAGCGATATGGGGATTGAGCGTACCACGCTCGGTTCACTCCTCGACCATACCGGCGCGTTTGGCGAAAGCGAGAAAAATGCCGCCCGCGTATTCGGTGCTGACCGCTCCTGGTCCGTGGTTGTCGGGACCTCCGGTTCTAACCGTACTATTATGCAGGCCTGTATGACGGATAATGATGTCGTTGTACTGGATCGTAACTGCCATAAATCCATCGAACAGGGGCTGATCCTCACCGGGGCCAAACCGGTATATATGGTGCCAAGCCGTAACCGTTACGGCATTATCGGGCCAATCTACCCGCAGGAAATGCAGCCTGAAACCTTGCAGAAAAAAATCAGCGCCAGCCCACTGACCAAAACTAAAGCCGGACAGAAACCGTCTTACAGCGTAGTGACCAACTGTACCTATGACGGCGTATGCTATAACGCCAAAGAGGCGCAGGATCTGCTGGCAAAAACCAGCGATCGCATTCACTTCGACGAAGCATGGTACGGCTATGCGCGCTTCAACCCGATTTATTGCGATCACTACGCGATGCGCGGCGAGCCAGGCGACCATAACGGTCCGACCGTGTTTGCCACCCACTCCACGCACAAACTACTGAATGCGCTTTCACAAGCTTCCTACATTCATGTCCGTGAAGGCCGTGGCGCGGTGAATTTCTCCCGCTTCAACCAGGCATATATGATGCATGCCACCACCTCTCCGTTATATGCCATCTGCGCATCCAACGATGTGGCGGTATCGATGATGGACGGTAACAGCGGCCTGTCCCTGACTCAAGAGGTGATTGACGAAGCGGTTGATTTCCGTCAGGCGATGGCGCGTCTTTATAAAGAGTTTACCGATGAAGGCGACTGGTTCTTTAAACCGTGGAATAAAGACGTCGTCACCGATCCACAAACCGGTAAAACGTATGACTTCGCCGACGCGCCGGCAAAACTGCTGGCAACCGACCAGAACTGCTGGGTCATGCGCCCCGGGGAAACCTGGCACGGCTTTAAAGACCTGCCGGATAACTGGAGTATGCTGGACCCGATTAAAGTCAGTATTCTGGCGCCGGGTATGGGCGACGATGGCGAACTGGAAGCATCCGGCGTACCTGCTGCGCTGGTCACAGCATGGCTTGGCCGCCACGGTATCGTGCCGACCCGCACCACCGACTTTCAGATTATGTTCCTGTTCTCCATGGGGGTCACTCGCGGGAAATGGGGAACGCTGATCAACACGCTGTGTTCCTTCAAACATCATTACGACGCGAATACGCCGCTGGCGCAGGTGATGCCGGAACTGGTGCAGGATTATCCTGACACTTACGCGAACATGGGTATTCATGACCTGGGCGATAAAATGTTTGCCTGGCTACGTGAAAATAACCCGGGCGCCCGTCTCAACGCCGCCTATTCCACCCTGCCGGTTGCGGAGATTACCCCGCGCGACGCCTACAACGCGATTGTGAACAACAATATTGAAATGGTGGCGATTGAAAATCTACCGGGTCGCATCGCGGCGAACTCCGTTATTCCTTACCCGCCAGGAATCCCGATGCTGCTCTCCGGCGAAAACTTTGGCGATGAAAACAGTCCGCAGGTGGGTTACTTACGCTCACTGCAATCCTGGGATCATCACTTCCCTGGCTTTGAGCATGAAACCGAAGGCACGGAAATTATTGATGGCGTATATCACGTTATGTGCGTGAAAGCCTAATCACAAAGAGTCTTTTTTTTGAGGATGGCATGTATTCCCTGAGTATTGCTGCAAAACAATAATACTGTCATACCTTTTTGCGCGGGCCCCATCCCGCGCTTTTTTTATACAAAAATGACAAGTTGCCACTCGCGTACAACTTTTTGTACACCCTAATTCATCGTACAAATATTGTAATATTATTCAGGAAAGTTATTTTAGTGCAGTTTCAATTCATCACACAATTGACTCAGTCCCCGTTATCTCTCCCGTTTGGCGAGATCCGGTCTTTTATGTTCATATTCCAGGAGTTCGGGTATGAGGATTTGCAGCAACGAGCCTTGCATAGTGTTATTAACCGAAAAAGATACATGGTTACGAGTAAATGGTAAGGAGCCAATCAGTTTAAAAGCGAATTATATGGCCATTCTGGCTTGTGAAAATAACGTTATTGACATTTCATCATTAAATAGCGTGCTAGTAATACAAGTGAGTCGCAATAATATTAAAGACTATTTACAATTCCTGAATAAAGATCTCTCACACCTTCCCGTCTGGCAACGCAACGCCGATCCCTTATTGACCGCCAACTGTCTGACGCCGGATATCTTCAGGGTCGCCGCCCGCTACAGCGCGATGGAAACACCGGATGAAATTGTTAGTGAACGTACCCGTGCGCTCCTTTTCACCGTTTTATCCCGCTTTCTTGACCACAAAAAATTTATTTCTTTGTTAATGCACATGCTGCGCAGCCGCATCAGTGACAGCGTTTACCACATCATTCAGAGCGATATTCATAAAGACTGGAATCTGAGCGCCGTTGCCAGCTGCCTGTGCCTGAGTCCAAGCTTGTTAAAGAAAAAGCTCAAAAACGAGAATACCAGTTATAGCCAAATAATCACGACCTGCCGAATGCGTTATGCCGTAAACCAATTATTAATGGACGGAAAGAATATCTCTCAAGTCTCACAGCTGTGTGGGTATAACAGCACATCGTACTTTATTTCCGTGTTTAAAGAGTTTTATGGTATGACCCCCCTGCATTATGTTAGCCAACATCGGGAACGATCGGCTGCCTAATTTTTCTACACTCAACGATAAGACACGATAATAACAGCATTGGCGATAACCCGTCTCCGACATAATTCAGCGGCATTCTGAGGGGGTATGATACGACGTAATTTATCGTAACGAAGTCACCTTTTCAGGAGTCCAAATTATGTCTTCGGATGCTGATGCTCACAAAGTGGGCCTAATCCCCGTCACCTTAATGGTATCGGGGAATATTATGGGTTCAGGGGTATTCTTACTCCCTGCCAACCTGGCGGCCACTGGCGGGATTGCAATCTACGGATGGCTGGTCACTATCATCGGCGCCCTGGCGCTGTCGATGGTTTATGCCAAAATGTCGTCCTTAGATCCCAGTCCCGGCGGTTCTTATGCCTACGCACGCCGCTGCTTCGGGCCGTTTTTGGGCTATCAAACGAACGTGCTGTACTGGCTGGCATGCTGGATCGGTAATATCGCGATGGTCGTTATCGGCGTCGGCTATCTGAGCTATTTCTTCCCGATTCTGAAAGATCCGCTGGTATTAACGCTTACCTGCGTCGCGGTGCTGTGGATTTTTGTTCTGCTGAACATCGTCGGGCCGAAAATGATTACCCGCGTACAGGCCGTCGCCACCGTACTGGCGCTGGTGCCTATCGTAGGGATTGCGGTCTTCGGCTGGTTCTGGTTTAAAGGCGAAACCTATATGGCGGCCTGGAACGTGAGCGGCATGAATACCTTCGGGGCGATTCAAAGCACGTTGAACGTTACGCTGTGGTCATTCATCGGGGTAGAAAGCGCCTCCGTTGCGGCCGGGGTGGTCAAAAACCCGAAACGCAACGTGCCTATCGCCACCATCGGCGGGGTACTGATCGCCGCCGTCTGCTATGTGCTCTCCACAACGGCGATTATGGGGATGATCCCCAACGCGGCGCTGCGTGTGTCGGCATCGCCTTTCGGTGACGCGGCGCGTATGGCGCTGGGCGATACCGCAGGGGCTATTGTTTCCTTCTGTGCGGCAGCAGGTTGCCTGGGCTCTCTCGGCGGCTGGACGCTGCTTGCCGGTCAAACCGCAAAAGCGGCGGCGGACGATGGTCTCTTCCCGCCGATCTTCGCGCGGGTTAATAAAGCCGGTACGCCAGTGGCTGGGTTGCTTATCGTCGGCGTGCTGATGACTATCTTCCAGTTCAGCAGTATGTCGCCGAACGCCGCGAAAGAGTTTGGTCTGGTCTCCTCCGTGTCGGTTATCTTCACCCTGGTGCCTTATCTTTACACCTGTGCCGCGCTGTTGCTATTGGGCCACGGTCACTTTGGTAAAGCGCGCCCGCTGTATCTGCTGATTACCTTCGTCGCGTTTGTGTATTGCATCTGGGCGGTCATCGGTTCCGGCGCCAAAGAAGTGATGTGGTCGTTCGTCACGTTGATGGTGATCACCGCGCTGTATGCGTTGAACTACAACCGCATTCACAAAAACCCGTATCCGCTGGATGCGCCGGTTAAACAGGATTGACCACGTGTAGTTAATGTTATCGCAACAGGCCGGATAGCGCAGGTTATCCGGCCGCCACCAACATTAAGTTCTTAAGGTTCACTTAATTTTACTTTGTCACGATTAGCGTCACCGAATCGATGGACGCATCAACATGTTAAAGCGCTTTCTTAAAAGACCTGTTCTTGGGCAAATCGCCTGGCTTCTGCTTTTTTCCTTTTATATTGCCGTCTGCCTGAACATTGCGTTCTACAAGCAGGTACTACAAGACC
This sequence comes from Salmonella sp. SJTUF15581, assembly GCF_043356775.1. Lineage (NCBI taxonomy): Bacteria > Pseudomonadati > Pseudomonadota > Gammaproteobacteria > Enterobacterales > Enterobacteriaceae > Salmonella > Salmonella sp. SJTUF15581. Next base: position 58,317 of record NZ_JBEUJY010000001.1, on the reverse strand, counting down.
TACCGTTAAACTCGCTGCGCAATGTGCTGGTGTTTATTTCCATGCCGGTCGTCGCGTTTAGCGTGGTCAATAGTGTGCTGACGCTGGCCTCATTTATTTGGCTAAACCGACTGCTGGCCTGCGTTTTTATTCTGGTCGGCGCTGCCGCGCAGTATTTTATTTTGACTTACGGCATCATCATCGATCGCTCCATGATCGCCAATATGATGGATACCACGCCCGCGGAAACCTTTGCGCTGATGACGCCGCAAATGGTGCTGACTCTGGGATTAAGCGGCGTTCTGGCAGCCGTGATTGCCTTCTGGGTCAAAATCCGTCCGGCGACGCCGCGCTTACGTAGCGGGCTTTACCGCCTGGCCAGCGTCCTGATCTCTATTTTATTAGTTATTCTGGTCGCCGCCTTTTTCTATAAAGATTACGCCTCGCTATTTCGAAATAATAAACAGTTGATCAAAGCGTTAAGCCCATCGAACAGTATTGTCGCCAGTTGGTCATGGTATTCGCATCAACGGCTGGCGAATTTGCCGCTGGTACGCATTGGCGAGGATGCCCATCGCAATCCATTAATGCTGAAAGGCGATCGCAAAAACCTGACGATTCTCATCGTTGGCGAAACCTCGCGCGGCGATGATTTCTCTCTTGGCGGCTATCCGCGCGACACCAATCCGCGGCTGGCGAAAGACGATGTGATCTATTTCCCGCATACCACCTCTTGCGGTACGGCGACCGCGATCTCCGTTCCCTGCATGTTTTCTGATATGCCGCGCAAACATTATGACGAAGAGCTGGCGCATCACCAGGAAGGGCTGCTGGATATTATCCAGCGCGCGGGGATTAACGTACTGTGGAATGATAATGACGGCGGCTGTAAAGGCGCATGCGATCGCGTTCCGCATCAAAATGTCACCGAGCTAAACCTGCCCGGACAATGTATCGACGGCGAGTGCTACGATGAAGTGTTATTTCACGGTCTGGAAGACTATATCGACCATTTGAAAGGCGATGGCGTTATTGTATTACATACCATCGGCAGCCACGGCCCAACCTATTACAACCGTTATCCACCGCAGTTTAAAAAATTTACCCCAACCTGTGACACTAACGAAATTCAGAACTGTTCCCAACAGCAGTTGATCAACACCTATGATAATACCGTGCTGTACGTGGACTATATTGTAGATAAAGCCATTAACCTGCTGAAATCTCATCAGGATAAATTCACCACCAGCCTGGTCTATCTTTCCGATCACGGCGAATCATTGGGTGAAAATGGCGTTTATTTACACGGTCTGCCGTATTCCATTGCGCCGGATACGCAAAAACATGTCCCGATGCTCATTTGGCTTTCTAAAGATTATCAACAGCGTTATCAGGTGGATCAGGCCTGCCTGCAAAAACGGGCGAGCACGCTGGATTATTCACAGGACAATCTTTTCTCAACCATGCTGGGATTAACCGGCGTACAAACGACGTATTACCAGGCCGCAGATGATATTCTGCAACCGTGCAGGAGACTAAGCGAATGAAGATACTGATTGTTGAAGACGACACGCTATTATTACAGGGGTTAATACTCGCCGCGCAAACCGAAGGCTATGCGTGTGATGGCGTTTCGACAGCGCGTGCCGCCGAGCATAGTCTGGAGTCTGGTCATTACAGTCTGATGGTGCTGGATTTAGGGCTGCCCGATGAGGATGGCCTGCATTTCCTGACGCGAATCCGACAGAAAAAATACACCCTGCCGGTACTCATTCTGACCGCCCGCGATACGCTCAATGACCGCATTACCGGGCTGGATGTCGGCGCAGATGATTATCTGGTTAAACCCTTCGCCCTGGAGGAGTTGCACGCCCGCATCCGCGCGCTGCTGCGCCGCCATAATAATCAGGGTGAAAGTGAACTGACGGTTGGCAATCTGACGCTCAATATAGGCCGCCATCAGGCATGGAGGGATGGACAGGAGCTGACCCTGACGCCTAAGGAGTACGCGTTGCTCTCACGGTTGATGCTCAAGGCAGGCAGTCCGGTGCACCGGGAAATTCTTTATAACGATATCTACAACTGGGATAACGAACCCTCGACCAACACTCTGGAAGTGCATATACATAATTTGCGCGACAAAGTCGGCAAGTCGCGCATTCGCACGGTTCGCGGGTTTGGCTACATGCTGGTTGCCACTGAGGAAAGCTAAGTGAGCCTGATGCGTTTTCAGCGAAGAGCGATGACCCTTCGCCAGCGTTTAATGCTGACAATTGGTCTTATTCTGCTGGTGTTCCAGTTAATCAGTACCTTCTGGTTATGGCATGAAAGCACTGAGCAAATCCAATTGTTCGAGCAGGCGCTGCGGGATAATCGCAATAACGATCGCCATATCATGCACGAAATTCGCGAGGCGGTCGCCAGCCTGATCGTCCCCGGCGTATTTATGGTTAGCCTGACGCTGCTAATTTGTTACCAGGCGGTACGGCGTATTACCCGTCCGCTCGCCGAACTGCAAAAAGAGCTGGAAGCGCGGACGGCGGATAATCTGGCGCCGATCGCCATTCACAGCTCCACGCTTGAGATTGAGTCCGTCGTCTCGGCGATCAATCAACTGGTTACGCGTTTGACCACCACGCTCGACAATGAACGCCTTTTTACCGCCGATGTGGCCCATGAGCTACGCACGCCGCTGTCGGGGGTGCGTTTGCACCTGGAATTATTGTCAAAAACCCACAATGTTGATGTCGCGCCGCTTATCGCCCGTCTTGACCAGATGATGGATAGCGTCTCCCAGCTTCTGCAACTGGCGCGCGTGGGCCAGTCATTCTCTTCCGGGAATTATCAGGAAGTAAAACTGCTGGAAGATGTGATCCTCCCCTCCTACGATGAGCTGAACACCATGCTGGAAACGCGCCAGCAAACTCTGTTGCTGCCGGAAAGCGCGGCGGACGTGGTGGTGCGCGGTGACGCGACGTTACTGCGTATGCTGCTGCGAAATCTGGTGGAAAACGCGCATCGCTATAGCCCTGAAGGAACCCATATCACTATCCACATTAGCGCCGACCCCGACGCTATTATGGCGGTCGAAGACGAGGGGCCGGGTATTGATGAAAGCAAATGCGGGAAGCTAAGCGAAGCGTTCGTGCGGATGGACAGCCGTTATGGCGGAATTGGCCTGGGGCTGAGTATCGTCAGCCGCATCACCCAGCTACATCAGGGACAGTTTTTCCTGCAAAACCGTACGGAAAGAACAGGCACCCGTGCCTGGGTGCTGTTGAAAAAGGCATAACAGGCGTTTAATACGTCGTGACCCACACATAGATAAAACTGCTGACAATCAGCACACTACACAGGGTCGTCAAACTTTTATAAATATAGCTTTTCATGACGCTCTCCTCCAAAGGTATGGAGGAGAGTATGCCCGCGAGAGATTAAGCGAACCTTAAGCGCGAAATTTATTCATCGATACGCGGATGTTGCTGTACCAGACGCGAACGTTTGACCTGCAGCTCCGCGATTTCCTGATCGATGTCGTCGATTTTCTGCTCAATATTATCGTAATGCTCGCCCAGAATTTCCTTCGCTTCCTGGATGTCCGACGCCGCTGGCGTTGCGCCTTTTAACGGACGATTGGCCGTCTCTTTCATGGAAATACCGGTAACCAAGCCTATCACCGCGATGACCATCAAATAATACGCCGGCATCATCAGATCCTGCGAGCTTTCCACCAGCCAGGCCGCCAGCGTTGGCGTCAGACCGGCAATCAATACAGAGATATTAAAAGCCGCCGCCAGCGCGCTGTAACGAATATGCGTCGGAAACATCGCCGGCAATGTCGAGGCCATCACCCCGGTAAAGCAGTTCAGAATCACCGCCAGCATCAACAAACCGGCAAAAATCAGGCCAATAACGTTACTGTTAATCAGGATGAAGGCCGGGATCGCCAGCGCAAACAGCGCAATGCTGCCCATAATCACAAACGGACGACGACCGAAACGGTCGCTCAGCAGCCCCATCACCGGCTGCACAAACAGCATCCCGATCATAATGGCGATGATAATCAACACGCCGTGATCTTCAGAATAGTGCAGGTTATGCGACAGGTAGCTCGGCATGTAGGTGAGCAGCATGTAGTAGGTCACGTTGGTGGCAATCACCAGACCGATACATGACAACAGGCTACGCCAGTGTTTGGTGGCAATCTCTTTAAAGGAGACTTTCGGCCCATCCTGCAACCCTTCGCGGTCGCCCTGCTCCAGTTTATCCACGTGCTGCTGAAACGCTGGCGTCTCTTCCAGCGCATGGCGTAAGTAGAGACCGATAATTCCCAATGGCAAGGCGATAAAGAACGGAATACGCCAGCCCCACTCAAGGAAATTCTCCTCGCCGACAATCGTTGAGATTAAGACCACCACGCCCGCGCCCAGCACGAACCCGGCGATGGAACCAAAATCCAGCCAGCTTCCCATAAATCCGCGTTTACGATCCGGCGAATATTCCGCGACAAAGATCGACGCGCCGGTATATTCCCCGCCAACCGAGAAGCCCTGCGCCATTTTACACAGCAACAACAGTATTGGCGCCCAGATACCGATCGTCGCGTAAGAGGGGATTAACCCGATACAGAAGGTACTGATCGACATAATCACAATCGTGATCGCCAGGATCTTCTGGCGCCCGTATTTATCGCCGAGCATACCAAAGAATAACCCGCCGAGCGGACGAATCAGGAAGGGAACGGAAAACGTGGCCAGCGCGGCAATCATCTGGACGCTGGGATCGGCGCCGGGGAAAAAGACTTTACCCAACGCGTAGGCAACAAATCCATAAACACCAAAATCAAACCACTCCATCGCGTTGCCCAGCGAGGCGGCGGTAATCGCTTTGCGAAGTTTACCGTCATCAATGATGGTCACATCGCCCAGTGTAATCGGTTTTATTTTTTTCCTTTTCAGCATAGCTGTCCTCATAGGCTAAGCCCTGTAGCGCTATATACGGCGGGCACTGGCATACCGCGCCAGCGTCGCCGTCGAGCGGAGGGAGGGGCGCGAACGCTATCCCTCATACAAGCGTAGCAGGTTTACTTACACTGTCCGGTTACGGACTGTACAACCGAACCTGTTGACGCCTGAATGGGCAGTTAATGACCTTTTTACCCTAACAGGGTTTAAATATGTGATCAACTTCACACATATATGTCAATTCGGTCAAAAGGTGTAAATAAGGACGCCCTAATGCGCTGTGGTGACAGTAAAAAAGCGGTTATTTGAGTGTAAACCATTGCTGACTGGCGTGGCGCAGACCCTTTTATAAAAGCGGCAATAGTCCCGACAACGCTAAGGATTTTGTGTATAATTGCGGCCTTTTTCGGCGATCTGCCATTTTTGGGCGCGTTTGCCCCCGCTGACTTTTTGAGGATACCAACATGTCATTACCCCACTGCCCGCAATGTAACTCCGAATATACCTACGAAGATAACGGCATGTTCATCTGCCCGGAATGCGCTCACGAATGGAACGATGCGGAACCCGCTCAGGAGAGCGATGAACTGATTGTCAAAGACGCCAACGGCAACCTGCTGGCGGACGGCGATAGCGTCACCATCGTGAAAGATCTGAAAGTAAAAGGCAGCTCTTCCATGCTGAAAATCGGCACTAAAGTGAAGAACATTCGTCTGGTTGAAGGCGACCATAACATCGACTGCAAAATCGATGGTTTTGGCCCGATGAAACTGAAATCCGAGTTCGTGAAAAAGAACTGATTTACCGTGTCATTGCCCGGTAGCGCCTCGCTTACCGGGCCTGAGCGGCCCTGCCACCGACAATATTGTGCCAATTTCGAACTACACTTAACGAGCATCTCTTATCTGAGGTAACCATCATGCCGTTAAGTCCCTATCTCTCTTTTGCCGGCAATTGTGCCGACGCCATCGCGTATTATCAACAAACGTTAGGCGCAGAACTGCTTTATAAACTCAGCTTCGGTGAAATGCCCCCCTCGGCGGCGGATAACGAAGAGGGCTGCCCGTCAGGAATGCGCTTTCCCGATACTGCTATCGCCCACGCCAACATGCGCATTGCCGGCAGCGATATCATGATGAGTGATGCCAGCCCGTCGGGAACGGCGCATTATTCCGGCTTTACGCTGGTGCTTGATACCCAGGATGTAGCAGAAGGGAAGCGCTGGTTTGATAACCTTGCCGCACAAGGGCAAATCGAAATGGACTGGCAGGAGACCTTCTGGGCACAGGGTTTCGGCAAGGTCAGCGATCGTTTCGGTGTGCCGTGGATGATTAACGTGGTTAAACATCAGCCTGCCACCTAACTCCCCGGGAGGCTCGCCCTCCCCCTTGCCATCAGAGTGATCTTTGGCTGCACGTTATCCGCCGTTTAGCTGCCATAGAATAAATCATGACGATAGTTTGCTACATTCTGGCGAAAGATGGTTGATCCTGATGAAGCGTCGGGAGGACATTATGCCAGTCTGTGAATTACGCCACGCGACAACAGAGGATACCGATTCTGTTTACGCGCTTATCTGTGAGTTACTTAAAAATGAGCTTGATTATCAGGCTTTCAGGGATGGATTTGCCGCTAATTTACTGGACCCCAACGTTCATTATCGTTTAGCGCTGCGCAACGGAGAGGTAGTCGGCATGATCAGCCTGCATATGCAGTTTCATCTCCATCATGCCAACTGGATTGGCGAAATTCAGGAGCTGGTGGTATTACCGCAGATGCGGGGACAAAAAGTTGGCAGTCAGCTTCTGGCCTGGGCAGAAGAAGAAGCACGTCAGGCGGGTGCGGAGCTAACGGAGCTTTCCACAAATATTAAACGCCGCGATGCACACCGTTTTTATCTTCGCGAAGGTTACAAGCAAAGTCATTTTCGGTTTACGAAAGCATTGTGATCTGGCAGCCGTCATCAGGAGATAAGGCATAACGTAATCAGCCGTCACCGGGTGAAGTAGCGGAGCCATCTCAATTCTACTGTCGGCAAGCCTGGATAAAGGTTAAACGGGCTGACTCGCTTCTTTAGCAAAAATGGCCCTTTTAAGTTGTAGAAATGTAAATTTATTGTCAACGAACTACACTTTTCTCTTTGGCATCACCGGGAGGGTTGCCTGAAAATCCCGGGATGAGGTTTTCTTAGAAGGACAGTGACGTTATGTTCGCAGCAATCATTATCGGTATTTTTATTATCAGCGTCATTTATGCGCATTCACGCGGTGTGGAAAAACAAAAACTTTCCCGTCAACTCTTTGACCACTCGACGTTTATGGCGCCGATCAATATGTTCATGACTCGCTTCTCAACGTTACCGGCAAAGCAGCCGTACTTTGATACCACGGCATTTCCAGAGCTGCAGAAGCTGACGGAAAACTGGCAGGTGATTCGTGAAGAGGCGCTACGGCTTCAGCATCACATAAAAGCCGCGCAGGCCAATAACGACGCCGGATTCAACACCTTTTTCAAGCGCGGCTGGAAACGGTTTTACCTTAAATGGTATTCCGATGCCCACCCGTCGGCGGAAACGTTATGCCCGATAACGACAAAGCTGGTCAACAGCATCCCCTCTATTAAAGCGGCGATGTTCGCCGAGTTGCCTCCCGGGGCCTATCTGGGAAAACATCGCGACCCCTATGCCGGTTCAGTACGTTACCATCTTGGATTAAGCACACCGAATGACGACCGCTGTTTTATTGAAGTTGATCGACAGCGCCATAGCTGGCGCGACGGCAAAGCCGTCATCTTCGACGAAACCTACGTTCATTGGGCGGAAAATAAAACTGAGCAGACGCGTATTATCCTCTTTTGCGATATTGAGCGCCCAATGAAATGGCGCTGGGCGCAGAGCGTAAACCACTGGGTCGGCGCATCGTTGATGTCCGCCGCCAGTTCGCCAAACGACGAGAACGATCGCACCGGTGCGATTAATCGCATCTTTAAATACGTTCACGCAGCACGCGATGCCGGGCAACGGCTGAAAAAGAAAAACCGCACTCTCTATTACGCGCTGAAATATCTCGTTATTGCCGCTATTTTTGCCGCGATAATCCTTTTCAGCCTCCTCTGAAGCCGGGCCGCGGTATGGAACTGCCTGCCGCGGCCTGTTCTATCCTGGCGTTAGTCTCAACGCGTTCCCTGGCCTTGAGTCTATCCATCCGGGTAATTTATTAAAAACCCCCACTTCAGGCAGAGCAGATTGCCGGATGGCGGCTCCGCCCTATCTGGCCCGCGCTCAGCGTTTCTCCCCATAATAAATGTCATGCGGCATTTTCTTTCGACACGTCAAAACTGACGATAGCCTGTTTTTCGTCAGGGTTTTGAGCAAAATTCGCCCGTAATATCAGGGAAAGCCCATACTAAAAAAGTGGCATAAAACATGCATACTGAGGGCGACAGCGCGTATGCGCGATTTGATTAACTGGAGCGAAACCGATGAAAAAAGTCGTCACGGTTTGCCCGTATTGCGCATCAGGTTGCAAAATCAATCTGGTGGTCGATAACGGCAAAATCGTCCGGGCTGAGGCGGCGCAGGGGAAAACCAACCAGGGTACCCTGTGTCTGAAGGGCTACTACGGCTGGGATTTTATTAATGATACCCAGATCCTGACCCCGCGCCTGAAAACCCCAATGATCCGTCGCCAGCGTGGCGGCAAACTGGAATCTGTTTCCTGGGATGAAGCGCTCAATTACGTCGCTGAACGTTTGAGCGCCATCAAAGCGAAGTACGGTCCGGATGCAATCCAGACAACCGGCTCCTCTCGCGGTACCGGAAATGAAACCAACTATGTAATGCAAAAATTCGCACGCGCCGTTATTGGTACCAATAACGTTGACTGCTGCGCTCGCGTCTGACACGGCCCATCGGTTGCAGGTCTGCACCAATCGGTCGGTAACGGCGCAATGAGTAATGCGATCAACGAAATTGATAACACTGATTTAGTGTTCGTCTTCGGGTATAACCCGGCGGATTCCCACCCTATCGTGGCGAATCATGTGATTAACGCTAAACGCAACGGGGCGAAAATTATCGTCTGCGATCCGCGCAAAATTGAAACCGCGCGCATCGCTGACATGCATATCGCGTTGAAAAACGGCTCGAATATCGCGCTGCTCAACGCCATGGGGCATGTCATTATTGAAGAAAACCTGTACGACAAAGCGTTTGTCGCCAGCCGTACCGAAGGTTTTGAAGAGTACAGTAAGATTGTCGAAGGCTATACGCCGGAGTCCGTCGAAGAGATCACTGGCGTGAGCGCACAGGAGATTCGTCAGGCGGCGCGGATGTATGCCAGCGCGAAAAGCGCAGCGATCTTGTGGGGTATGGGCGTCACCCAGTTCTATCAGGGTGTGGAAACCGTGCGTTCACTGACCAGCCTCGCGATGCTGACCGGCAACCTCGGCAAGCCAAGCGCGGGCGTTAACCCGGTTCGCGGCCAGAACAACGTTCAGGGCGCGTGCGATATGGGCGCGCTGCCGGATACTTATCCGGGCTACCAGTACGTTAAGTTCCCGGAAAACCGCGAGAAGTTCGCTAAAGCCTGGGGCGTAGAAAGTCTGCCTGCGCATACCGGCTATCGCATCAGCGAGCTGCCGCACCGTGCGGCGCATGGCGAAGTGCGCGCGGCGTACATTATGGGTGAAGATCCGCTGCAAACCGATGCGGAACTCTCTGCAGTACGTAAAGCGTTTGAGGATCTGGAACTGGTCATCGTGCAGGATATCTTCATGACCAAAACCGCGTCGGCGGCGGATGTGATTTTACCCTCCACCTCCTGGGGCGAGCATGAAGGCGTCTTCTCTGCGGCTGACCGTGGCTTCCAGCGCTTCTTTAAAGCCGTTGAACCGAAGTGGGACCTGAAAACCGACTGGCAGATTATCAGTGAAATCGCCACCCGGATGGGCTATCCGATGCACTACAACAACACCCAGGAGATCTGGGATGAGTTGCGTCATCTGTGCCCGGATTTCTACGGCGCCACTTACGAGAAAATGGGCGAGCTGGGCTATATCCAGTGGCCGTGCCGCGACACGTCGGATGCCGATCAGGGAACCTCGTACCTCTTTAAAGAGAAGTTCGATACCCCCAACGGTCTGGCGCAGTTTTTCACCTGCGACTGGGTAGCGCCTATCGATAAACTCACCGAAGAGTACCCGATGGTACTGTCGACGGTGCGCGAAGTCGGCCACTACTCCTGCCGCTCAATGACCGGTAACTGTGCGGCGCTGGCCGCGCTGGCCGATGAACCGGGCTATGCGCAAATCAATACCGCCGACGCCGCGCGTCTGGGCATTGAAGATGAAGCGCTGGTGTGGGTTCATTCGCGCAAAGGCAAAATCATCACCCGCGCGCAGGTCAGCGATCGCCCAAACAAAGGGGCGATTTACATGACCTACCAGTGGTGGATTGGCGCCTGTAACGAGCTGGTGACTGAAAACCTCAGCCCGATTACCAAAACGCCGGAGTACAAATACTGCGCCGTACGCGTTGAGCCGATCGCCGATCAGCGAGCCGCCGAGCAGTATGTGATTGATGAGTACAACAAGCTGAAAACCCGCCTGCGCGAAAGCGCAATGGGTTGATCTGCCGGATGGCGGCATCAGAATGCTTTATTCGGCCTGCGTCTACTGTAGGCCTGATAAGATGCATTAGTATCGCCATCAGGCATTTTCCCTATAACAGCCTCCGTCCGGAGGCTGTTTTTTTATCCATACGATCTCTTTATACTGTCTTTTCCGTACCCTAAATAAAATTCAAAATGAAACTACTTCTTGCATTGATGTTGTTTATGACATTCTTTGCCCATGCCGCAGATCCTGAGCCGGGTAGCCAGTATTTGCAGGCAGCAGAGGCAGGTGACAGACGCGCACAATATTTTCTGGCCGACAGTTGGTTGAGCTATGGCGATTTGAACAAAGCTGAATACTGGGCGCAAAAAGCCGCCGACAGTGGCGACGCCGACGCCTGTGCGCTACTGGCGCAAATCAAAATCACTAATCCGGTAAGCCTGGATTATCCCGACGCGAAAAAGCTGGCTGAAAAGGCGGCTAACGCGGGCAGTAAAGCGGGAGAAATTACGCTGGCGCGGATCCTGGTCAACACCCAGGCCGGGCGTCCGGACTACCCAAAAGCCATCTCGCTGCTGCAAAAGGCCTCTGAAGATCTGGATAACGACTCCGCGGTGGATGCGCAAATGTTGCTTGGCCTGATTTACGCCAACGGCGTGGGCATTGCCGCCGATGATGAAAAAGCCGCCTGGTATTTCAAACGCAGTTCCGCCATTTCCCGTACCGGCTATTCAGAATACTGGGCGGGAATGATGTTTTTAAACGGTGAACCGGGCTTTATTGAAAAGAATAAGCAGAAGGCGTTGCACTGGTTGAATCTAAGCTGTCTGGAAGGGTTTGATACCGGTTGCGAAGAGTTCGAAACGCTAACAAATGGCTGATGTTTATTGCCTGATGAACGTAGTCGTTGTAGGCCTGATAAGCGTAGCGCCATCAGGCAACCCGGAGCAGGTTGTCGGATGGCGGCGTGAACGCCTTATCCGGCCTACATTCTCTTTCGCTGTAGGCCGGATAAGCAAAGCGCCATCCGGCAATCCGTTATTGGGCGGTCTTATCAAATTTGCCCAGCACGTCGCGCTCGTAGGCCAGCGCTTTTTTGCGGTCAAACTTGTGTTCCCACTTGGCGATCACCAGCACCGCCAGCGCATTCCCCACCACATTTAGCGCAGTACGCGCCATGTCGAGGATACGGTCGACACCGGCGATAAACGCCAGCCCTTCCAGCGGAATGCCCACGCTGCCCAGCGTCGCCAGTAACACCACGAAGGAAACGCCAGGCACGCCGGCAATCCCTTTCGACGTCACCATCAGCGTCAGCACCAGTACAATTTCCTGCCACAACGACAGGTCGATACCGTATAGCTGCGCGATAAAAATGGCGGCGATGCTCTGGTATAACGTGGAGCCGTCGAGGTTAAATGAGTAACCGGTCGGTACCACGAAACTGGTGATAGAGGCTGGCGCGCCGTAAGCTTCCATCTTCTCGATAATGCGCGGCAGCACGCTCTCGGAGCTGGCGGTCGAGTACGCCAGAATCAATTCATCTTTCAGAATGCGAATCAGAATCCAGATACTTAACCCGCACAGGCGCGCCACGATGCCCAGCACCACCAGCGCAAAGAAGATAATGGCAAAGTGTACCAGCAGCACCAGTTTCGCCAGCGGCCACAGCGACGCGAAACCAAAATTCGCCACCGTGACGGCGATCAGCGCAAAAACGCCCACTGGCGCATAGCGCATCACCATATGGGTGACTTTAAACATGGTTTCAGAGATGGAACGAAATACCGTCACCAGCGGTTCGCGGTGAGTTGCCGGCAGGGACGACAACCCCAGCCCAAACAGGACCGAGAAAAAGATAATTGGCAGCATATCCCCTTTGGCCATCGATGCGATGATATTGGTCGGCACCAGCGACAGTATCGTCCCCATCAGCCCATGCGCATGACTTTGTACTTCCGCCGTGGTGTTCTGGTATTTCGAAATATCGACGGTCGCCAGTTGCGACATATCAATGCCTGAACCTGGCTGAAAGACATTCGCCAGCGTAATGCCGAGGATAATCGCCACCGTGGTGATCAGTTCAAAATAGAGAATGGTTTTGGCGCCGATACGGCCTAGCTGTTTTGCATCGCCAACGCCGGCGATGCCGACAATCAGAGTCGAGATCACGATCGGCACGACGATCATTTTAATCAGGTGGATAAAGATATCGCCAGCAGGCGACAGCAGGTTGGCAATCAGCCATTCACGACTGTCACTGTGATAATGCAGATAGCTGCCCAACAGAATGCCCAGCACCATAGCCAGCAAAATTTGCCAGGCCAGGCTGACTTTCAAATTTTTCATAACAACAGACTTCCTCGATGAAGCGTTGCTCTCCGCCGAAAGCATGAGAGCAATACATACTGAAAGGGTATGATTTGTGTTGCGTTGGTTTGTAGAGTTTTTTAACGCGCATAATCAGTATCATTTGCATAGCGTCTTGCGCAACCCTTTCATAACAGGGCTTTTGGCTGTTTTTATGCATAATAACGCGAGTTTATGGCGTTAATGATGAATAACTATTTGTTATGGAAAGTTTTTTACTTCGTCAAAAACGAATAATACACTGAGGTAATTAATTTTTACTTGTGTCTCATTCGCCGTTTTTTTAAACAGCACACATGACAAAAGTCACAAAAAAGAAAAAATTATTTCTGCCGATTTTGTAACAATTTAGCCAAATTAATGGCCTCTACCAGCTGCGCGCGGTTCACTCGCGGCGAGTTGGCATCCAGTAAGGTTTGCCACAGCGACACGGCTTGCGCATAATCCGCCTGCATAAACGCATCCGCCGCCAGCAGCATCTGCGCGGTCACTTCTGTCGCATCCAGCGCTAACGCTTTATTAATCATTTCACGCGTCGCAGGCGTCATATGTTGCCCGGCCTGGTAATACAGCACCGTTGCCAGCGCGGCGAAAAGCTGCGCGTTATCGCCTCGCAGACGCAACGCCTGACGATATGCCAGCAGCGCATTGTCATACGCATTGCGATAGAGATAATACTCGCCCAGCCGCGCCCATTGCTCGCTATCCTGCGGATTGGCGCGGATTTTTTCTTGCAGCCTGGAAAGCTGCGCCTCTGGCGTTTGCGGGTTCGTAAAGTCACGTAGCGGATCGGCCAGACGCTGTTGCTCGCTACGCACAGCCTGCCATTTCGGCGTCAACAGATAGCCGCCGACACAGGCAGCCACCATCAACACCGCCGCAGCCGCCAGACGCTTTACGGGCATGGGACGTAACGGCACAGTGGAGTGTTCAGACTGGCTCATTGTTCCCCCTCTCCTGCGTGCTGACGCTTTCTCACCCGCCAGGCCACCACACCCACCAGCAATAACAGCAGGTACGGCAGCGCCCACAACAGCAGCGTTTGCTCATTCAACGGCGGGTTGTAGCGTACGAAATCACCATAACGGTCGGTCATCCAGGCGGTGATTTCCGCTTCGCTTTTACCTTCGGCCACCATGCTGTAAACCTGATGGCGCATACTGACCGCCACGGGCGCATTGGATTCCAACAAATTCTGGTTCTGACACTGCGGACAGCGCAGTTGACTGGCAATAGACAGCGCTTTTTCCTGCTGTTGCGGATTGTCAAAGCGCCAGGTATCCACCACCTGGGCGTGGGTGGTAAAAGGCAGAAAAATCAGAAAAGCCACAAGTAACATCGTCTTGCCGGATGGCGGCGTAAACGCCTTATCCGGCCTACCATGCTTTTCATTCGTAGGCCTGATAAGCGCAGCGCCATCAGGCAATAACTCAGGATGCTTCCTCCCCCGCCATCCGCTCAGCAGCGCTCCACACACCATCAACAATCCCCCTCCCCAGATCCAGCGCACGCCGGTCTGCACGTATAAGCGCATGGCGTAACGATCCGGTCCGGTTTTTTCGCCCATCACCGCGTACCAGTCATGTAGCAGGTTCCAGTGAATCCCCGGCTCCATCATCTGTTGACGACGCGCGGCATAGAAGCGCCTTTCAGGCTGCAGGCTGCCAATGCGTTTTTCATTCCGCCACAACGTGATCCGCGCTTTTTCACTGGTGTAGTTGCCTTTGGCCTCCAGATCCAGACGCTCGAAACAAAAGGTATAGCCCGCCAGTACCACCTGCTGACCGGGGCTGAGGTTAAGGCTGATTTCATGCCGACTGCCGCTGGAAACCATGATCCCGGCGGCGAAGATAAATACGCCCATATGCGCCAGCAACGCCGGAAGCTGACGATGCACAGAGACTTTGCGGCTTCTGATTGTCGCCAGCACGATAATCACCAGCATCAGCAGGCCAAACGGCAGCGTGACGCGATTAAAATAGGGCGCGCCCACCGAAAGCCTTCCCCAGCCCATCAAACCATAAATCATGGGGTAGAGCGTCCCGACCAGCACGATCAACAAGACGGCGCTAAGGAGCAGCAGCGTCGCCAGAATGAGCGTTTCGTGCTTTCCGCCGCCCAAACGCGTCGCCGGATACGGCTCCCGCGCCCGCCAGCCGTACAGAGCAAGCGATGCCAGACTTAACGCGGCAAAAAGGGTAAACAGCGGCACCGCGCGCACGTTATCCAGCGCAAAAGCATGGACGGAGAGCAGAATGCCGGAACGCACAATCAGCGTTCCCAGCAACGAGAGGATCAGCGTCAGTATCGCCAGCAGCAACGACCAGTGACGGAAGCTCCCGCGCTGGCGGCTGACATACAGACTGTGCAGCAACGCGCTGGCGGCAAGCCACGGCAACAATGAGGCATTTTCCACCGGGTCCCAGAACCACCAGCCGCCCCAGCCCAGTTCGCAATACGCCCACCACGATCCGAGAATGATCCCCAGCGTCAGAGCGCACCAGCCGGGTAACGCCCAGCGCCAGCACACCCAGGCGGTTGCCGCGTTAAAGCCGCCGCACAGTAGCGAGGCCAGCGCTACGCTCGCCGCGGTCATCAGGCCGCCATAACCCAGATAGAGCAGCGGCGGATGTAAGATCAGCCCCAGATGTTGCAGCATGGGATTAAGGTCGCGCCCTTCCATGGCGGGAGGGAAAATACGCAGGAACGGATCGGACCACAGCACAATAAATAGCAGCAGCGAAGCCATAATGAGGGACAAGATGCTCAGGGTCAGCGGAAAAAGCGCGTCAGATTCATGCCGGGAGCGCCAGGCGAATAGCGCCGTCCACCCCGAAAGAAGCAGCGCCCACAGCAGGAGAGAGCCTTCATGACCGCCCCATACCGCCGCCAGTTTCAGTCCCCATGACAATTGACTATGGCTATGCTGCGCAACATAAACGACCGAAAAATCGCTGGTCAGAAAACAGCTAACCAGAATCGCAAACGCCAGTAGCAGCAGCGTGAACGCCGTCCACGCGCCGCAGGTCGTCAGGCGCATGACGCCGCGCCAGTGCAGCCCCATCCCGCACCACGTCGCCAGCGGGGTCAGCACGTTGACCCCGAGACTCAACAACAGCGCCAGAAATCCGGCTTCAGGAAGGAAGATGTCCAGATTATGCAACCGTTAGCTGTCCCGCATAAAGAATGAAAAAGCGCAGCAGCAGCACGCCGGTCAAACTGGCGCCGCAAACGGCCAGCACGCCGTGAAACGTGACGCTACGATTTGCCCAGGGTTTCAGCAGCAGCGGGATAATCAATCCCAGCCCTACGACGCCAAGCCAGAACCACCAGCTCCAGAATCCGCCGCCCAGCGCCGCCGCCAGCGCGCGCATTTTGCCGTCATCGCCCAGCGCCAGACCGACGAAGAACGCCGCCAGCAGGAAAATTTCCAGCCATACCACCGGAACCTCCATGCGATGCACAAAGCGCGCTTCGGTGCTGTGCGGGTTGCTACGATGGCGTAACGCCATGGCGATCAGCGCCACCGCCGCGCCGGAGGAAATCCCGGAGAACAGGAATAGTACCGGCAGGATCGGGTTATTCAGGAACGGGTAAGATTTCAGCGCCGACAGCAGAAACCCGGTGTACGCCCCGAGCAGAACCGCCAGCCCCAGCATTAACGTCTCCAGCGCGCGATGAAACGGCATTATTAGCGCCAACACTTTCTGCACGATCTCTAACCGCGGCAGCCAACGCTGCTGCAGGGCAATCACCTCTTTTTCAAAGATTTTCGCCAGCCACAGTATCAGGACCACCATGTAAAGCTGGAACAGCATCACCCCCATCGACATCACCGAGGTAAAGCTGTAGTGAAACATCAGCTTCCAGAAGGTCCACGGGCGCGTCAGGTGGAAGACCAGAATCAGCAGACCAAGAATAATCGCCCCCGGCCCTAACACCAGCGTAGTGCGCAGCAGCGTGCTGTCCGAACCGCCCGCCTCCGGATGGAAGCGGCGCAGCAGAATCGCCAACGTAACCAGTCCGGCGGAGATGCCAATCAGGAACAGATAGATGGCGATGGGCCAGTCCCACACCAGTGATGCAAAATGAAATGCAGAAGCGGATGTCATTGGCTCACCTCCCCATAGTTAAAGGGAACGCGGTAGACCTTCGGTTTTGTGCCCAGCGCCAGCTTGTAGCGATAGGTAGTTTTTTGCCGCAACAAACGGGAGATATCGCTGTTGGGATCGTCCAGATTACCAAACGTCAGCGCCTTCGTCGGGCATGACTCAACGCAGGCGGGCTGTTTGCCCGCTTTCAGGTTGGTTTTCCGGCAGAAATCGCATTTATCCGCCGTCTTACTGACCGGATGGATAAAGCGCACGCGGTAGGGACACGCGGCAATGCAGTACTGGCAGCCGACGCAAAGGTCCGGGTTCACGTCGACAATACCGCTGGCGGCATCGCGGAATGATGCGCCGGTCGGGCAGACGTCAACGCAGGGGGCATGGTCGCAATGCTGGCACGAGTGGCGGAAGAAGCGATACTTCACATCAGGAAACGTCCCCTGCGGCTCGCTGCGAATAATCGTCAGGCGCGATACGCCTTCCGGCACGTTGTTGACTTCCCGACAGGCATCCATGCAGGCCGTGCAGCCGATGCATAATGACTCATCGTGTACCATGCCATAACGCACGCCATTAATATTCAACGTGTTCGCTACAACGCGTCCTGCCATCCCACTGACCGCCGCCAGCGCGCCGACGCGGGTAATAAATTGACGTCGGGTGCAACTCATGGCTGCTCCTTAAGCAACGGAACGGACGCCGGGTTAAAGTGCGGGTTAGTACGCTGATCGCTGTGGCAATCCACGCATATTTTGATCCGCCCTTTCTCGTTTAGCGTCTGCATCGTGTCTTGCTGCGGATGCAGGGAATGGCAACTGGCGCAGGTCACTTTAGTAACATGAACATCGTGCGGCCAGAACGCTTTTTGCAGTTGTTCAGGCAAGTGGCAGGACATACAAACGCTGTTCTGCTGCTCTACCGTATACATCGGGTCGTTAAAACGCATCACATCTTTCACCCCTTCACGGTGGTGAAGCGACGGTTGACCGTGGCAGTTGGTACAGGTTATCGGCAATTTATTGTTCGGGTTGATAGCGCCCGTATGTTTACCGTGCATACCTTCGGTGTCCGGTTTGTGACAGTCCAGACAGGCAGCATCCGGATTACGCTGCTGGGTGACCGTCCAGCGTTGATCCGACTCCTGCGGCGTTGGCGTGGCAGTAATTCCACTCAGGCTCCAGAACAGGCCTGACGCCAGCACCCCAGCAGTTAATAACGAACGTAATACGCTCATATTCACTCCATTACATAATGCCTGATGGCGCGCAGCTTTAAGGCCTACAAGACTTCTGTAGGCCGGATAAAGCGCTTGCGCTGTCATCCGGCAAATTTGTCACATGTGAGGTTATTGGCTTAACAGACCGTTTTTACGCGCCTGATCTTCCCACTGCGGTACGACCGTTTTCAGGAAGTCCTGCTTCTCCGCGTTGATTTGTTGCATATTCAAACCAATCGCTTTCTGCGCCTTCTCTTTCGTCGAAATATCCGGCAGCGGAATTTCATGGGTAATGCCTTTGGTCGCCAGCAGTCGCGCCAGTTTAGTACGGGCATCCGCGGCTTTATCCATCGCACTGCCTAACATCCGTAGACCTTCTTCCGGGGCATGCATATGAATACCGTGTGACGCAATCGCCAGATCCCAGCGCCACTGCGCGTGGCGAATATCGTTCAGAATTGGTTTCATTTCCGCGTCTGTCGCCCCCGCATCCCATGCGGCTTTCGCTTCGAAGTGCGCATGTACCAGCTGATCTTCAACCTTGATTTTCAGGTCATGAATCGCCTGTTTACGCTCGGCGACCACTTTTTGCAGGGACGCTTTGTCCTGGGTGTGGCAGTTGGCGCAGGTTTGCGCGAAATTGTCGAACGGGTTGCCGATTTTATGGTCGGTGTAGAGCTTGCCTTCGGCGTTCTGTACTTTCGGCATGTGGCAGTCGATACAGGTCACGTTGTTCTTACCGTGAATGCCCGCGCTCCAGGTTTCATATTCCGGGTGCTGCGCTTTGAGCATCGGGGTTTTCGACAGAGAGTTAGTCCAGTCAGAGAAGGCGATAGTGTCGTAGTATTGCTCCATATTTTCGACCTTCATGCCCTCATCCCACGGGAACTTAACGGCTTTGTTTTTACCGTCAAAGTAGTACTCCACGTGGCACTGGCCGCAGACCATCGATTGCTGATCAAAGCGACCCGCTTTATCAAACGGTTTGCCGATAGCCTCCATCGCCCGTTCAGCATAGGGGCGCGACAACGTTAACGCGGGCTTCCCTTGGGCGAAATCGTCCGACGCGGTGTTATGACAGTCGGCACAGCCCAAATCGTTGACAATTTCCGGGCCGCCGCGCGCCCATTTGCCATGGAAATAGCCGTCTTCGCCTTCTTGTTGGATAAGGCGCGCGACATCGGGGCTTTTACAACTCCAGCAGGCCATCGGCAGCGGGCCGTCTTCCGCCGTTTTTGGCGCGCCGGTACGCAGCGTTTCGCGCACGTCAGTTACCGCATACGCATGGCCGCGTGGTTTGTTGTAGTCACGGGAGAAGGGATAGCCCGCCCACAGGATCACCAGACGAGGGTCTTCCGCCAGCGCATCTTCACGGGCAGACTGTTCTGACGTCGCTTTCCATGACTGATATTGGTCGGGGTGTTGAGGCGCGAACGTTTCATTTTTCGCTTCAACAGTAACGGTTTTTGCGGATTCAGGCGTTTGCTCAGCGTAAACAGAGGTAATGAAGAAAAAAGGAAATATAAGGCTGAAGAAACGGCGTGCGCGTAGTGTTTTCCTTGCCATAGAGGTCTCATCCAGATTGCGCCATTATCTTTAATGGCGATTTTTTATCGTTTTCCATAACAGCAACCGCACAAATACTGTTATTACATTGCTCTCCTCTATGTGTAACAAATAACCACACTTAAAATGTTGTCTTTAATCAATTGTAAGTGTATGTAAAATACCACTTTAGAGTTAGTAACCTGGACAAAACTCCCTCTCTTTTCTGATTTCCGGACACGGATCACTTTTTTAAAAAATTTCATATAACGTCATGTTATCCCGAAAATTTATCTAATTTTGCGGGACACAATCAAAAAATAGATTGCTGCTTATTTGCACAGTTCCCTTTTTGCGTGATCTGTCGCCCAAATACTAAACAAAACTTATTAAGACCCTACATTTAACGTTTATGCGACATATTATTAACATCCTACAAGGAGAACAACAGCATGAGCCAAACACATAAACACGCCATTCCCGCCAACATTGCGGATCGTTGCCTGATAAATCCAGAGCAGTATGAGACTAAATATAAACAGTCTATTAACGACCCCGATACGTTTTGGGGCGAACAGGGAAAAATTCTCGATTGGATCACGCCGTACCAAAAAGTGAAAAACACCTCCTTTGCGCCAGGCAATGTGTCGATTAAATGGTACGAGGACGGCACGCTGAATCTGGCGGCGAACTGTCTTGACCGCCATTTGCAGGAAAATGGCGATCGCACCGCAATTATCTGGGAAGGCGATGACGCGTCGCAGAGTAAACATATCTCTTATCGCGAACTGCATCGCGATGTCTGCCGTTTCGCGAATACACTGCTGGATCTGGGCATTAAAAAAGGCGATGTGGTAGCGATTTATATGCCGATGGTGCCGGAAGCGGCGGTGGCAATGTTGGCCTGCGCCCGCATCGGCGCGGTGCATTCGGTGATCTTCGGGGGCTTCTCGCCGGAAGCCGTCGCCGGACGCATTATCGACTCCAGCTCGCGGCTGGTGATCACCGCTGATGAAGGTGTACGTGCCGGACGCAGTATCCCGCTGAAAAAGAATGTCGATGACGCGCTGAAAAACCCGAATGTCACTAGCGTTGAGCATGTGATCGTCCTGAAGCGCACCGGCAGCGACATTGACTGGCAAGAAGGCCGCGACCTGTGGTGGCGCGATTTGATTGAAAAAGCCAGCCCTGAGCACCAGCCTGAAGCGATGAATGCCGAAGATCCGCTGTTTATCCTTTATACCTCCGGCTCCACCGGCAAGCCGAAAGGCGTGCTGCACACCACCGGCGGCTATCTGGTCTACGCCGCGACCACCTTTAAGTATGTCTTTGATTATCACCCTGGCGATATTTACTGGTGTACCGCCGATGTGGGTTGGGTGACGGGGCACAGCTATCTGTTGTATGGCCCGCTGGCCTGCGGCGCGACCACCTTAATGTTTGAAGGCGTGCCGAATTGGCCAACGCCCGCTCGCATGTGCCAGGTGGTCGACAAACACCAGGTCAACATTCTCTATACCGCCCCGACGGCCATCCGCGCGCTGATGGCGGAAGGCGATAAAGCCATTGAAGGCACCGACCGTTCTTCACTACGCATTCTGGGTTCCGTCGGCGAGCCGATCAATCCCGAAGCGTGGGAATGGTACTGGAAGAAGATCGGCAAGGAAAAATGTCCGGTCGTCGACACCTGGTGGCAGACTGAAACAGGCGGTTTTATGATCACGCCGCTACCAGGCGCTATCGAACTGAAAGCCGGTTCCGCCACCCGTCCTTTCTTTGGCGTACAGCCTGCGCTGGTGGATAACGAAGGCCATCCGCAAGAAGGCGCGACGGAAGGCAATCTGGTCATCACCGATTCCTGGCCGGGCCAGGCGCGCACTCTGTTCGGCGATCATGAACGTTTTGAGCAGACCTATTTCTCTACCTTTAAGAATATGTATTTCAGCGGCGACGGCGCGCGTCGCGATGAAGACGGCTATTACTGGATCACCGGTCGCGTGGATGACGTGTTAAACGTCTCCGGCCACCGTCTGGGTACGGCGGAAATCGAGTCAGCGCTGGTGGCGCATCCGAAGATCGCCGAAGCGGCGGTGGTGGGTATTCCACACGCTATCAAGGGCCAGGCGATTTACGCTTATGTGACGCTCAACCACGGCGAGGAGCCGTCGCCAGAACTGTACGCGGAGGTGCGCAACTGGGTACGTAAAGAGATTGGCCCGCTGGCGACGCCGGACGTGCTGCACTGGACCGACTCACTGCCAAAAACCCGTTCCGGCAAAATTATGCGCCGTATTTTGCGCAAAATCGCGGCGGGCGATACCAGCAATCTGGGCGATACCTCGACTCTCGCCGATCCTGGCGTGGTGGAGAAACTGCTCGAAGAGAAGCAGGCCATCGCGATGCCGTCATAACCATAATGCCGGATGGCAACGCGAAAGCGTTTTATCCGGCCTACGACCCTACCCCTGCCCTCTCTCAAACCGGGAGAGGGAAATATAAAAAAACCCTCCCCCAAAGGATTTCGTGTTACAGGAAGGCGGCAAGCGAGCACATCCTCAGCAGCATAGTTCACTATGTGGCTGGGGCGCGCGAGTGCGGCCAACGCGCCTGTAGCGCGAAAGACGCAGGGGGACCTCTGGAGAGCTCTGTGATGAATGACCAAATTTATCAGCGGATAGAAGACAGTGCGCGTTTCAGGGAATTAGTTGAAAAACGGCAACGGTTTGCCACGATTCTGTCGGTTATCATGCTGGCGGTTTATATCAGCTTTATTTTACTGATCGCCTTCGCGCCTGGCTGGCTGGGCACGCCTCTACATGCGGGAACCAGCGTCACCCGAGGAATTCCCATTGGCGTCGGGGTGATTGTGATTTCTTTTGTGTTGACCGGAATTTATATCTGGCGGGCGAATGGCGAATTCGATCGTCTTAATAACGCCGTACTGCATGAGGTGAAAGCATTATGAAGAGAGTTCTGACGGCGCTCGCCGCCGCACTCCCCTTCGCCGCTCATGCGGCGGATGCCATTAGCGGCGCGGTTGAACGCCAGCCCACCAACTGGCAGGCGATTATCATGTTTTTGATTTTCGTCGTATTTACGCTCGGTATTACCTACTGGGCCTCTAAACGCGTACGTTCCCGTAGCGACTACTACACGGCTGGCGGCAATATCACCGGGTTCCAGAACGGCCTGGCGATTGCCGGCGACTATATGTCCGCCGCGTCATTTCTCGGCATTTCCGCTCTGGTGTTTACCTCCGGTTATGACGGGCTGATCTATTCGCTGGGCTTCCTTGTCGGCTGGCCAATTATCCTGTTTTTGATTGCCGAGCGCCTGCGTAATCTGGGACGTTATACTTTTGCTGACGTTGCCTCTTATCGCCTGAAACAGGGGCCAATCCGTATTCTTTCGGCCTGTGGCTCCCTGGTAGTGGTGGCGCTTTATCTCATCGCCCAAATGGTCGGCGCCGGTAAACTGATTGAACTGCTGTTCGGCCTCAACTATCACATCGCCGTAGTGCTGGTCGGCGTGCTGATGATGATGTACGTGCTGTTCGGCGGGATGCTGGCGACAACGTGGGTGCAAATTATCAAAGCCGTCCTGTTGCTGTTTGGCGCCAGTTTTATGGCCTTTATGGTGATGAAACACGTCGGCTTTAGCTTCAATAATCTGTTTACCGAAGCCATGGCGGTACACCCGAAAGGCACGGCGATTATGAGCCCAGGAGGATTGGTGCAAGATCCGATTTCGGCGTTGTCGTTGGGTCTGGGACTGATGTTCGGCACCGCCGGCTTGCCGCATATTCTGATGCGTTTCTTTACGGTCAGCGATGCCCGCGAAGCGCGCAAGAGCGTGTTCTATGCCACCGGTTTTATGGGCTATTTCTACATTCTGACCTTTATTATCGGCTTCGGCGCTATCATGCTGGTGGGGGCGAATCCCGCCTATAAAGATGCGGCGGGCGCGCTGATTGGCGGCAATAACATGGCGGCGGTGCATCTAGCCAACGCGGTAGGCGGCAACCTGTTCCTCGGCTTTATTTCGGCAGTGGCGTTTGCCACCATTCTGGCGGTGGTCGCCGGTCTGACGCTGGCGGGCGCATCGGCGGTGTCGCATGATTTGTACGCTAACGTGTTCCGCAAAGGCGCAACCGAACGTGAAGAGCTGAAGGTGTCGAAAATCACCGTCCTGGTGCTGGGCGTGATCGCCATTATCCTCGGCGTCCTGTTTGAAAATCAGAACATCGCCTTTATGGTGGGCCTGGCATTTGCTATCGCCGCGAGCTGCAACTTCCCCATCATTCTGCTTTCCATGTACTGGTCAAAACTGACCACGCGCGGCGCTATGCTGGGCGGCTGGTTAGGTTTACTGACAGCGGTGGTGCTGATGATTCTTGGCCCTACCATTTGGGTGCAGATCCTCGGCCACGAAAAAGCGATCTTCCCGTATGAGTATCCGGCGCTGTTCTCTATCAGCGTGGCGTTCCTGGGGATCTGGTTCTTCTCGGCCACCGATAACTCGGCAGAAGGCAACCGTGAACGTGAGCAGTTCCGCGCTCAGTTTATCCGCTCCCAAACGGGATTCGGCGTACAACAAGGGCGTGCGCATTAATCTTACCGTTTCCTCCGGCCCTGTGGGTCGGAGGAAAATCAGAACATCACCCTCGCCACCAGCGGGGCTGCCAGCACCATCACCACGCCGGACAGCATCATTACCAGACTGGCGACGACGCCCTCCTGCTGACCAAGTTCATAGGAACGCGCCGTGCCTGCCCCATGTGACGCCGCGCCGAATCCTGCCCCTTTTGCCATGCCTTCCCGGATAGAGAGACGCAAAAATAGCGCGTCGCCGACCGCCATGCCAAACACGCCAGTGACGACCACGAACAGCGCCACCAGATCCGGCTGCCCGCCCAGGGGTTCTGCCGCCGCCAGCGCAAATGGCGTGGTAACGGAACGTACCGCCAGACTACGCTGAATCTCATCCGATAACGTGAACAGACGCGCCAGCCAAACGGAACTGGTGACCGCCACCACCGTCGCCGTCACTACGCCCGCGGTGAGCGACATCCAGTGACGTTTGATAATCGCGAGGTTATCGTACACCGGCACCGCAAAGGCAATGGTCGCCGGGCCGAGCAGCCACAATAACCAGTGCGATTCACCAATATAGTTTTGCCAGGAGATATGACCGAACACCAGCATTAACACCAGCAGTGCCGGCGTCAACACTAATGGCATCAACGGCAATTTGCGAAAACGGCGATACAGACGCTTATTGGCGAAGTAAATTCCCAGCGTAATCACCAGGCACAGTACGCTTAACTGAACGTTATTCACGGTTTAGCCTGCTCATCTCATAGCGATACACTTTATCCACCACCCACGCCGTCGCGCCGAGTACCATTAAGGTACTGATCGCTATCACCGAGAAAATGCGCCAGCCGTCCACCAGTAACAGATGGGCATAGTTCACTACCGCCACGACGGCGGGAACAAAGAATAACAGCATCTCCGCCAGCAGCCAGCGTGCGCCTGCGCGTACCCAGCTAAGCGGAATAATCCGGCAAACGATCAGCGCCAACATAAGCACCATGCCGACCAGATTCGCGGGCAACGGCAGGTGCAGCCAGGAGACAAGATATTGGGAAAAAATGAATAAACCTGCATAGAGCAGTACCTGAACCGGTACCTGGAGTCGTTGCACAACGGCAGGCGTAACGCGGCTTATCGCCACAGCCATGAGGGAATGTCCTGAAAAATAATACGGAGCGCCAGTATAGAGAACCTCCGTCACGGGCAGAAATGAATTAAAATCATTGCAGGCATAGTCGGAAGGAATAATCATGGATATCAGAACGCTGCGTTATTTTGTCGAGGTGGTGCGCCAGCAAAGTTTCACCCGCGCAGCGGAGAAGTTATTTGTCACCCAGCCCACCATTAGCAAGATGCTGAAAAATCTTGAAGATGAGCTTAACTGTACGCTACTGATCCGCGACGGACGTAAGTTATTGCTGACCGATACCGGACGCGTGGTGTTTGAACGCGGACTGGCGATCCTCGCTGAGTTTCGCCAGTTAGAGGCTGAGTTGAGCGATATTAACCATCTCAATAAGGGCGTGCTGCGGCTGGGTATTCCCCCGATGGTCGGCATGTTGATGGCCGGGCCAATCAGTTTGTTTCGACAACGCTACCCTGGCGTTGAACTCAAAATTTCGGAGTTTGGCGGCCTGACGGTACAGCAGGCGGTAATGAATGGCGAGCTGGATGTTGCGATGACCGCGCTCCCGGTGGAAGAAGCGAGCGGGCTGACGACGTTATCGCTGTTCAGTCATCCGCTGTGCGTGCTGGTTCCCCGTTCCGGTCAGTGGACAACCTGCGACTCCATCGCGCCTGAAGCTCTGGCGGAGCATCCTCTTCTTATCTATAACGAAGACTTTGCCCTGAGCCGCCAGTTGATGACCTTATTTAGCCAGCATGACGTAAAACCACGGATTGCCGTGCGCAGCGGGCAATGGGATTTTCTCGCCGCCATGGTGCAAGCGGGCGTCGGTATCGCCATTTTGCCGGAGCCAATTTGTCAGCGTCTGGATAAGGCCACGCTGCGCTGGCTACCGCTGGAAAGCGATCTCCGCTGGCAGTTGGGCATGATTTGGCGAGAGGGCGTGTATCTGTCACACAGCGCCCGGGCATGGTTAACCTGTTGCGAAGGGTTTTGGCTGAAACAACCGTAAGCCATGGGTTAAAACCCTTGCCGGATGGCGGTGCAAGCACCTTATCCGGCCTACTTGTAGGCCCGGTAAGCATGGCGCCACCGGGCCACAAGGACTACTGATTTTCTATCAGTAGCGCTTCCATCAAATCCAGGTCGTGCAGCAGCTTTTGCAATGTTTCATTGCTGATTTCTCGCGTGGCGCGCAGATGATACAACTCGGCGCGTTCGGAACGCAGCGCCGCCAGACGGAAACGTCGCTCCAGGTTTTCTTCCTGTATGGAGCTTTCGACATCGTTTCGCCCATCGGCACGGCGACGCAAGTTACCAATGACACGCGAGCTTACTTCAGTAAGCAACTGATTATCGATGTTTTCTTCAGTATCCGCCGCCAGACGCTCTTCCATTTTCTGAATGGCGACAATCGCCACTTCCGCCGTCGCCGCGCGGGCGATACGCTCCTCTTTCAACTGTTGCGCATGATCGGCGACTTCCAGATGTTGCAACAGCAGCGGCAGCATGATCACGCCGACAAATAACGAGAACAGAATGACGCCAGCCGCCAGGAATACCAGTTCATAACGCGCCGGAAATCCGCTGCCATCCGGCAAAAGTAACGGTATAGAGAGCACACCAGCCAGGGTGATCGCCCCACGAACGCCAGCGAAGGAAGCAATCAGAATTTCACGCGACGTCCAGCTGGCGAACTCCATCGGTTTCTTCTTCAAAAAGCGTAGGCTGAACTTTTTCATGGTCCACAGCCAGCCGAAGCGAACCAGCATCAATGCTGCATAAATCAGCACGATATCGGTAAAAAGCATCCAGGTTTCGACATTCGGGTCAGCTTCCGCCGCCGCCAGCGAAGATTCCAGAATACCCGGCAATTGCAGTCCCAACAGCAGAAAGACCATACCGTTAAAGACAAATTCCAGCATCGCCCAGGTACTGTTCGCGCGCAAACGCATTGCCAGCGGCGCGCGGCGCATTACGCCAGAACGGGTGATGGTCATCCCGGCGGCAACCGCGGCCAGGATGCCTGAGACGCCAATATGCTCGGCAATCAGGTAAGACGCGAAGGGCAGCAGAAACAGCAGGACAATTTGCGTCGCGGGTTCATCGCCGCCCCAGCGGCTCAAAAAACGCAGCGAGCGGCCATACAGCCAACTGACCACAAAACCCGCCAGAATACCGCCGATAGCGACCTTAAAAAATTCCAGCGTCGCGCCGCCGACGGTAAAGACCATCGTCCCCATCGCCACCGCGACGGCGAATTTCAGCGATACCAGACCGGAGGCGTCGTTCATTAACGCCTCTCCCTGCAGAATGCCCATGATTTTTTTCGGGATGCGCCCCTCGCCCACAATTCCGGAGAGCGCTACCGCATCGGTCGGCGACAGCACGGCGGCCAGTGCAAAGGCGGGGATCAGCGGAATGCCGGGCACCAGCCAATAAATCAGGAAGCCGATTCCAACGACCGTTACCAGGACCAGCGCCAGCGCCAGCCCGAAAATCTCTCGTCCATGCTCAAGAAATTCACGGGTCGGCGTCTTCCAGCCATCCGCAAACAGCAGCGGCGGAATAAACAGCACCAGGAAGAGTTCCGGGTCGAATTCCACATGCAAACCAAACGTCGGCCACGCCAACAGCGCGCCAATGGCGATCTGCATAAGGGGTAAAGGAAGCTGGAAGGGTAATACACGCGTAAATACCCCCGACAGCGAGACCACAAGGGTCATGATGAGTATTGTGAAGAAAATTTCCATGCGTTCCCTGTTTGCGATGTTTTTTATGATGGAGAGAGGCATCATGCCTCGGTTTCACCTTCTTCAGATTAACGCAAAAGGTAACGTGATGTGTCCTGAAAATGAAAACGGGCGACCAACGCCGCCCGTTTTTCAGAATGAAGGCAGAACTAGATAGCCCAACCGCCGGCATAAAAAGCGACCAGCGCGACCGCAATGACGACAGTTCCGATATTCAGCTTACGCCATTCGCCGGAAACCAGACGCCCGACGACCAGCGTGGCAAAGCCGATCATAATCCCGGTGACAATGTTACAGGTCAGTACAATAAATACAGCCGTTACCAGCCCCGCCATCGCATCGACGAAATCAGCAAAATCGATTTTCGCCACGTTACTCAGCATCAGCAGACCGACATACATGAGCGCCGGGGCGGTTGCGTAGACGGGAACGAGATAAGAGAGCGGCGAAAGAAACAGGATCAGCAAAAACAGCACGCCCACGGTAATCGCCGTCAGGCCCGTTTTACCACCCGCCGCCGTACCGGCCGCAGACTCGATATACACCGCGGCTGGCGCCGCCCCGACCAGGCCGGAGAAAACGCTACTCAGGGAGTCGGTGGTTAGCGCTTTACCGCCATCGATAATTTGTCCGTCTTTGTCCAGCAGATTAGCCTGCCCTGCGACCGCACGGATCGTGCCGGTCGCATCAAACACCGCCGTCATCACCAGCGCCAGTACGCTTGGCAGAACGACAGGGTTTAACGCGCCCATAATATCCAGGCTGCCGATCAGTGAGTTGCCGTTTTCATCGCTCAACGAAGGCATGGCGAAAATGCCGGAAAAATGGACGTTAGGATCGAAGAGCAAACCCACAATAGAAATGCCAATAATGGTCAACAGAATGCCGCCGGGGACTTTCAGCTTTTCCAGACCGAGAATAACAGCCAGCCCTACAAGCGACATAATCACCGGGAAGGTGTCGAAATCGCCCAGCGCGACCGGCAGGCCATCCAGCGGGTTTTTAATGACCAGGCCGACGCCGTTGGCGGCAATCAGCAACAAAAACAGGCCAATACCGATACCGGTTCCGTGGGCCACGCCCTGCGGCAAGTTACGCAAAATCCAGCTACGAATGCCGGTGGCGGAGATAATGGTAAACAGTACGCCCATCAGGAATACGGCGCCAAGCGCGACCGGGACGCTAATATGCTGCCCCAGGACCAGGCTAAACGCGGTAAACGCCGTCAACGAGATAGCGCAACCGATAGCCAGCGGCAGATTCGCCCATAGCCCCATAACAATAGAGCCGACGCCTGCGACCAGGCAGGTCGCTACAAAGACGGCGGCAGGCGGGAACCCGGCTTTACCCAGCATCCCTGGCACCACGATGACGGAGTAAACCATCGCGAGAAACGTGGTTAAGCCAGCAACGACTTCCTGGCGAACGGTGCTCCCGCGTTGTGAAATTTTAAACCAGGCGTCGAGTGAACCGCCGGTACGCGCTGAAGGCGTAGACATAGAAAACATCCCCTGAGAATTTATTATTCGTCGGTATACGTGGGAGGTAATCCACTAACAGCGCAACGTTATCTCCTTGTGCTACATTTACGACAACCGGGGCGCCGCAAAAAAGCAAACGTTTAGCTCCACGTATACAAAACGGGTGGCAAAAAAAAGCAAACGATTATCCAGCGATCATAAACGCTTTTTCAACTGAACTTTGCCGCTTTTTATGCTTTTCTGCTTAGTATGCTCAATAAATCGCCAGACGATGCGCAAACGTTATCGTCCCTGCGCAATCCAGCAACAATTTTTCGCATCGCTGTTAGCAAATACGTTGCGCAATCTGCTCACAAAAACGCCATTATCCGCCGGGAATGGTAAACGGACCGCCCTGCTGAATCGCTCGCTGCCAGGCTGGACGCATTTCTACCCGGCGCTTTCCATGCGTTGATATGGTCGAGATGAGCGATCCCGCCTCGGGCAAGCAGCGCAAATAGCGGGAAGCTCATCTGGATATCCGCCATACTTAACTGCTCTCCGGCAAACCAGGGGTGATTTGCCAGATGCCCGTCAATAAAGCGCGCATGGGTTTCCAGTTGCGGATTAAGGTACGCTTTTTGCGCGCCCTTACCGATAACGCCGCCCAACGTTCGCAGGCCCAATGGTACCGGCGGTTTACCCAGAGAGGTAAAGAGCAATCTCATCAATAGCAAGGGCATGAGCGAACCTTCAGCGTAATGTAGCCAGAATCGATAGTGTTGTTTCCCCTGCGCATCCGCAGGTTTAAAGCGTCCGATACTGTCGTAAGTGTCCTGCAAATATTCCAGGATGGCGCCCGATTCCGCAATAACCATACCGTGATCTTCGATAACCGGAGACTTGCCCAGCGGATGCACTTTTTTCAATGCCGGCGGCGCCAGCATGGTCTTTTCACGCTGGTAACGCACAATCTGGTAAGGCAACGCCAGCTCTTCCAGCGCCCAGAGGATGCGCTGCGAACGAGACTGATTTAAATGGTGCACCGTCAGCATGGCTGTCTCCTGTAAGGTATGCCAACTAACTATAGAAAATTATGGCAGTTGCCGTAAAAATTTCGGCTAAAAAATCAGCATTTCGCTGGCGAACAGGGCGTCGTCGCTTACACTTACAGTATCAACACAAACCGGAACCTCCACCACGTGCTCGATATGAGGGGTGTTGACGTCGGGGGAAACCCTCCTGTAATCAGCGGGATAGAGCGAAAGACAAAGACCGGAAACAAACTAAAGCGCCCTTAGCGGCGCTTTAGTTTTAGGTGAACTCAGCCCGATGGCCGAGTGCATGTTAATCATCTTCAAGCAGCCGGGCGCCCGTCCCGTGTTCGCCAAGCCTGTCGCCTGGATTTCGCAGCGGACAGTCGCTACGCGATAAACAGCCGCAGCCGATACAACCGTCCAGCTCATCGCGCAACGCCACCAGCGTATGAATACGTCGGTCTAACTCTTCGCGCCACTGCGAGGAGAGCTGCTTCCACTCTTTCGCGCTTAACGTATGTCCTTCCGGCAAGATACCAAACGCGTCGCCGATAGTTGCCAGCGGGATGCCGATACGCTGGGCGATCTTGATAATCGCGACATAACGCAACACGTCACGCTTGTATCGCCGTTGGTTACCGCTATTACGGATACTGGTAATTAGCCCTTTGCTTTCATAGAAGTGCAGGGCGGACACAGCAACACCGCTACGTTTCGCAACTTCCCCCGGCGTCAGTAAGGCTTTTAAACGGGGAGATTTTTTTTCCATAAATCGCTTTACCTCAAGTTAACTTGAGGAATTATACTCGCCCGCAGACAAAACGACGAATCGAATACTGTTTAAGAGGCAACAATATGTCGCATCAGCAGATAATTCAGACCCTTATCGAATGGATTGATGAACATATCGACCAACCGCTAAACATTGATGTGGTGGCAAAAAAATCGGGCTACTCCAAGTGGTATTTGCAGCGGATGTTTCGTACGGTAACGCATCAAACATTAGGCGAGTATATTCGCCAGCGCCGTCTCCTGTTGGCGGCCGTTGAGCTACGAACGACCGAGCGCCCGATTTTTGATATCGCGATGGACCTGGGCTATGTATCGCAGCAAACCTTCTCGCGTGTATTCCGCCGCGAGTTCGATCGCACTCCCAGCGATTACCGTCACCGCCTGTAGGGCGTCTGCCCGCGTATCGCCAGAGGCGCGGGCGTTTGTTGTAGCCAGGCGATGAATTCCTGCGGTGGTAACGCCTTCGCAAAGTGCCATCCCTGACAATACTGAACGCCGCGTTTTAGCAACCAGCTAACCTGTTCAGCCGTTTCAACCCCCTCCGCAATGATTTTTAGCCGCAAACTTTGCGCCATTTCAATAATATGTTCCACAATCAAATGGCTGGCGCTATTAGTGGTTAGCGTGTCGACAAAAGATTTATCAATTTTTAAAAGGTCGACATTTAATGAGTACAGGTTATGCAAGTTCGAATAGCCGGTACCAAAGTCATCAATTGCCACCTCGTATCCCGCCTGGCGAAACGCCTGAATAATCGGCGTCATTTTAGGCACATCAATAAATCCGCGCTCGGTCACTTCAACTTTTATCTGTTGCGCAAGCACTGAATGCTGACGCGTTTTTTCATGAATCATCACAATTAGCCGGGAAGAGAGAAAATCGGCGGCAGAGAGATTGATAGAGATATAAAGATGCGGGTGCGCGGCCAGAAAACCACCTAAATCATTAAATACCTCTTCGACGACATAATCGGTGATCTGCTCAATCATCCCCTCTTTTTCCGCTAGCGGAATAAATTCGCACGGGCTCATCACCGGACCGTGATAGCCCGGCCAACGCAATAGCGCTTCGGCACCTACACATGTCCCGTTTCGGATATCAATGATCGGCTGATAATGAAGGCAAAGCTGGTGCCTGGTAATGGCCCGTTGCAGTAATCGACGCGGTGAGTAATATGCCTGCCGGGATCGTGACCACATAAATAAGACGATAATGCTACAGATGATCCCTAACGGTAGCGTTAACGTAAGCTGATGAAAGAGGTTCTGGTAAAAGCGTTGCTTTGAGGTTGACACAATCGCGGCAACCGGTCGTTTTGCTGATTTAACCAGAGTATAAAAACGCTCACCCTGTTGGAACACAGGTTCACTCCGTCGTACCAAAGGTAATAGCTGATCAGCCTGCGCCTGTTCACTCAGGGAGAAAAAGGTGTTGGTCACCGTATCATACATTCCCCAGGCCAACGCCGGATCGTCTGACATCACCTCGCTATAAGATAAGGGATTGATAACCGCGACATAGTTTCCCCTCTGCATATATGTCATTTTATAACCGTTGAAAAAAGGCGTATCACGATAGTAATAAATAGCGATGTCAGGCTTTCGTTTATAGTCAGCGCGGGGAATAAAATAAGGACTTGTTGGCGTCATAACCGTAGAGCATAGAAAACGCTGGCCCTTAGCATAAATCAACTCATTAATGTACAAACGACCGCGGATAATATTCAGCATTCGCTGTTGATGGGCTGGCGTACAGGCTTGCCCCTGATATTGTTCAGCGGCATCGCGGGCTAAATCTGCTTGCAGGATAACCCGCTCCGTTTTATCTAATACCAACTGCGCAAATGAATGTAACTGATTTCTGGTTTCAGAGACTGCCCGGATATGAGCAAACCAGATCGCCAGCAATACAGGAAGTAACACCACAATGATCGTTCCGAGAAATCTCAACACTTTGCGTCGTGTGCTTTGACTCATTTTCAGCCTATTTCCCTGCATTATTTGTGACTATTGTTGGCAAAATAAGACGTGAACCAAACGGAGGTTTACGGTGCATGAATTTATCAATATTAGCAACAGACTTTTACCGATCAACATTTACCATTAATAACTACGCGCAATCTCTTTCGCATACCAGGCAGGACGCTAAATATTTTTGATAATATCAGATTTATACTCAAGTAAACGATGGGGTATACATCTTTACTCCTTTCTTTTGATAAATAACTTGATATTTTTATCAGGTCTGAATTTCACGAAAAAAAATAAAAGAGTAGTAATAATACATCTTTGCTTTCCGGCAGTTTCTCTACGGACGCGTAGAAGTCACACAAAAAATACGGTTATAAAACGCACAAAAAATACATTGCCGATCTGGCGAACAAGCCTGTTTTTGTGATATAGTTCACAAAAACAATGAAATAGAAACAATGTTTCATTCGATGTTGATGTGATGTCCGTTGATAGCCAGAATGTCCCACGTTTCCCGGGAACAACACCGAGCTGTCCTGGACAAAGGTCTATTCAGAGGAAATGTTTCATGGCTGCCATAACCACTGGTGTCGTTCTTCTCCGCTGGCAACTGTTGAGCGCCGTGCTCATGTTTTTAGCCAGCACGCTCAATATCCGTTTCCGTAAATCAGATTATATTGGTCTGGCGGTGATCAGTAGCGGTCTGGGCGTGGTATCCGCCTGCTGGTTTGCCACCGGTTTACTCGGTATTACCATGATGGATCTCGCTGCGATCTGGCATAACATTGAAGCCGTAATGGTCGAAACGATGAGCCAGACCCCGCCAGAATGGCCGATGGTGCTGACCTGATACGCTATTGCTGCCGCTGAAGTCGCCCACCGGTTATCTCAACGCGGAATCGCGCGCCAGGGGTAGCCTTGCGAACCATCACGTCCCTCACATAGCCGTTGATGAGGGCCGCCAGGTGTGGTTATCCAAAAATGGCAAGTGGAATAGCCCTAACAGAATCGAGCTAAACTTATTGAAAACATTGCCGACTCGTTAAATGACAAAAAGACCCGTTTGTGCAACGGGTCTTTTTTATTAAGTAGTACCGCCTGATAACAGCGACAAGCGCTGCTTATTTTACATTAATAATTTATCCGGAGAACAATCACGGATTATTTTTCCACCTTTCATTACCAGGACCCGGTCAAAATACTTTATCAGGTATCGACGATGCGTCACCATGATCAACGTCTTCCCATGAATAAACTCATCTAAGTTATCAAAAATTTGCTTCTCGGTATTCTCATCCAGATTTGATGTTGGTTCATCCCATAAAAAGACGCTGGCGTTACTGCTCAGACTACGTGCTAATAATAACTGCTGCTGCTGTCCGGATGACAGGTTTTTAGCCATAAAATTCACCGGAAACTTCAGCCCCATAGGATGTTGCAAGATAAAACCACAGTTCGCCAGATGGAGCGCCTTGAGTACCCGGCCCCTGTCGTTTTGCGGTTTTAACGCGAAATTACTTTCAATGGTTCCGGTGAATAAAACATCATGTGTCGTCACCACACTTAAATGCTGAGAAAAAAAGTTCTGCGATAAATGTCCTAAGTTATATCCATCATATAAGATGGCACCGTCTGTTGGTGAAAGGTAGCCAGATAGCATTCCCAGTAATGAGCTTTTTCCTGCTCCGCATTCGCCTACCACCGCGACACGTTGCCCCGCAGGTATGTCTATAGACAGTCGGTTAATAATCATCGGAGATTGAGCATCATACTGATAACTCACGCCCCGGATAGAGATATCGCCATTGCACTTTGATATTGACTGTAATGCCGGTGTTTTTTCTGCCTGATCTTCATCAAAAAAAGAAAGCAGATCCTTACCGGTTTTTTCTGCTGATAAAATAGAGATTAATGTAGAAGAAAAATTCGAAATAATCCCGGAAATACGACCAGAGACAATGACAGATGAAACAATTGCGCCAGTAGTAACATCACCCTTGATTACCATAAAAAAGGCTATTACCATAATAGTTATTTGGGTAATAGATGACATACTCCCCAATATAGATTGATAGATAAGATTTAATTTCCTTATCTTCAGGTTAAGATACGACTGTTCATTTGATGTATTGACCCAATCAAAAAGTAAACCTTGATTATTTAAGGTATGGATCATTTTAATAGATAAGAAAACTTCTGAGATAAAAATATTCCTGTTCTTCTGTCCTTCTTTTTGTTTATTCATTAACTCATTAGTATAATGGTGGTTAACGAGGGAAATAATAATAGAGACGATAAACATGGTAACAGGTACAATAACGACCAGACCTAAATTTACATATATAACAATGAGAAATATAATAAATATTGGAATATCGGCTATACGTTGAAAGATCGAGTTTAATAAAACGGGTTTAATTTTCTGAAACTCATTCCATAGCACAAATGCTGATGACATGGATCTGCCATTTTTCTTTTTACTATACAGGACCGCTTCAAGAAAGGCGATATCAATATCGACGTCATCCTGCCTTGCTGTGATAGACTGATAAATATCTTTCGAAGTACGAAGGATAAACTCAAAAACAATAAATACAGCAACAATTATAGCTACGCCAAATAAAGATGAAACCGAAGCGCTTGGAACAAGCTTATCATAGAACAGATTACTAAATACTGGGATAGTTAACGCAAAGATTGCCATAAAAAGAGATGAAAAGAAATATTTAGTATAAAAAATCTTGTTCATTGATAAAGAGTTTTTTATGATATTTTTTACTCTTATACTATCAACAACTTTATTTAAAGGCAGTATACTAAATGCAGATAACTCTTTTAAATATTCATCTTCAATTTCAACATAACAGAGTTCACCGCGCGCGTTTACCAACTTTATTTTTTGCCCGCCACTCACACACACCATCCACTTCATTTCTGGTGTTAATAGTAAAATCGGCATAGGCTCATTTAGTAAATCTTCACCATTATTAAATAATATATCCTGTAGAGAAAGCCCTAACGACAAAAAGAAATTCTTCATTTGTATAGAGTCGTCAGTGTTATTTCTGTCGTACTTTTTAAATCTTAAATTTATATCATCCTCTTTGATGTCAATTTTTATGTTGAATTTTTTAGACACTATAGATAATGCCGTTTCCGCACTTAAATAATAAGGTTCTAGTTTTTTATCCATAAGTAAACCCCCTCACCCAAAGGTGAGGGGCCTCCGTTATTATGCGTGTTCTTCTTGATTATCTACAGGTAGCGTAACTTCATTAACGGCGAAAACATCAATAGCGCCGTTATTGTTGTGCCCTACAGAACTCGTGGAAGGGGAATCATTAATATCATCCTCGGTCTTTCCTCTTGCATTCATTGCGTTCACAATATCCGCCGAGGAGTGATCGACTGAGAATGTTTTCTCCTTAATCAGGAAATCATCGTCCTTATCAATGAATTTCACGTCCATAGTATATTCACCATCTTCCAAAGATAGCGGAACTTCGAATATTGCTTTCTGGTTAGTTATCGGCAGAGTAAACTCTTCTCCTTCAAACATAACACTGACATTAACAATATTCTCAGGTACTGATATTTCAAAAGAAGGTGTCTGACTAATTGAACGATCTATTTCATCCCCAGAGTCAGCGTTTAACAATGTAATACTATAGGCTGTCTCCTTCACCACGCTTTCTTCCGCCGCAGACGGCACTGTACGAAGATGCGTAGCGCTTTCGGCATTCACTGTTTCAGACTCCGGTGGAGTAACCGCTGTTGCCGTGGCGTCATCGATCGCATCGTCATGCTGGCTATCCGCTGTTACCGTCACCGTTGAGTCAACCGTCACCTCCAGCGAAGCAGATTGCAGTGAGTTCCCCGCGCGATCCACCACCGTCACGCTCAGCGTGTAGGTACCATCATTCCAGGCGGCTGGCGGCGTGAAGGTCCAGCCATCCGCGCCTTGCGTCGCCTGATAGATGTCTGTCACGCCATTATGCGTCACGTTTACGGTCACCCCGGTCACATCAGCATCAATATGCTGCAGCGTGAACTTAGGCTGGGTGTGATTGTGATTCGTCACGTTATCGCTGTCTGAAGCGCCATTGTCTTCACCTGCTGCCAGCGCAATCTCCGGCACGGTCAGCGTACTGTCGATCGTAACGGTAATGGGTAACGAGTTTTTCTGATTACCCGCGGCATCGCTTGCGATTACCGATATCGTATAGGAACCATCAGCTAACGGTGTACCTGGCGTAAAGAACCAAACGCCATCGGCATTTTTTTCAGCATTATATACGGTCCCATTGATATCGACCTGAACGACCACAACATCGCTTTCCAGATTCCCGATAATAAAGGTAGGTTGCTTATCTCGCGTAATATTATCGCCCACCGTACCACTGTCCGAGTCTGGAGATAATGAAATAACGGGAACCTCTTTCATGATATCGAGAGGGACATCATCACTCCGGTTACCAATCGCATCCACACTCGTAATGGTAAACTTCCCTTCCGATGGATACGGGATCGCCATACTCCATTTACCATTATCAGGAACGGTTAACGTATAAGTATTTCCATTACTATCGGTTATTATTAGCTGAGATTTGGCTTCCGCCGTTCCCTGCATAATAATTAGATCGTTGACAATATCTGAATAAGTTACGACCGGAGCGTTTGGCGGCGTTCGATCAATAAATATTTCATGTACCTCTTCCTTACGGTTGCCTGCGTTATCCTCAATACTCAAAGTGATATCGTATTTCCCTTCCGGAAGCTGATCGGTCGATAACTCCCACTGCCCATTAGCCGCAACGACAGCGGTTGCCAGCGTGACCCCTGC
Source organism: Salmonella sp. SJTUF15581 (assembly GCF_043356775.1). Classification (NCBI taxonomy): domain Bacteria; kingdom Pseudomonadati; phylum Pseudomonadota; class Gammaproteobacteria; order Enterobacterales; family Enterobacteriaceae; genus Salmonella; species Salmonella sp. SJTUF15581. Next base: position 19,945 of record NZ_JBEUJY010000001.1, on the reverse strand, counting down.
CACGATTAATGATACCGTAGCGCCAATTTCCCCCATACCTCTCATGGTAATAGTGGAGCTATTACTCCACCAGTCCGTTTTCGATGATGATTTATTGTCATCAAGCTCGCTGGTAAATACCTGGATATGCGTATCGACCCAAATGGAATACTTTTCCTGATTGACGTTACCAGCACGGTCCGTAGATTTAACAGTGATATCCAGCTGGCCTTCTGTGAAATAAAGCGGGTTCACCGGCATCTGCCAGTGGCCTTTGTCATTAACCCAAACTTCCCCCACATTTAAGCCATTAATGATGATTTCTATTTTACTATTGGGCTCGGCACTGCCACTAAACAATAAGTTACGTGTCGTGTCCGTTATATATATTTTGCCATCACTACCGGTCATCTCTGCTAACGTTTGTCCGCCGATAGAATCAATGGCGACAGGCGTCGTATTAAAGGTATCGATAGTAAAGTTTAGCGTTTTCGAGGTAGCCGTGTTGCCTGCTTTATCGGTGATAACATAATAAATGCTATGGGAACCATCGCCCAACGGTGACTCAGGTCGATAAACTTGATTTCTGTCCGTCACCGTGATCGTATCGACTAGCACTCCATCAATGAAAATCTGAACACTCTGGTTCATTTCTCCAAAAATACTAAACGCAGGCCGGGTTTGACTCGTTATACTATCATTACTGAAAATACCGTTATCAGAACCTGCCATCATAACAGGATTATCGATAAACGTACTGGTATCTATCGTGACGAGTAAGCGAGGCGATTCTGCCGTATTACCTGCCGGGTCTTCGGCAACCACTCGGATAGAATATTCACCATCTTTTAACGCATTATCAAACTGATAGGACCAGGTTCCATCTTCAAGCACAAGCACATTTGCCACGATCTTTTCATCCACATAAATATGGATTGTGGCTCCCGCTTCTGCGGTGCCTACTAACACAGGCTTGTTGTGACTAGTAATCAGATCGTCAAGTGAACCAGAGTTGCTCGCATCTTCAAGGTTGAGCGTTGGGAAGTCGGTTGATGAATCGACATCCACGCTATAATCCTTGCTCACTTCAGTGTTACCAGCAACGTCAGTAATGCTGAAATGAATATTAAACTTACCATCATCTTGCAGCAGTATCGGCGCGCGCCATGTGCCATCAGCCTCAACCATAACAACGTTGACTAATTTACCATCGACAAAGATGCTGACCTGAGAACCAGCCTCCCCGACACCTGAGACTGACAACGCCCGGTTATTAGAGAGGGCCGGTAATGAATCTTCATCAATGTCAAAGACAGCAATTTGAGAATCGATTGTCACGGTTGTAATCGCAGACTCAACCCGGTTGCCAGCAGTATCCGTAGCAACAAATTGCACCTGATACTCGCCGTCGGCGCTATTTGCCGGCATGGTATAGCTAATATTACCTGACGAACTCGCCTCTACTGTGCCTTGTAACACACCATTAATATAAACCTGTACCGTCGCGCCGGGATCGGTCATGGCAACCAGTACCGGAGACTTATTATTGGTAATCAGATCATATTTATCACCGCTATTAGTATCCCGACTTAATGAAATATCGCTGATTTCAATCTGCGTATCATGTTCTATCAGAATATCTTTTTGTTGGCTGTTGCCCGCTTTATCTTCCGATACCACGACAAAGGCATTACTACCTTCACGCAGATCTAATTCTGCGCTCCATCGACCATCATTGCCTACCACCAGGGTAGCAATAACCACCCCCTGCGGATTCCTGATGGTTAAAGTACTTCCGGCTTCGGCAGTACCATCGATGGTGACATGAGATTTATTGGTGATCCAGTCGCCAACTTTGCCACTGTCATCAGCTTCGCGTAATACCACGGTTAACGGCGAAATTACCGTATCCAGTATTACATTCTGCGGACCAAACTCTCTGATATTGCCGGCAACGTCTTCAACTTTAAACGTTAATTCATAATTACCGTCATTACCCAAAGCGGGTAATACTACGCCCCAGTGTCCTGCGCCTGTCGTATAAGCAATCGCTTTTTCAACGCCATTCACAAAGATAGTGATTTTGCTGTTTGGCTCACTGGTGCCGCCAATCTCCGGCGTCACCGTATTGATATATCCGCCCTCATGCATTCCAGATATATTCCATACCAGTTCAGCAACCTCGGTATCGATAGTGACATCAACGGCGGTAGAACGCAGTTCGCTATTATCGCGAGGGTTGACGATACCCACCTGGACGACATAATGGCCATCTTTCATTTCCGATAACTGGAAAGTATATCGACCCGCTGTATCCGCTGTCGCCTCGCCGACCTTCACGCCATCCACATAAATACTCACAATCGCATTAGGTAACGTGTTCCCAACCAGGGTCGGCGTTTTATTATTCGTGGTAAAGTCTCCTAAGGCACCACTATCGCTCTCCTCGCTGAGCTTTATGGTTGGAGGCGTGACATCAATAACAGGTATTACGACAGGAAAGTCGACCTGCGACGATTCATTACCCGCTTTATCTTTGGCAACAATGCTCACAACATAGGAGCCTGGCGCTAATACTGATGGCGGCGTCCAGCTCCATTCGCCATTCGCATTGGCGTTTGCCGAGCCGACCACTTTCCCATCCCACTGAATCATAATCGTCGAGAACGCTTCGGCGAGCCCTTTGAACTCAGGACGCAGGCTGGTTGCCTCATACTGATCATCAATAGATGGATCCGAAAGGCGAATGGTAGGATCGATCGTAACCGTATCGATAGTGAATCTTTCCTGCGTTTGCGCAGTATTTCCCGCGACATCTGTTGCGACGACGTTGATGGTATACATGCCATCCGGCAGTATATTCGGCGTCACACTCCAGTTGCCATCGGCGCCAACCGTAATCGTGTGTTTTAAAACCTCCCGACCTGACTTATCGTCAACAATGGTAATCACCAGTTTCGCATTAGGCTCTGCAGTACCTTCGAATTTGGGATTTTGCTTATTCGTAAGGTTATCGCTATTGGAGCTGCCGGTATCAGACGCTGGCTCCATTCTGACACTGACGCTTGTCGTGGTATCAATGGTAAAGGGCAGCTTAGTTTCAGAAGTATTTCCGGCAATATCTCTGAAGACAACAACGGCTTCATATACGCCATCGTTTAACGCAACGGGAACCTGAAATTCCCAGAGGTTATTGCCATTTGCCGTAACCGGATAAGAAACGCCGTTAATTCTGATTACCACAGTATCAATATCGGCGGGTACATTGCCAATAACGAAACGTGGTTTAGTGACACTCGTAATATTATCAACAGCGCTTTCGCCAGTATCATCCGCATCCAGCAAATCAATACGGGGATCAGAAACAACAGTGTCTATTGTGAATGATACCTCTTTGCTAATTTTATTACCTGCGATATCTTCAGCCACTATTTCTATTTTGTAAGTTCCATCCACTAACGGTGTATCAGGGGTAAATAGCCATTTATTACCTGCCCCCTGAGTCAGTGTGCTGGATTTCCCGTTTAAAATTACCGTCACGCTCTGCAGCGGTTCTCTGGCTGAAATTTCAAAACGTGGAGAGGTAATATTCGTAATACCATCCGTAGAATCCTTTCCGGCGTCGTCCAGCATCACGACGCTCAGGCCGTCAATCTGCGTATCCACGGTGAAGCCCAGCGTGGAATTTGCCGTATTCCCTGCCCGATCCGTCGCCTGGACATGGAGAGTATAATGACCATCAGACAATGCGCTACCTGCAGTAAATTGCCACTGCCCGGCCGCATTTTTACTGACAGGCGTCCAGTTTACGCCATCGAAAGAAACCAGCACCGATGTCACATCATCAGGCGTTGCAATTTCAAAAGAGGGACGGGTAGCATTGGTGACATTATCGTGATCGTTGACGCCGCTATCTGTTGTTAACGTAACACTGTCAATCTGAACCTGCGTGTCGATTTCAATCTTCAGTTCGGCCGATGTTTTGGTATTACCAGCAATATCCGTTACGGTAACAGAGATCGTATGCTGACCGTCAGACAGTGGTTGATCCGGCGTAAAGGTTAAATTCCCCCCTGTGTTTTCAATGGTGTAATCCCGACCATCAATATGAACCACAATGTGTGATACATCATTATCGACATTACCGATAATAAACACCGGTTTGTTAATCCTGGTAAGATTATCATTAGTATCATCACCAGTATCATGGGTGGGATCGAGTACAATTGTCGGCTCTCGCAGAGTCGTATCAATCGTAAACTGCAGCGTTTCTTGCGCAACGTTGCCGGCGATATCAGTCACATCAACCAAGAGAGTGTGTTGCCCATCAGGTAATGCCGAAACGACATTAAATATCCAGCGGCCATCCCCTCCTTTTGTGAGTTCAATCCAATTAGCGGCGTTATCGATTTTAACGCGCACATGGGTAATATCATCAGCGGTAACAATACTAAACTGCGGCTTGTCGACTTTGGTAATGTTATCTACATCGCTATCACCGCTATCTGTAACCAACGTGACGCTTTCAATTTCAGCCGTCGTATCTATCACAACAGGTAATGGTTTCGATGTCGCGGTATTTCCGGCCTTATCTTCAACCGTAACGGTAATATTATAAGAACCATCCGGAATGGCATTGCCTGGTGTAAATTGCCAACCAGCCCCAACCTTAGTCGCGTTATAATCATGACCATCAATCGTCACCACGACTTTGATAACATCGGGGTCAACATTACCAATCGTAAAGGTGGGTCGTGAAATATTAGTGATATTATCGGCGGTATTCGCTCCGGTATCTTGTCCTGCGTCTAAAGCAATAGTCGGAACCTGTATATTAGTATCGATATTAAATACTAAATCTTTATTCGCAATATTACCTGCCTGATCCGTGGCCTCTACGCGAAGGGTATATGTGCCGTCAACCAGAGCATTCGGGGTGTCAAAAATCCACTGTCCGTCGGCATTTTTGCGTATCACATTCCAGTTAGCGCCACCATCCAGGGTTACGCGTACCTGGATGACATCACCGGGAACGTCAATTCTGAATGACGGTTTAGCAACATTCGTTAATTGATCATTCTGCACGCCAGTATCATTAAGCAATACGATATTGTTAATGGTTGTCGTGGTATCAATACGCACCTCTAACGGTGCAGATTCTTTTACATTCCCCGCCAGATCTTCCACCACAACGGCTAACTGATATGAGCCATCAGCCCAGCTCGCAGAAGGCGTAAAGCGCCATTGACCATTGGTGAATACCGCCGCTTCCTCGTGCGTTTTACCGTTGTAAGTTACTTTGACCATCACGCGCGTAACGTCAGAATCAACCTGGCGTATGTCGAACACAGGCCGATCGTGTTTGGTGAGGCGATCGCCAACAGTACCGCTATCTTCGCCGGCCGCCAGCTCAATCACCGGCGTAGTCAACGAACCGTCTATCGTCACCTTTAAAGGCGCGGATGTTTGCTGGTTGCCTGCCACATCTGTTACCGTCACGGTGAATGTGTAGCTACCGTCCGCCAAAGCAGAATCCGGTCGATAGCGCCAGCCGTCGGCTGATTCGGTGAGTACCACCGTTTTAAACGTGCCGTTATGCTCAATACTCAATTCCACGTGTCGAACATCTTTATCGATACTCCCCAACACAAATACTGGTTGAGTGACGCTGGTCAGATTATCGTTCTTATTCTGTCCGGTATCCTGATCGGGCGCCAGCTCAATGGTTGGCGTCAACAACGTGATGTCGATAGTGAAATTGAGCGTCTCCGTCATCTTATTACCCGCACCGTCAGTCACTTCCACGGTCAGGGTATGCTGTCCCTCTGGCATATCCGTCGGCCAGGTGTAATCCCAAATGCCAGCCGTCGAACTCTTGATTGCAGTAACCCAGGTCGTGCCGCCGTCAATACTCAGAAGAACCTTTTCCACATCATCCGGTACCGAGATCTGGAACTGCGGACGCACATGTTTTGTCACATTATCGCCAGGGACGCCGCTATCGTTGACTAATTCAATACGATCAATGGCTATTTGCGTATCCACTGTCACCGTCAGCGGCGTAGACGGACGCGTATTTCCCGCCCGATCCTCCACTGTCACCGTCAGCGTATAATCACCGTCGCCCCACGGCGCTGGCGGTGTAAAGCTCCATCCTCCAGCCCCCTGTGTCGCGGTAAACGAGGTTGTCGTTCCATTATGCGTGACGCTGACTGTAACGTTGATAACATCCGAATCGATATTCTGCAGAATAAAGGTCGGTCGGGTGCGATTGGTCATATCATCGCCAGGCGTACCGGTATCATCCGTGCTATCCAGCGCAATGGTCGGCGTCGACAACCGGGTGTCGATGAAAAATTCAAGCGTTTGCGTCGCCGTATTGCCCGCTCTGTCGGTGACCATGACGGTTAGGGTGTGTTTTCCATCGCCCATATCCGTTGGCCAGGTATAGCCCCAGACGCCTTCGATACCCTGCGCCGCGCTCACCCAGTTTGCGCCCCCATCAATGCTCAGTTGCACAGAATTCACATCCGCCGGCACCGTGATCTCAAACTGCGGACGGGTGCTGTTAGTTAGATTGTCATCAGGCACGCCATGATCATTGACCAATGTAATATCGGTAATACTGGTTTGCGTATCTACCGTCACTATCAGCGGCGTGGACTGGCGGACATTCCCCGCGTTATCCTGGACTTCTACCGTTAGCGTATAGCTACCGTCCGCCCAGTCAGCATCTGGCGTAAAGCGCCACTGTCCTCCAGCCTGGGTTAGTGTCACTTCCTGGCTATTGCCGCCCTGCGTGATCCGCAAAATGACCGAGTGCGCATCGGAGTCAATATTGCCAATGGTAAAGCCCGGCCTTTTGACGCTCGTAATATGATCGCCAATGGCACCTGTATCGTCCCTGCTATCCATAGCGATGGTAGGCGTTGACAGCCGGGTATCAATGGTAAAATCGAGCGTCTGCGTCGTCTGGTTTCCCGCCTTATCGGTCGCTTCTACCGTCAGGGTATGTAGCCCGTCGGTCACATCTTTCGGCCAGGTGTAATCCCAGATCCCTGCCGTGCCCTGTGTTGCACGAACCCACGTATTACCGCCGTCGATACTCAGACGTACCTCGTTGACATCCCCTGGCACCGTGACGCGGAAGTGTGGACGAACGTCATTGGTCAGGTTGTCGCCGGGAATACCGTTATCATTAACCAGTTCAATATCATCAATGGCAATATGGGTATCGACCGTAACCGTCAGCGGCGCTGAGTATTTTACGTTACCCGCATCATCCTCCACCCTCACCGTCAGCGTATGACTGCCATCCGCCCACATACCGGTCGGTGTCACGCTCCAGATGCCGGTCGCGCCTTTGGTGGCCGTCAGCACCTCTTTCGTGCCGCCATGCTGTACCTCAACCGTGACATACCGTGCGTCCGCGTCAATATTGCCCAGTATAAACGTCGGCTTATTCACGCTGGTCAGGTTATCGCCTTTTGTTCCGCTGTCGTCCGTGCTGTCCAGAGCGATAGTCGGTTCTGACAGTAGGGTATCGATGATGAAGTCCAGTTTCTGCGTCGTCTGGTTTCCCGCCTTGTCGGTCGCCTCCACTGTCAGGGTATGCTTACCCTCTCCCACATCAGCCAGCCAGGTATAATCCCAGACGCCCGGCGTCGCGCTCTGGGTAGCGTTGAACCACGTCTTGCCGCCGTCAATGCTCAGGCGTACCTCGTTAACATCCGTCGGTACCTTCACCTGGAACTGCGGACGCACGTTATTAGTCAGATTATCGTCGGGAATACCGCTGTCATTGACCAGTTCAATGTTATTAATGGCGATTTGCGTGTCCACCGTCACCGTCAGCGATGCAGAATGGCTGGTGTTCCCCGCTTTATCTTCGACTGACACACTCAGGGTATAATCACCCGCCCCCCATGATGTCGGCGGCGTAAAGGTCCATCCTCCTGCGTCTTTAGTCACGTCAAATGTGGTGGTGACGCCGCCATGCTCCACGCTGACCGTAACGCGAACGGCATCATCATCAATATGTTGCAGGTTAAATGTCGGCTGGGTGCGATTGGTCATGTTATCGCCCTGGACACCGGTATCGTCCGCACTATCCAGTACAATAACCGGCGTCGACAGCGTGGTATCAATAGTGAAGTCGAGCGTCCTGGTCACCGTATTGCCTGCGTTATCAGTCGCTTTCACCGTTAACGTGTAGTCATCATCTGCCAATGTCTTTGGCCAGGTATAATTCCAGACGCCCGACGTCGAGCTTTGCATCGCCTTAACCCAGGTTACACCGCCGTCAATACTCAGACTGACTTCGTTGACATCCCCTGGCACCGTGATGCGGAAATGTGGATTGGCGTCGTTAGTTAGATTGTCGCCCTTAGTACCGCTGTCATTAACCAGTTCAATATCATCAATGGTGATTTGGGTATCGACCGTAATCGTCAGCGGCACTGAGTATTTTACGTTACCCGCTTCATCCTCCACCCTCACCGTCAGCGTATGACTGCCATCCGCCCACATACCGGTCGGTGTCACGCTCCAGATGCCGGTCGCGCCTTTGGTGGCCGTCAGCACCTCTTTCGTGCCGCCATGCTGCACCTCAACCGTGACATACCGTGCGTCCGCGTCAATATTGCCCAGTATAAATGTCGGCTTATTCACGCTGGTCAGGTTATCGCCTTTTGTTCCGCTGTCGTCCGTGCTGTCCAGAGCGATAGTCGGCTCTGACAGTAGGGTATCGATGTTGAACTCCAGGTTCTGTGTTGCCTTGTTTCCCGCCGCGTCGGTCGCTTCCACCGTCAGAGTGTGAGAACCGTTAGCCACATCGGTCAGCCAGGTGTAATCCCAGACGCCCGGCGTCGCGCTCTGTGTGGCGTTAAACCACGTTTTGCCGCCGTCAATGCTCAGGCGCACCACGTTGACATCCGTCGGTACCGTCACCTGGAACTGCGGACGCACGTTATTAGTCAGATTATCGTCGGGAATACCGCTGTCATTGACCAGTTCAATATGGTCAATGGCAATTTGCGTATCGATGGTGACCGTCAACGGCGCTGAGTGGCGAATATTACCCGCCTCATCTTTCACCGTTACCGTCAGCGTATAGTCGCCATCAGTCCACGCGCTGCCGGGTACAAAACGCCACTGCCCGTTAGTCTGCGTCAGCTCCACCTCCTCGCTGTGACCATCGCGCATCACCTGCACGACGACCTGAGTCACGTCAGAATCAATACCGCCGATAATAAAACCCGGCGTTTTAACGTTAGTCTTATTATCGTTGGCGGTGCCGCTATCATCTGCGCTATCCAGCGTGATGGTCGGTGTCGACAATGTGGTATCAATGATAAAATTGAGCGTTTCCGTCGCCGTGTTGCCTGCAACATCGGTTGCTTTCACTGTCAGGGTATACGTATTTTCGACCAGATCTGTCGGCCATATATACTCCCAAACGCCGTCAGACGTCAGCGTTGCGTTAACCCAGTTGATGCCGCCATCAAGACTCAGTTGCACAGAGTTCACGTCCGTCGGTACCGTAATATGAAACTGTGGACGTGCTTCATTGGTCAGGTTATCCCCGACAATACCCGTGTCATTAAGAAGCTCAATGCGATCAATAGACGTTTGCGTATCGATAGTCACCGTCAGCGGCGCAGAATAATTTGTATTACCCGCCTTATCTTCTACCTTTACCGTCAGCGTATAGTCGCCATCGGTCCAGGCTGCGCCCGGCGTAAAGCGCCACACACCGCCGTTCTTAATCAACTCTATCTGTTGGTTCTTACCATCATGCGCCACCGTCACCACCACTTTGGTCACGTCGGCGTCGATATTACCGAGGGTAAAGCCTGGCATCTTAACGTTGGTGATGTTATCGCCAGCGGCGCTATCATCCGCGCTGTCCAGGGTAATCGTCGGTTCTGACAGAATGGTATCGATGATGAAGTCCAGTTTCTGCGTCGTTTTGTTTCCCGCCTTGTCGGACGCTTCCACCATCAGGGTGTGAGGGCCGTTAGCCACATTCGTCAGCCAGGTATAATCCCAGACGCCCGACGTCGCGCTCTGCGTGGCGTCAAACCACGTTTTGCCGCCATCAATACTCAGTCTTACACCGTTAACATCCGCCGGTACTGTCACCTGAAAGTGCGGGCGCGCTTCATTGGTCAGATTATCGCCGGGGATACCGCTGTCGTTAACCAGTTCAATACGGTCAATGGCGATATGCGTGTCCACTGTCACCGTCAACGGCGCGGACTGCTTCACATTTCCGGCCCTATCTTCTACCTTCACCGTCAGGATATAGTCGCCGTCCCCCCAGTCGCTGGTCGGCGCAAAGCGCCACTGTCCGCCGGTCTGAACCAGTGGCACCTCCTGTTTAATGCCATTGTGCATTACCTCCACTATCACCCGGCTGACATCGGTATCAATATTGTTGAGGGTAAAGCCCGGCGTTTTAACATTGGTGATATTATCGCCCGCGATGCCGCTGTCATCTGCGCTGTCCAGCGAGAGGGTCGGCACAGACAGAGTGGTATCGATGGTGAAATCAAGTTCCTGCGTCGTCTGGTTTCCCGCCTTGTCGGTCGCTTCTACCGTCAGGGTATAGCCTCCGTCGGCCACATCATCCGGCCAGATATAATCCCAGGCGCCCGGCGTCGCGCTCTGGGTAGCGTTGAACCACGTCTTGCCGCCGTCAATGCTCAGGCGCACCACGTTGACATCCGTCGGTACCGTCACCTGGAAGTGCGGACGCACGTTATTAGTCAGATTATCGTCGGGAATACCGCTGTCATTGACCAGTTCAATGTTATTAATGGCGATTTGCGTGTCCACCGTCACCGTCAGCGATGCAGAATGGCTGGTGTTCCCCGCTTTATCTTCGACTGACACACTCAGGGTATAATCACCATCCGCCCATAATGCCGGCGGCGTAAAGGTCCATCCGCCTGTGCCTTTCGTGGCGTCAAATGTAGTGGTGACGCCGCCATGCTCCACGCTGACCGTAACGCGAACGGCATCATCATCAATTTGCTGCAGGGCAAATGTCGGCTGGGTGCGATTCGTCAGATTATCGCCCTGGATGCCGGTGTCGTCCGCGTTATTCAGTACGATGACCGGCACTGACAGCGTGGAATCCACCGCGAAATCGATGGTCTTCGTCACTGTATTGCCTGCTTTATCAGTCGCTTCCACCGTTAGCGTGTATTGACCATCTGCCAGGTCTGTCGGCCAGATATACTCCCAGCTTCCTGCTACGCCCGGAGTTGCCTGAACCCACGAAAGACCACCGTCAATGCTCAGACGGACTTCATTGACATCCGTAGGTACCGTCACACGAAAGTGGGGACGGTCGTCGTTGGTCATATTATCGCCTTTCACGCCGCTATCGTTGACCAGTTCCACCCCATCAATGGCGATTTGGGTATCGATAACGACCGTCAGCGGCGTTGAGTAGTTGGTATTTCCTGCCTTATCTTCTACTTTCACCGTTAACGTGTAGCTGCCATCCGCCCACGTATTCCCTGGTGTAAATAACCAGCTACCGTTGTGGTGGGAAAGTTCGATCTCTTCGCTCACGCCATTGTGCATCACCTGTACGACGACCCGATGCGCATCGGCATCAACACCGGAAATAGCAAAACCTGGCTTATTGATGTTGGTCAGGTTATCGCCTGTAACCCCCGTATCATCCTTAGAAAGCAGGGAAATCACCGGCGTTGATACTGTGGTATCGATAGTAAAATCGAATACCGCGCTGTTCGCTTTATTACCCGCAATGTCCTCAACCTTGACATAAACCTGATGCAAGCCTTCCGTTAAATCTGAAGTAAAGGTATAGGCCCATGAACCATCAGGTTGTTGCGTGGCAACACCGATCTGCGTATCAGACATGGCATCCCATACCTGAACACTGATAATGTCCGGATCAATATCTTTTAGGTGCAAGGTAGGTTTAACGATATTCGTTAAATTATCATCTGAAATTCCCGAATCTGAATCCGGGCTCAATGAAACTATCGGTATTGAAATAGCAGTATCGACGCTAATTAAGAAAGGATCCGAATGGGCAATGTTGCCAGCGATATCTTCAACTGAAGCGGTTATTCTATGATCGCCATCAACCAAACCTTGATCGGCTTTCAGGGTATACTCCCATCTGCCATCTTTATTTGTTCTGACCTCAGCGATCAGTGCACCATCAATATAGAGTTTAACCGTTGAATAGGGTGCAGCGGTTCCTGTCAGTGCAGGATTCTTTTCATTAATAATATGGTCTGTATTATCAACCCCCGTATCGTTGACCAACTCTATTGTTGGTTTTTGCGTTTGCGTTACGATTTGGAAATTATACGCTGATGAGGAGGCAGTATTACCGGCAATATCTTCTACCTTTACCGTTACGTCATGCGAGCCATCGGATAACGCTGTGGTAAATTGAAAATTCCATACACCATCATCGCCAGCAATAGCCTCGCCACTTAACACACCGTCAACATAGATGGAAACTTTAGCATTAGCTTCAGCCATCCCGGTAAACAACGGCGTATTAATTTTAGTAATCATATCGCCTTTAACGCCAGAATCAGCGCTATCATGCAACATAACAGTGGGGATCGGCGTAAAGCTATCAATGGTAAGCTGATAATCTACAGATGACGTTCTTCCTAAAGGATCGATGGATTCAACCGTAATCTTATAAACATTGTCAGACAGATTTCGGGAAATATCAAAATTCCAGTTACCGTCTGCATCCGCAGTCGTCACGCCTATCGTTTTACCATCGATAAGGATATTTACGGTAGCAAACCTATCCGCTGTTCCCAGTAATGTCAGAGCATTATGTTTATTGGTAATCCAGTCGCCTTTTGCACCGGAATCATCACTGGCATCGAGTTCCGCTTTTGGAGGTACAACTTCAGTTTGAATAGTAAAAGAATATTTAACAGTAGAGGATTTATTACCGGCGGCATCCTGAGAAATGATTTCAATATCATAGGCACCCTGAAGAAATTTATTACTAAACTGATAATTCCAGGTCCCGTTTGAATCAACCTCAATGCTGTCATATAATTTACCATCTCGCATCAATAAGATGGTAGACTTTGGCTCTGCCGTACCGACTAAAGCCGGTAAATCATTCCCTGATAAAATTATACCATTCGGCAAAACAACATAATCCTCCAAAGAAACCGTCGGAGGTACAGGGGCAATAGTATCGATAACGTAACTAAAGGAAAAATCCTTTTTGTTGCCAGCGACATCTTCAACAGTGAACGTAAGATTGTTAATCCCTTCCACTGAGTCGGAAGTGAAATTGAACGTCCATTCGCCCTTGTCATTCGCTTTAAAAATAACCTCTTCGCCAGTCTCACTATTTATGACACTGATAATAGCATTTGGCTCAGTTTTACCTGTAAAGGTTGGGCGAGTATTGTTAGTAACGTTATCTCCGACAATACCGCTATCATTCGTCGTTTCAATCTCAGCGCTGAAATAGCTGATACGTGTATCAATAGTAAAAGGCAGATTTGCCGTCGCTGAGGTATGCCCGGCAATATCAGTAGCTGTTGCTGTTATATTGTATTCGCCATCCTTGAGCGGCGTAGTAAGCGTATAGCTCCATGTCCCATCTTTAGCAACAATGACCTCACCAAGATGCTTAAGTCCAAGATAAATAGAGACTGTAGAACCGGGTTCCGCCACACCAATAAATGTTGGTAGGGTGCTATTTGTAATGTTGTCATTTTTAATGCCGGAATCACTACTATCATCCAGCTCAATCGTCGGCTTTTCCGGAGGAATGGTGTCGGTTATGATACTATCCGTCGTTTCGTTTTTATTACCTGCTTTATCTACAGCAACGACTTTTATACTATTTTCGCCCTCAGATAATTCATTATCCTTAAATTCATAACTCCAGTTTCCATCTTTATCGACATCAACGCTGGCAACCAGTTTATTATCTACATAAATGTCAACCTTAGCATTCTCTTCCGCCGTACCAACAATTGAAGGCGTCAAGGTCGGCGTTAAGCCCTTATGACCGGACACACTACTTTCAGGCGAAAGTTCAAATGTTGGTTTATCGGTAACGGAATCGATAGTAATGACAAGTTTGGCGCTACCGCTCCCATCAGCAGTCTTGGCCTCTGCCTCCAGATTGTATGTTCCATCAGTCAATGTTTCAGGCGCTGTAAAGGTGAAGTTACCCAAACTATCCGCTACAGCCTGACCGACAGCAATACCATTAATTTTAATAATGACCGTGGCATTGGGAGCAGTGCTACCTACAAACTGAGGTTTGGTAAAATTAGTTATACTATCATCTTTGCTACCGCTGTTACTTTCGGCCGCAAGCGCTAATGTGACTTTAAGCGGCTCTTTAACAGACTCGGCATCGAGCTTATTTTCCTCATTTTTACTGCTATTACTTTTGCCAGTGCTGGTATTTTTATTAATAGGTTGAGGAAGAACTTTTTCAGCATCGTTCTGTTTAGAAGCCTGCGTTGCTTTAGCCTGTGTATTTTGCTGGGAAGCATCGCTTTGCTGAGCCAGATTGTCTTTTGCTACATTGTCAGCCAAAAATTCCTGCAGCATTTCTTCCATTTGCTTTGACGAGTTCTGTACTTCAAACGCTTCATTGAGCGCTTTTTCTGCAGCCTCCTTAGCTTTCTCTGCTTCTTCCTTCGCCTTATCAGCTTCTTTCTTTGCGTTTTCAGCATCGTCAAGCTGCTTTTTTAATTCCTCTTCTTCCTTCTTATTTCGTCGTTTGCCATTACCTTTCTTTTCTACCTGAGCAGAATCAACCAATGAGCTGTCAATTCTCTCCAGTTGAATATCTTTTAAATCTACGCTGCCCAGAATTTTAGCGCCGGTAATAGTCTTATCTTTAAATTTAACAGCGAGGTTATTGCCTTTGATACTTGAATAAAGAGCGCCATTGACAATGATCACTGAACCACGCGGCGTGGTAATGTTCATGTCTGGCCCGGAAAGAGAAACTTTTGCGCCTTTGGCATTACCCAAAGAAGATAAATCAATTACAGAATTTTGATCGGCAAAAAACTTTTGTATGCTTTTATTTCCCATAATATTATATTCACTCTCAAGGTGTATCTAATCGTTTAGTATTAACTGGTTCTGAAAAGGCTTTGTCCACGCCTTTCATCAAGGGAGATAACAGGTATTCCATAATGCTGTGTTTTCCGGTAATTACACTAGCGTCAACAGTCATACCTGGTTTTAACCACCGTAAATCATCTTCATTAACATCGAATGCAATAATTACTTTATAATAACGCTGAATTGTTCCTCCGGTATTTTCCTCATAGGAATCAGGGCTAATATTATCGATAGTCGCATTATACGATTTTATCTTTGGTTGGATAATTGACTGCACATCCAGTTTAACGGCTTCATCTACATATATTTGGTCACGGTATTTGGGTAATATTTTCACATCGGCCAGCATAGTCCTTACTTTTGGTTTTATTTCAAAAAGTAAGTCTGCCGCCTGAATCACACCACCATGAGTAGTGGCACTTTTATTGATTTTATAAATTACACCGTCAACCGGTGAATAGATATCCTCCTCATTTATCTGCTTCTCTATTACTTTTAATGTAGAGTTAACAACCTCAAGTTCCTGAAGATTTTTAGATATTATTTTAGATAAAGATAGTCGCAATTCATTATTAAGCGCCTCAATATCATTAACAACCAACTCAATATCATCTTTTTTTAAAGTGATGCTACTTTCAATATCATTAATTTCAGACTTAACTTTTATATACGCCTGTTTCTTGTTAAGAAAATTGGTATATGGGCTAATTCCTTTTTTTACCAGTGGGGAAAGAATATTTATTTCTTCGGCAAGCAATGCGAGTTCTTTTTCTTTCGAACTCAGCTTCTCTTGTAATCCGCTAATCTCAGAATCAAGAGAGGTTTTTTTTAACTCTTTAGCTCTTATCTGACTATGCACTAATTCAATATTCGCTTTTACCTCTTTATTGCTTAAAGAACGGGTGCCATCCAGGGTAATCAATCCACTCTCATTTTCTTTATCAAGAATGAAAGATATTTCGTTAACATCTTTATCCAGATACCCTTTTTGAGTTCTATACCTTTGATATTCTTTTTGCAGATCAAGGTTAACGACCTTTGCAAGGAGTTCTCCTTTTTTTACAGTATCACCCTCGGCTACATAAATATCTTGTATCGTCCCTCCTTTAGAAAGAGATATTAACTGAGCATTATCTTTAGTAGTGATAACGCCCTGACCATGAACTACTGAATTAATTTCTATAAAGTAGGTAAGGATAATAATTAAGATCGTCAAAGAAATAATTATCATCATGAGATGATCGCTTTGTCTTCTATTCATTTCATTACATTTAACTCACTTTCAGTATTTCCTTTTAAATAATCCATTAAATGAAAAATCAATGAGAGTTGCTGTAACTTTAAAATATACAGGCTATATTTGCTGTCGATCATGCTTACATATGCCTGAAATGCTTCATTACGGCTTGAAATTAAATCAAGCAAACTTTTTTGCCCTAACTGAAACTCCTGCTCATATAATTCAGTAAGCCGTAACGCGTTTGTATGTGAACGTTCCGCCACTGAGTAAGTCTCTTTTGCAGCGGCGTATCTTGAAAGTTGTGAATCAATGTTATAACGCGTTTTAATCAAAAAATCGTCAATTTGCAGCTTAGCCTGCGAGTAACTTGCCACCATTTTTCTTTCCTGGGCTGAATTTCTGAACCCATTAAAAATGTTGAAACTGACATTGATACCCGTTTTAAATTCATCTTCATAATCACTTTTTTTGGCACTACCGCTCGGGTTATTCTGTACATAGCTGGAAACGAGATCTACAGTCGGAAAATAGGATGATTTTGCGGCATTAATATCTTCGGTCGCGGCTTTTCGGGTATTGACAAGCATCTTATAGTCATCGTTGTATTTCATCACCATGTCTATAAGTTTTTCAGGGCTTTCGACAAAGATATATTTTTTGAAGAGGTTGAATTTTTCATCGCTTTGAATCTGATCTGGTGACAAATTCAGACCAGTCATATTCTGCATTTTATACATTTCATCATCCAACATCGACTGATACATAATGCTTCTGGTATTTAATGCATCGATAGATACTTGTACTTTACGCATATCAGATTGCATAGCTACACCGGAAGATACCAGCAGCGAAAAAGTTTCCAGCATCTTTTTATAAAACTCTTTCTCCAGATTTACGCCATCAATCATTTCACGATATTTACTGATGTTGTAATAGGTTGTCACAACCTCCTGAGACACTATATTCTTTGTTTTTTCATAGTCAGTCTTACTATTATCTCTTTCATATTCAGATTTCCTGATATTAGCCCCCCTCACTCCAAAATCCGTTATTCGGTATGATAAGGACACCTTATTTTCAACGTTTCTCTCGGTACCTGACGACTCCTTTCTGTTATTATTAAGGCCAGATGTTAGATCCAGGGTAGGATAAAGTGCTGCCCGTGAAAGATCTAAGTCACTGTTTTTCTTTTCAGTCTCATAATATGAAACAGCAACAGAGGGCTGATGCGTTAATGCGGCATTAACTAAATCTCTTAGAGGAATGACCGGAAGCTCGCTGGCGTATGTGCTTTGTGTAATAAAAGCAGTCGTCAGAAAAAACATCTTAATCTTCATTTTTTTCCTCCTTGTTTAACAAACGTTGCTTTACTATTTCCTGATGCATAGATGTTATTTTTTCCATTAATGGCATATAGGTATCACGGTAGCTAACCATTTCAGCACTAATCTCTTTAGTATTAGTAATAATCTTTTTATCAGTAGCCGATAGATCGGATAGCGCTAAATGAACATTGTTCATATCCTCATCCATTTCTTTTCTCAGCCCATCGAGAGTATGAGAAATATCGGCACTGCCAGCGGCAATATCGTTTATGGTCTTACCATGTGAAAGAGATTCCTGATAACATTTATCAACTGATGTCATTATTGAATCATTCTTTTTATCTATAATATTTTGTATTGTACTCATTGCCTCCAGTCGTGCATTATTATCAGCAAGCAGGATATTACCTTCAGATAAACGAGAGGTAATTGTTATTACACCGTCAGATAATTTTTTGAGATTTTCGTTACTGCTTACCAGATAACCATCAATCAGCGTAGAAAGTTGTTCCAGTTTTGCTGAGTTATCCAATAGTCGGTTTTGCAAAGTGACAAAGCTATCTGATAGCATCTCTCGTTTCTTTTCTTCATCCTGCGTCCGTAAGTTTTCAACTGTCAGGTAGTTATCAAAAAACGCTTTAAACAACTCTTTAAATTCTACAAGCGTCTCTGATTCAACCCGCAGGCTTCGTTGTTTATTATTGGATCTGTTGCTTATGATTTTTAATTTTTTGATTTCCGTAGAAACAAGGGAATAGGAGCTGCGAACAAAAACACTTTGTGAGGTCAGGAGTATGGCGCAAACAACACCATAGATAGAAGATACAAATGCGGTATTCATCCCTTTCAATGGTTCAGAAAGCGACGCTACCATTGTCACGATCATATTGAGTGTATTACTTGCATTATCACCGCCAACATCTGATGGCGAGCTCAATAAGTGGATTTGCCCCTATATTTCCAGACACCTGTTATCACTTAACCCATTACTGGCCTGCTGCCGCAGATATTCCCGTGGCGAGCGATAACCCAGTGCACTATGCGGATGCCATTCGTTATAATGCTCGAACGCCTCTGCAAGGTTCTTTGCTGCCGTTAACCCGTCTGGTTTAGGCATGATACTGATGTAGTCACGCTTTATCGTTTTCACGAAGCTCTCTGCTATGCCGTTACTCTCCGGACTCCGCACCGCCGTGTTCTTCGGTTCAAGCCCCAACATCCGGGCAAACTGCCGTGTTTCATTAGCCCGGTAGCATGAACCATTATCCGTCAGCCACTCTACTGGAGACGCCGGAAGCTCGTTGCCGAAGCGGCGTTCCACCGCTCCCAGCATTACGTCCTGTACTGTTTCACTGTCGAAGCCGCCCGTAGTGACTGCCCAGTGCAGTGCCTCACGGTCACAGCAGTCCAGCGCGAACGTGACTCGCAGTTTTTCTCCGTTATCACAGCGGAACTCGAACCCGTCAGAGCACCATCGTTGATTGCTTTCTTTCACGGCCACTTTGCCAGTATGTGCCCGTTTCGATGGCGGTACAGCGGTTTTTCGCTCAAGCAACAGCGCATTCTGGCGCATGATCCGGTAAACACGTTTGGCATTGATCGCAGGCATACCATCAAGTTCGGCCTGTCTGCGAAGCAGCGCCCATACCCGACGATAACCATACGTGGGCAGCTCTCCGATAACATGGTGTATACGGAGAAGCACATCCGTATCATCTGAGTGACGGCTGCGGCGACCATCTTTCCAGCCATCGGTTCGTCTGAGAATTACGTGCAACTGCGCACGCGACACCCGGAGACAACGGCTGACTAAGCTTACTCCCCATCCCCGGGCAATAAGGGCGCGTGCGCTATCCACTTTTTTGCACGCCCGTATTCAACGGCTTCTTTAAGGAGTTCATTTTCCATCGTTTTTTTGCCGAGCAGGCGCTGGAGTTCTTTAATCTGCTTCATGGCAGCAGCAAGTTCAGAGGCAGGAACGACCTGCTCTCCTGCGGCCACAGCAGTAAGACTTCCCTCCTGGTATTGCTTGCGCCAGAGAAATAACTGGCTGGCTGCCACACCGTGTTGCCGGGCAACAAGGGAGACCGTCATTCCCGGTTCAAAACTCTGCTGAACAATAGCGATCTTTTCCTGTGTAGTACGCCGTCTGCGTTTCTCCGGTCCTAAGACATCAATCATCTGCTCTCCAATGACTAGTCTAAAAACTAGTATTAAGACTATCACTTATTTAAGTGATATTGGTTGTCTGGAGATTCAGGGGGCCAGTCTA